>NZ_JBIBRZ010000002.1:0-384072 GCF_043076955.1 Streptomyces sp. NPDC016562 | reverse complement strand
CGGGCCGCCCCCTACGCCGGGTTGGGCGCGGGCCGTGACGGGGCGGGCGTGGGGGGGGTGGTGCTGCGGGTGGTGTCCGGCCGGGGGGCGCCGGGTGCGCCCGGGCGCGCGGCCACCCCCGCCCCCGCCCCCGCCCCCGGCCCGGCGTTCGCGGCGCTGCGCGACCCCGCCTTCCGCCGCGTCCTGTACGCCGCGGCCCTGCTCGGCGCCACCACCATCGGCGACGCCTTCGTCTACCTGCTGCTCCTGCGCGCCCTGGACATGCCCCCCGTCCTGTTCACGCTGCTGCCGCTCGGCGCCGCCGCCGTCTACCTGCTGCTCGCCGTCCCCCTGGGCCGGATCGCCGACCGCACCGGGCGGCGCACGGCCTTCCTGTGCGGCCACCTCGCCCTGCTCGGCGCGTACGCGGTCCTGCTCGCGCCGGTCTCCTGGCCGAGCCTCGTGGGCGTCCTGGCCCTGCTGGGGGTCTTCTACGCCGCCACCGACGGCGTCCTGATGGCGCTGGCCGCGCCCGTACTGCCCGCGCACGGCCGGGCGGGCGGCCTCGCGCTGCTGCAGACCGGCCAGGCACTGGCCCGCCTCCTCGGCGCGGCCGGCTTCGGGGCGGCGTGGACCCTCTGGGGCCCGCGGCCCGCGCTGGGGGTGGCGGTCCTCGCGCTGGCCGGGGCGCTCGCGGCCGCCCGGCGCGTCCTGCCCGCCCTCAGCGCCCCGGCCGCGCCCGCCCGCACACCCGCCCCCGCATCCCCCACGGAGTCGTCGTGAACCTCAGATCGCGGCCGCTGCGGCTCGCCCTCGTCCTCACCGCCGTGCTGCTCCTCGCGGGCGGCTCCCTGGGCTACGTCCTGCACGCGCGGCACCGCGAACGGCCGCCGGGGCCGGCCGCGGCCGACGCCTCGTTCAGCCTCGAAGAACCGGGCCTCTACTTCCAGGACCCGGCCACGGGACGGGTAGCCCGCCAGTCCGGGGAGCAGGGGCCGCGCGTGCCGGGCGGTCCCTCCTGCGACCGCTTCCACACCGCCGGGGAGCACGCCCTGTGCCTGCGCAAGCTGCCCGGCGTCCCGGCCCGCACCGAGGCCCTCGTACTCGACCGGCACTTGCGGGAGGTCCGCCGGGTGACCGTACCGGGCATCCCCAACCGGGCCCGCGTCTCCGCCTCGGGGCAGGTCCTGTCCTGGACGACCTTCACGACCGGCGACTCCTACGCCACCACCGCGTTCTCGACCCGGACCGCGATCCTGGACCTGCGCACCGGCTATCTGGTCAAGTCGATCGAACAGATCCCGCTGACCCTGGACGGAGCCCGCCACCACGACTCCGACGTCAACTACTGGGGCGTGACCTTCGCCCGCGACGACAACCGCTTCTACGCCACCGTCTCCACCGGGGGCCGCACCCACCTCGTCGAGGGCGACCTGCGCGCCTGGTCGGCGAAGGCGCTGCGCGAGAACGCCGAATGCCCCTCGCTGTCCCCGGACGACACCCGCGTCGCCTTCAAGAAGAAGGTCTCGGACGACCCCCGCTCCCCCTGGCGGCTCCACGTCCTCGACCTGGCGACGATGCGCGAACACCCCGTGGCCGAGCTGCAGAGCGTCGACGACCAGGCAGCCTGGCTGGACTCCGCGACCCTCGGCTACGCCCTCCCGGGCCGCGACGGCCGCGCGAGCGACGTCTGGTCGGTCCCGGCGGACGGCACGGGAGCCCCCCGCCTCGTCGTGGCGGGGGGCTCCTCACCGGCGAACGTCCCGTGAGCGGGCTGCCGGTTCAGTGCGCCGGCGTCGTCTCCACGACCTCGCTCGGGCGGACGATGACGAAGCCCTCGCCGCTCAGCTTCAGCTGGACGGCCTCGCCGGAGCCGCCGCGGATCATCGAGCCGACCGACTGGGAGCGGTGCAGGCCCGTCTCCAGCTGTGCGCTCCAGCCGACGACCGCGTCCGTGTCGACGAAGACCGGGGCCTGCGCGGTGACCGGGATGATGATCGGGTTGCCGTCGCAGACCACGGCGAGCTTGCCGGTGCCGGTGAAGACGCTGTTGAAGAGGCCGCCGCCGGTCATGCCGGCGCCCTTCACCATCTTGATCTCGTAGGACAGGCTCGGGTCGAAGCAGAGCACGTTGCGGCCGTTGATGGTCAGCGAGTCGCCCGGCTCGAAGTCGATGATGAAGCAGTTGCCCGCCTGGTGGGCGAACCAGGCCTCGCCCTGGCCGCGTACGGACATGAGCGCCAGGCCCTCGCCCGTGACGGCGCGCTTGAGCATGCCGCCGATGCCCTGGCCCTTGCGCTCGAACTGGAGGTTGCCGCGGAAGGCCACCATCGAACCCTGGCGGGCCAGCATCTCGCCGTTGACGGCGTACTTCACCGACTTGGCGTTCTGGAGGGTCATGCCGGGGGCGACGGCCGCCTGGGCCAGGTTCTCGGACGCGAAAAGATCACTCTTCATGGTTCCGATCTTCGCGCGGGGCGGGCCCCCGGGGCGTCATCCTCAAGGCGGACCCTGGCATCCTTGGCGGGATGAGCAGCCAGCACACGCACCCCGCCTCCGACGTTCCCGCGGTCGGCGCGGACAGCCCGTTCCGGCAGGAGCACGCCCTGCGCGACGAGGCCCCGCAGTTCGTCCTGCCGCTGGTGGTGCGGATCGAGAAGACCGAGCCGCCCGCCCGGACGGACGCCCTGGAGACGGCGGCCCGCGCGGTCCTGATCCTGCTCACCGACGAGCGGGCGCAGGGCGACGGCGAATGGGCCGGCGCGGTCCGCGACTGGCAGGACGCCCGCATCCGCAAGGTGGTCCGGCGGGCGCGCGGCGCGGAGTGGCGCAAGACGCAGACCCTGCCGGGGGTCACCGTGCACGGCGCCGGCGCCGAGGTGCGGGTCTTCCCGCCCGTGCCGCTGGACGGCTGGCCCAAGGAGCTGGCCAAGCTCCAGGTGTCGGGCACCGACCTGGACGACCCGGAGCCGGTCCCCTCGGTCACCGAGCCGGGTCTGCCCGTGCTGTGGCTCAATCCCGCGCTCGACATGTCCGCCGGCAAGGCGATGGCGCAGGCCGGGCACGCGGCGCAGCTGGCCTGGTGGGAGCTGACGCAGGCGCAGCGGACGGCGTGGCAGGCCGACGGTTTCCGGCTGGCCGTACGGACGGCCGCGCGTGAGCGGTGGGCGGAGCTGAGCGGGAGCGGGCTACCGGTGGTCCGGGACGCCGGCTTCACCGAGATCGCGCCGGGGAGCGCGACGGTGGTCGCCGACCACCCGGCCCTGCGGACCCGGCCCTGACGGACTCCCGGGGCCGCCGGGAACCTCAAATGTTGCTCTGAACGTCCCCTCCCGCGGTTGGCCGGGCTCCGCCGGGGCCATGACATCGGCACACGGTGCGGAGAGAGGGGGCGAGGGGACATGAAGCCCATGGCACACCTGGGGGTGGGCATCGGCTGGCGGCCGGAGATCGCGGACGCGGTCGAGCGGCTGCCCGGCCTGGACTGGGTCGAGGTGGTGGCCGAGAACATCTGCCCGGGCCACCTGCCCGAGGCCCTGCTGCGGCTGCGGGAGCGCGGCACGCGCGTCGTGCCGCACGGGGTCTCGCTGGGCATCGGCGGCGCCGACCGGCCGGACCCGCAGAAGCTGGCGGCGCTGGCCGAGCGGGCGGTGGCGCTGGGGGCGCCGCTGGTCACCGAGCACATCGCCTTCGTACGGACGTCCTCGCCGGCGCTGGAGGCCGGGCACCTGCTGCCGGTGCCGCGGACCCGCGACGCGCTGGACGTGCTCTGCGAGAACGTACGGATCGCGCAGGACGCGCTGCCCGTGCCGCTGGCGCTGGAGAACATCGCGGCGCTGTTCTCGTGGCCGGACGAGGAGCTGACGGAGGGGCAGTTCCTCACGGAGCTGGTCGAGCGGACCGGTGTCCGGCTGCTCGTCGACGTGGCCAACCTGCACACCAACCGGGTCAACCGGGGCGAGGACCCGGCCGCCGTGCTGGACGCGATCCCGCTGGAGGCGCTCGCGTACGTGCACGTGGCGGGCGGTGTCGAGCGGGGCGGCGTCTGGCACGACACCCACGCCCACCCGGTACCGCCGGTGGTGCTCGACCTGCTGGCCGCACTGCGCTCCCGGGTGGACCCGCCGGGGGCCCTCCTGGAGCGGGACGACGACTTCCCGCCGGAGGCGGAGCTCGCGGCGGAACTGGAGGCGATCCGGGCGGTGGTGACGGCGGGCGGCCGGGCGGTGGTGACGGCGGGCGACGCGACGAGGTCCGGCGGCACGGGCGCGCCCGACGCCGGGCCGCAGGCCGCCGCGCACCCGGCGGCGGTCGAGCCCGACGCCGGCCCGGAGGCCCACGGCGCCACCGAGGCCGCCCGGACCCGGGTGGCGCTCGGGCAGGCCGCGCTGCTGTCGGCCCTGGTGGCCGGGACCCCCGTGCCCGAGGGCTTCGATCGCCCGCGGATCCGGGTGCAGGCCCGGGCGCTCGCCGCCAAGCGGGCCGACGTGGTGGCCAGGCTGGCTCCGGAACTGCCCGTGATCCTGGGCGGCCGGGACCCGTACCGCGAGGCCTTCCTCGGCTACGCCAAGGGCCGCCCCATGACCGCCGGCTACCGCCGGGACGCGCTGGACTTCGCCGAACACCTGCTGGTCCGCGACCTGCCGGCCGACCCGGCCGCCCGTCGCCGTCTCACCGCCTGGTGGCGCGACCGGTCCGGGGCCACACCGCCCCGCCGGATCGTGCGCTGGGCCCGGGCGCTCACGGGGAGGGCGGCATGAACGTCCTCGCCCTCGTGATCTGGACCGCCGTCATCGTCTCCAGCGTCCTCCTGCTGCGCGGGCTGCGGCGCTCGCGGCCCCCGTCGCACGGACCGTCGTCCCGCTTCCACGACCTGACCGAGGCCGCCTTCGTGGTGGGCGGCCCCGGCACCGTGGTGGACGCCGCGCTGGTCTCGATGCTCGGCGACGGCCGGCTGACGGTCGGCGGCCCGGGCATCGTCGAGGTACGGCCCGGGGCGCGGGCCTTCGACCCCGTCGAGCGCGCCGTCCTCCACGCCCACCGCGAGGGCCGCTCGGGGTGGCTGTACCAGGTGCGCTACGCCGCCATGCTCGACCCGGCCGTCCAGGAGGTCGGCGACGCCGTGGCCGCGCGCGGGCTGGTCTGCCCGCCCGGCGCCGGGCGGACCTGGCGGCGCTGGGGGCTGGTCCAGCTCGTCGTGTGCGCGGTCCTGCTGCCGGTGTCCCTGGTGCTGACCGCCGTGGAGTACGGCCTGGATCCCGGCTACCACGTGCCGTTCATCCTGAAGGTGCTGTTCCCCCTGCTGGGCGGGATCGTGGTGGGCGCCGTCTGCGCGGCCAAGGCCCGCAGCCGGGTCACGCCGGCCGGACAGCGGGCGCTGCTCGCGATGCGCGCCCAGTACATGAACGACGGGACCCCGCACGTGCAGACCGCGCTGTTCGGGCTCCGGGGCCTGCGGGACCCGTACCTGCGCCAGCTGCTGGTGCCCGCCGCACGCAGTACGCGGCTGGCCGCGGCCCAGTCCCGGTCCCGCCACCGGTCCCACTCCTCGGGCGCCGAGGTGGCGGCGGTGGTCTGGTGCGCGGCGGGCGACGGGGGCGGCGGTGCCGCCTGCGGATCCTCGGGAGGCGGATGCTCCTCGGGCTCCGGCTGCGGCTCGGGCGGCTCCGGCTGCGGTTCTTCCGGGAGCAGCTGCGGAGGCGGCGGTTCCAGCTGCGGAGGCAGTAGCTCCAGCTGTGGAAGCAGTAGCTCCAGCTGTGGCAGCAGCAGTTCGAGCTGCGGCAGTTCGTCCAGCTCGTGACGAGTGGACCGTCCTGTGGGCGCCGCATCCGGAGCCCGCACCGGTGTCGCTGGACGACCGGGCAGCAGGCGCCCGCAGGGCGCTGCTGCCGCCAGTCGTCTGAACTTCCGGGCGGGATCTCCGGCTGCGTCGTTTCGGGGGCAGGGCCTCCCGATCCACCGGAGGGGGTCACCTGACGGTGTGGTCTTCCTCCGGTCCTTCCCCCCAGGGGAGGTATCAGGCGAGCCCGGCCACCAGATCGGCGACGGACTTGCGGCGCCCGGTGTAGAAGGGCACCTCTTCACGCACGTGCATACGGGCCTCGGAGGCCCGCAGGTGACGCATCAGGTCGACGATGCGGTACAGCTCGTCCGCCTCGAAGGCCAGCAGCCACTCATAATCGCCCAGCGAGAAGGAGGCGACGGTGTTGGCGCGCACGTCGGGGTAGCCGCGGGCCATCTTGCCGTGGTCGGCGAGCATGCGGCGGCGGTCCTCGTCGGGCAGCAGGTACCAGTCGTAGCTGCGGACGAAGGGGTACACGCTGACGTAGTCGCGCGCGACCTCGTCGGCCAGGAAGGCCGGGATGTGCGACTTGTTGAACTCGGCCGGGCGGTGCAGGGCCATGTTCGACCACACCGGCTCCATCGCGCGGCCCAGCTTGGTGCGGCGGAACAGGTTGTAGGCGGTCTGCAGCTCGTCCGCCGTCTCGGCGTGCCACCAGATCATGATGTCGGCGTCGGCGCGCAGGCCGGAGACGTCATAGGTGCCGCGGACGGTGATGTCCTTGGCGGCCAGCTGGTCGAACAGCTCCTGGACCTCGTCGGCGAAACCGGCGCGGTCCTCGGGCAGGACGTCCTTCAGCTTGAAGACGGACCACAGGGTGTAGCGGATGACCTCGTTGAGGTCCTTCGCCTTCTTCCCCGCGTTGGGAATCTTCTCTGGTGCAGTCATGTTCCTATTGTCCCGTGCCCTGATCAGTGGTCTGTGCCAGGGGTGCCATCTGCGCACCGAGCCCGCCGATCACCGCGTCCACGGCCTTGCCGGCGCTCGCGATGCATGCCGGGATGCCCACCCCGTCGTAGAGCGCACCGCACACGGCGAGGCCCGGCAGCGCGGCGACGGCGCCCCGGATCCGGGCCACCCGGCCGAGGTGCCCGACGGGGTACTGGGGCAGCCCGCCGTCCCAGCGGGTGACGGTGGAGGCGACCGGCCGGGCCGCGAGGCCGACGGCCTCGCCGAGATCGGCGAGGGAGATGTCGACGAGCTCGCCGTCCTCGCGTCGCAGGTCCGCCTCGTCGGCGTACCGGCCCACGGAGGTGCGCAGCAGGAAGAGCTCCGGATCCGCCCCCGCCCAGGCCCACTTGTTGCTGGAGAAGGTGGACGCCTTGATCGTCCGGCCGTCCACGGGCGGTACGAGGAAGCCGCTGGCGCCGCCCTCTCGGACGGCGGCCGGCAGGTCCCGGCGGCGGAAGGCCATCGTGATCAGCGCCATGGAGGCGTACGCGACGCCGCGCAGTTCGGCCGCGGCGGCGGGCGCGAGGGCGTCGAGCAGCCGGGCGGCCGGCCCGGCCGGGGTGGCCAGGACGACGCCGTCGGCGTCGACGACTTCGCCGTCGGCCACGATCCGCCAGCCTTCAGCCGTACGAAGGACCTCGCGGACGGGGGCGCCCGTGACGAGGCGCGCTCCGGCCGAGCGGCAGGCCTCGGCCACCGCGAGCGGGAGCCGTCCGATGCCGCCGTCGAGGCCGGCGAAGACCGGACCGGCCTGCTGGGGCTGCGCCTCGGCCCGGCGCTGGAGCTCCCGCACGCCGTCGCCCAGCAGCGCGTGCGTGCGGGCGGCCTCGAACAGCTGGGGCACGGCGGCCCGCATGGAGATGCGGTAGGCGTCGCCCGCGTAGACCCCGCCGAGGAGCGGTTCCACGAGCCGGTCGACGACCTCGCGGCCGAGGCGGGCGGCGACGTACTCACCGACCGCGACGTCCTCGCCGATCTCGGTGGGCGGCAGTTCGCGCTCGGCCTCGATGCGGGCCAGGCCCTCCGGGGAGAGCACCCCGGAGGCGGCGAGCGGCGCCAGGTCCCCGGGGACCCCCATGACGTGCCCGCGCGGCATCGGCCGCAGGGCGCCGCGGGTCCACAGGTGCGCGGTGGCGGTGGCGGGCGGCTGCAGCGCGTCGCCGAGGCCCACGGCCTTGGCCAGGGCCACGGCTTCCGGGCGGCGGGCGAGCATGGATTCGGCGCCCAGGTCGACCCGGGCCCCGGCGAGCTCACCGGCGTACAGCTTGCCGCCGAGGCGCGGTCCGGCCTCCAGCAGCGTCACGCGGACGCCTTCGGCGAGCAGCCGGTGGGCGGCCGCGAGGCCCGCGATGCCGCCGCCGATGACGACGACGTGCCGGCCCCGGCCCGGTCGATCCGTACGCATGTCCGCTTCGTGCATGGACACATCGTCTCAGACCGATCTCCGAGGCCGGAACGTGACCGCATCGGGACCGGGCCGGGACCGGGGAAGCGAAACCCGCGAGGGGACGGGCGGCGTCGAAACGGCAACACCAGCCGACCTTCGGGGGTTTACACGATGCGTGCACTGCTCGGACACCGATCCGCGGCGGCCCTGACCGCCCTCTCCCTGACGGGTGCGCTCGCACTCACCGGCTGCGGCTCGGACGCGGACGGGGGCCGGTCCGCCTCCGGCGACAAGGCGGTGGTCGCGCCGCAGGAGGGCGGGGCCCAGAACGGCGCCGCCCCGGGCGACGCCGCGCAGGGCAAGCCGGGGGCGGGCGCGGCGGCCCCCGCGCCCGCAGACAAGAACGGGCAGCCGCCCGCGGCCGTGGTCCGCCCGAACGTCATCCGTACGGCGACGCTCGGCATCGAGACGACCGACGTGCAGAAGACCCTCGCGGCGGCCCGCACGGCGGCCGACGGGGCGGGCGGCTACGTCGGCAACGAGTCCACCAAACGCGGCGAGGAGGGCCGGATGACCTCCACGCTGACCCTGCGGGTCCCCGCCGACCGCTACGACTCCGTCCTCACGGCGATGGAGGGCAACGGCAAGCTCCTGCACCGCAAGGTCGACGCGCAGGACGTCACCGAGAAGGTCGCCGACATCGGCAGCCGGGTCGCCTCGCAGCAGGCCAGCGTGGAGCGGGTGCGGGAGATGATGGGCAAGGCCTCGGCGCTGAGCGAGGTGGTGATGCTGGAGAGCGAGCTGAGCCGGCGCCAGTCCGACCTGGAATCGCTGCTGGCGCAGCAGTCGGCGCTCAAGGACCGGACCTCGATGGGCACGATCACGTTGGAGGTCTCCGAGCCGGCCCCGAAGCCGGTGGCGAAGGAGGAGGAGAAGGAGCCCACCTTCCTCGGCGCCCTGCACGGCGGCTGGGAGGTCTTCACGACGCTCGTGCGCTACCTGGTGGTGGCGGTGGGCGCGCTGCTGCCGTTCGCACTGACGGCCGCACTGCTGGGCCTGGGGTTCCGGCTGTACCGCAGGTTCCGCCCGGCGGCCCCGAAGGCGGGCGCGCTCCCGGTGGCGGGCAAGGCCCCGAAGGCGGCCGCGGCCCCCGTACCGGCGGCCCGAGCGGCGCGGACCTCGGACACCGGGGAGCAGATCCAGGACTGAACGCGCGTTCGCACGTAGCGTGTTCGTCATCCGATGGACGGCGGCGAAGGGGCGGTGCGGCGATGACGGCGACGGTCACGACGAAGGCGACGGAACGGCTGGTGGTGGTCGGCGGGGACGCGGCGGGGATGTCCGCCGCGTCCCAGGCCCGCAGGCTCAAGGGGCCGGCGGAGCTGGAGATCGTCGCCTTCGAGCGCGGCCACTTCACCTCCTACTCCGCGTGCGGGATCCCGTACTGGATCGGCGGCCTGGTCGGCGAGCGCGACGACCTGATCGCCCGCAGCCCCGAGGAGCACCGCGCCCGCCACATCGACCTGCGCACCCGCACGGAGGTCGTGGAGCTCGATCCGGCCGGATCCCGGGTGCGCGCCCGGGACCTGGACAGCGGATCCGAATCCTGGACGCATTACGACAAGCTGGTCCTGGCGACGGGCGCCCGCCCGGTCCGCCCCCGCCTGCCCGGCATCGGCGCGCACGGGGTCCACGGCGTCCAGACCCTGGACGACGGCCAGCGCCTGATGACCACGCTGGACCGGGAGGAGGCGCGGGAGCGCACCGGGCGGCGCCGGGCGGTCGTGGTCGGCGCCGGCTACATCGGCGTGGAGATGGCCGAGGCGCTGATCGGGCGGGACTACGAGGTCACCGTCCTGTACCGGGGCGAGCAGCCGATGGCCACGCTGGACCCGGACATGGGCGGCCTCGTGCACAGCGCGATGAACGGCATGGGGATCCGTACGGTCGGCCGGGCCGAGGTCACGAAGATCCTCACCGACGACCACGGCCGGGCCCGCGCGGTCGTCACGGAGACGGGCGAGGAGTACGAGGCGGACGTGGTCGTGCTCGGCATCGGGGTCGAGCCCCGCACCGCGCTGGCCCGCGCGGCGGGCCTGCCGCTCGGGCCGTCGGGCGGCATCCTCACGGACCTGTCGATGCGCGTGCGGGGCCACGAGGACATCTGGGCGGGCGGTGACTGCGTGGAGGTCATGGACCTGATCGCGGGCCGCACCCGGCACATCCCGCTGGGCACGCACGCCAACAAGCACGGGCAGGTCATCGGCTCGGGCGTGGCCGGCGGCTACGCGACGTTCCCGGGCGTCGTGGGTACGGCGGTGAGCAAGGTCTGCGACCTGGAGATCGCCCGGACGGGTCTGCGCGAGCGGGACGCCCGGGAGGCGGGCCTGCGCTTCGTGACGGCCACGATCAGCTCCACCAACACGGCGGGCTACTACCCGGGCGCGGCGCAGATGACGGTGAAGATGCTCGCGGAGCAGCGCACGGGCCGGCTGCTGGGCCTTCAGATCGTCGGCGGCCCGGGCTCCGCGAAGCGGGTCGACGTCGCGGCCGTCGCCCTGACGGCGGGGATGACCGTGGAGCAGGTGGTCAGCCTGGACCTGGGCTACGCCCCGCCGTTCTCCCCCGTGTGGGACCCGGTCCTCGTAGCGGCCCGCAAGGCGGTGACGGCCGTCCGCGCGGCGGGGGCGTGAACCGGTGCGCTCAAACGCCGCGCGGGCTGGATTTTCCAGCCCCGCCGGCGTTCGAGGCGTGGGGTCTGGGGCGGAGCCCCGGAGAACGGTGGAAGGGCGGGGCGGGGAGAGCTCCGCGCAGCGGCCCGGCCCCGAACGGCTAGCGCTGCGTACGGGTGTGGACGTCCTCCACCAGGCGGGTCAGGGCGTCCGGGTCCGTCGTCGGCAGGACGCCGTGGCCGAGGTTGAAGATGTGGCCCTCCAGGCCCTCCGCCGCCGCGAGGACCTCGGCCGTCTTGGCCTGGACCGCCTCGGGGGTCGAGAAGAGCACGGCCGGGTCCAGGTTGCCCTGGAGCGCCTTGCCCGGGCCGACCCGCCGGGCCGCCTCGTCGAGCGAGACCCGGTAGTCGACGCCCACGACGTCCGCGCCGGCCTCGCCCATCAGGCCGAGGAGTTCGCCCGTACCCACGCCGAAGTGGATCCGGGGGACCCCGTAGGAGGCGACGGACTGCAGGACCTTCGCCGAGGCGGGCATGACCGAGCGGCGGTAATCCGCCGGGGCGAGCGCGCCGACCCAGGAGTCGAAGAGCTGGATGGCGGACGCGCCGGCCTCGATCTGGACCTTCAGGAAGGCGGAGGTGATCTCCGCGAGGCGGTCCAGCAGGTCGGCCCACAGCTGCGGGTCCCCGTACATGAGGGCCTTGGTGTGCTCGTGGTTCTTCGAGGGGCCGCCCTCGACCAGGTAACTCGCGAGGGTGAACGGCGCACCCGCGAATCCGATCAACGGAGTGGAGCCCAGTTCACCCGTGAGCATGCCGATCGCCTCGGTGACGTACGAGACGTCCTCAGGGGTGAGGTCGCGCAGCTGTGCGAGGTCCTCGCGGCGGCGGATCGGCTGCGCCACGACCGGGCCGATGCCCGGCTTGATGTCCAGGTCGACGCCGATGGCCTTCAGCGGGACCACGATGTCGGAGAAGAAGATCGCCGCGTCCACGTTGTGGCGCCGCACCGGCTGCATGGTGATCTCGGTGACCAGGTCGGGGCGCATGCAGGACTCCAGCATCTGGGTGCCCTCGCGCAGTTTCCGGTACTCCGGGAGCGAGCGCCCCGCCTGCCGCATGAACCACACCGGGGTGTGCGGCACCGGCTCGCGCCGGCACGCCTTCAGGAAGGCGGAATCGTACGTCTGACTCGGCTGGCCCTGGGGGGTCTCGTTGGCGCTCACGGTCCAAATCTTCGCACGTATGAAGAAGTGCCCGGCAAGGCGCGGGTGTCCCTGCGCCGTACGGGCGCTCGTTCCGCCTAGTCTTCCCGGCATGGCTGCGGCTCAGGGACGATTTTCAGATGGCGCTGACGGTATGGACAGCGCGGAGGAGAGCTCCGTCCCCCTCCCGTTCCGGCGGGCGGTCGACGGCTTGAAGAAGGCTCGGCTGCGTGCGGGGATCGAGATCGACCCCACGAAGCCGCCCCAGAGACTGGCCCCGCACGCCTACGCCCTGGAGGCCGCCGTCGTGGACGGCGAGGACGACCTGGCCGACGGCCGGCTCATCCTGCTCCACGATCCGGCCGGGCACGACGCCTGGCACGGGACCTTCCGCCTGGTGACGCTCGTACGGGCCGAGCTGGAACCGGAGATGGCCGCGGACCCGCTCCTGCCGGAGGTCTGCTGGTCCTGGCTGACGGGGGCGCTGGACGCGCGCGGGCTGACGTACGGGGAGGCGAGCGGCACCGTGACCATGGCGAGCTCGCACTACTTCGGCGGGCTCGCGGAGCGGCGTCCCGCGACGCAGATCGAGATCAGAGCCTCGTGGACGCCGCGCGAGGGAGTGGGCGGGGTGCCGGACACCTCGGCGCACCTGTCGGCGTGGTGCGAACTGCTGTGCCAGATCGCCGGGCTGCCGCCCGTGGGCCCGACGGACTCCGTCACGGGCGTGGTCTGCCTGCCGCAGCGTCGCGGTCCGCACCACAAGTAGGCCCCCGCCCCGCCTTTGCGCGCCGGGCTGTCGCAAGACGGCGTCCGGTGCGGGCTTCTGATCACCCTATGATCGATCGTGCGTCCGAATTGCCCGAATTGTTACTCACCAAATCGTGATCATTCCCTAAAGCCGAGCGGGTGACGTGCCGAAGGAGTCAGTGACCATCCGCACGGTTCGCACCGGCTTCCTTCCCCGAGCCGGCCGTCCCGCCACTCCCCCAGGAGGCCTAGGTGTCCGTTCTTCTCGAGCAGCCCGCAAGCCTGGTCGCCTACCGCCCGAACAAGCCGACGGCCATGGTCGTCGTGGCCGACCCGCGCGTCCGCTCCACCGTGACCCGCCATCTGTGGGCCCTCGGAGTACGTGACGTGATCGAGGCGTCGTCCATCGCGGAGGCCCGCCCCCGCGTCGGCAGCCCGCGCGACATCTGCGTGGCCGACGTACACCTGCCCGACGGCTCCGGCCTGACCCTGCTCTCCGAGACCCGCGCCGCCGGCTGGCCCAACGGCCTGGCCCTGTCCGCGGCCGACGACATCGGCGCCGTACGCAACGCCCTCGCGGGCGGAGTCAAGGGCTACGTCGTCACCGGTACGCGCACCAACATCGGTCTCCCCACCCGGCCCGGCGCCGCCCCCATCGGCGCCGCCGCCGCCCGTATGCACCGCCGCCCCCCGGGTGCCCCGAGCCACCCGGGCGGCTACCGAGAGCTCTCCGGCCGCGAGGTCGAGGTCCTGCGCCTCGTCGCGGAGGGCCAGTCCAACAAGGCCATCGGCGTCTCGATGGGCCTGTCCGCCCTGACCGTCAAGTCCCACCTCGCCCGCATCGCCCGCAAGCTGGGCACCGGTGACCGCGCCGGAATGGTCGCCGTGGCGCTGCGCACCGGGATCATCCACTGAGCGCGGGCCGGCCGCCCCGGATAACCGTCCGGGTCCCCCGCGCGGCTCCCGGCATACCGATCGCGCCCGTCGACGGAACGTTCCGGCGACGGGTGCGGCGTATCCACGGATACCCTTGACCGGTGACCGACGCCCAAGAGACCGCAGCAGACCTGCGCACCACCACCGGGGGCGGCCCCCCGGACGAAGTCGTCAGATCGTCCGATGGGCCGATTCCCCTGCTGGAACCCCGCGAGGGGATCCCTCCCGTGGTCGCCGACGCCGACGCCCTCGCCCGAGTGGTCGCGGCGTTCGCCGCGGGCACCGGCCCCGTCGCCGTCGACGCCGAGCGGGCCTCCGGATACCGCTACGGCCAGCGCGCCTACCTGGTGCAGCTGCGCCGCGAGGGTGCGGGGTCCGCGCTGATCGACCCGGTGGGCTGCCCCGATCTGTCCACCCTGGGCGAGGCCCTGTCCGGTACGGAGTGGATCCTGCACGCCGCCACCCAGGACCTGCCGTGCCTGCGGGAAATAGGCATGGTGCCCACCTCCCTGTTCGACACCGAGCTGGCCGGCCGCCTCGCCGGTTTCCCGCGGGTCGGGCTCGGCGCGATGGTCGAGAGCGTGCTGGGCTACGCGCTGGAGAAGGGGCACTCCGCCGTCGACTGGTCCACCCGCCCGCTGCCGGAGCCGTGGCTGCGCTACGCCGCCCTGGACGTGGAGCTCCTGGTGGACCTGCGGGACGCACTGGAGAAGGAACTGGACCGGCAGGGAAAGCTGGACTGGGCCCACCAGGAGTTCGACGCCATCGCCTCCGCCCCGCCCGCGCCGCCGCGCAAGGACCCGTGGCGCCGTACGTCCGGCATGCACAAGGTGCGCCGGCGCCGGCAGATGGCGGTCGTACGGGAGCTGTGGGAGTCCCGCGACCGGATCGCGCAGCGGCGGGACGTGTCGCCGGGCAAGGTGCTGGGCGACGCCGCGATCGTCGAGGCCGCTCTGGCCCTGCCGGCGAACGTGCAGTCCCTCTCCGCCCTGCCCGGTTACGGGCAGCGGATGGGCCGGCGTCAGCTGGACCAGTGGATGGCCGCCGTGGACCGCGCCAGGGCCCTGCCCGAGAACGAGCTGCCGCAGCCGGGGGCGACCCCGGCCGGTCCGCCGCCGCCGCGCTCCTGGGTGGACAAGGACCCGGCGGCCGCGGCCCGGCTGTCGGCGGCCCGCGCCGCCGTCTCCACGCTGGCGGAGGGGCTGAACCTGCCCCAGGAGAACCTGATCGCCCCGGACACGGTCCGCCGCCTGTGCTGGGAGCCGCCGCAGCGGCTGGACCCCGACGCGGTGGCGACGGCCCTGACCGCCTACGGCGCCCGCCCGTGGCAGGTCGAACAGGTGACGGCGGCCCTGCTGACCGCCCTGGCGGCGACCGCCTGAGCCGCGCGCCGGAAACGTGTACGGGGTCCTCACTGCAAAGGAGTGAGGACCCCGTCCTCGTCCCGGTCGAAGGCGCCGGAGGTCGCACCCTCGACCTTGCCCTGCTTGAGCCAGTGCTCGGACATGGTGTGCACCAGCTTCGACTCGCGCTCCCAGGGCACCTGGTGACTCGCGCAGGCGATCCGGAACATCAGCTTGTCCGGCCCGGGCATGGCCTTGTAGAGCTCGGGCACCGAGAAGTACAGCAGGCCCAGGTCCGGCGAGGTGTTGACAATGGTGTCGTACGCTCCGTACACGAGGCAGACGGGTACCGTGCCGCCGAGCGTCCGGTTCAGCGGGACGGTGGTGGAGTTCCACCCCCACCAGTACGAGTTCCGGATGCGGTTCAGCCCCTCCGGCGCTCCGGCCACCGGGCCGCCCCAGTAGCGGCCGATCGGGTCGGTGTCCATGACCGCCTTCCAAACGATGTCGACCATGTCGTCCTCGCGCTGGTCCGGGCAGTGCAGGTCCCTGTCCCACACGGTTTCGAAGCCGCCTTTCGTGCCGACGGTCATCGGATAGCCGAAGGCGGCTGCCGGAGCGGACACCGGCAGCGGCACGGGTGCGTCGAAATCGGTCCCGGGCGCGCTCGGCCTGCCCTTCGGCGGGAAGATCGGCGCCAGCAGGAAGAGGCTGCGCACCTTGCCGGGGTGCTGGATGGCGTACGGCCCGAGCTGCTGGGCGGCCGCGGAGTAGCCGATGAGGTCGACCTCCGAGGCGCCGGTGATCCCGAGGATGAACTCGACGACCGTGTCGACCTCGTCCCAGTCGCTCTGCGAGTTGTTCAGCTGCGCCGCGTAGTTCGGCCCGCCGGTATAGAGCGCCGGATTCGGATTGGGGACGAGGAGGCCCTGCTGCGCCGGGCTGACGTTGCGCGGGTCGTCCATCTTCGGGCGGGTGGACAGGCCGGATCCCTGGAGTTCCATCACGAAGACGTCGAAGTCCTTCTTCGCCAGCTCGTCAGCCCAGCTGTACTTCTTGTGCGCGAGGTCGAAGGCTGTCAGGCCCGGGACGCTCCGGCCGTGCAGCATGAGGACGGGCCGGCGCGGGCCGTCGGTCGGCGTGCCGTTGCGCTCGCGGACGAAGAGTTCTACGACGTCGCCCTTGTTCGCGGGGATGGTCGAGACGTGGGGCACGTGGTGGTCGGTGACGACGGGTGCGGGCATCGCGGCACTCCTTTTCGGTCGGCGGGCCCGGGGCGTGTACCGGGCCAAGCCCAGCGTCGGACCGCGGTACGTCCCATGCCACGGACGTGACCGTGCCGGCCGCCCGCGCTACCCGATCGGGGAGCCCTGGCGCTCCGATCGGCCGGGCGCGCGGTGGGGGCGCGTGGGGGGGCGCGCGGGGCGGGTGAGTGTGACCTTCGCCGCTGTTCGGGGAGGGGGTGTCCACATGGGTTACCCGCAAGTAGCATGGGCCAGGTGAGCGGGCGCTCAGCAATGCGTGCCGAGCCGCCCCCGCGCAGCAGTGCACACCCGCACCTGGAGGAGAGCCAACGTGCCTCGTACCGTCAGGGACGTCGTCTTCGTCGACGGCGTCCGCACCCCGTTCGGCAAGGCGGGCCCGAAGGGCATCTACCACGAGACCCGCGCCGACGACCTCGTCGTGAAGGCGATCCGGGAGCTGCTGCGCCGCAACCCGGACCTGGACCCCGCGAAGATCGACGAGGTCGCCATCGCCGCGACCACGCAGATCGGTGACCAGGGCCTGACGCTGGGCCGTACCGCCGGCATCCTCGCGGGCCTCCCGCAGTCCGTCCCGGGCTACTCCATCGACCGCATGTGCGCCGGCGCGCTGACCGCCGTGACCGCCGTCGCGGGCGGCGTGGCCTTCGGTGCGTACGACGTCGCCCTCGCCGGCGGTGTCGAGCACATGGGCCGCCACCCCATGGGCGAGGGCGTCGACCCGAACCCGCGCTTCGTCTCCGAGAAGCTGGTCGACGAGTCCGCCCTGTTCATGGGCATGACCGCCGAGAACCTGCACGACCGGTACCCGACGATCACCAAGCTCCGCGCCGACGAGTACGCCGTGCGCTCGCAGGAGAAGGCCGCCAAGGCGTACGCCGACGGCAAGATCCAGCAGGACCTGGTCCCGATCTCGGTGCGCAACACCAACGAGGCGGCCGGTGAGACGGGCTGGGGCCTGGTCACCACCGACGAGCCGATGCGCCCGGGCACCACGCTGGAGAACCTGGCCGGCCTGAAGACCCCGTTCCGTACGCACGGCCGGGTCACCGCGGGCAACGCCGCCGGTCTCAACGACGGTGCCACCGCCGCGATCATCGCGTCCGAGGACTTCGCCCGGGAGAACAACCTCCCGGTCAAGATGCGCCTGGTCTCGTACTCCTTCGCGGGTGTCGAGCCCGAGGTCATGGGCTACGGCCCGATCCCGGCCACCGAGAAGGCCCTGGCCCAGGCCGGTCTGACGATCGACGACATCGGTCTCTTCGAGATCAACGAGGCCTTCGCGGTCCAGGTCCTCGCGTTCCTGGAGCACTACGGCATCGCCGACGACGACGCCCGCGTGAACCAGTACGGCGGCGCCATCGCCTTCGGTCACCCGCTGGCCTCCTCGGGCGTGCGCCTGATGACGCAGCTGGCCCGTCAGTTCGAGGAGCAGCCGCACGTCCGCTACGGCCTGACCACCATGTGCGTCGGCTTCGGCATGGGCGCCACGGTCATCTGGGAGAACCCGAACTTCAACGCCGAGGGAGACTCCAAGTGAGCACCACCGCTGAGCTCCTGAAGGGCGCGGCCGAGCTGTTCCCGGACGAGGTCGTCACGTCCGCGCACGTCCGCCACCTGGACCTGCCGTTCGGCGCCGGGCGCTTCGCGCTCATCACGCTGGACAACGGCTTCGACCACACCAAGCCGACCACTTTCGGCCCGCAGTCCCTCGCCAACCTGAACGCGGCGATCGACCAGGTCGAGCAGGAGGCCATCGCCGGCTCCATCGTCGGCGCGGGCATCACCGGCAAGCCGTTCATCTTCGCGGTCGGCGCCGACCTCAAGGGCGTCGAGCTGCTGAAGCAGCACGACGAGGCGCTCGCCATCGGCAAGGGCGGCCACGACGTCTTCAAGCGTCTGGCGGCCCTCGCGGTCCCGACCTTCGCCTACTACAACGGCGCGGCGATGGGCGGCGGCGTCGAGGTCGGCCTGCACTGCACCTACCGCACCGTCTCGAAGGCCATCCCGGCCTTCTCGCTGCCCGAGGTCTTCCTCGGCCTGGTTCCCGGCTGGGGCGGCTGCACCATCCTGCCGAACCTGATCGGCGCGGACCGCGCGGTCTCGGTGATCATCGAGAACTCGCTCAACCAGAACAAGCAGCTGCGCGGCCAGCAGGTCTTCGACCTCGGCATCGCGGACGCGCTGTTCGAGGGCGCGGACTTCCTGGAGCAGTCCCTCATCTGGACCTCCAAGGTGCTCAAGGGCGAGACCGAGGTCGTACGCGACGAGATCGACCGCGGCGAGGGCTGGGACGCGGCCGTGGCCCGCGGCCGCGCCATCGCGGACTCCAAGGTGCACGGCGCCGCCCCGGCCGCCTACCGCGCCCTGGAGATCATCGAGGCGTCCAAGGACGGCGACCTGCAGAAGGGCTTCGACGCCGAGGACACGGCCCTGGCCGACCTCATCATGGGCGGCGAGCTGCGCTCCGGCATCTACGCCTTCAACCTGGTCCAGAAGCGCGGCAAGCGCCCGGCCGGTGCCCCGGACAAGTCCCTGGCCCGTCCGGTCACCAAGGTCGGCGTCGTCGGCGCGGGCCTGATGGCCTCGCAGCTGGCGCTGCTGTTCCTGCGCCGCCTGGAGGTGCCGGTGGTCCTCACCGACATCGACCAGGAGCGCGTGGACAAGGGTGTGGGCTACGTCCACGCCGAGATCCAGAAGCTGCTCGGCAAGGGCCGCATCAACCAGGACAAGGCCAACCGCCTGACCGCCCTGGTGACCGGCGTCCTGGACAAGGCCGAGGGCTTCGCGGACGCGGACTTCATCATCGAGGCCGTGTTCGAGGAGATGTCGGTCAAGCAGAAGGTGTTCGCGGAGGTCGAGGCGGTCGCCCCGGCGCACGCGATCCTCGCCACCAACACCTCCTCGCTGTCGGTGTCGGAGATGGCCTCCAAGCTCCAGCACCCGGAGCGCGTGGTCGGCTTCCACTTCTTCAACCCGGTCGCGATCCTCCCGTTGCTGGAGATCGTCCGCGGTGAGCAGACCGACGACGCCTCGCTGGCCACGGCCTTCGGTGTCGCCAAGAAGCTGAAGAAGACCGCGGTCCTCACCAAGGACGCCCCGGCGTTCGTCGTGAACCGCATCCTGACCCGCTTCATGGGCGAGATCCAGAACGTCATCGACGAGGGCACCCCCGTGGCCACGGCGGAGAAGGCCATCGAGCCGCTCGGCCTGCCGATGTCCCCGCTGGTCCTCCTGGAGCTCGTGGGCCCGGCGATCGGTCTGCACGTCTCCGAGACTCTGAACCGCGCCTTCCCGGAGCGTTTCACCGTCTCCCCCAACCTGAAGCGCGTCGTGGAGGCCGGCAAGCGCGGCTTCTACGTCTACTCGGCGGAGAACGGCTTCAAGCCGGAGCTCGACCCCGAGGTCGCCGCCCTCCTGGTGCAGGGCGACTCCGTCCTGACGGAGGAGCAGGTGCGCGACCGCGTCCTGGACGCGGTGGCGCAGGAGATCGGCCTGATGCTGGAGGAGGGTGTCGTGGCCGAGGCCCAGGACATCGACCTCTGCCTCATCACCGGTGCAGGCTGGCCCTTCCACCTGGGCGGCATCACGCCGTACCTGGACCGCGAGGGCGTCTCGGAGCGCGTGAACGGCAAGAAGTTCCTCGCCCCCGGCCTGGCGAGCGTCCCGGCCTAGTCCGGGTCCCTGACGGGCGTATGACGGCCTGGCCCGCTCCCTTCGGGGGGCGGGCCTCGGCCATTCGAATACCTGTCTAAGATTCACCCCCATGACGGAAACGCAACGGCGGCCCGGGCGCCGCCGACGCCGCATTCTGCGGGTCACCCTGCTGCTGGTCGCCGTGCTGGTCCTGGGCGCGGCCGGGGCGGGCTGGTGGGCGTACAGCCACCTCAACGGCAACATCGACAGCGTCGACCTGGACAAGGCGATCGGGGACAACCGGCCGCCGAAGGTGGTCGCGAACGCGCAGAACATCCTGGTGCTCGGCTCCGATTCACGGGCCGGGGCCAATGCCGATCTCGACCACGGCGACGTCAGCGGAGCCCGCTCGGACACCGCGATGCTGGTGCACATACCCGAGGGCCGGTCCAAGGCGACCGCGGTGAGCATCCCGCGCGACACCCTGATCACCCGGCCCGAGTGCAAGGACCGGGACGGCAAGACCGTGCCGTCCGCGAAGCGGGTCATGTTCAACTCCGTCTACTCGCTGGCCGGTCCGGCCTGTGTCGTCAACACGGTCGAGCAGCTGTCCGGAGTGCGCGTGGACCACTTCGTCGAGGTCGACTTCGCCGGCTTCAAGGGCCTGGTGGACGCGCTGGGCGGGGTCACCGTCACCCTGGACAAGCCGATGAGCGGCGCCAAGGGCGGTCTGAAGCTGGAGGCGGGCGAGCACCGGCTCAACGGCGCCGACTCGCTGAAGTTCGTCCGGACCCGCTACGGCTACGGCGACGGCAGCGACCTCGGACGCATAGGCCTCCAGCAGCAGTTCATGCTGGCGATGCTGTCCGAGATCAAGAAGCAGGACGCCCTCGGCAACCCGGCGCGGCTCTACAAGCTCGCGGACGCCGGGACCAAGTCGCTGACCACCGACTCCGACCTCGACTCGCTCACCGCGCTGGCCGACTTCGCGCAGAGCATGAAGGGCGTGGACCCGGACACGATGGAGACGATCATGCTGCCGGTCGCCTACGACAAGGTCGACCCCAACCGCGTGGTCGTGGCCGAGCCGCAGGCGACCGAGCTGTGGGCGGCCCTGCGCAACGACCAGAAGATCCCCGCCTCGGCGAAGAACTCCCCCGCCAAGGGCTGACGGGCCGGCACGTGACGCAGTGGGCCGCACGGGGATCCCCGTGCGGCCCACTGCGTCATGTCGGGCCGCGGCACGTCCGGTTCAGAACTCCGCGTCCCTGCCCACCTGGCCCAGCCGGCTGTGGCTGCGGCCGTACAGGAAGTAGACGAAGAAGCCGATCACCATCCAGATCCCGAAGCGCAGCCAGGTCTCGGCCGGCAGGTTGAGCATCAGCCACACCGAGGCGGCGATCGACAGGATGGGCACCAGGGGCACCAGCGGGGTCCGGAAGGACCGGTGCAGGTCGGGGCGGGTGCGACGCAGGATGATCACGCCGAGCGCCACGACCACGAAGGCGAACAGCGTGCCGATGTTCACCAGGGTGGCGAGCTCGTTGATGCTGGTGAAGCCCGCGACGATCGCGATGATCACGCCCAGCAGGATCGTCGGCCGGTACGGCGTACGGAACTTCGGGTGGGTCCGTGAGAAGAACCGCGGCAGCAGTCCGTCACGGCTCATCGCGAAGAACACGCGGGTCTGGCCCAGCAGCAGGATCATGCAGACCGTGGTGAGGCCCACGGCGGCGCCGAAGCTGATGATGCCTCCGTACACCGGGTGTCCGGCGGATTTGAAGGCGTCGGCCAGCGGAGCGCTTACGGACAGCTCGCTGTAGTGCTGCATGCCGGTGACCACGAGCGAGACCGCCACGTACAGCACGGTGCAGATGAGCAGCGAGCCGAGGATGCCGCGCGGCATGTCCCGCTGCGGGAGCTTGGTCTCCTCGGCGGCCGTGGCGACGACGTCGAAGCCGATGAAGGCGAAGAAGACGACGGAGGCGGCGGTGAAGATGCCCATGATGCCGAAGTTCGTGGGCTGGTAGCCGAAGATCAGCTGGACCAGTGGCGCGTCGAGCCCCGAACCGCCCTTCTGGGGCACCGCCTCGGGGATGAACGGCTGGTAGTTGCTGCCCTTGATGAAGAACAGGCCCGCGATGATCACGATGAGCACCACCGTGACCTTGATCGCGACGACGATCGCCGTGATCCTCGCGGACAGCTTCACGCCGACGACCAGGATCGCGGTGAGGAGCAGCACCAGGACGAAGGCCAGCAGGTCGAAGGTGCCGCCGGCGACGTCCGGCCCCTGGAGTGCGGCCGGCAGGTGGATGCCCGCGTTGTCCATGAGGGAGCGGACGTACCCGGACCAGCCCACGGCCACGACCGCGGTGCCGAGGGCGAATTCCAGGACGAGGTCCCAGCCGATGATCCAGGCCGGCAGCTCGCCGATCGAGGCGTAGGAGAAGGTGTACGCCGAACCGGCGACGGGGACGGTCGAGGCGAACTCGGCGTAGCACAGGGCCGCGAGCGCGCACACCACGCCGGCGGCCACGAAGGCCAGGGCGGTGGCGGGGCCGGCGGTCTCCTTGGCGACCTTGCCGGTGAGGACGAAGATGCCGGTGCCGATGATGACGCCGACGCCGAAGACGGTCAGGTCCCAGGCGGACAGGGATTTGCGGAGCGCGTGTTCCGGCTCCTCCGTGTCCCGGATGGACTGTTCCACCGACTTGCTGCGGAAGGGACTGTTCAGATCCGTACTCACCAACGCACCTCCGAACAAGGTGACGCACGCGAACGGGCCGGGAGGCCCACCCCTCAAGGGTGATCTCCCGGCCCGTGACGTGCAACCGCGCGGCGATCTAGTGCGGGCGCCCGCCCTAGTCGACGGTGGCGGCCGGCTCGCTGTCGTAGCGTCCGTCCAGCTTGGCCACCAGGCCGGTGACCTGCCGTGCGATGTCCGGTGCGGTCAGCCCGATCTCGGCCATGACCTCCTTGCGGGAGGCGTGGTCGAGGAAGCGCTGCGGGATGCCGAAGTCGCGCAGCGGTACGTCGACACCCGCGTCCCGCAGGGCCTGCGAGACGGCCGAACCCACGCCGCCGGTGCGGCCGTTGTCCTCGACGGTGACGACCACGCGGTGGCGGTCGGCGAGCGGGGCCAGCGCCTCGTCCACGGGCTTGACCCAGCGCGGGTCGACCACGGTCGTGGTGATGCCCTGCTTGTCGAGCAGGTCGGCGATCTCCAGGCACATCGGGGCGAGCGCGCCGACCGAGACCAGCAGTACGTCCGGCCGGGTGACGTCGGCGCCCGGCGTGCGCAGCACGTCCATGCCGCCGGCCTTGCCGACGGCCGGGACGGCCGGGCCGACGACTCCCTTGGAGTACCGCACGACGGTCGGGGCGTCCTTGACCTCGACGGCCTCGCGCAGCTGGGCGCGCAGCTGCTCCGCGTCACGCGGGGCGGCCAGCCGCAGACCGGGTACGACCTGCATGATCGACATGTCCCACATACCGTTGTGGGAGGCGCCGTCGGTGCCGGTGACACCGGCCCGGTCCAGGACGAAGGTGACCCCGCACTTGTGCAGGGCCACGTCCATCAGGACCTGGTCGAAGGCACGGTTGAGGAAGGTGGCGTACACGGCGAAGACCGGGTGGGCGCCGCCGGTGGCCAGGCCCGCCGCCGAGGTGGCGCCGTGCTGCTCGGCGATGCCGACGTCGAAGATCCGGTCCGGGTAGGCGTCCGCGAACTTCTTCAGGCCGACCGGCTGGAGCATGGCCGCGGTGATGGCGACGATGTCCTTGCGCTCCTTGCCGAGCTTGACCATCTCGTCGGCGAAGACGGAGGTCCAGCTGGCGGCGTCGGTGGAGACCGGCAGACCGGTGTCGGGGTGGATCGGGCCGATGCCGTGGAAGCGGTCGGCCTCGTCCTGCTCCGCGTGGGTGTAACCGCGGCCCTTCTGGGTGAGGCAGTGCACGATGACCGGGCCGCTGAAGCGCTTGGCGCGCGTCAGGGCGGACTCCAGGGCCTCGATGTCGTGGCCGTCGATGGGCCCGATGTACTTCAGGCCGAGGTCCTCGAACATGCCCTGCGGGGCGATGAAGTCCTTCAGGCCCTTCTTGGCGCCGTGCAGGGTCTCGAAGAGCGGCTTGCCCACGACGGGCGTGCGCTCCAGGATCTCCTTGCCGCGGGCCAGGAAGCGCTCGTAGCCGTCCGTGGTGCGCAGGGTGGCCAGGTGGTTGGCGAGACCGCCGATGGTGGGGCCGTAGGAGCGCTCGTTGTCGTTGACGACGATGACCAGCGGGCGGTCCTTGGCGGCGGCGATGTTGTTCAGCGCCTCCCAGGCCATGCCGCCGGTCAGCGCGCCGTCGCCGATGACGGCGGCGACATGGTGGTCCTCCCGTCCCAGCACCTCGTTGGCCTTGGCGAGGCCGTCGGCCCAGCCCAGCACGGTGGAGGCGTGCGAGTTCTCGATCACGTCGTGGTCGGACTCGGCGCGCGAGGGGTAGCCGGACAGGCCGCCCTTGGCGCGCAGGTTGCCGAAGTCCTGACGACCGGTGAGCAGCTTGTGGACGTAGGCCTGGTGGCCGGTGTCGAAGAGAACCTTGTCCTTGGGCGAGTCGAAGACCCGGTGCAGGGCGATCGTCAGTTCGACCACCCCGAGGTTGGGGCCGAGGTGCCCGCCGGTCTTGGAGACGGCGTCGACGAGGAAGGACCTGATCTCGGCGGCGAGCTGATCGAGCTCCTCCTGGCTGAGCCGGTCCAGATCGCGCGGTCCCTTGATGCGGGTCAGCAGCACCCGTGCCTCCTTGCAGTTGCTTGCTGGTCTGTCGAGTCTAATGTTCCGCTCGTCGGCCCGGTCATCGGGCCGTCCCGGCAGCGTCACACCTTTGTCATACATGTACACACCGCCGCGCGGTCACACCTCACATACGGGCGTATACCCGTACAGGAGTACGCACGTACACATGTACGCACGGATGCCCGGCGCCACGCGAAGTGGCACCGGGCACTGTGACCGGTATTACCGCCGGTTGCCGCTCGGGCGCTCGGCGGGGTGAGCGGACGGGCGCGCGGTCAGGCGCGTCCGGCCGTCTTCTGGGTCTTGCGGGTGATCGAGTCGATCACCACGGTGGCCAGCAGCACCGCGCCAGTGATCATGTACTGGATCGGCGTCGCGATTCCCTCCAGGGCCAGACCGTACTGGATCGAGACGATGACCATGACGCCGAGGAGGGCGTTCCAGGTCCGGCCGCGGCCGCCGAAGAGGCTGGTGCCGCCGATGACGGCCGCCGCGATCACGTTCATCAGCAGATCGCCGGCGCCGGCGCTCTGGTTGGCCGCCGCGATCTTCGAGGCCCAGAACAGACCGCCGATGGCGGCGAAGGTGCTGGAGATCGCGAAGACCGTGATCCGGATCCGGGTCACGTTGATGCCCGCACGACGGGAGGCCTCGACGCTGCCACCCAGCGCGAAAACGTTTCGCCCGAAGGTCGTGCGGCGCAGCACGAAGTCCGTGACGATCAGGGCCAGCAGGAAGACCACCACCGCGAGCGGCAGGCCTTTGTACTGGTTGAACAGCACGGCGGGGCCGAAGGCGAACACCGCGAGCAGGCCGGTGCGCAGCAGGATCTCGGCGAGCGGCCGGGTGGGCATCCCGGCCGCCTCGCGGCGCCTCGCGTCGAGGAAGGCCGAGAGGAAGTAACCGGCCACCGCGAGCGCGGCCAGACCGTAGGCGACGGCCACGTCCGAGAAGAAGTACGTGGTCAGCTGGCCGACCACGCCGTCCGAGTCGATGTTGATCGTGCCGTTGCTGCCGAGGATCTGCAGCATCGCGCCGAGCCAGAACAGCAGGCCCGACAGGGTGACGGCGAAGGCCGGGGCGCCGAGCCTGGCGAAGAAGAAGCCGTGGATGCAGCCGATCAGGGCGCCGCCGGCGATGGCCGCCAGGATCGCCAGCCACTCGTTCACGCCGTGGGTGACGGCGAGGACGGCGACGATCGCACCCGAGACACCGCTGACCGAGCCGACCGAGAGGTCGATCTCGCCGAGCAGCAGCACGAAGATGATGCCGATGGCGATCATGCCCGTGCCGGTCATCGTGATCGCGATGTTGGTGAGGTTTTCCGGGGAGAGGAAGTTCGAGTTCAGCCCCTGGAAGATCGACCAGATGACGATCAGGCCGATGACGACCGGGAGGGAACCCAGGTCCCCGGCTTTCATCTTGCGCTTGAACTCGCCCACGTATCCGGCGAGGCCCTCCTCGCGGACGAGCAGACGCGGGTCCACGGCGGGAATCGCATCATGGGCGGCGGCGGGGTTGACCGGGTCGATGTGCTCCTGCTGGTCGACGGGGCCCTTGCCCAGGGGACCGGTGGCAGGGTTCTGGGTGCTCACTTGCCGGCCTCCGAGGTGCGGGCCGCCCGGCGGGTCACGGCGTTGTCCGTGGCACCGGTGATGGCGGAGATGATCTCTTCCTGCGAGGTGTCGGCGACGTTGAAGACGCCGTTGTTGCGGCCCAGCCGCAGGACCGCCACCTTGTCGGCGACGGCCTTCACATCGGCCATGTTGTGGCTGATGAGGATGACGGCGTGACCGCGCTCGCGCAGCCGCTCCACGAGGTCGAGCACCTGTGCGGTCTGCTCGACGCCGAGGGCGGCGGTGGGCTCGTCGAGGATGACGAGCTGCGGCTCGCCCAGCATGGAGCGGGCGATCGCCACGGTCTGGCGCTGACCGCCGGAGAGCGAGGCGATGGGGATCCGGACACTGGGGATCCGGATGGACAGGGTGGTCAGGAGCTCGCGGGCGCGGCGCTCCATCTCCACCTCGTCCAGGATGCCGCGGCGCTTGAGCTCGCGGCCGAGGAAGAGGTTGCCGACGACGTCGATGTTGTCGCACAGCGCCAGGTCCTGGTACACCGTCGCGATGCCCAGGTTCTGGGCGTCGTGCGGCTTGCCTATGGAGACCGGGCGGCCCTCCCACTCGATGACTCCGTCATCGATGGGGTGCACGCCGGCGATCGTCTTGACCAGCGTGGACTTGCCGGCGCCGTTGTCGCCCACCAGGGCGACCACCTCACCGGAGTGGATCTCGAGTTCTACGTCGGTCAGGGCCTGAACGGCGCCGAACCGCTTCGAGACCCCTCGCAACGCCAGCACGGGCGCAGCGGACACATGAACCATCTCCTTCGCCGCCTGACCGGCGGGGATGTCGTGCAAAAGAGCAGGAGCGGGGCGAATGGGGGAACGTTTCTGCCCGGCGCCCCGCGGTGGCGGGGATGAGAGGGCGGGGCGCCGGTCAGGCACGGGGGGCCGCCTCGGGGGGAGGCGGCGGGGGCCGCTACTTCAGGCCAACGGTGGCGCAGGCCGCCGCGTACTTGTCGGTGCAGATCTCGTCGACCTTGTAGACGCCGTCCTTGACGACGGTGTCCTTGATGTTGTTCTTGGTCAGCGAGACGACCGGGATCAGCACGGACGGGACGCCCTTGGTGGTCGGGCTGTCGACCGTGGAGGTGGTGACACCTTCGAGCTTCTCACCCTTGGCGAGGGCGACGGCCATCTTCGCCGCGGCCTCGGCCTCGGGGGCGTACGGCTTGTAGACGCTCATGAACTGCTCGCCGGCGACGATGCGCTGCACCCCGGCGAGTTCCGCGTCCTGGCCGGTGACCGGGGGCAGGGTGGACAGGCCGGCCGCCTTGAGGGCGGTGATGATGCCGCCGGCCATGCCGTCATTGGCGGAGTAGACGCCGATGATCTTGTCCTTGCCGAGCGCCGAGAGGGCGGCCGCCATGTTGGTGTTGGCGTTCTCCGGCTTCCACTCGACGGTGTCGTACTCCTTGCCGATGTTCACCTTGCCGTCGAGGACGGAGTGCGCGCCGGACTTGAAGAGCTTGGCGTTCGGGTCGGTGACCGAACCGTTCATCATGACGATCTGGCCGTCCTTGGCCTTGTCGCCCAGCGCCTCCAGCAGCGCCTTGCCCTGGACCTTGCCGACCTCTTCGTTGTCGAAGGAGGTGTAGGCGTCGATCGGGCCTTCGGCCAGACGGTCGTAGGAGACGACCGGAATGCCGGCGTCCTTGGCCTTCTTCACCGAACCCGCGATGGCCTTGGAGTCCACCGCGTCGACGATCAGGACGTCCACCTTGTTGGTGATCATCGTGTCGACCTGGGAGTTCTGGGTGGTCGCGTCCTGCTTGGCGTTGGCGTAGACGACCTGGCCCTTGCCGCCGGTCAGCTCCGCGACCTTCTTCTCGATGAGCGGCTTGTCGAACTTCTCGTAACGCGCGGTCTGGTTCTCCGGCAGGAGCAGACCGACCTTGATCGCATCACCCTTGCCCGCGCCGGATTCCTTCGTCTTGTCCCCGGCCTCCTTCGCACTGCCACAAGCGGCGAGGGAGACGGCCATGGCACCGGCGGCCACGGCTACGGCGGTTCTGCGCATACGCGTGTTCATTACTTGAACCTCCCTGACGAGGCCGCAACGCTGCGGCCGAGGTGGATGTGAGTCAACCCCGGCCGCGTTTTGCCGTCAAGGAGTGAATCCTTAACGAGATGACAACGGTGCCATCCGTTATCTACCTGAAGGCAAGACGGCTGGAGCTCGCACTCCACTCCCATGATCTGACAAAAGCGTCGAATCGCCCATTTCACTGAGCACAAGGGCTAGTGCGCCCAGCACCTCGGCCCGCCCGCCCAGGGAGCCCGTGAGCACCGACAGTTGGCGGGCCGCACTGGGAATCGCGTACCTCCCCACGGATTCACGGATGGGAGCCAGCACCAGTTCACCCGCCTCCGCGAGCGAGCCGCCGAGCACCACCCGGCTGGGGTTGAGGAGGTTGCACAGACTGGCCACGCCGCTGCCGATGTGGCGGCCCACGTCCGTGATCACCCGGCGGCAGCCCGGGTCCCCGCCGCGGGCCAGTTCGACCACCCGCTCCATCGTCAACTCCGGCCCGTGCGTGCCCTGGAGCAGCGGCAATACGTACCGGGCGGCGGCGAAGGTCTCCAGGCAGCCGCGGTTGCCGCAGCGGCAGACGGGGCCCGATTCGTCGAGCGTGATGTGCCCGATCTCGCCCGCGGTACCGCCCGGACCGCGGTAGATCTGGCCGTTGATCACCAGGCCCGCGCCGACGCCGCTGGCCACCTTGATGTAGGCCAGGTCCTTTACTCCCCGCCCGCTCCCCCAAACGAGTTCACCGAGGGCTCCGAGGTTCGCGTCGTTGTCCACGTACACCGGCACGCCGAGGCGCTGCGAGAGCTCCTGGCGGGGGTTGATGCCCGCCCAGCCCGGCAGGATCGCGGTGGAACCCAGGGTTCCGGACTCGACGTCGATCGGGCCGGGGACGCCGAGCCCCACGCCGATGACCTTCTCCAGCCCCACCCCTATGGCCGCGATCAGCCGTCCGACCAGGGCCTCCGCCCGGTCGAAGCCCTCCGTCCAGGAGGCGTCGACGTCCAGCGGCTCCGATTCCTCGGCCAGCACCTGATGGGCGAGGTTGCCCACGGCCACCCGCAGGTGGGTGTGGCCGAAGTCCACGCCGATCACGATGCCCGCGTCACCGCTGAGCGAGACGCTGCGCGCCCGCCGGCCGCCCGCCGAGGTGTCGGTGACCTCGACGGTCCCGCCGTCCTTCAGTTCCCGGACGATGTTGGAGACCGTGGCCGCCGACAGTCCGGTGGTACGGGCGATCTCCGCCTGGGTCAGCGATCCCGCGAGCCGCACCGCCCGCACGACCCGTTCGAGATTCGCGCGATGCAGCGAGGACTGCGATCCGGGAGTCTGCACGACTCATCCACTCCTGCCCATAAGCGACGGCCAGCCGTCGCCCCCCGGCCGGGGGCACGTCGCGACTGCACGCTCCGAGACCCCGGCGTCTCTCCAACTTGTGAACCTTAAGTCGAGCCTTTGCGCCACGACACGTCAAGAGGCTGACGCGGCACGAATCGGTCACTTCGGGTCAAAAGCGGGGAGATGGTGATCACGGATCGTGCGGGACACGGCTATTTCAGTGTCGCCGAGGTCAGGCCGGCCTGGATCTGGCGCTGGAAGGAGAGGTAGACCACCAGCATCGGGACCATCGCGATGGTCACGCCCGCGAAGAGCACCGGCAGGTCGGTCTCGTACCCCTGCTGCTGCTGGAGCTGGATCAGCCCCTGGGTGAGGAGGTAGCGCTCGGGGTCCGAGCCCGTCTGCGGCTGCATCAGCACGGAGGGCAGGATGTACTGGTTCCACTGGCCCAGGACGTTGAAGATCCCGACGCTGATCAGACCCGGCTTGGCCATGGGGACCATCACCTGGAAGAAGATCCGGGTGTCGGAGGCCCCGTCGATCACCGCCGCCTCGTGCACCGCCGTGGGCAGCGTGCGGAAGAACGAGTGCATGAAGAAGACGGTGAACGGCATCGAGTAGGCGACGTACACCAGGATCAGGCCCTGGTACGTGTTCAGCATGTCGAACCGCTTGACCATGAAGAACAGCGGGACGAGCGCCAGGAACACGGGGAACATGGCCCCGCTGACGAAGAAGTAGTACAGGAACCGGTTGCCCGGGAAGGGGTAGCGGGCCAGGACGTACGCCGCCATCGAGCCGAGCAGCATCGTCAGCGGGACCGAGAACACCATGACGATCAGGGTGTGGGCGAAGTAGTCGCCGATGCCCTTGTCCCAGGCGCGGCCGAAGGCGTCGAAGTTCCAGTTGGAGGGCCAGCTGAGGGCCGAGCCGCCGATCTGCGCGTCGGTCTTGAAGGAGCCGAGCGCCAGCCAGATCAGCGGCAGGACGATCAGTATGGCCCAGACGGCGAGGAAGCCGTGGGAGAAGACGTTGAGGACCATGCCCTCCGAGGGGCCGGCCGGCCGCTCGCCGGCCGGGCCGGATCCCTTGGAGCGCTCCGCGGCGGGCTCGCCCGGAGCCTTGATCACTGTGGTCATTGTGGTCTCCCGCTCAGAACTCGATGCGCTCGCGGCGGGTGGCGCGCAGCGTGATGACGGAGAGGATCATGGTGAGGACGAGCATGACCACGCCCATGGCGCAGGCGTAGCCGCTCTTGCCGAAGTAGAGGAAGTTCCTCATCAGCACCGTCGCCATGACCTCGCTGTGATGGTCGGGGCCGCCGCCGAACTGGCCCGAGGTCATGGTCGACACCAGGACGAACATGTCCATCGCGGCGATGCCCAGGTAGACCGCGGAGGTCTGTACGGAGTCCCACAGCAGCGGCAGCGTGACCTTGAGGAAGGTCTGGGCGCGGCCCGCCCCGTCGAGCAGGGCGGCCTCGTAGATGTCCTTGGGGACGGACTGCATGGCCGCCGAGAACAGGACGAGGTAGAAGCCGACGCCGTGCCAGACGACCACGAGGAGCAGGCACCAGAGGACGAGCCGCGGCTCGTTCAGCCATTCGACCGGGTGGAGCCGGTCGACGAGGCCGAGCTTGATCAGGACGCCGTTGAGCAGGCCGCCCTCGTCGGTGCGGTACACGGCCCCGAAGAGGACCGCGAGGATGGCGAGGGAGAGGACCTGCGGGAAGAAGTAGACGATCTTGTAGAAGCCCGACCCCCGCACGCCCTGCACCCCGCCGGCCCCGCCCCGCCCGCCCGCGTTCACCATGAAGGCGAAGAAGAGGGCGAGCAGGATGGTCACCGTCGGGACGAACACCAGGAGCAGCAGGTTGTGCCACAGGGCGCTGCGGAAGACCTCGTCCTTCATCAGGGCCGTGTAGTTGTCCAGGCCGACGAAATCGAACGTCGGCGACTGGCCGGACCAGTTGGTGAAGGAGTAGCCGAACGTCTGTACGTACGGCCAGATGACGAAGGTCAGATACAGCGCGAGGGGAGCGAGGAGGAAGCCGGCGATGAAGCCGCCCCGTCCCCTGCCCTGGGCTACTTGGCTCATGGTGTCCGTCCCTGGAATCCTGTCCGGTGACCGGTGGAGCGCGTCGTCAGCTGCGTCGGTTGTTCTTGGCGTTCGGGTCCTGCGCGGCCTTGTTCACCGCGGCCTGGGCCCGCTTGATCCACTCCTTCGGCGGGATCCGCTTGGCCATCAGCTCATTGGACGCGTCCTGGATCGCCGTGTCCATCTCGCTGTACCAGTCGGGGTAAAGGTAGTTGAAGGTGTTCTCCCCGGCCGCCTTCAGCGCCGTGACCGCCGACTGGGTTCCCGGCCGTAGCTTCACCCCCGGGTCGACGCCGTCCTTGACCACGGTGAGCGAGTTGGCCTGCTGGGCGAAGAGCGTGGACCATTCGCGTGACAGCATCGAACGGATGAACTCCAGGCCGCCGGCCTTGTTGGCGGCCTTCTCCGGGACGATGAAGGGCTCGCCGGCGCCGGCCCGGATGGCCTCGAAGGGCAGCTTGCTGTCGGCCAGCGGCGGGACCGGGAGGAACTGCATGTCGAAGTCGTCGGGCGTCTGCTTGAGCTGCTCGTTCTCCAGCCAGGAGCCGGACGGGATGAAGGCCGCCTTGTACTGGTTCCAGGCGGTCTGGGACTCCGTGTGGGTCAGGCCGTTGGTGCCCGGCAGCAGCAGGTCCTTCTCGACCACCTCGTAGACCGCCTCGACGGCGGCGAGGGCCGCCGCGCTGCCCTCGAAGGCGTTCGGCTCCAGGTTGTCGATCGCCTTCATGGCGTCCAGACCGCCCTTCTTGGCGATCAGGTCCATGATGACGACGTTGATGTAGTACGGGTACTTGCCCTGGTGGGCCAGGCCGCCGATGCCGGCTTCCTTGGCCTTCGCGCAGATCCCGAGGAACTCGTCCCAGGTCTTGGGCGCGGTCCAGCCCTTCTCCTTGAAGAGCTTGCCGGAATACCAGAAGCCGTAGACGGTGTAGACGTAGTTCAGCGAGACGAACTTGCCGCCCTGGGTCCCCTGTTCGACGGTGCCCGCGATCAGCGTGTCGCGGACCTTCTTGCTCGGGTCGTCGAGCGACGGGGCGTCGAGCACCGGGGTGAGGTCGGCGAGCTGGTTGCTCTTGAAGAGCACGTCCAGCTTGATCTTCTGGGCGCCGGAGTCGTCCACGACGTCCGGCGGATTTCCGCCGTTGAAGCGGGTCTGGAGCTTTCCGGTGATCTCCTGGGTGCCGAGGTGGGAGCTGGTGGTGCCCCACTTCTTGTCGAAGGCGGCCTCCCAGGCCTTCGCGTAGTCGTCGCCGAACCCGCCCTTGAAGACGACCACGTCCAGCTGGCTGCCCTTCGCGACGCCGAAGGGGTTCTGTGCGCTCGTCGCGGCCTTGGACGGGCCGTTCGTGGGCTCGTCCCCGCCGGAGGCGCAGGCGGACAGGAAGCCCATCGTGGGCACGGTGATCAGGCCGAGTGCCGCAGAGCGCTTGATCAGATCACGGCGGCCGAGGCCCTCACCGGTGGATGCCATGCTCATGTCCTCGCCTTCGTCAGAAGTGTGAAGGAGGCGGGAAATCACGGCAGTTGCCGTGTCTGCGGACGACGCCGCAGATCCCCCGCTGTCCCCCGGGTCCGGGGTCCCTCCTGCGGAGCGACCTGGACGCGCACAGGTATAGTCCACTTCCGCTCGACTCAGCAAGATCGTGCACAAGGATGACCGCCAGCTTTTCCGAGTTGAGACCTGTCCGTCATCTGGCACCGCCGGGACGAAATGCGGAAGGGCCGTACCCCCATAACGGGGATACGGCCCTATGGTGCCGATAAGCGAAGAATGCCTTCGCTTGGCGCGCCCTTAGCCTCGGATGAGGTTGCGCAGGACGTACTGCATGATGCCGCCGTTGCGGTAGTAGTCCGCCTCACCCGGCGTGTCGATGCGCACGACCGCGTCGAACTCCACACCGGTGTCGGTGGTCACCTTGACGGTGCGCGGGGTGGTGCCGTTGTTCAGCTCCTCCACACCGGTGAAGGCGAAGGTCTCCTCACCGGTGAGGCCCAGGGAGGCCGCGGTGGCGCCCTCGGGGAACTGCAGGGGCAGGACGCCCATGCCGATCAGGTTCGAGCGGTGGATGCGCTCGTAGGACTCGGCGATGACGGCCTTGACGCCGAGGAGCGCGGTGCCCTTGGCCGCCCAGTCGCGGGACGAGCCGGAGCCGTACTCCTTGCCGGCCAGGATGACCAGCGGGATGCCGGCGGCCTGGTAGTTCTGCGAGGCGTCGTAGATGAAGGAGACCGGCGCGCCCTCGACGGTGAAGTCGCGGGTGAAGCCGCCCTCGGTGCCCGGCGCGATCTGGTTGCGCAGGCGGATGTTGGCGAAGGTACCGCGGATCATGACCTCGTGGTTGCCGCGGCGGGAACCGTACGAGTTGAAGTCGCGGCGCTCGACGCCGTGCTCCGTGAGGTACTTGCCGGCCGGGGTGTCGGCCTTGATCGCACCGGCCGGGGAGATGTGGTCGGTGGTGACCGAGTCGCCCAGCTTCGCCAGCACGCGGGCGCCGGCGATGTCGGAGACCGGGGTGGTCTCCATCGTCATGCCCTCGAAGTAGGGGGGCTTGCGGACGTAAGTGGACTGCGGGTCCCACTCGAACGTGTTGCCGGTCGGGATCGACAGCGCCTGCCACTGGGCGTCGCCCGCGAAGACGTCCTGGTAGGACTTGCTGAACATGTCCTCGCCGATGGCGTTCGCCACGACGTCGTTGACCTCGGCCTCGGAGGGCCAGATGTCCTTGAGGAAGACCGGCTTGCCCTCGGTGTCGGTGCCGATGGCCTCCTTGGTGATGTCCACCTTCATGGAGCCCGCGATGGCGTACGCGACGACCAGCGGCGGGGACGCCAGGTAGTTCATCTTGACGTCGGGGTTGATCCGGCCCTCGAAGTTGCGGTTGCCGGAGAGCACAGAGGTGACCGCGAGGTCGTGCTCGTTGATCGCCTTCGAGATCTCCTCGTCCAGCGGACCGGAGTTGCCGATGCAGGTGGTGCAGCCGTACCCGACGAGGTTGAAGCCCATCTTGTCGAGGTACGGGGTCAGGCCGGCCTTGTCGAAGTAGTCGGTGACGACCTTCGACCCCGGGGCCAGGGTGGTCTTGACCCACGGCTTGCGGGTCAGACCCTTCTCGACCGCCTTCTTGGCCACGAGCGCCGCGGCGACCATGACGTAGGGGTTCGAGGTGTTGGTGCAGGAGGTGATCGCGGCGACGGTGACGGCGCCGTGGTCGAGCTCGAAGGAGGTGCCGTCGGCCAGGGTGACCGGGGTGGGCTTCGACGGGGCGCCGTTCGGGTGGTTCGCCGGGGCGTCGGAGGCCGGGAAGGACTCGATGCCCGCCTCGTCCACGTCGTCGACGTAGTTGCGCACGTCCAGGGCGAACTGCTCGGCGGCGTTCGCGAGGACGATGCGGTCCTGCGGGCGCTTGGGGCCGGCGATGGAGGGGACGACCGTGGAGAGGTCGAGCTCCAGCTTCTCGGAGAAGTCCGGCTCGGCGGCCGGGTCCAGCCACAGGCCCTGCTCCTTGGCGTACGCCTCGACCAGCGCGACCTGCTGGGCGTCGCGGCCGGTCAGGCGCAGGTACTTCAGCGTCTCGTCGTCGATCGGGAAGATCGCGGCGGTGGAGCCGAACTCCGGCGACATGTTGCCGATGGTGGCGCGGTTCGCCAGCGAGGTGGCGGCGACGCCCTCACCGTAGAACTCGACGAACTTGCCGACGACGCCGTGCTTGCGCAGCATCTCGGTGATGGTCAGCACCAGGTCGGTGGCGGTGGTGCCGGTGGGCAGCTCGCCGGTCAGCTTGAAGCCCACGACGCGCGGGATCAGCATGGAGACCGGCTGGCCGAGCATCGCGGCCTCGGCCTCGATGCCGCCGACGCCCCAGCCCAGCACGCCGAGGCCGTTGACCATGGTGGTGTGCGAGTCGGTGCCGACGAGGGTGTCGGGGTACGCCTGGCCGTTACGGACCATGACCGTGCGGGCCAGGTGCTCGATGTTGACCTGGTGGACGATGCCGGTGCCCGGGGGGACGACCTTGAAGTCGTCGAAGGCGGTCTGGCCCCAGCGCAGGAACTGGTAGCGCTCCTTGTTGCGGCCGTACTCCAGCTCCACGTTCTGGGCGAACGCGTCGGCGGTGCCGAACTTGTCGGCGATGACCGAGTGGTCGATGACCATCTCGGCGGGCGAGAGCGGGTTGATCTTCGCCGGGTCGCCGCCGAGGGCCTTCACGGCCTCACGCATGGTGGCGAGGTCCACGACGCAGGGGACGCCGGTGAAGTCCTGCATGATCACGCGGGCCGGCGTGAACTGGATCTCCTCGCTGGGCTGGGCCTGCGAGTCCCAGTTGCCGAGCGACCGGATGTGGTCGGCGGTGATGTTCGCGCCGTCCTCGGTGCGGAGCAGGTTCTCCAGCAGGACCTTCAGGCTGTAGGGGAGGCGGGCGGAGCCCTCCACCTTGTCCAGCCGGAAGATCTCGTACGACTCGTCGCCCACCTGCAGCGTGCTGCGGGCGTCGAAGCTGTTCGCCGACACGACAGTCTCCTTCATGCATGAATTCGCGCGTATTTACCGCATCCTGCCGCCACGCCCCTTGGCCAATCCGCTAAGGTAAGGCTAAGTTAGGTAACCCTTACCAGCGGGGGCGGCTGCGGTACGCCTTCGGCAGATATCTCGATGTCGAGATAACTCTAGTACATGTCCGGGGGCGGGGACGAGGCGCGCACCTGTAGCACTGCGGGCGCGGTGCGCCGTCCCGAGGATTCCGCATACCCGGATTCGATCAGCGTGACCAGGTCAGACAGTGCCAGCTCGGCAATCCGTTCGGGGGGCGGGGTGACGGTGGTCACGGAAGGTTCCCGAGCGCGGGCGCGGCGCGTGGCGGGAGCGGGCGGGTCCTTTGTCCCCCGCCGCCCGCGCGGGAGCGGCAGCGGTCGACCCGAAAGCCTCCCGAAAGCCCGCCGAGAAACGCCCACATGGGACCTGACGGCACATAACACCCGCCAACTCTCCACACCACCTCCACCCGTATGCCACACCTGGCCCATGGGTCATCTCATATCTGAGATACCGTGCCCCCATGGCAGACGACTACCTCGTACGCATCGGCAAGCTCATCCGTGACGCCCGGCAGCACCGGGGCTGGACACAGAGTCAGCTCGCGGACGCGCTCGGCACCAGCCAGAGCGCCGTGAACCGGATCGAGCGCGGCAACCAGAACATCAGCCTTGAGATGATCGCCCGAATCGGTGAAGCGCTCGACAGCGAAATCGTCTCCCTGGGCTACGCCGGACCGATGCACCTGCGCGTGGTCGGCGGCCGCCGCCTGTCCGGCGCCATCGACGTCAAGACGAGCAAGAACGCGTGCGTCGCCCTGCTCTGCGGCTCGCTGCTCAACAAGGGCCGTACGGTCCTTCGACGGGTGGCCCGCATCGAGGAGGTCTACCGCCTCCTGGAAGTGCTGAACTCGATCGGCGTCCGCAGCCGCTGGATCAACGACGGCGTGGACCTGGAGCTCGTCCCCCCGGCCCGCCTCGACATGGAGGCCATGGACGCGGACGCGGCGCGCCGCACCCGCAGCATCATCATGTTCCTGGGCCCGCTGCTGCACCGGATGGAGACCTTCCGCCTCCCGTACGCGGGCGGCTGCGACCTCGGCACCCGCACCATCGAGCCGCACATGATCGCCCTGCGCCGCTTCGGCCTGGACATCACCGCGACCGAGGGCATCTACCACGCGAAGGTCGCGACGGGCGTCTCCCCCGACCGCCCCATCGTGCTGACCGAGCGGGGGGACACGGTCACCGAGAACGCGCTGCTGGCCGCCGCCCGGCACGACGGCGTCACCGTCATCCGCAACGCCTCCTCCAACTACATGGTCCAGGACCTGTGCTTCTTCCTGGAGGCGCTGGGCGTGAAGGTCGAGGGCGTGGGCACCACCACCCTCACCGTCCACGGCGTCCCGAACATCGACGTGGACGTCGACTACTCCCCCTCCGAGGACCCGGTCGAGGCGATGAGCCTGCTCGCCGCCGCGGTCGTCACGGAGTCGGAGCTGACGATCCGCCGGGTCCCGATCGAGTTCATGGAGATCGAGCTCGCGGTGCTGGAGGAGATGGGGCTGGACCACGACCGCTCGGCCGAGTACGTGGCCGACAACGGCCGCACCCGCCTGGTCGACCTCACGGTCCGCCCCTCGAAGCTCCAAGCCCCGATCGACAAGATCCACCCGATGCCCTTCCCCGGGCTGAACATCGACAACGTCCCGTTCTTCGCGGCCATCGCCGCCGTCGCCCAGGGCCAGACCCTGATCCACGACTGGGTGTACGACAACCGGGCCATCTACCTGACCGACCTGAACCGCCTCGGCGGCCGCCTCCAACTCCTGGACCCCCACCGCGTCCTGGTCGAGGGCCCCACCCGCTGGCGCGCCGCGGAGATGATGTGCCCGCCGGCCCTGCGCCCGGCGGTGGTCGTCCTCCTCGCGATGATGGCGGCCGAGGGCACGTCCGTACTGCGCAACGTCTACGTGATCAACCGCGGCTACGAGGAACTGGCCGAGCGCCTCAACTCGGTGGGCGCCCAGATCGAGATCTTCCGCGACATCTAGGAAACCGTCAGGTGGCCGCCGCCGCCTGCCCGATCTGCGCGCACGCGGCTCGGGCGGGAGTGCGGCGGCTGTCTCGTTCCCGGGGGCTTTTCCCGGGGCTTTTCCAGGGCCGCGTCGTCGGCTGCACTAGGGTGACGGCCCGAGCTGGTCCGTGGGGCCGCCGACGAGGGGACGAGACACATGCCTGCTGCCCAGACCTCCGCCCGGGTGCTCAGTGGTCTGCTGATCGGGGCCGGTGTGGCGCACTTCGCCGTGCCGCGGCAGTTCGACGCCATCGTGCCGCGCAGCCTGCCCGGGGCGCCCCGGACCTGGACCCATCTGAGCGGGCTCGCGGAGATCGCCGTCGGGGCGGCGATCGCCGCCCCGCGCACGCGGCGGGCGGGCTCGCTGGCCGCGGCCGGGCTGTTCGTCGCCGTGTTCCCGGCGAACGCGAAGATGGCGTACGACTGGCGGCACCGGCCCGCGCCGCTGCGGGCGGCGGCCGTGGCGCGGCTGCCCCTGCAGGTCCCGCTCGTGCTGTGGGCGCTGCGCGTCCACCGGGCCGGGCGGCCCTGCCGTTGACGGTTGGGTCTACGGCACGGGCACGCTCCGGCAAGATGGGGCGGACGACCCCTTCCCGGGGCGGCACGAGGAGAAGATCGCCCGACCATGACCGCCAAGCCCACGCCGTTCGACGAGCTCGACCGGAAGATCATCACTGCCCTGATCGCGAACGCCCGCGCGAGTTTCGCGGAGATCGGCACCGCCATCGGCCTGTCGGCCACCGCCGTCAAGCGCCGCGTCGACCGGCTGCGCACGGCCGGTGTCATCACGGGGTTCCGGGCCACGGTCCGTCCTGCGGCCCTCGGCTGGCGCACGGAGGCGTACATCGAGGTGTACTGCGACAGCGCGGCGCCGCCCAGGCGGCTCTCGGAGGTGGCGCGCAAGTACCCGGAGATCGTGGCGGCCATGACGGTGACCGGCGACGCCGACGCACTGCTGCACGTCAGGGCCACCGACGTCGGGCACTTCGAAGAGGTGCTGGAGCGGATCCGCAGCGAACCGTTCATCCGCAAGACGATCAGCTACATGGTGCTCTCCCACCTGCTGCCCGAGAGCCCGGAGGCGGGGGCCAGCGAGGCCGCGCCGGACGCCGGAGCCGTCGTGACGCAGTGAACCTGCTTCGAAGGCTCATCTGCGCAGCATTCCTGCGCGTGCGCGCAGCTCTTCATCCTTGTCCCGGGTACCGGCCGCTTCCTACGGTGATGACACCCCCATCGTCACCGTAGAGGCGGAGGAATCCTCTGTGCCCGTAGCACGTGCCCCGCTCGGCCACGACCCGAGCCCCAGGCGCTATCTGATGTGCGAGCCCCGCTACTTCGAGGTGCGCTACGCCATCAACCCGTGGATGGACACCGACACGCCGGTCGACCGCGAGCTCGCCCGCGACCAGTGGCGGACCCTGGTCGAGACCTACCGGGACCACGGACACACCGTCGAGACGGTCGCCCCGGAGCCCGGCCTGCCCGACATGGTGTTCGCGGCGAACGCGGCGCTCGTCGTCGACGGCCGCGTCTTCGGCTCGTCCTTCCACGCACCCGAGCGGCAGCCCGAGTCCGTGGCGTACGCGCAGTGGTTCAAGGAGGCCGGCTACGAGGTCCACCGCTCCGAGTCGGTCTGCGAGGGCGAGGGCGACCTCGTCCCGGCCGGCGCGTACGTGCTGGCGGGCACCGGATTCCGTACCCGCCGGGCCGCTCACCGCGAGGTGCAGGAGTTCTTCGGCCGGCCCGTCATCAGCCTCGACCTGGTGGATCCCCGCTTCTACCACCTGGACACCGCGCTGTTCCACCTCGGCGGTGAGGCGGACGGAGGCGACGGGGCCGGCGGCGGTGCCGGTGGCGGGAACGTCGCCTACTACCCGGCGGCCTTCTCCCCCGGCAGCCGTGAGGTCCTGCGCCGGCTCTACCCGGACGCGGTGATCGCGACCGAGGAGGACGCCCTGGCCTTCGGCCTCAACTCCGTCTCCGACGGCCACCACGTCTTCATCGCCCCCCAGGCCCCCGCCCTGATCGACCAGCTCGCCGACCGGGGCTACGTCCCCGTCCCCGTCGACCTGTCCGAGTTCCGCAAGGCCGGCGGCGGCATCAAGTGCTGCACCCAGGAGATCCGCTCATGACCACCACGGCCGCCACCACCCCCACCGCCCCCCGCTCCGCGTCCGAGACGCGTTCGTCGGCGGAGCTGATCCACGCCGAGGGCCCGGTCCTCGCGCACAACTACCACCCGCTGCCCGTGGTCGTCGCCCGTGCGGAGGGCTCATGGGTGCAGGACGTCGAGGGGCGCCGCTACCTCGACATGCTGGCCGGCTACTCGGCCCTCAACTTCGGGCACCGCCACCCCGTCCTCGTCGAAGCCGCGCACCGCCAGCTCGACGAGGTCACGCTCACCTCGCGGGCCTTCCACAGCGACCGGCTGGCCGGTTTCGCCGAGCGGCTGGCCGAGCTGACCGGCCTGGACATGGTCCTGCCGATGAACACCGGGGCCGAGGCCGTGGAGAGCGCCGTCAAGGTGGCCCGCAAGTGGGCGTACGAGGTCAAGGGCGTCGCGCCGGACCGGGCGACGATCGTCGTCGCCGACGGCAACTTCCACGGCCGCACCACGACGATCGTGAGCTTCTCCACGGACGAGACGGCCCGCGGCGGCTTCGGACCGTTCACCCCCGGCTTCCGCGTCGTCCCGTACAACGACCTGGCCGCGCTGGAAGCCGCCGTGGACGAGACGACGGCGGCCGTGCTGATCGAGCCCATCCAGGGCGAGGCCGGCGTCGTCATCCCCGACGAGGGCTACCTCACCGGTGTGCGGGAGCTGACCCGGCGCGCGGGGTGCCTCTTCATCGCCGACGAGATCCAGTCGGGCCTGGGGCGCACGGGCCGCACCCTGGCCGTCGACCACGAGTCGGTGGTGCCGGACGTGCTGCTCCTGGGCAAGGCCCTGGGCGGCGGCATCGTGCCCGTCTCGGCCGTGGTCGCCCGCCGCGAGGTGCTCTCGGTGCTCCGGCCCGGTGAGCACGGTTCGACGTTCGGCGGCAACCCGCTGTCGGCGGCGGTCGGTTCGTCGGTCCTCGACCTGCTGGCCACCGGCGAGTTCCAGCGGCGTGCCGCCGAGCTGGGCGAGGTGCTGGACGGCGGCCTGGCCGCGCTCGTCGGCTCGGGGGTCACGGCCTACCGGTCGCGGGGCCTGTGGGCGGGGGTGGACATCGACCCCGCGCTCGGCACGGGTAGGCAGATCAGCGAGCGGCTCCTCGCCGCAGGCGTGCTGGTCAAGGACACCCACGGGTCCACGATCCGGCTGGCGCCGCCGCTGACCATCACGGAGGACGAGCTGCGGTTCGCGCTGGAGGCCCTGAAGGGGGTCCTGTCGTAGCCTTCCCCGGCACCTGGCCGACAGCAGCGCGGTCCCGCGAGCGTCGCGGGGCCGCGCTGCTGCGGTCGACGGGTCCGCTCATGGCGGCAGCGAGGCGGGCGGGTCGCTTCAGTTCGCCACGACGACCGGGCGCTCCGGCTCCAGCGAGTTGCCCGCGGGGATCAGGCCGCAGCTGGTGGGGGCGGTCCTGCCCGCGAAGCGTGCGTCGAGCCAGGCCATCGCGCGCGGCGCCCAGTAGGGCATGGCGCCGTTGTGGCTGAGCAGGTCGTACTGCTCGTAGGTGATCGCCCTGTTGCCGGTGGCGCAGTACTGCCGCGCCAGCGCCCGTACGTCGCCGGCGACCATGACGGCGTCGCCCGCGCCGATGCCTTGCGGGGAGGCGAACGTGCCCTCCAGCCAGCCCGCGTTCCCCTGTCCGATGAAGCCTGGGACGGTCGGTGTGGCGGCCTGGCCCATGTTGACCTCGTTGACCGCCTCGACGAAGGCGGAGATGGAGTTCGGGTCCTTGTACTCCGGCTTCACCAGGTCTTTCCAGGTCATCCCCGGGTAGTGGCCCAGCGCGTCGGTGATCGAGCCGTGTTCCAGCTCGCCGAGGACCTTGAGGCCCTGGTTGCTGAGGTACGGCTGGATGTCGATGCCGTACGAGCGGGCGAGGCCGATGAGCGCCATGGGGATGACCCCGTTCCACACCAGGGAGCCGTCGACGTACCGGAGGTTGTGCGCCGGGGCGACGAGCAGGCCGCCCTCTGCGAAGCCGACGAGCTGCCGGTTCACCTCGGGCGCGTACCGGGGGGCCAGGGCCGCCGCCCAGTTGGTGGCGATGGCCCCGCCGGAGTAGCCGAACAGGCCGAACCGGGTGCCGGCGTGCAGGCCGGTCCCCTCGGCCCGGGTGCTCGCCCGGATCGAGTCGAGCGTGTTGGTCCCGTAGGCGGGGCCGGCGGCGAATTCGGCGCTCTGGCCCTCGGTGTCGGGGATGACCAGGTCATAGCCCTTGAGCAGCAGCGGGCCCATGACGAGGGCCTCGGCGTGCGGGATGACGCCGCCGAGGGAGAGGCCACCGGCGATGGCCCGCGAGGGGCCGTCCTCCGGGTCGAGGGAGTCGTAGAACGACTGGTACGACACGGCCTTGCTGCCGTCGCCCAGGTGACTGCGCACGACCGTGGTCACGTTGGCCGAGGGCCGGCCCCGGGCGTCGGTCGAGCGGTAGAGGAGCTGGACGGCCTTCACCGGTGTGGGGATGCCGAGGACGTGGTAGTCCAGGGTGCGCTGCTTCAGCACGTCGCCGGGCCGGTACTCGGACAGCGGCCTGCTGCCGTCGTAGCGGTAGAACGGGTCGGAGGGCGTGGTGAGCGCCTCCGCGCCCGCAACGGGTGCGGCCGTGGCCGCCGGCGCCGCGGCGACGGTGAGGGCGGCGGCGACGACGGCGGCCAGCAGGCCGACGGCCCTTCGGTTCATGGTTCCCCCGGTGCGTGAGTGAACTGGATCACGTGTCTACCGGGCGGTAAGTTACCGGAGGTAATGCTCTGCGGATAGGTCGTGGGCCTCGGAAGTGGCGGCGTCCTCAGGCCCCCGGCGGCCTGTACTTGACCCCTTCGACCTGGCGCAGGGCCTCCAGGGTCTCGTCGACGGTCAGCAGGACCGTCGTCTCGAACGAGCTGAGCGCGCCGCCGCTGCTGATCGCCAGGGCGACCGCCGCCATGGACACGTTGTCGGGGGCCTCCCAGAGGTTGTAGCCGTCGTGCGTGCCGAAGGCGTACCAGAAGCCGTGGAGCTTCCCGCCGACGGACTCGATGTACGCCCGAGCTGCCTTCGTACGGTCCTCGGGGTGGCCGATCAGCCTCGCCCAGGTCTCGGGTGTGTAGCTGAACCTCGATAGGTAGAGCGGCATCGTGTCTCCCTTTCGTCCCGCCAAGAGATGCCCCGGCACGGCGGAAAACGCGCCGGACCCGGCCCGGAGTCCCCCGGACGGCCGGGTCGGATCACCGGCGCGGTCCGCCTCGCAGGGACGGCGGGAAGCTGATGTGAAAGAACGTCAGCCGCGGCGGGGCGACACCCGTAGGCTGCGGCGTTCTCGTCTCGATCTGGGGGGCCACGCATGTTCCACCGTCAGGGAATCACCGTCGCAGCCGTCATGGCGTCGTTCATGCTGCTCGGGGCCGGGTGCGGGGGCTCCGGAGGGAAGCCGGATGCCGGGAAGGGTTCCGGCACACCCGGCGGGGGCGCCGTCTCGGCCCCCGCCCCGGCGACCACAGCGGCGGCGCAGCTCGTGATGCCGGCGCTCGTCGGGCAGAGGTTCACCGACGCCGGGGCGAGCGTCAAGAAGCTGACCAGTACACCGGTCGAGGCACGCAGCGCGTACGGCGACGTGCCGTTGGCGGCCGACCACGGCGCATGGGCGGTCTGCTTCCAGACCCCGGCCGCAGGTGCGGCCGTGACGGCCACGAGCGCCGTCGAGGTCTCGCTGGTCGCGCCCGGTACGCCCTGCCCGGAGAAGGCCGGCGCCGCCTCGCGCCCCTCCGCGTCCCCGACGGCCGAGCCGACCCCGTCCAGCGGCGGTGGCGCCGGCGTCTACTACAAGAACTGCGACGCGGCCAAGGCCGCCGGGGCGGCGCCGATCCGGCGCGGTCAGCCCGGCTATCGCGACGCGCTCGACCGGGACAAGGACGGCGTCGCCTGCGACAAGTAGTGCAGCTGGGGGGCCAGTTGGGCGCGCGTTTTTCGGTCTGATCGACTGGGGGCCCTCGCCAGCGGTGGGGGCGGCCCGGCAGAATCAGGCCTACGGGATGGGACGAGGGGGCAGTCATGGGGTCAGGGACGACGACGGATACCGGTGCGGGTACCGGTACGGATGCGACTGCGGGGACGGGGACGGGGACCGGGGCGGGCGCCGAGGTGCCCGTGCTCGCGGGCAAGCCCCTGCTCGGGTCGCTCTTCGACATGAAGACCGACTCGCTCGGCACCTACCTGCGCGCCCAGCACCAGCACGGCGACCTCGTGCGGATCACGGCCGGCCCGCCCGGTTTGCGCGCCGAGTTGTACTGCGTGTTCTCCCCGCAGGGCGCCCAGCAGGTGCTCGCCACCGAGGCGGCCAACTTCCGCAAGGACAACCCCTTCTACCAGGAGCTCCGGGATTCCTTCGGCAACGGGCTGCTGACCAGCCAGGACGAGGACTACCTGCGCCAGCGCCGGCTGATCCAGCCGCTGTTCACCCGGCGCCGGGTGGACGGTTACGCCGGCGCCGTCGCCGCCGAGACCCAGACGGTCATCGACCGGTGGGCGCAGGCTCCCGACGGCATCGTCGACGTGTCCGGCGAGATGATGCACTTCGCCCTGCGCACGGTCGCCCGGATCCTCTTCGGCACCGACGTCGAGACCACCGTCGACGTCGTGGGCCGGTGCTTCCCGGTCCTGACCGAGTACGTGCTGCGCCGCGGCTACTCCCCCGCCAACATCCCGCGCAGCTGGCCGACCCCGGGCAACAAGCGGGCGGCCGCAGCGCTGGACGAGCTCTACGGGGCGTGCGACGAGATCATCGCCGGGCGGCGCGACGCCGCGGGCGCCGGGTCGGAGGCGGGCGAGCCGGGTGAGGACCTGCTCACGCTGCTCGCCGCGGCCAAGAGCTCGGACGACGGGGAGTTCGACGCCTCCGAGCTCCGCGACCAGGTACTGATCTTCCTGCTCGCCGGTCACGAGACGACCGCCACCTCCCTCTGCTTCGCCCTCCACCTGCTGGCCCTCCACCCCGGGCTCCAGGACCGGGCCCGCGAGGAGATCTCCCGCGTGCTGGGCGACCGTACGCCCGAGGCCGCCGACCTGGACCGGCTGCCGTACCTCACCCAGGTGCTCAAGGAGGCCATGCGGCTGTACCCGGCCGCGCCGGTCATGGGCCGCAAGGCCGTCGCGGAGACCCGGATCGGCGAGCACGTCGTCCCCGCCGGCGCGCACGTGATCGTGGCGCCGTGGGTGACGCACCGCCTGCCGCGCCACTGGCCGGACCCGGACCGTTTCGACCCCGAGCGCTTCACCCCGGAGGCGGAGGCGGGCCGGCCGCGCTACGCGTGGTTCCCCTTCGGCGGCGGCCCGCGGGCCTGCATCGGGCAGCACTTCTCGATGCTGGAGTCGGTGATCGCGCTGGCGATGGTCCTGCGGGCCTACGAGTTCGAGGCCGTGGACACCGAGGTCCCGGTCAGCGCCGGAATCACCCTGCGAACGGACGGCACGGCGCGCTGCCGGGTCCGTCGCGTGGACGGGTAGCGCCCGCCCGGCCATCATGGCCGGATGGACGGGTCGGACGGGGCCGATGGCGCAGACGGGCCGGGCGAGGAGATCCCGGGCAGGCTGTCGCCGTACGCGCACCGGCCCGGGCGCGCCCTGCTGCCCGGCTCGCCGGCCCCCGAGCGGCTCCAGCACCGCATCGGCCGCTTCTTCCTCGTCCGGTTCCTGACCGCGCTGCCCGACGACCTCGCCGACGCGGTGGCCGCGCTCCTCGACCCGTTCGAACGGGTCGCCCGGCTCGTCGGGCGGCTCCTGCACGGCCCGGCCCTGCGCGGCGGCTGGCGCAGCGAGGCGGGCCGCGTCGCCCTGGCCCTGTACGGCTTCCACTGGACGCACTGGCACGCGGAGACGCGCGGGCCGCGCGGCACCTTCGCGGTGGAACCGGGCAGCTCCGGAAAGATCACCGTCCGCCCGCCGTGGCGGCGCGGCGACCCGGCCCGCGAGCTCCACACCGCCGTCTGCTCGCTGCGCCGCGTCCCCCGGCTGCGCCGCCGGCCGTACCGCGTGGACCTGGCCTTCGACGACGGCTCCTGGCTTGCCCTGCGGATGGACACCCGCGCCGACGCGGCGCGGCTGCGCGCTCAGCTCGTAGACCCCGTGCAGAGGCCACGGATATTCGGATGCGGGCCGGCCCGGGCGGCCCATAAGGTCGATGAACGTGGAACCACTCAATGAGAAACAGATCCGTGCGTCCTTCGTGAACTGCACCAAGGGCGAGGCCGCGCGGCTGCGCCTGCCGCTCGACTTCGCCGAACTGCCCTGGGACGACCTGGACTTCCTCGGGTGGGTGGATCCCGCGGCGCCGCTGCGCGCCCACCTCGTGCTGCCCCGCGCCCAGGGTCCGCTGGGGATCTCCCTGCGCGTACCGTCCGTGGGCCGCAGCAGTGCGCTGAAGTCCAGCCTGTGCCAGATCTGCCTGACCGGGCACGCCTCCTCCGGGGTCACCCTGCTCGCCGCCCCCTTGGCGGGCGCCCGGGGCCGCGACGGCAACACGGTGGGCACCTACATCTGCGCCGACCTGGCCTGCCCCCTGTACGTACGGGGCAAGCGGCAGCCGAAGCTGCGCACGACGCGGTACGAGGAGTCCCTGACGCTCGACGAGCGCCTCGCGCGGATGTCGGAGAACCTGGACGCCTTCGCGGCCAGGGTCACCGCGAGCTGAGCCGGCTCGGGGGCCAGGGACCACAGGAAGATTCGTTATTACGTACGCACGGTCATCCGTGTGGGTGGCTGCGTCCGCGTCTTCGCGGGCGCCTCAGGCACACCGGCCCGCCCCGCCCCCTCCTTCCGCGCACACACGCACTGGATCAATGACCACGCTCCGTGCTGGAATGGCAGCTCACCGTAACCAATCCCCTGAAGGGAACCGTTCATGAGTGAGCCCCAGGTCACCGAGCAGCAGCTTCGCGAGGCCCTCGCCGACCAGCCCGTCATCCTGGCCCCCGGGCCCCACGAGCCGCCCACCCGGATCCCGCCGGTGCCGAACGACGTCTGGGATCTCCCGGGTGGCACCGCCTGGGTCTACTACGCGGAGGGCAGCGACCGGCTGACCAAGCCCGTGATCGCCGCCGACGGGTTCAACATGGGACCGAGCGACATCGGCATGCTGTGGCAGGGCCTGGACTGGGGGCAGTACGCCTTCTTCAGCGAGCTGCGCCGCCGCGGGCACGGCGTCGTCGTCCTCGGCTTCCACGAGCGCAGCGTCGCCATCCAGGAGAACGCGGAAGCCGCGATCGCCGCGATCATGCGCGCCGGCGAGGAGCGGCAGGGTGACCACCGGCTCGCCGTCGGCGGCTTCAGCATGGGCGGTCTGGTCACCCGCTACGCCCTCGCCAAGATGGAGACCCGGCGGATCGACCACCAGACCGGCCTCTACTGGTCCTACGACACCCCGCACCGCGGCGCCTGGATCCCCCTCGGCCTCCAGGCGTTCGCGCACTACTCGCGCAAGCTCAACGACGGCTTCTCCCGCCAGATCAACAGCCCGGCCGCCCGGCAGCTGCTGGCCTGGCACATCGAGGAGTGGGACGACAAGCCCCGCGTGGACGAGCTGCGCCACCAGCTCCTCGCCGAGCTGCAACAGATGGGCAACTGGCCCGCGATCCCCGTCAAGATCGGTGTCGCCAACGGCGTCGGAACCGGCCGGGGCAACGGCATCAAGCCCGGTGACCACGCCGTCGAGGGCAAGGGCCTGAGCATCGTGGGCACCCACCTGTACGCCCAGCGCGGCGGCGACAACCAGATCGTCGCGAACCTGCGGCTGGTCACCCTGCCGCCGGCCAAGGACGTACCGACCGACGACCTGCCCGAGATCGACGGGGCCCCCGGTGGCACCCTGGAGGGCTTCGGCATCCTGGCCGACAAGCTCAACGAACAGCCGCCCCTCTACGGACTCAAGACCGACGCCCACGTCCGCCACCACGCGTTCGTCCCCTCGGTCAGCGCCGTCGCCGTCCGCGAGGTGACCACCGACGCCGACCTGTACGTGAACATCGACGGCCTCGCACCGGAGGAGAGCGAGCTCGACGAGTTCAGGCTGGCCTCGCAGAACGAGCCGCACACCCTCATGACCAGGGAGCTCGGCGGCTGGATCGTGGAACGGATCGGGAATCTGGGCTAGCTCCCCGCGATCAGCGCAGACGGCCGGCCCTAGACACGGTCGGCCGTCGGCGAGTGGTTGCCCTGGAGCCGTTCGAGGTCGGAGGGCCTGACCTGGATGGCGACCAGGGCGATCACCGCGCCGACCAGGGTGAACAGGGCCGCCACCACGAAGGCCGCGCTGATGCCCGAGGTGAGCACCTGGTCGCTCCACGGCTTCGGGTACTGCCCGGTGCGCTGGAAGTAGGCCATCTGCTCGGGACTGGCGGTGCGCAGGAAGCCCGCCGCCTGGTCCTTGGCCTCGTTGCGGCTGGCCGTGCCGAAGACGGTCACCAGGATCGACAGGCCGAGGGAACCACCCACCTGCTGCGTCGTGTTGAGCAGCCCGGACGCCGCGCCCGACTCCCGGTCGGGGACGTTGGACAGGGCCATCAGGGTCAGCGAGACGAACTGTAGGCCCATGCCGAGGCCGAAGATCAGCAGCGGGCCGAGGATGCTGCCCAGGTACGTCGAGTGGACGTCGGTCTGCGTCAGCCAGGCGAGCCCGGTCGCGGAGCAGAGCGCGCCGGCGACCATGAAGGGTTTGGGGCCGAACTTCGGCAGGAGCTGCGAGGTGATGCCGGCGCCCACCGCGACCACCGCGCTGACCGGGAGGAAGGCGAGGCCGGCGCGCAGGGGGCTGAAGCCCAGCACGTTCTGCACGAAGAGCGTCAGGAAGAAGAACATGCCGAAGATCGCGCAGGCGAGCATCAGCATGAGCCCGTAGGTCCCCGCCCGGTTGCGGTCGGCGAACATGTGCAGCGGGGTGATCGGCTGCGGCGAGCGCCTCTCGTTGAGGATGAAGAGGGTCAGCAGGACCACGGCCGCGGCGAAGGAGCCGAGCGTCCAGCCGTCGCGCCAGCCGTCCTGGGAGGCGCGGATGAAGCCGTAGACGAGGGCGACCATGCCGGTGGTGCACAGGAGCGCGCCGGCGAAGTCGAAGTGTCCGGGGTGGCGTTCGGACTCGCGGAGCACCCTCTTGGCGAGCACGGCGATCAGCACCGCGATGGGCACGTTGACGAAGAGCACCCAGCGCCAGTCGAGCCATTCGACGAGCATGCCGCCCGCGAGCAGACCGATCGCGCCGCCTCCGGCGGAGACTCCGGCGAACACGCCGAAGGCGCGGTTGCGCGCGGGTCCCTCGCGGAAGGTGGTGGTGATCAGCGCGAGCGAGGTCGGGGAGGCGATGGCTCCGCCGACCCCCTGGAGGGCCCGGGCCGCCATCAACTGCCCTGCGTTCTGGGCGAGTCCACCGAGGAGGGAGGCCAGCCCGAAGAGCAGCACGCCGAAGATGAAGACGCGTTTGCGGCCGAGGATGTCGCCGGCGCGGCCGCCGAGGAGCAGCAGGCCGCCGAAGGCGAGGGTGTACGCGTTGACGACCCAGGACAGGCTCTCGGTCGAGAAGTCGAGGGCGATCTGGATGTGCGGCAACGCGATGTTCACGATGGTGATGTCGAGGACCACCATCAGCTGGCAGGAGGCGATGACGAACAGTGCGAGACCGTTCCCGCTTCCTCGGACCTTGCCGTCGGTCCCGTTGGTGCTCGGCGATACGTTCGGGTCCACCTTTCCGACGCTAAGCCCGCACCCGGGGTGTCACCACTCGAACGGCCTAGTGGCAGTGACATTTCACATGTCACACTACGCTCATGGATGACTTCCTCAGGCTCTCCGCGCGAACGGCCCGATTCTCCTACGGGGCCCCGCGCGCCTTCTCCTTCGGCGACGGCGGCCGGCTGCTCTGGTTCCTCCGTTCCACCGGTCCCACCGACGCCTTCGACGGCCTCTGGGTGCTCGACACCGCCACCGGCACCGAGACCCGGCTTGCCGACCCCCGCGAGCTGTGCCCCGAGCCCGGCCCCCTCCCCGACGCCGAGCGCCGGCTGCGCGAGCGGATCCGGCTCGTCGCCGCCGGGATCGGCTCGTACGCCCTCTCCGGCGACGGCCGCCGCGCCGTCTTCGCGCTGTACGGACGGCTCTACGAGGTCAGCGCGGACCAGGACGGGACGCCGAAGGAGATCCCCGCCGCCGGGCCCGCCGTCGACCCCAGGCCCAACGCCGACGGTTCGCGCACCGCGTACGTCGCCGACGACGTCCTGTACGTCGCCCCGGGCGGCCGGGTCAGCCCGGACGACGGGGCCCGCTGGTGCCTCGCCGAGTTCGCCGCCGCCGAGGAGCTGAACCGCTCCCGGGGCCACTGGTGGTCCCCGGACGGGGTCACCCTGCTGGCCGCCCGCGTCGACGAATCCGCCCTCCAGCGGCGGTACTTCACCGACCCGGCGCACCCCGAACTGCCCGGCGAGGACATCGCCTACCCCGAGGCGGGCGGCCCCAACGCCGACGTCCAGCTGTGGGTCCTGGGCGGGGACGGTGCCGACGGGACCCGGATACGGCTCGACTGGGACGCCGAGACCTACCCCTACGTCTCCGACGCGGGCTGGGAGTCGGCCGAGGAGATCCTGCTGACCGTCCAGGACCGGCTCCAGCAACGCGTCCTGCTGCTCAGCGCCGACCCGGCCACCGGCCGGACCCGCGAGCTCTCCCGCACCACGCACCCCCGGTGGGTGGACCCCCTGGTCCCCGGCACCCCCGCCCGGCTCCCCGACGGCCGGATGCTGACCGCCGCCGACACCCCGGGCGGAGCCGCACGCGCCCTCGCGGTGGACGGCGAACCGCTCACCGGGGACGGGCTCCAGGTCCGCCGCGTGGCCGGCGTGCACGAGGACCGGCTGCTGATCGAGGCCGCCCTGCGCGACCCCTCCGAGCAGCAGGTGCTGCTGCTGGACCCGGCCACCGGGGAGCTGACCCCGCTCGCCGACGGGCCCGGCGTGCACTCCGTGTCCGCCTCGGCCGGCACGCTGCTGCTGACCTGCGCCGACGCCGACGGGATCCGGCGCGTCCTGCGCACCCCCGACGGGCGGGAGCTGATCCCCGCCGACCTCTCGGAGCCCATGCCGTACCGGGTGGTCCCCGTCCTGGAGCGGGTCACCGAACACGCCGTCCCCACCGCCCTGGTCCTCCCCCGCGACCACGTCCCGGGCCGCCGGCTGCCCGTCCTCATGGACAGCTACGGCGGTCCCGGCGCGCAGGACGTCACCGCCGAACCCCGCCGCTGGCAGGCCCGCCAGTGGTGGGCCGACCAGGGCTTCGCGGTGGTGACCGTCGACAACCGCGGGACCGCGTACGTCTCCCCCGCCCACACCCACGCCATGTACCGCGGCTTCTCCGAGGTCACCCTGGAGGACCAGGTCGCCGCGCTGCAGGCGCTCGGCGCACGCCACGCCGACCTCGACCTCGGCCGGGTCGGCATCCGCGGCTGGTCCTACGGCGGCTACCTGTCGGCCATGGCGGTGCTGCGCCGCCCGGACGTCTTCCACGCCGCGGCGGCCGGCGCCGCCCCGACCGACTTCCGGCACTACGACACGGCCTACACCGAGCGGTACCTGGGCCTGCCGCAGGACAACCCGGAGGTCTACGAGCGGGACTCCCTCATCGCGGACGCCCCGCGCCTGACCCGCCCGCTCATGCTGATCACGGGCCTGGCCGACGACAACGTCCACCCCTCCCACACCCTGCGCCTGTCCCAGGCCCTGACGGACGCGGGCCGTCCGCACCAGCTGCTGGCCCTCCCGGGCGTCACCCACATGACCCCGGGCGGCACCCGGGAGAAGCTGATGGCGCTGGAACTGGACTTCTTCCGCCGCGCACTGGCCTGAGTCCGCACCGCACAGGCAGCACGAAGGGCCCCGGAGACGCCATTGGCTCCGGGGCCCTTCGGCTTTCCCTTGGATCCCGTCAGTCACCAGGGAAGTGACAGGCCACCTCACGGGAGGCGGCGATCCGCAGCAGCGGACGCTCGGTGCGGCAGATCTCCTGCGCCTTGGGACAGCGCGGGTGGAAGGTGCAGCCGGGGGGTGGAGCGGCCGGGCTCGGGGGGTCGCCGAGCAGCACGATCCGCTCCCGCCGCCGTTCCGCCGCCGGGTCGGGCAGCGGTACGGCGGACAACAGCGCCCGGGTGTACGGGTGCTGCGGGTTCTCGTAGAGGGACTTCTTGTCCCCGATCTCGACGATCCGGCCGAGGTACATGACGGCGACCCGGTCGCTGACCCGTTTGACGACGGAGAGGTCGTGCGCGATGAACACGTAGGCCAGGCCCAGTTCGGCGCGCAGCCGCTCCATCAGGTTGACGATCTGGGCTTGGACGGAGACGTCCAGGGCCGAGACCGGCTCGTCGGCGACGATGAGGCGGGGGCTGGTGGACAGCGAGCGGGCGATGCCGATGCGCTGGGCCTGGCCGCCGGAGAACTCGTGCGGGTAGCGGTCGATGTGCTCGGGGATCAGCCCGACGAGCTCCATCAGCTCGGCGGCGCGGCGGCGGGCGTCCGCCGCGCTCCAGCCCTGCACCAGCAGCGGGTCCGAGATGATCCGGGCCACGGTCTGGCGGGGGTTGAGGGAGGAGTGCGGGTCCTGGAAGACCATCTGGATGTGCTTGCGCAGCGGGCGCAGGGCGCCCTGGGAGAGCCGGCTGATGTCCTTGCCCTCGAAGGCGACCTGCCCCGAGGTGGGCTCCAGCAGTCGCACCAGCATGCGGCCGGTGGTGGACTTCCCGCAGCCCGACTCTCCCACCAGGCCCAGGGTCTGGCCCTGCGCCAGGTCGAAGGAGACCCCGTCGACGGCGCGTACGGGCGCCCCCCGGCGCCCGGTCACCGATCGCTTCCCGGGGAAGGTCATGGTGAGGTCCCGAACGGACAGCAGCGGCGTGGCGGTCTTCCCGGGGGTCGTCGTCCCGGTGTCGGTCGCGGTCTCGGTCCCGGTCATCGGGCCGCCTCCTCGGCGGTACGGGCCCCGGCGAAGTGGCAGGCCACCATGCGGCCCGGCCCCTCCCCGTACGCCTGCGGCTCGGGGCGGACGTCGGTGCAGCGCGCGGCCGCCCGCGTACAGCGCGGGGCGAAGGCGCAGCCCCGGGCCGGCGCGAGCAGGGACGGCGGGGAGCCGGGGATGAAGGGCAGCGGCTGGTCGTCGGCGGTGTCGAGGCGGGGCAGCGAGTCGAGCAGGCCCCGGGTGTAGGGGTGGGCGGGGTCGGCGAACAGGTCGTCGGCGGTGGCCTGTTCGGCAGCGCGGCCGCCGTACATGACGAGCACCTCGTGGGCGACGCGGGCGACGACGCCCAGATCATGGGTGATCATCACGACGCCGAGCCCTCGGTCCTGCTGGAGCCGGGCGATCAGTTCCAGGATCTGCGCCTGCACGGTGACGTCCAGGGCGGTGGTCGGCTCGTCGGCGATCAGGAGGTCGGGCTCGCAGGCCAGGGCCATGGCGATCATCGCGCGCTGGCGCATGCCGCCGGAGAACTGGTGCGGGTACTCCCCGGCGCGGCGGGCCGGTTCGGGGATGCCGACCTCGCCGAGCATGTCGACGGCCCGCTTGCGGGCGGCCGCCCGCCCGGCCCTGAAGTGCACGCGGAAGTGCTCGGCGATCTGTTCGCCGACCGTGTAGTAGGGGTGCAGGCTGGAGAGCGGGTCCTGGAAGATCATGGCCATCGTGCGGCCCCGTACGCGGGACAGCTCGCGCTCGGACAGGCCGGTCAGCTCCCGGCCCGCGAGCCGGACCGAGCCGCTGACCTCGACCGCCCCCCGGTGCAGGCCCATGACGGCCAGCGAGGTCACGGACTTGCCCGAGCCGGACTCGCCCACGATGCCGAGGGTGCGTCCGGCCTCGACGGTGAAGCCGATCGAGTCGACGGCCCGTACGGTGCCGCGCCCGGTGGTGAAGGTGACGCCCAGATCGCGTACTTCGAGAAGGGGAGCGGCCACGGAGGCGGTCATCAGTACCTCACTCTCGGGTCGATGACGGCGTACAGGAGGTCGACGAGGAGGTTGGCCACGACGATGAAGAAGGCGGCGAGCAGGGTGACGCCGAGTACCACGGGCTGGTCGGAGCTGACCAGCGCGCCGTAGAACAGCCGCCCGATCCCCGGGAGTCCGAAGATGGACTCGGTGATGACGGCCCCGGCGAGCAGTCCGCCGAGGTCCATGCCGAAGATGGTCAGGATGGGGGTCATCCCGGAGCGCAGCCCGTGTTTGACGACGACGGTGCGCTCCGGCATGCCCTTGGCGCGGGCGGTGCGGATGTACGGCTCGGCCATGGCCTCGATCATCGAACCGCGGCTCTGGCGCGCGTACATGGCGGCGTACAGCAGCGCGAGCGCGGTCCACGGCAGGAGCAGGTTCGAGGCCCAGCCGAGCGGGTTCTCGGTGAAGGCCTGGTAGGTGGGGTAGGGCAGGAGGCCGGCGATGCGGATGACCCCGTAGATGAGCATCACGGAGGTGAAGTACACCGGGAGCGAGGCGGCGGCGACGGCGCCGACCATCAGGGCCTTGTCGGTGACGGTGTCCTTGCGCAGGGCGGCGGTGACCCCGGCGCCGAGGCCGAGGACCAGCCACAGCACGGCGGCGCCGACGGCCAGGGAGGCGGAGACCGGGAGCCGGTCCATGAGCAGGTCCCACACGGGCAGGGAGTTCTCGTAGGAGTAGCCCAGGCAGGGGAAGTCGCACTGCACGGCGTACTGCCCGGTGCCGAGGGTGCGGCCGGTGAAGATGCCGGTCAGGAAGTCGGCGAACTGCCGCCACAGGGGCTGGTCGAGGCCCAGGTACGCCCGTACGTCGGCCAGTCGCTCGGCGCTGCAGGTCTTCCCGCAGGCGGCCGCGGCCGGGTCGGAGGGCAGGACGTAGAAGATGAGGAAGGTGACGGCGGCGATGGCGAGGAGCACGCCGGCGAGGGCGAGCAGGCGGCGGGCCAGGTAGAGGATCAACTGCGGCCGCCCCTCGGGTCGAGGATGTCGCGCAGCGCGTCGCCGAGCAGGGTGAAGGCGAGCACGGCGAGGAAGAGGAAGACGCTGGGGATGACGAAGTACATGGGGTCGGTCTCGTAGTAGGCCACGGACTCGGCGATCATCTGGCCCCAGGAGGGGGTGGGCGGACGGACTCCGACGCCGAGGTAGCTCAGGGCGGCCTCGGTGCTGATCATGCCGGGGATGAGCAGGGTGGTGTAGGCGATGACCGGGCCCGAGACACCGGGGAGGATGTCGCGGGTCAGGATCCGCCAGGGGCTGGAGCCGCCCACGCGGGCGGCGTCGACGTACTCGCGGTGCTTGAGGGAGAGGGTCTGGCCGCGCACCACGCGGGCGACGCCGGGCCAGCCGAAGACTCCGATGACGGCGGTCATCAGCACGATGCGGTTGACGTCCTTGGCCACGGACAGCATCGCGATCATGAAGATGAGGGAGGGGAAGGACATGGTCAGGTCCATCAGCCGGGACAGGATCGCGTCGGTGCGCCCGGCGAAGTAGCCGGCGGCGATTCCGGCGGCGGTGCCGGCGAGGACCACGATGGCGGTGGCGGCGAAGGCGATCAGGAGCGAGACCTGCGCGCCGTGGACGACGCGGGCGAACAGGTCGCGGCCGGTGACCGGTTCGACGCCGAGCCAGTGCTCGGGGCTGATCCCGCCGAAGGAGCCGAGCGGCTGACCCCCGAGGTAGGGGTCGATGGCGGTCTTGTCGAACTCGTTCGGACCCCAGCCGCCGAGCGCGCCCAGCCAGGGGGCGGTCACGGCCATGAGGACGAACAGGAGGACGACGCAGAGGCTGACGCGGACCGCGGGGCGGCGGCGCAGCTCCTGCCGGGCGAGCTGCCAGGGGCTGCTGCCGGGTGCCGCCGCGGGCCGGGGCGTGGCGGCGTCGGGGGCCGGATCGGGGGCGGGTCCGAGGGCCGGATCGGGGCCGGGGCCGGGGGCGGGAGCCGCCCGGTCGCCGGGGACCGGTGGGGTGGTGGTCATGGTGTCGGGGTCCCGGTTCCTCAGCCCTGGCTCTTCGACGGGTCCTTCAGGCCGACCGTGCCGTAGTCGATGGTGCCGGTCCACACCGGGTGGCCGAAGGCGCCCGCGATGTTGGAGCCGACGAGCAGCGGCTTGCGCTCCAGCAGCAGCGGGACGGCCGGGGACTTCTTCATGATCTCGGCGTCGAGGTCGATCCAGGCCTGGTTGGCCTGCCGGGCGTCGGCCATGGCGTTGATCTCGTCGATCCGCTTCATCGTGGCCTCGTCGCGGAACTGGGCGTTGTTGCCCTGGTTGCCCTTCTCCTTGATGGTCCGTCCGTCGAAGACGAACGGGATCCAGGTGGACCCGGACGGGTAGTCGGGGCACCAGCCGGAGAGGGTCATGTCCGGGGTGGTGGACAGGTCCCCGATGACGTCGTAGTAGGCGCCCGGGTCGATGGTGTCGACGACGACCTCGACGCCCACGCGGGACAGGCCCTGCTGGATGGCTTCGGCCTTGCCCTTGTCGCCGGTGGAGACGGCGAGGGAGACCTTGAGCTTGTCCTTGCCGGCGGCCTTGAGGAGTTCCTTGGCCTTGTCCGGGTCACCCGCGGGGGCGATCTTCAGGGTGTCGGCCTGCTTGCCGCCGGACAGGGCCGGGGGCAGGTAGGCGGTGGCCACCTCGTTGAGGGCGGGGCCGCCGCCCGCGGTGACGACGGCCTCCTTGTCGACGGCGTACTGCATGGCCTCGCGGACCTTGGGGTCGTCGAAGGGGGCGCGGGAGTTGTTCAGGTGGAGCATCTCGGTACAGCCCTGGGACTCGGCGAGCAGGCGCGCCTTCACGTCGGGCTTGGGCAGCACCTTGGGCGCGCTCTCCGGCCGCATGTCCATGTACTGGACGGTGGAGGCGTCGGCGCCCTCGCCCGCGATGATCCGGTCGTCGATCTGACCGCCCTTGAGGCCCATGACGACCACGAACTTGTCCGGGTAGGCCTTGCGCACGGTGTCGGTCTTGGCGTCCCAGTGCTCGTTGCGGACGAGGACCAGCTTCTTGTCGCGGTCGTACGACTCGATCTTGTACGGGCCCGAGGAGAACGGGCGGGCGTCGTACTGCGTGCCCTTCTCCTGGGACTGCGGCACGGGCGCGAAGGTCGGCAGGGTGGCGGTCGCGGAGAACTCGGCGACGGGCCGCTTGAGTTCGAAGACGATCGTGCGGTCGTCGGGGGTCTTCACCGAGTCGAGGTGCTGGCCCTGGAGCGGACCCTTGTAGCCCTCGGTGCCGGCCAGGTACTGGGCCGCGTAGTCGGGGCCGCCGGTGAGGTCGGGGGCGAAGGAGCGCTCGACGTTGTACTTGACGTCCTGGGCCTTGATCGGCGAGCCGTCCTCGTACTTCACGCCCTCCTTGAGGGTGAAGGTCCAGGTCTTGCCGCCGTTGGAGGGGGTGCCGAGGTCGGTGGCCAGGTCGGGCACCAGCTCGCTGCCGGCCTTGCCGGGCTCGGCCTTGAAGGTGACGAGCGTGCGGTAGAGCAGGCGGGTGCCGAAGTCCATGGCCGGCATGACCCAGTTGCGGGCGGGGTCGAGGTGGGCGAAGTCCTGGTTCGACAGGACGGTGAGGGTGCCGCCCTTGACCGGGGTGCCGCCGAGGACCTTGCCGTCGTTGGCCGCCGCGGGGTTGGAGGCGCCCGCGCCCGACGAGCCCTTCTTGGTGTCGGAGCAGCCCGAGGCGCCGAGTGCGAGAGCTGCCACCAGGGCGGTGGCGAGGGCGAGTTGGGTGCGCTTGGTCATGGGTCACTCCAGTGAAGGGCCGCGCTCTATGATGTGACCGGTAACATAGTAATGTGAAATTGTACTGACAAGGGGTTGGCGCCGTCGTTATCCAGCCGTGTCCAAATGCCCGCTCCGGAAAGCGAGTTGGGCCCGGACCAATGTGGTCCGGGCCCTGAGGGGAATGCGGTGTTCGGCTTGCGAGGGGGTCAGCCCTTGGCGGTGCCCCCGAGGCGACCCGGGGTGCGGCCCACCGGCTCGTCGCGACCCTGGGCCCAGAGGGAACGGACGTGCCCGAGGTGGCGGGTCATGCACGCCTCGGCCGCCGCCGCGTCGCCGCTGAGCATCAGGTCGAGCAGCTCGATGTGCTCCTGCGCGGAGGACACCAGCTTGCCGGCCTCGTCCAGGCCGGTCAGTCCGTACAGCCGGGAGCGCTTGCGCAGGTCGCCGACCGTCTCGACGAGCCGGTCGTTGCCCGCGAGCCCGAGCAGCGTCAGGTGGAAGCGGCGGTCCGCCTCCAGATAGCCGATGAGGTTGTGCTCGCGCGCGCTGGTGACGATCTCCTCGGCGATGGGGCGCAGCGCCTCCAGCTGCTCGACCGTGGCGATCTTCGTGATCCGGCCGATGGTCGGTACCTCGATCATCGTGCGCAGCTCGGTGTACTGGTCGAGGTCGCGCTCGCTGACCTCCGTGATCCGAAAGCCCTTGTTGCGGACCGGCTCGACCAGGCCCTCCCGGGCCAGGTCGAGCATGGCCTCGCGCACCGGGGTGGCGGAGACGCCGAGTTCGGCCGCGAGACCGGGGGCGGAGTAGACGCTCCCGGGCCGCAGTTCGCCCGCTATCAGGGCTGCTCGGAGGGCATGGCCGACCTGGTCGCGGAGCCGTTCCTGGGCCTTGATGAGACTGTGCTGCTTCAGGTCACCCATTGCATTTCCTCCGAGACGCCCGACACCGGCGATGGGCAGAGGAACAGCGTACAATGTCACGTTGTGCCACATGCCCCCGTGGCCTCGTACAACGCGACCGCCACGGCAAGATCTTCCCAGGCCATGCCCACGCTCTTGAAGAGCTGTGGACAACTCTGCGCCCCGCCCGCCGGCATCCGCCCGGCGACCAGATCGGCGAGGGTGCCGGTGATGTGGCCGGGCCCGATGGCCCCCTCCGCCTCCGGGACCAGGAGGTCCCCCGCCTCGCGCAGGGCCGCCGCGCGCGACTCCACGTACACCGCCGAACGTCGCACGAGGGCGGTGTCCGTCTCCCGGGCGGTCGGCTCGTGCGAGCCGACGGCGACGACGGTGCAGCCGGGCCCGGCCAGGCGCCCGTCGAAGAGCGGTTCGCGGGCCGTGGTGCAGCAGATGACCAGATCCGCGTCGGCGACCGCCGCCGCGGTGCCGGTACGGGCGGCCGGCCCCAGGGAGCAGGCGTGCGCGGCGAGCCGGTCCGCGCCCTCGGGGTTGCGGGCGACCACCACCACCTCGGCCAACTCCCTGACGGCCAGGGTCGCTTCCAGGTGCCCGTACGCCTGCGGTCCCGAGCCGAAGAGCACCAGCCGCAGCGGCCGCCCGGCCGGGGCCAGGTGCCGCAGCGCGAGGGCGGACACCGCGGGGGTGCGCAGGGTGGTCAGGGCCGCGCCGTCGAACAGGGCCAGCGGGCGCAGGGTGGGCCCGTCCAGCAGGAGGTAGGAGCCGGTGATGCGGGGCAGCCCGCGGGCCGGGTTGCCGGGCGCCACCCCGGCGATCTTGACCCCGGCGTAGGCGCCGGACGCGGCCGGCATCAGCAGCAGTTCGCCCTCGGGGACGGGGACGATGGTGCGCTGCGGGCTGCTCTCCGGGTCGAGGCCGCCGAGCAGGGCGGCGGCCAGCGCGTCGGCGGCCTCAGCAGGCGTCAGGAGCCCGGCCATGGCGGCGGCGCCGAACTGCGGGAGCCGGTCCGCCAGTCCGTCCGCCCGTCCGTCCGCCGGCCCGTCGGCGGTGGGCCCCTTCACGGCAGGCCCCTTCACAACAGGCCCCTTCACAGCAGGAAGCCGGTGCCGAGCGGGTCGTGCGGGTCGGCCGCGAAGGCGTGCTCACCGGTGCGGTAGGCGGTGCCGGTGACCTCGGTGACCCCGACCTCCAGGATCCGGCCGGTGAACACCGTGCCGGTGACCGACTCGTGCAGCAGGTCCTCACCCGGGCCGAGCCGCCCGTCCTGCGCCAGCAGCGCGAGCCGCGCCGAGGTGCCGGAGCCGCAGGGCGAGCGGTCGACCTGCCCGTCGGCGAAGACGGTGACGTTGCGCTGGTGCGGCCCGAAGGGGGTGGCGGGCAGCTCCTCGTGGAGGATCACCCCGTAGACCCCGGACAGCAGCGGTCCGCCCGGGTGCCAGGTGGCGGGGTGGGTGGCCAGCGCGGCGCGGATCTCCTGCCCGGCCCGCACCAGGCCGGGCAGGGCGGCCCGGGAGACGTCCAGGCCGAGGTCCCGGGCGCGCACCGAGGCGTAGCAGGCCCCCGCGTGCGCGATGTCCACCTCGGCGAGCCCCAGGGTGGTGGCGACGGGGACCTTGCGGGCGCTCACCCGGGCCGGGACGTTGCGGAAGGTGACCCCGGTGGTGCGGCCCCCGGCCCGGTGGACGGTGGCGGTGACCCGGCCCGACGGTACGTCGATGCGGACCTGGGCGTCCCCGTCGTCCGGGGCGGCGACCCGGCCGCTGTCCACGGCCCACACCCCGAGGGCCATGGTGCCGTGCCCGCAGGCGGTGGAGTAGCCGTCCTTGTGCCAGAACAGCACGCCGAAGTGCGCCCCGTCGTCGTCGGCCGGGACCACGAACCCGCCGTACATCCCGGCGTGCCCGCGCGGCTCCTGCACGAGCAGGCGCCGTACGTCGTCCAGTTCGCCCCGGCGCGGAGCGGTCGCGGATCCACCGGGGCCGATGGCGGTGGCGCAGCGCTCGGCGACGGTGTCCCCGGGGACGGGTGGCATTCCCTCGGCGGCGACGTCCACGATGCGGAAGGGCTCGCCGGCGGCGTGGTAGTCCACCGTGCGGACGGTGCTCACAACAGGAATCCTCCGGGGAAGGGGTCACTGGGGTCGAGGAAGTACTGGGCCGTGCCGGTGATCCAGGCCCGCCCCGTGACCGTGGGGATCACGGCCGGGAGCCCGCCGACGGTGCTCTCGCCGACCAGCCGGCCGGTGAACTCCGTTCCGATGAAGGACTCGTTGACGAAGTCCGTGCCGAGCTCCAGGAGGCCTCGGGCGTGCAGCTGGGCCATCCGCGCGCTGGTGCCCGTACCGCAGGGCGAACGGTCGAACCAGCCGGGGTGGATGGCCATGGCGTGCCGGGAGCGGCGGGCGTCCGAGCCGGGGGCGGCGAGGTACACGTGCTTGATCCCGCCGATGGAGGGGTTCTCGGGGTGGACGGGCCGGTCGGCGGAGGAGTTGACCGCCTCCATGATCGCGAGTCCGGCCGCGATCAGGTCGTCCTTGCGGGACCGGTCGAAGGGCAGGCCGAGGGAGTCGAGTTCGACGAAGGCGTAGAAGTTGCCGCCGTAGGCCAGGTCGTAGGTGACCGTGCCCAGGCCGGGGACCTCTGCCTTGAGGTCCAGGCCGACGCTGAAGGAGGGGACGTTGGTGAAGGTGACGGCGGTGGCCGCCCCGTCCTCGACCCGGACGTCGACGCTCACCAGTCCGGCCGGGGTGTCGAGCCGGACGGTGGTGACGGGCTCGACGACGGGCACCATGCCGGTCTCGACGAGGACGGTGGCGACCCCGATGGTGCCGTGCCCGCACATGGGGAGCAGGCCCGACACCTCGATGTAGAGGACGCCGTAGTCGGCGTCGGGCCGGGTGGGGGGCTGCAGGATGGCGCCGCTCATCGCGGAGTGCCCGCGCGGCTCGTACATGAGCAGGGTCCGGACGTGGTCCGTGTGCTCGATGAAGTGGAGCCGCTTCTCGGCCATCGTGGCGCCGGGGATCACCCCGACGCCCCCGGTGATGACCCGGGTCGGCATGCCCTCGGTGTGCGAGTCCACCGCGTGGTAGACGTGGCGCGTACGCATGGAGTCCCCTCCGGACGGTGGCTAGTTGAGACCCTCGGCGAGGGCCTTCTCGGTGGCGGCGCGGACGGCGGCCTCGACGTCCCCGGTGAGCGGGAAGCGCGGCGGGCGGGTGCCGCCGCCGGGGCGGCCGGCCAGGTCCATGGAGAGCTTGATGGCCTGGACGAACTCGGTCTTGGAGTCCCAGCGCAGCAGGGAGTGCAGGGACTTGTAGAGCGGCAGGGCGGTGGCGAGGTCCCCGGCGACGGCGGCGCGGTAGAGGGTGGCGCAGGACTGCGGCAGGGCGTTGGGGTAGCCCGCGATCCAGCCGACGGCGCCCGCGAGGGCCAGTTCGAGGAGGACGTCGTCGGCGCCGATGAGCAGATCGAGGCCGGGGGCGAGCTCGGCGATCTCGTAGGCGCGGCGCACGTCCCCGCTGAACTCCTTGACGGCGACGATGGAGCCGTCGGCGTGCAGCCGCGCGAGGAGGGCCGGGGTCAGGTCGACCTTGGTGTCGATCGGGTTGTTGTACGCGACGACGGGCAGGCCGGCGCGGGCGACCTCGGCGTAGTGGGCGCGGACGGTCTCCTCGTCGGCCCGGAAGGCGTTGGGGGGCAGCAGGAGGACGGAGCCGGCGCCGGCTTCGGCGGCCTGGTCGGCCCAGCGGCGGGCCTCGGCGCTGCCGTAGGCCGCGACGCCGGGCATGACGCGGGCGCCGTCGCCGGCGGCCTCGACGGCGGTGCGCACGACGCGCGCCCGCTCCTCGTCGGTGAGGGTCTGGTACTCCCCGAGGGAGCCGTTGGGGACCACGCCGTCGCAGCCGTTGGCGATCAGCCAGGCCACGTGCTCGGCGTAGGCGTCGTAGTCGACGGTGAGGTCCTCGCGCAGGGGGAGCGCGGTGGCGACCATGATTCCGTGCCAGGGGCGGGTGCGGGGCGCGGGGGTGTGCGCGTGGGTCATGTGAGGCTCCCTAGAGTGATGTGTGACATTTTACTAGTGGGTGTGGGGCGGCCACAAGGGCCGGGGCACCCCCGATCAGCGGTCGACCGGGGGAAGTTCGGCGAGGTGGCGCAGCGGGACCGGGCAGGACAGCGGCCGCCGGTCGGCGGAGGGCTCGCCGCCGCAGCCGCCTGGTCCGGGTGTCGCCTCGCCGGCGAGGGCGGCGACGGCCGGACCGCACATCCGGCCCTGGCACCAGCCCATGCCGGCCCGGGTGAGGAGTTTGACGGTGCGGGCGTCGCGCGCGCCGAGCTCCCCGGCGGCCTCGCGGATCCGGGCGGCGGGCACCTCCTCGCAGCGGCACACGACGGCGTCGTCGCGGAGCCAGCCCGTCCAGCCCGCGCCGGGGCGGTGGGCGGCGGCCATGGCGTCGGCGAAGGCGCGCAGCCGGGCGCGGCGGCGCAGGAGGGCGGGCGGCGCGGGGCGCGCGGCGATGGCGTGGGCGGCGATCTCGCCCTCGGTCAGGGCGAGTTGGGCGCCACCGACGCCGCCGGTCTCCCCCGCGGACCAGATGCCGGGGACGGTGGTGCGCTGCCCGGCGTCCAGTTCCAGGGCCACGGTGCCGTCGGGGCTGCGGCGCGTGGCGCAGCCGAGTCCGGTGGCGAGTTCGAGCTGGGGCACGAGGCCGTGGCCGACGGCGAGGGCGTCGCAGGGGATCCGCCGTGAGGTGCCGGGCACCGGGCGCCAGGTGCGGTCGAGCCGGGCCACGGTGACGGCCTCGACGCGGTCGGTGCCGTGCGCCTCGGTGACGGCGTGCCGGGTCAGGAGCCGGACGTGATGCCTGGCCAGGGCCCCGCCGTAGACGGCCCCCTCCACGAGCTTGCCCGGGTTGCGCAGCAGGGCGGGGACCTGGCCGGCGTACGCGGTGTAGGCGGCGGCCTCCACCACGGCGGGCACGGTGGCTCCGGCGCCGGCGAGGGACCCGGCCACGGCGAGCAGGAGCGGACCGCTCCCGGCGACCACGACCCGTCGGCCCGGCAGCACGAGCCCGCCCTTGAGCATGGCCTGGGCTCCGCCGGCCCCGACCACCCCGGGCAGCGTCCAGCCGGGGAAGGGCAGTTGCCGCTCGTAGGCTCCGGTGGCGATGAGCACGGCCGCGGCCCCGACGGTCGCGGCGCGCTCGTCGGGGCCGGCGACGGCGTGCAGGGTCCACTCAGCGCGGCCCGCGCCGGTGCCCGTGCCGGGGACGACCGTCCACACGTGGTGAAGGGGCAGATAGGTGATCCGTCCGGCCGCGGTGTGGGCCCGCAGGGCGGCTTCCCGACGCGCGAATTCGCCCCAGCCGTGGTGCAGGGCCTCGGGACGGACCGCACCCAGCCCCGGAGCGGGCTGCCGATAGAACTGCCCCCCGGGCCGCTCCCCCGCGTCGAGCAACGCGACGCGCAACCCCAGCCCGGCCGCGACGACAGCGGCCGCAAGCCCGGCCGGCCCGGCCCCGACGACGGCAAGATCGACCCGCCCGGGCGCGGCGGCGGCAGGCGCCGACACCGCGGCGGGCTGCCCCGACACTGCGGGATCCACGCGGCCCGCGTGACCCGCGGGGCGCGGCTCAGACGGTGAGGTCGGCATGGCCGGTTCCCTCCTGGGTGGTGATGGTGTCGCCGGCGCGGGCCGGAATCAGGCAGGCGCGCTGGTTCGGGCGGCCGTTGACGGTGACGAGGCAGTCGTAGCAGCTGCCGATCCCGCAGAACGCGCCGCGCGGGGCGCCGCCCTCGCGGGTGGTGCGCCAGGCGAGGATCCCGGCGGCCCACAGGACGGCGGCGACGCTCTGGCCCTCCTGCGCGGGCAGCTCCCGCCCGTCGAAGGTGATCTCGTACGTGGCCAGCGGGGCGCCGCCGACCAGCGCGCGGGGAGTGCGGCCGGGGTGGTGTGCCGTCATCGGGCTGCCTCCTCGAATCGGTCGGGGCGCAACGGGTGCGGGTCCAGGGCGGGTTCGGCTCCCGTCAGGGCGGCCGCGATCAGCAGGCCGGTGGCGGGGGCCAGTCCGATGCCCGCGCCCTCGTGGCCGCAGGCGTGCAGCAGGCCGGGGCGGCGGGCGTCCGGGCCGATCGCCGGGAGGTGGTCGGGAAGGTAGGGGCGGAAGCCGTGGTAGGTGCGCAGGACCTTGACGTCGGTCAGGACGGGGAAGAGCGCGGCCGCCTGGGAGGCCAGACGGCGCAGGGCCTCGGTCGAGAGGCTGCGGTCGAAGCCGACCCGCTCCCGGGTGGCGCCGATCAGCACCGGGCCCGAGGGCGTGCCCTCGACCACGGCCGAGGACTGGAGCGAGGCCGAGCCGCTCGCGACGTCCGCGATGTAGTCGGCGGCGTACACCTTGTGCCGGACCACCCGCGGCAGCGGCTCGGTCACCAGGACGAAGCCGCGGCGGGGGAGGACGGGCAGGGTGACCCCGGCCAGCGAGGCGATGTGGCCGCCCCAGGTGCCGGCCGCGTTCACCACGGCCGGGGCCAGGAGTTCGCGGCGCGCGGTGCTGACCCCTCGTACGGCACCGCGGTCCAGGAGCACACCCGTGACCTCCTCCCCGAGGTACACCTCGGCGCCGGACGCGGCCAGCAGCCGGGCCGCCGCCTGGGCGGGCTGGACCTGGGCGTCCTGGGGGTAGTGGAACCCGCCCGCCAGGCCCGGGGCCAGGTGCGGCTCCAGGTCGTGCAGGCCGTCGGCCGCCACCTCGACCGCGTCGACGCCGACCGCGCGCTGGCCGTCCGCGAAGCTCCGCAGGGCCTTCAGCGTGGTCTCGTCGGGGGCGACGACCAGTCCGCCCTTGGGCTCGTACTCGATCTCGCGCGGGAGGACCGCCGCGAGGTCGGTCCACAGCCGGGTGGACAGCAGGGCGAGGTCGAGTTCCGGTCCGGCCGCCTTGTCGGAGACGAGCAGATTGCCTTCGCCGGCGCCGGTGGTCCCGCCCGCGACGGGGCCGCGGTCGACCACGGCCACGCGCAGGCCGGCGCGGGCCGCGTAGTACGCGCACGCCGCACCGACGACGCCGGCGCCGATGATCACGGCGTCCAGGGAGTGTCTGTTGAGCACGACAGTAATATGTCACATTCTTTAGTGCCTGCCCAGACCGGTCCCGCACCCTCCTCAGGCGCGGGACCGGCCGGGAGCCGATCAGCTGCGGAGGGGGCCCTCACAGCTGTAACTCGTGGTGCCGGCGACCTTGTTGGACCAGATCTCCAGCTGACCGAAGGAGCAGTTCATGTCGGCGAGGTTGTTGGAGGCCGCGCCCGCACGGTCGAGGATGAAGTAGTCGACCGTCTCCGACACGTCCTTGAAGTTCTGGTCGTCGCTGCGCCAGTTCTTCAGGTTCGCGGTGATGCGTCCGGTACAGGTGAAGCGGCGCTTGCCGGGGTCGCCGTTCTCCACGCAGTCCGGGGTGTTGTACGTGGCCGTGGCGAAGGCCGACTTCACCGACGAGAGCGCCGAATCCCGCAGCTGGTCGTTGGGGGTGAAGGTGGTGTTCGGCACGTAGAGCTGGTCGACCTTGGCGATCTGCGCGTCCAGGAAGCGGTCGTAGTCGCGCTGGAGGTAGGTGTCGGCGCCCATGCGGTGGCGCCAGGCGTCGTACGCCTGCACGTCGTTGTTCCGCAGGTGGGTGTACATCTCGCGCAGAAGGGTGGGCTTCTCCGTCCACAGGAATTCGAAGAAGGTGCCCGCGTAGCCGTAGAAGCGGAAGCCGTCGCCGTCGTAGGTGGCGTTCAGCAGCTGCTCCACGCTCATGCGCGGGCCGCCGCCGGCCGTGTCGCTGATGATGCTCTTGACCAGGGACTTGCGGACGGCGATGCCGTTGTCGCGGGTGGCGCCGTCGAAGAACTCGGCCGTGCCCTCGTCCATGGCCGTCGTACGGTCGCCCTCGTACCAGGGGCCTTCACCGAAGAAGCCGGGGACCGCGAAGCGGCCGTTGAGGTAGTGCGTGTACTCGTGGCGGAAGAGCTCTTCCAGGGTGAGGGAGGAGTCCTGCGGGACGCGCCGCTGGTAGGTGTAGAAGGTGGCGCCGTTCTCGATGTACATGCCGCCGTTGTTGGTGCCGTAGCCCGTCAGCATGGTCTGGTAGGTCACGTAGTCGGCGCGGGAGGCGTACAGCACGATGTTCAGCGTGGTGTTGGGGTCCCCGGCGAGCGGCTGCTCGGTGCCGAGCACGCGGTGGAACTGCGCCTTGACCTGCTTGCTCGCGTAGTACAGCTGGTCGACGGTGGCCCGGTCCAGCGCCGTGCGCACCTTGATGGCGCCGTTGTCGTAGGTGTAGGTGTTCGGGAAGAGCATCTTCTCGATGTCCTCCTTGCACACCCCGTACGGCTTGCACGCGTCGTAGACGTTGAGCCAGGAGACGACCGAGGCCCACGGCTCGCTGCCGTTGCCGAAGTTGGTCTTCGCCGTCTCCAGCAGGCCGCCGAGGTCGGTGACGGTCTGGTCCTTGAGGCCGTCGATCTGGCCGAAGCGGCCGTACTCGGACATCGCGTCGCGCACCAGCCAGGCGTTGGCCGTGCCCTTGAGGTGGGTGTAGGTCGCGAAGGCCTTGAAGGTGGCGCGGTACGAGGGATCGGCGGCGGCCGCGGTGTGGAAGGCCGCGTCCTGGTTGCCCGGGTAGACGCCGAGGTAGTTGACCGAGAGCCCGGCCAGCGCGGCGCCCGCCCAGGCGGCGTCGTGGTGGGTGGCGGGGTGGGCCGGGTCCATGGTCGCCAGGACCTTCTTGATGAGGCCGAGCTGGTGGTGGCGCAGGCCCGGGGCGCTGCCGGCGTACAGGGCCTCGCGCAGGGTGCGGGCGTTGGACGGCGTGACGTCGAAAGTGCGGGCCGCGTTGCCGAAGTCGGCGATCGCCCGGCGCATGGCGTCCACGGTCGGGGCGTCGGTGACGTCGATCTCGGAGCGCGAGTAGTCGTGGTAGGCGACCGCGTGCAGGTAGGTGAACATCTCCTCCAGGTGGGAGGAGTTGCGGCCGTCGTGTGCGGCGGCCAGGCCGGATATGCGGCGGGAGACGGCCTGGACGTGCGCGTCGGACATCACGGGCGCCAGCCGGGCGTCCCAGGTCCAGATGAGTCCGCGCAGGCAGCCGTCGGCGGTGACGGCCTGGTCGGCGAGGAAGTCCGCGAACTGCTCCGGGGTGAGGTTCTTGATCCCGTCGAGGGTGCAGGGGACGCCGGCGGCGACGCTCCGCGCGACCGGGGCCGTCTGGACCGCCTTGCTGGTCTTCTCGACGCCCTGGTGGGACACGGTGTCGGCGGCGGCCGTCGAGGCCCCGGGCACCTGTCCGTTGAGGGCCTGGCCGCCGGGTGCGGGGGCGGGCGCCGGGGTGTTGTCCTTCGGGTTGGCGAGGTGGTCGACCTCGTCGAAGGGGTTCCCGGTGGGTCCGGGGGCCGGGGCGGCCTGGGGGGCCTGCACTCCGGTGAAGGCGGACGGGGCGGCGGTCTCGGCGGCCTGCGTCGTGGCCTGTCCCGCGGTGGCGAGGAGGGTCACGGCAACGGCGGAGGCGAGAAGGGAAGAGCGCACAGCTCTGTGCTTGAGCACCGGAACTCCTGAAGGGAGAGGCTGAGGTGGGGGGTGGTGCGTGAACCGCGCAGGGTCGACGGATCTGCGTCAACTGGTCTGCGTCACACGGCGTTTGACGGGAGTTAACGTGCCGCGATGTGAGCTGTAACATAGTAATGTGAAATTGCACTGACAAGACCTGTGCGCCCACCAGTTCGCATCTTTCTTGAAGGAGCCTCGTGACCGACACCGCCGCCCGCCTCAACACGGGTAGTCACGACCGACCGGTATCCCCGGAGTTGTCCCGATTCATGGCGGGCAACTGGGCCGCCTCCCCCCTGCCCGACTCGGCCCGCGTCCCGGGGCACGCCGTCACCCCGGCCCGCCGGGCGCGGCTCTCCGCCCGCTTCCCCGGCGAGCGGCTGATCATCCCCGCCGGGGAGCTGAAGGTCCGCTCCAACGACTGCGACTACCGTTTCCGCCCCCACAGCGCCTACGCCTGGCTGACCGGCCTCACGGGCGAGGACCAGGCGGGCCACGTCCTGGTCATGGAGCCCTCGGGCCCGCACGCCCACGAGGCGGTGCTGTACCTGCGGCCGCGCTCACCGCGGGCCGAGGGCACCGGCGAGTTCTTCCGGGACCGGCGTTACGGGGAGTTCTGGGTGGGCCGGCGCCCCGACCTGGCGGAGGCGGAGCGCCTCACCGGCATCCGCTGCGCACACCTGGACGCGCTCGGCACCCCGGCGGGCCGCGACGCGGCCCGTGACGCCGAGCTCGCCTCCGCGCTGTCGGAGCTGCGCCTGGTGAAGGACGCGTGGGAGGTCGAGCAGCTCCAACTGGCCGTCGACCACACGACGGCGGGCTTCGAGGACGTCGTACGGGCCCTGCCGCGCGCCCTGGCCCATCCGCGCGGGGAGCGCTGGCTCGAAGGGGTCTTCGGCCTGCGCGCACGGGCCGAGGGCAACGGCGTCGGCTACGAGACGATCGCGGCGTCGGGCGCCCACGCGTGCGTCCTGCACTGGATCCGCAACGACGGCCGGCTGAACGGTGACGAGCTCCTCCTCCTCGACGCCGGCGTGGAGACCGACACCCTCTACACCGCCGACATCACCCGCACCCTCCCGCTGTCGGGCCGCTTCTCCCCCGTCCAGCGGCAGGTCTACGAGCTGGTCCTGGCGGCCCAGGAGGCGGGCATCGCAGCGCTGCGCCCCGGGGCGAGCTTCGGGGACTTCCACCGGGCCGGCATGCGGGTGATCGCGGAGGGACTGGCGGACTGGGGCGTCCTGAAGGACGCGGAGGGCGACCTGCACCGGCGCTACACCCTGTGCAGCAGCGGGCACATGCTGGGCCTGGACGTGCACGACTGCGCCAAGGCGCGGGCGGAGACGTACCTGGACGGCGTCCTGGAGGAGGGCCAGGTCCTGACGGTGGAACCGGGCCTCTACCTCCAGCCGGACGACGAGACCCTCCCCGCGGAACTCCGGGGCATCGGGGTCCGCATCGAGGACGACCTGGTGATCACCGCGGACGGGGCGCGCCTGATGTCGGGGGCGCTGCCGCGCACGGTCGCCGGGATCGAGGAGTGGATGGGGGCCCTGCTGGGGCTGTGACCGGACAGGTCACCACCCGCTCCCTGACCGGCTCCTCTCCCCCGGCGGGCCGCCTACTGCCTGGTCCAGCGCTGCGAGGCGTCGCCCGCGCAGGTCGACGTCACCAGGCCCTGGCTCATGCCCAGGTCGAGGCAGCCTCCGTTGGAGTCGTTGCGCAGGCTGCCGTCCGAACCGGTGCGCCACACCCGGTTGGCGTCCTGGGCGCAGTCGCCCACGAAGACGGCCTGGCCGAGCATGTTGGCGTACAGACAGCCGCCGCTCTGCTGGTTGACGAGCTTGAAACTGCCGTCGGACCTGCTCTGCACCTTCCACTTGGCGGACGCGTCCGCGCAGTCGCCGTGGTCCGAGGACCCGTAGACCTGGGTGATGCAGTGGCCGTTGTCGCCGTTGCGGTAGCGGTAGGTGCCCGACGCGGGGGGCGGGGCGGCGGTGGTCGCCCCGCCGCCGGAGGGCGCCGGGGTGCCGGCGCCGGTCGAGGTGCCGGAGGTCGCGGAACCGCCCGCGCCCTTCGACGTACCGCTGCCGCTGCTGCTGCCCGCGCCGGTGCCGGTGCCGGTGCCCGCGCCGGTGCTCGTACCGCCGGCGCCCGAGACGTTGGTCCCGGCGCTCCCGGCCTGGCCCTGGTTCGCGGCGGCCCCCTCGACCGTGCCCTCGGCGGGGGCCGGCGGCGGTGACGCCGCACCCGGCTGGCTGCTGCCCGCGGAGGCCGTCGGGTCGGCGGGCGCCACCACCGAGGTGGAGGGGGCGGCCCCCGCCCCGTCCTGCAGCGTGGACGTGTGCGGCAGGTACTGGAGGGCGAGCGTCGTACCGCCGGCGACCAGGACGACGGGGACGACCGCGAAGAACACGCGGGTCCTGCGCCGGCGTTCGGGCGCGGGCTCCTTGGCGGATTCCTTCGCGGGTTCCTTCACCGCTTCCTTCGCCGATTCCTCCGCGGGCTCCTTCACCGAGGGTGTCGCGGGCTCGCCCCCGGGCCCCTTCGCCGGGTCCGGCCGGGCTCCGGCGAGCGGGAGGGTGGGTACGTCGACCTCCTGCACGTCGGCGGCGAAGGCCGCCCGCTCCGAAAGGCGCGCGGTGATCGCCGCCGGCCACAGCGGGGCCTCGAACGGCCCACGGCTTGACGCGCGTTCGAGAAGTTCGGCCGCGGTGGGCCGCTCGTCGGGGTCCTTGTGCAGGCACGCCGCGACGACGTCCGCGAGCTCCGGCTCCAGCTCCCGCAGAGGCCCCAGGTCCGGTTCCTCGTGGACGATGCGGTACAGCACGCCGTGCCCCGACTCGTCACCGAAGGGCGGCCGGCCGCTCGCGGCGTACGCGAGCACCGAACCCAGCGCGAACACGTCGGTGGCCCCGCTCAACTGACGCGTCCCCGAAGCCTGTTCGGGCGCCATGTAGGCGGGCGTGCCCACGACCATGCCGGTCCGGGTCAGCTGGCTCTGCTCGGCGGCCCGGGCGACGCCGAAGTCGATGAGGGTGAGGCCGTCGAGGGTCAGCATGACGTTGGACGGCTTGAGGTCCCGGTGCACCATGTCCAGCGCGTGCACCGCCGCGAGGCCGGCCGCCGCCTCGCGCAGCAGCAGCCACAGCGCCCGCGCGGGCAGGGGGCTGCCGTTCAGTTCGAGGGCTTCCCTCAGGGTCAGCCCGGGGACGTACGCGGTGGCGAACCACGGGGGCCGCGCGGTGCGGTCGCTGTCGAGCAGCGGCGCGGTGGCCCCTTCGGGCAGCCGGGCGAGGTTGTCGAGCTCGTGCCCGAAACGGCGCAGGAAGTCCTTGTCCTCGCCGACGACGGAGGGCAGCAGCTGCTTGACGGCAACGTACCGGCCCTCTCGGACACCGAGGTACACCCGCCCCATCCCCCCGGCCCCGAGCCGGCCCACCAGCGGTATCGACCCGATCTGCCGCGGATCCTCCGCCTCCAGCGGCCCGGCCCCGCTCCCCCTCAGCTCCAACACGTCAGCCCCGTCTGGATTGGAATCAGTCCCCAGGAATCTACCTGACGCCTCGAAACCCAACCGCCTCTCCTGCTTTAGGAATTGGCCGATACAGCACTGGCGCCGGACCTCCCCAGCCGGCCCATGAGTTCCTCGACGAAGGCCTCGACGTGCGGCGGCCGCGGGCCCGTACGGGTGGCGCAGAACCAGGTGCGGGTCAGCGGCTTCGCACCCATGCGGACCAGGGCGAGGCCGTGCGAGGCGACGTACGGGGCCGCCGCCCAGTTGGGCAGCACCGTGGCGCCCTGGCCCCCCGCCACCATCTCGACGACGAGGTCGGTCACGACCGGCATGAGGGTGATGCGGGCGGGGCGGGCCCCCGCCGGGATCGGCAGCGGCATCGACGGGATGCGCTTCTGGTCGTAGAACTCGTAGAGGACCAGGTCGGCGCCGTCGAAGTCGCGGGCGGTCAGGTGCGCGCGCGAGGCCCACGGGTGCCCGGCCGGCACCACGGCCATCATCTCGTCGTCGAACAGCCTGGTCAGCGACACCCGGTCCATCTGGAGGTCGGGTTTGGTGACGAGGGCGACGTCGATCCGGTCGGCCAGCAGCGCCGGGATCGGCGCGTCGTCCGGGACGGCCTCGATGCGCACGTCGATGTCGGGCTCGCGCGCACGGAAGGCGCGGAGCACGGGCGGCAGCCACGGGAGCGTGGTACTGCACTGGGCGGTGAAGCGGACCCGGCGGTCGCGCCCGTCGCGGATCTCCCGCAGGTCACGGGTGGCCGACTCCAGCTCGCCGAGGACATGGCGGGCCGCCACCAGCATCCGCCGCCCGGCGGCGTTGGGAACCAGCCGACGGCCCTTGCGGTCGAACAGCGCCATGCCCAGGCGGGCTTCGAGACGGGTCAGCCGCTGGCTGAGGGCGGGCTGGCTCACGTAGAGCCGCTCGGCGGCCGCGGTCAGCGAGCCGGCCTCGGCGGTGGCGTCGAGGAGTTCCAGGTCACGCAGATCCATGTCCATAACGCAGGATTATGACATGCTCCAATTTACGTCGTGGTGTTATGAGTTGCGGCTCCGTAGGTTTCTGGTGTCAGCCGAACGAACCACGCCGTGAAAGGCCCCCACCTCATGACCGACACCACCACGACCGCCACGACGACCACGACCACCACCGCCCTGGTCACGGGTTCCTCCAGCGGCATCGGCCTGGACATCGCCCGCGCCTTCCTGGAGAGCGGCGCCAACGTCGTCCTCAACGGCCGGGACGCCGACCGCCTCGCGAAGGCCGCGGCCGGTCTCGGCCACCCGGAGCGCACCGCGTGGGTCGCGGGCGCCATCGCCGACCCGGCGACCGGCGAGGCGCTCGTGCGCACCGCGCTGGACCGCTTCGGCGGTATCGACGTCCTCGTCAACAACGCCGGCACCTTCGCGCCGAAGCCCTTCACCGAGGTCACCGAGGAGGAGCTCGACGGCTTCCTGACCGGCAACCTCAAGGGCACCTACCTCACCACCCAGGCCGTGGTACGGGCCCTGCGCACGCAGGGCCGTGGCGGCAGCATCGTCAACATCGGCACGGTCCTGGTGGACCACGGCCTGGCGGGCTTCCCCTGCTCCGCGCCGGTGGTCAGCAAGGCCGGTGTGCACGGACTGACGACGAGCCTGGCCGCCGAACTCGCCGCCGACGGCATCCGCGTGAACCTCGTGGCGCCCGGCATCATCCGCACCCCGCTGCACGCCGGCTCCGACGTGGACTCCTTCGGCGGACTGGCCCTGCTGGACCGGGTCGGCGAGGTCGACGAGATCTCCGAGGCGGTGCTGTACCTCGCGGGCGCCACCTTCGTCACGGGCCACGCCCTCCGCGTGGACGGCGGCCACGTCACGGGCCGCGCCTAACCCAGCCCTCCGCCCCGCCGACCACACGATCGACGGGGCGGGGCGGGCCTCGCCCTAGCCGTGGTCGCCCTCCACGCGGGTGAAGCGCTCCTTGAACGAGCACACCTGGTCCAGGTCCATGGAGACGCAGAGGACCGAGCCGTCCCTGATGACGCTCAATGTGATGCCGCAGTCTCCCTGGGGGATGTCGCGGAAGGTGACCCCGACGGTTTCGCCCGACTGCGCATTCCGGTCCATGCCCACCAGTCCCCCAGGAGCTCCCTTGTCCACGAGGAAGGCCCAGTTCCCGTGAGCCGCGCCGCTGGGGCAGCCGCGCACGAGCGAGGGATCAAGCCTCAGCCCCTGCGAGTCGAACGTGTGATCCGCCTGGAAGACCAGGCTGGCGCCTGCTCCTGTGACCCATTCGCCTGTGATTCCGCCGCTATCCGCCACCGCTCGCGGTTCTTCCGAGCCACCACACGCAGACAGCAGCAACACGCCGGCCAGGACGAACAGTCGAATCGCCAGGGGGAACCGACGCCAAGGCATTGCGTCTCCATACGTCGCGGGGAGGCGGGGCGGAGGTGTCATCCATCCCGCCCCCTCCAGTCGGCGGTCGTCTGATCGACCTCGTCAGCTGGCTCCCCCTCCAGCGGCTCTGTCCCGCTTCGCGCTGCCAGCCGCCGGCGCGTCCAGGTGATGAACTCGTCGTGTGGGCTGGCCAACTGTACGTCTGCCAGTAGGGATTCGATCTCCTCATGCGGAGCGTCATCGACTCGAAGGAGGATCTCCACCCGCGTGAGCGGCACGAGTCGCACGACCGGCAGAGCCGGGTGGCGGCACTCCTGCAGTAGATTCCTTCGGTCGAGAAGGTGGGCGATCTGCGGGACGGCCTCGTCATGCAGGACCGTCGCCAGGGCCTCGCCGCAGGTGAGGCCGTTGTCCTCGCGCAGGGCCCAGCGCTCACGAAACGGCATCGGGGAGTCCGGGGCATGCGCTGCCTGCGTCGGCGGGGTCACGCTGCCGGCCAGCACCGCGGGGCCGAAGGCGACGGGGGCTCGTGTGTCGCCGATGGCTGAGTGCCGGTGAATCCACTCCCTGTACGGCGCCGGCACGATGCGGTAACCGACCTCGAAGACGGCCGCCTCAGGGTCTACGTAGTGACGGGCGAACCCGAGAACGGCTTGGTCACCGTTTCCCGCGATCAGGCGGAAGGTGCGGCCGGACTTCTTGTAGCCCGCCGCTTTCATCACCGGGGCCACATACTGCTTGACCAGCAGGTCCAGCGGTCTCATCCATACCCCCTCACTGGCGTACGACCCTACCCCTGCGCCAGCTCGCCCCGCTGTGCGGGATGTCCAGATCGGCAGCGGCCGGGAACCGCAACGACCGCAGGGCCTGGGAGGGAGTCCGCGGAGGCTCGGAGACGTCTACGGGGCAGCCCTTAGAAGACGCATGTCGGCTCATCCCGCATTTCGGCGCCCGGAACGGACAGGCAGTAGTACTGCCCACCCGATTCGGGCTCCGCGCTGACGATGCGGAACACGTCCTCGGGGATGGTGAAGACCGCAATGCGCGATTCAGGCATGACGACTTCTCCTACCCGACGCTTCAGCACGGCGACTTCGCCTTCCGTGTCTTCGTCGTCGTGTACCCGGTAGAGCCCGATCGGGACGCGCGTGCCGGGCGGATATCCGTAGACGGCGATCTGGTGGCGTTTCCACTCCGCCTCGGTAGCGCCGGCTCCCTCTTCCCAGCCCAGTGGCACCTCGTTCGCAGTACGTAGATCACCCGAGCTTGCCGCCAGACGGAGTCGCCCGTCCAAGGCGATGGCCTCGCGAGCCGGGTCGGGCGGGAAGAACCACAGATATTCGCTCTGCAGCACGCCGTCGCCCTGGTCCTGGACCTCGATCGGCCGTCCGTTGAAGAGATCGCCACCTCCTCCCTCACTGCTGAGCTCGCTGACAAGCCTGAGGGGAGTGGCGTAGGCCCGGCCTCCCGCTGTCACCGTGACGGTGATCGTCTTGCTCTTCGGAAACCCGTACAGACACAGAAGCGACTGTCTGTTCAGCATGGCCCGTACGTTCTCGTCTTCGCTCGACGTCAACCAGACCAACGGGCGGTCCTTCGCACGATCGTTCAGGTCCTCGCTACAGCCGAACTGAGTCCCTGCCGACCCCCCGAGGTCGAACTGCTGGGACAGCAGGAAATCCGGGACGGCATGGCTCGACGGTCTCGGCTGTGTGGCGGTCGCGCTGCCGCGTTTCGTAAGCGAGGGCGCTGGGGGTCCGTGCTCCGCCGTGCAGCTGGTGATGGCGATCACGCACAGCCCTGCCAGCCAACACGACAGACGTCTGCTCACCCTTCGTCCTCTCACGATTCATCCCCTCGTCGGGTCTCGCAGGTCTGCTCGGCCCGACGCAGTTCCGTCGCGAAGGTCTGCTCGTACTGGTCGCGGAGCTTCTTGCTCGCCCTGCCTGCCTGTTCTGCGGCAGCGAGCTGGCGCAACACGTCCTGGTGGGCTGCACGGCCGCCCGCCAGATCGCAGCGGTTCAGGCTCCAGACCGCCAGAAAACCGTGCCAGATGGCCCGTCGGACCGGGTCCTGTTCGTGCGCGATGGCCTCGCGCATGTGGCCTTCGGCGGCCGCGGTATCACCACGGCTCGCGGCCTGGAGGGCGACGACGGACTCCACCAGCGCGAGGAGGTCAGCGGTACCGGTACCGTCCTGGGCCGCTCGGACTGTCGCTACGGCCCGCTCCACCGTGCCGTCGTCCTTCACCAGCCCGGCCGTGATCCTGCACTGCTCGACCTGCGCCAGGTACACCGTGGCGGTGAGCCGTCCGCGTTCGGTGATGTCCCGGTCCTCGGCGAAGGCGCGCATCGCCTGTGACACCTGAGCGAGATCCCGTGCCTGGACGGTCCCCGGCTTGCAGGTGTGCTCCGGGCCCAAAGCTCGGCGGTAGGTGTTGCCCTGCAGGCTGAGGGCAGCGCGCCACCCCGCGGGCGAGTCCTTGTCGACAGCGAGGTAGTCGGCTCGGGCAGCGTCCAGCAGCTTCTGGCGGCTGGAGCTGGTCTGGCCGGTCGCCTGTTCCTGGAGGGCATGGCCGTGGAACAGCCGGACCAGATCGAGCGGCACGAAGCCGTCCCTGGTGGGCTGTCGTTTCGGGTCGAGCAGGCCGTCGAGGATCCGGGCGGCCTCTTCGGGACTGCCGTTGCGCCAAGTGTCCAAGGCGTCGACGAACTCGGCGAGGGTGCTGAGTCGGCGCGTCAGCTCCGCGCTCAGCTGGGAGCGGCCTCGTGCCGACTCCCAGCCGCGGGCGACGAGGATGGGTTCGCTGAGGAACCAGCCGGCGAGCTCGGGCGAGTCCGGGACCTGATCGGCCCTGACGTAGACGGCTGGGCGCAGGGAGGTCTGGCCGGCCGGGTCCATGCTCACCAGGCCGCCGACGACGATCTCGGCATTTGTCTCTTCAGCGAACCGGGCAGTCTTCCGCTCCAGCCCGGCCCGGTGGTTTCCCTGGAGTTCGGCCAGCGGGAGCGACACCTCGCCGGCGTAGCTGCGGACGCTGGTCGCGGTGGGGATACGGCCCGCCATGTCGTGGGCGAAGGTGTCGGCAAGGTCGATCAGGACCCGCTCGTCCCGGCGCCCCTCGGGTTGGGTGAAGCCGACCACGGCCACGTCGCGCGCCCCGCTCATCCGGGCGAGTGGGGGCGGCGGGGGACGGAACGCGAAGAGCACGCTCACGCTGCCGAGAAAGAGGACCGCGGCCGCCGCCCACACCAGGACCTGGGACCGGCGGGAACGCTGTCGGAACTTCTCCTCCACTACGGAACGGACTGCCAGCACGTATCCGGCGAGCGCGGCCAGAATCACAAGGGCGAGCGGCACCGGCGAAAGAGCGGAACCGGACTTCTCCACCACGAGCAGCGCACAGGGGACGCACGCCGCGAAGACACCGAGCAGCGACCACAGCCAGACGGAGCCACGACGGTCACCGTCCGGCGATTCGTCCTGCGAGTGGGCTGGCATACGTGTCCTTACCCTGACCGCACCGGCGCGATTGCGTGCCGACCAGCACAGTAGGAGCAGGCAAACGGTCCCAACCGTCAACGCGTCAGACTTCCCGAAGGATTCCCCAGATCAGCGGCAGCAGTGAAGCGTGACCGGCGCTGCGAGCGTGCGACGCTGGGCCGTCGCGGACGGCGTCGAATGGAGGACATCCACAGTGCCGATGACCACGAACACGCGGCCCGGGCCGGCACGGCATTCGCCACACCGCTGGCGGGCGGTCAACGCGCGCCAGCGGGCGGTGGCGGTATGACACGGCCGGTCGGCGGGATGCTGCACCACGTGGAGCTTTGGGTGCCCGACCTGGAGCGGGCGGCCGTCTCCTTCGGCTGGCTGCTGGAGGCGCTGGGCTACACGCTCTTTCAGAGCTGGAGCAACGGCCGCAGTTGGCGGCTCGGGGCGACCTACCTGGTCGTCGAGCAGTCCCCCGCCCTCACCGCCGACGGGCACGACAGGTGTCGGCCCGGCCTGAACCATCTGGCGTTCCACGTCGAAAGTCCCGCCACCGTGGATGCGCTGGTCGCCGAGGCGTCGCAGCACGGTTGGAGCCTCCTGTTCCCCGACCGCCACCCGCACGCCGGCGGCGAACACACCTATGCCGCCTACCTGGAGAACGCGGACGGCTTCGAGGTCGAACTCGTCGCCCTCGGCCCACCCGGGCCGGCCTGACGACGATCACCCCATCCCCAAGGCCCTGACGCCCGCCCCGGGAGTGGACGCGGCGCCCGCGAAGGTCACCGGAGGACCCTCGCAGGCGACACTCCTGGCCGAAAGCCCTTGATGTCCAGTCAGGTCGCAGCGGCCTGCCCCTACGGGAGGACCGCCAGGCCGTCCAGCTCCACCAGGGCTTGTTCGTCCCATAGGCGGACCACGCCGATGACGGCCATGGCGGGGTAGTCGCGTCCGGCCAAGCGTCGCCAGATGCGGCCCAGTTCGGGGGCGTGCGTGCGGTACGACGCCACGTCCACCGCGTACACCGTCACCCTGGCCAGGTCCGCCGGGCCGCCCCCCGCCGCGGCGAGGGCCGCCAGGAGGTTGGTCAGGGCCACCTCGAACTGCTCCGGCAGGCTCTGCCCCACCACCTTGCCCGAGGCGTCCAGTGCGGTCTGACCCGCCAGGAACACCAGGCGCGAGCCGGTCGCGGCCACGGCGTGCGAGAAGCCCGTGGGGGGCGACAGCGATGCCGGGTTGATCCGGTCGAGGCTCATCCCGCCACCACCTCCCCCGCCCCGGAACCAGAACCGGCAGCGGCGCCCGCACCCTCGCCCGTCCCCGCCACCCGCGCCGCCCTGTAGAGCTCGCGTGCGATCACCGTCCGCTGGACCTCGCTCGCGCCCTCGTAGATCCGCGGCGCCCGCACCTCCCGGTAGAGGTGCTCCAGCAGGTGGCCCCGTTGGAGGGCGACCGCGCCGTGCAGCTGGACCGCGTGGTCCACCACGTACTGGGCCGTCTCCGTGGCCAGCAGTTTCGCCATCGCCGCCCGGCCCGGAACGTCCGCCGCTCCGCGGTCGTAGGCCCCCGCCGCCGCGTACACCAGCAGCCGGGCCGCCTCCGTGCGCGTGGCCATCTCGGCCACGCGGTGCGCCACCGCCTGGAGGTCGCTCAGCTTCCCCCCGAACGCGGCCCGGCCCGCCGTGTGCGCCAGGGTCGCGTCCAGCGCCGCCCGGGCCATGCCCACCGCGAAGGCGCCGACGCTCGGCCGGAAGAGGTTCAGGGTGTCCATCGCGACGCGGAAGCCCCGCCCGGGCTCGCCGAGCAGGTCCCGCCGGCCGACCGGCACCCCGTCGAAGGACAGGGCGCCGATGGGGTGCGGGGAGAGCATGTCCAGCGCTTCACCGCGCAGCCCGGGGCGGTCCCCCGGGACCAGGAAGGCCGACACCCCCTTCGCCCCCGGCCCCTCACCCGTCCGGGCGAACACGGTGTAGAAATCCGCCTCCGGGGCGTTGGAGATCCAGCGCTTCTCGCCCGTCAGCACCCAGCCCCCGCCCGACGCCGCCGGCGCGGCCGTCAGTTCGAGCGCCGCCGCGTCCGAGCCCGCCCCCGGCTCGCTCAGCGCGAAGGCCGCCACCGCCCGCCCCGCGCGCACCTGGGGCAGCCAGCGCTCCCGCTGCGCCTCGCTCCCCGCCCGCAGGACCGGGTACGCGCCCAGCCCCTGGAGGGCGAGCGCCGTCTCGGCCTCCGTGCAGCCGTAGGCGAGGGACTCGCGCAGCAGGCACAGGTCCAGCGCGCCGGAGGCGAACACCCGCTCCAGCAGGCCGAGCTCCCCCAGCGCGGCCAGCAACGGCCGGTTGACCCGGCCCGGCTCCCCCTTCTGCGCCAGCGGCCTCAGCCGCTCGGCCGACAGTGCGCGCAGCTGCCCGCACCATTCCTCCTGGTCCACCCCGAGCGCGAATCCGGTCATCCGAATGTCCCCGCATCTATCGCGTCCTGTTGACTGCCGTCACCATCACGATACGCTCGTGAGGAAGTCGCACGGCCGGATCCACCTCACCCGGGACCGTCGCAAGGGGGCGAACCCGCCTTGGAGCTCAAGCCTTCCGCTCACGTCGACACCTTCGCCCGTGACCATCTGCCCCCCGTGGACACCTGGCCGGAGCTGCTCTTCGAACTGCCCGAACTGGCCTACCCGGACCGCCTGAACTGCGGCGCCGAGCTGCTCGACGCGACCATCGCCCGGTTCGGTCCCGCCGGCGCCGACCGCCCGGCCTTCCGCAGCGCCGCGGGCGAGGTGTGGACGTACGGGCAGTTGCGCGAGCGCGTGGACCGCCTCGCCCACGTGCTCACCCTCGACCTGGGGGTCGTCCCCGGCAACCGGGTGCTGCTGCGCGGTCCCACCGGCCCCTGGCTCGCCGCCTGCTGGCTCGCGGTGATGAAGGCGGGCGCGGTGGCCGTGACCGTACTGCCCCAGCAGCGCGCGCGGGAGCTGGCCACGGTGTGCGCGATGGCCCGGGTTGGGCACGCGCTGTGCCATGCGGACGTCCTGGACGACCTGGTCAAGGCCGAGGTGCCGGGGCTGCGGATCACCGCCTACGGGGGCGGGGCCGAGGACGACCTGCTCCGGCTGGCCGAGCGGCACGAGGGGCCCTTCCCGGCCGTCCCGACCTCCGCGGACGACGTCGCCCTGATCGCCTTCACCTCGGGGACCACCGGGCGTCCCAAGGGCTGCATGCACTTCCACCGCGACCTGCTGGCCGTCGCCGACACCTTCTCCCGCCGCGTGCTGCGGCCCCGCCCCGACGACGTCTTCGCGGGCAGTCCGCCACTCGGGTTCACCTTCGGGCTCGGCGGGCTGGTCGTCTTCCCGCTGCGGGCGGGGGCCTGCGCGCTGCTTCTGGAGGACGCGGCGCCGCGGCGGCTGCTGCCCGCCCTCGCGCAGCACCGGGTGACGGTGCTGTTCACCGCGCCCACCGCGTACCGGACGATGCTGGACGCGCTGGGGCCGTACGACGTGGGTGCGTACGACCTCTCCGCGCTGCGCCGCTGCGTCTCGGCCGGGGAGAACCTGCCGGCCGCGACCTGGCGGGCCTGGTACGAGCGCACCGGCCTGCGGATCATCAACGGCATCGGGGCGACCGAGCTGCTGCACATCTTCATCTCCGCCGCCGACGAGGACATCCGCCCCGGTACGACCGGCCGGGTGGTCCCGGGCTGGGAGGCCCGGGTGGTGGACCCGTCGGGCCTGCCGGTCGCGGACGGCGAGCCGGGGCTGCTGGCCGTGCGGGGGCCGGTCGGCTGCCGCTACCTGGCCGATCCCCGGCAGGGGGAGTACGTACGGGACGGCTGGAACCTGACCGGCGACACCTACGTGCGCGACCCGGAGGGCTACTTCCGCTACGTCGCCCGGGCCGACGACATGATCGTCTCGGCGGGCTACAACATCGCGGGCCCGGAGGTGGAGGAAGCCCTGCTGCGCCACCCGGACGTGGTCGAGGCGGCGGTGGTGGGCCGCCCGGACGAGCGACGCGGGCAGGTCGTGGTGGCGTACACCGTCACGCGGGACGGCGTGGTGCTGACGGAGGAGGCCCTGCGCGCCTTCATGCGGGCGGAACTGGCCCCGCACAAGTGCCCGCGTACCTTCGTCTTCCTGCCCGCGCTCCCCCGGACGGCGACGGGCAAGCTCCAGCGTTTCCGGCTGCGCGATCATGGCGCGGACGGACAGGTTCTAGAGTGAACCCGTGGTCGAGCAGCACACCCCGCGATCTCTGATCGTCACGTTCTACGGAGCCTACGGACGGGCCTTCGAGGACGCCGTCCCGGTGTCCGCGCTGATCCGCCTGCTGGGCGCGGTCGGCGTGGACGCCCCGGCCGTCCGCTCGTCGGTGTCCCGGCTGAAGCGGCGCGGCTTCCTGCTGCCCGAGCGCGCCTCCGACGGCTCCGCGGCGTACAAGCTCTCCGAGGAGGCGCGGCAGCTGCTGGACGACGGCGACCGGCGCATCTACGGCAGCCGGGAGGCCTCCGACGAGTGGCTGCTGGCGGTGTTCTCCGTCCCGGAGCAGGAACGGCACAAGCGGCACCTGCTGCGCTCGCGCCTGGCCCGGCTCGGCTTCGGAGCGGTGGCGCCGGGTGTCTGGATCGCCCCGGCCCGGCTGGCCGAGGAGACCGGGCACACCCTGGAGCGCCTGCAGCTGACGCCGTACGTGGAGCTGTTCCGCGGCGCCCACCTCGGCTTCGCGCCGACCGCGCAGGCCGTGGCCCGCTGGTGGGACCTGACCTCCCTGGCCAAGCAGCACGAGGAGTTCCTGGACCTGCACGAGCCGGTCCTGCGCGCCCTGCGGACGGGCCCGGACCCGACCCCGCAGGAGGCCTACCGCGCCTACCTCCTCGCCCTGGACGGCTGGCGCCGCCTCCCGTACGCCGACCCGGGTCTGCCGCGCGAGCTGCTCCCGGCGGACTGGCCGGGCGACCGGGCGGCGGCCGTCTTCGCCGAGCTCCACGACCGCCTGCACGACCTGGGCGCGGCCTTCGTGGAGGCGTGAGCGGGCCGGGCCGGCGTCGGTTCCGTCCGCGGGAAAACCGGATGCGCGCGGGCGTCGCGCCGCGCCAGGATGGGCCATGACCTGGACTTTCACCTCCGACCTGGAGGCCTATCTGGCCGCGGCGGGGCCCGCCGCGGCCGAGCGGCCCGTCTCCAACACGCTCCTGCTGACCGTGGCCGACGCGCTGGTGCGGCGCGGGCCCGGCGCCTACGGGGCCGCCCCGCCCTTCTTCGGCTGGTGGACCGGGGCCGACGGGGCCGTCGCCGGCGGCCTGCTGTGCACCCCGCCGTTCCCGATGGTGCTCGGCGTGGTGCCCGGGGAGGCGGTCCGGGAGCTGGGGGCCGCGCTCGCCACCGAACCGCTGCTCGCCGGGGCGCACGGGATCAACGCCCGCCGCCCCGACGCGGAGGTACTGGCCGAGGCCTGGGGGCGGCCCTCCCGGGTCGCCGAGGAGATCCGCCTGTACCGGCTGGACGGCCTGACCGCCCCCGACCCCGCCCCGGCCGGGCGGGCCCGGACCGCGACCGAGGCGGACCTCCCTCTGCTGCTGGAGTGGGTCACGGCTTTCAACGCGGAGGCGGACGTACCGGGGGCCGCCTCCGAGGTCGTGCTGCGCGACCGGATCTCGTACGGCGGCGTCCTGCTCTGGGAGGACGGGCAGCGGCCCGTGTCGCTGGCGGCCTTCTCCCGCCCGGTCGGCTCGGCCTGCCGCGTCGGCCCGGTCTACACCCCGCCCGAGCTGCGCAACCGCGGCTACGCCGCCGGGGTCACGCACGCGGCGAGCGAGGCGGCGTACGCGGCGGGCGCCTCGGAGGTCCTGCTCTTCACGGACCTGGCCAACCCGACCAGCAACGGCGTCTACCTGCGCCTGGGCTACACCCCGGTCGAGGACCGCGCCGAGATCGTCCCCGCGTGATCACGGAAGGAGCGCAGGAGGGGGCAGTACGGGAGGACGCGCCTCAGCCGCGGCCGGTGGGCGGGGGGCGGCTGCCCGCGCGGTAGGGGGCGGGCCAGGGGGCGGCCGGGCCCTCGTAGGACTGCTCGGCGGCCGCGTGCAGGGTCCAGTGCGGGTCGTAGAGGTGGGGGCGGCCCAGGGCGCAGAGGTCGGCGCGCCCGGCCAGCAGCAGGGAGTTGACGTCGTCCCAGGAGGAGATCGCGCCGACCGCGATGACGGGGCCGCCGAGGGCGCCGCGGATCCGGTCGGCGTACGGGGTCTGGTACGAGCGCCCGTACTCGGGGGCCTCGTCCGCGACGACCTGGCCGGTGGAGACGTCGATGGCGTCCGCGCCGTGGGCGGCGAAGGCGGCCGCGATCGCCACCGACTCCTCGGGCGAGGTGCCGCCGGGCGCCCAGTCGGTGGCGGAGAGGCGGACCGTCATCGGGCGCTCCGCGGGCCACACCGCGCGGACCGCGTCGAAGACCTCCAGCGGGAAGCGCAGGCGGTTCTCCAGGCTGCCGCCGTAGGCGTCGGTGCGGTGGTTGGTCAGCGGGGAGAGGAACCCGGAGAGCAGGTAGCCGTGGGCGCAGTGCAGTTCCAGCAGGTCGAAGCCGCAGCCGGCGGCGCGGGAGGCGGCGTCCGCGAACTGCGAGCGCAGCTCAGCCAGGTCCGCGTGGGCCAGGGCCCGGGGGTGCGCCGAGACACCCGGCCGGTAGGGCAGGTCCGAGGCGGCCACCAGCGGCCAGTTGCCCTCGGGGAGCGGCTCGTCCATGCCCTCCCACATCACCCGCGTCGAGCCCTTGCGTCCCGCGTGCCCGAGCTGGACACCGAGCGCGGTGCCCGGTGCGCTGGTGTGGACGAAGTCGGTGATCCGCTGCCAGGCCGCCGCCTGCTCGCGGTTGTAGAGGCCGGTGCAGCCGGGGGTGATCCGGCCCTCGGCGCTGACGCAGACCATCTCGGTCATCACCAGGCCCGCCCCGCCGAGGGCCCGCGCGCCCAGGTGGACGAGGTGGAAGTCGCCGGGCACGCCCTCCTCGGCCGAGTACATGTCCATCGGGGAGACGACGATGCGGTTGCGCAGGGTCAGGCCGCGCAGCCGCAGGGGGGTGAACATCGGCGGGGTCGTGCGCTGTTCGGGGCCCTCCTGCGGGCAGCCGAACTCCCGTTCCACCGCACGGGTGAACCGCTCGTCGCGCAGCCGCAGGTTGGCGTGCGTGACGCGGCGGCTGCGGGTGAGGAGGTTGAAGGCGAACTGCCGGGCGGGCTGGCCGACGTACCCGGCGATCTCCTCGAACCAGTGCCGGCTCGCGGCGGCGGCCCGCTGGGTGCTGGCGACCGCCGGGCGGCGGGCCGTCTCGTACGCGGCGAGGGCGGCCGGTACGTCCCCCTCCGCGCCGGCCACCGCTTCGGCGAGGGCGAGCGCGTCCTCCACCGCCAGTTTGGTGCCGGAGCCGATGGAGAAGTGGGCGGTGTGCGCGGCGTCTCCCAGGAGGGTCACGTTGCCGTGCGACCAGCGCTCGTTGACGACGGTGCGAAACCGCGTCCACGCCGAGCGGTTCCCGCGCAGGGGGCGCCCGCGCAGGGCCTCGCTGAAGATCTTGGCGCAGCGCGCCGCCGACTCGTCCTCGTCGCAGAGGTCGAGGCCGGCCGCCCGCCAGACCTCCTCGCGCATCTCGACGATCACCGTGGAGGCGCCGAGTTGGCTCTGCGGCCCGGAAGGCCTCGATGAGGGGCGGTGGTCGGGCGACGGGCGGGCATAGGGGTAGGCGTGCAGTTGCACGATCCCGTGCTCGGTCTCCGCGATCTCGAAGCGGAAGGCCTCGAAGGCGAAGTCGGCTGCGAGCCAGATGTAGCGGCAGCGTCCGCTGGTCACCGTCGGCCGGTAGTGCGCGGCCCCGGCCTCGCGGATCGCGCTGTGCACGCCGTCCGCCGCGACCACCAGGTCGTACGAGGCCGCGAGCGCGCGCACGTCGGGGGCCTCGGCGCGCACCCGCAGCCGCACGCCGAGCCCGGCGCAGCGCTCGTGCAGGATCTCCAGGAGCCGGCGGCGCCCGATGGCCGCGAAGCCGTGTCCGCCGGAGGTCAGCAGCCGTCCCCGGTGCACGATCTCCACGTCGTCCCAGCGCACGAACTCCGCGCTCAGGGCGGCGTGGACGAGGGTGTCGGCCCGCTCGATGCCGCCGAGGGTCTCGTCGGAGAGCACCACGCCGAATCCGAAGGTGTCGTCCGGCGCGCCGCGCTCCCAGAGCTCCACCGCGTGGCCCTGCCGGGCCAGCAAGGCGGCCGTGTACAGGCCGCCCGGTCCTCCGCCGACGACGGCCACGCGCAGGGCGCCCGGGGACATCGCGCTACCTGCCCTTCCACTGCGGCGGCCGCTTCCCGGTGAAGGCCGCGTGGAATTCCGCGTAGTCCTCGCCGTGCATGAGCAGGGCCTGGGTGGAGGCGTCCAGTTCCACCGACGCGGCCAGCGGCATGTCGAGCTGGGCGGTGAGCAGCGCCTTGGTCTGGGCGTAGGCGAGGGCGGGGCCCTCCGCGAGCTGGGCGGCGAGTTCGGCGGCCCGTACGTGGGCCTTGCCCTCGTCGGTGAGTTCGCTGAGCAGGCCGATCCGCTCCGCCTCGGGCGCGCGTACGGGCTCTCCGAGCATGAGCAGGCGGGTGGCGTGGCCGAGGCCGACGACCCGGGGCAGCAGGTAGGCGGCGCCCATGTCCCCGCCGGAGAGGCCGACGCGGGTGAAGAGGAAGGCGAAGCGGGCGCTGGGGTCGGCGATGCGGAAGTCGGCGGCGAGCGCGAGGACGGCGCCGGCCCCGGCGGCCACCCCGTGCACGGCGGCGATCACGGGGAAGGGGCATTCGCGCAGGGCGCGCACGACCTGGCCGGTCATCCGGTTGAAGTCGAGCAGCTGGGCGGTGTCCATGGCGAGGGTGGCGCCGATGATCTCGTCCACGTCCCCGCCGGAGCAGAAGCCGCGCCCCTCGCCGCCCAGCACGAGGGCGCGTACGGAACGCTCGCGGGACAGTTCGGCCAGCAGATCGCGCAGGTCGGCGTAGGCGCCGAAGGTGAGCGCGTTCAGCTTCTCGGGGCGGTCGAAGGTGACGGTGGCGACGCCGTCCTGGCGGGTGATCCGCAGGTGCTGCCACCGTTCGGTCGAGGCTGTGGAACCGGTGAAGGGGCTCACACCCTCGACGGTATCACCAAATCCTGACCACCGTCACAGAAGCGCGACACGTGGGGCGGGCGACCGCGCGGCGGACCCGCGCGGCCGGCGCATGACTATGCGTCACTCCGACGGCCCGGCCGGGCGAGCGTGGCGACGAGCACGGCCTTGATGGTGTGCAGCCGGTTCTCGGCCTCGTCGAAGACGATGGAGTGCTCGGACTCGAACACCTCGTCCGTCACCTCCAGGGAGTCGAGCCCGTGCCGCTCGTGGATCTCCCGCGCCACCTGGGTGCCCAGGTCGTGGAAGGCGGGCAGGCAGTGCATGAACTTCACGTCCGGGTTGCCGGTGGCGCGCAGCACGTCCATGGTCACGGCGTACGGGGACAGGGCCGCGATCCGCTCGTCCCAGACCTCCTTCGGCTCCCCCATGGACACCCAGATGTCCGTCACGACGAAGTCCGCCTGGGCGACGCCCTCGGCGACCTCCTCGGTCAGGGTGATCCGCGCGCCGCTCTCCGCCGCGAGCGAGCGGGCCGCGGCCACCACGGCCTCGGCCGGCCAGTAGGCCCGGGGGGCGACGATCCGTACGTCCATGCCCAGCAGCGCCCCGGTCACGAGGTAGGAGTTGCCCATGTTGAAGCGGGCGTCGCCGAGGTAGGCGAAGGCGATCCGGTCCAGCGGCTTGGTGCTGTGCTCGGTCATGGTGAGCAGGTCGGCCAGCATCTGGGTGGGGTGCCAGTCGTCGGTGAGGCCGTTGAAGACGGGGACGCCGGAGTGGCGGGCGAGCTCCTCGACGGCCTGCTGGCTGTCCCCCCGATACTCGATCGCGTCGAACATCCGGCCGAGCACCCGGGCGGTGTCGCGGACCGACTCCTTGTGGCCCATCTGGGAGCCGGCCGGGTCCAGGTAGGTGGTGTGGGCGCCCTGGTCCGCGGCGGCGACCTCGAAGGCGCAGCGGGTCCGGGTCGAGGTCTTCTCGAAGATCAGCGCGATGTTGCGGCCCTGGAGCAGGCGCTGCTCGGCCCCCGCCTTCTTGGCCGCCTTCAGGTCGGCGGCGAGCTCGATCAGGCCGCGGAACTCGGCGGCCGTGAAGTCCAGCTCCTTGAGAAAACTACGGCCTGCGAGGTCGGTGGCCATGGGGTCGCTCCAGCGTCACGGTGACAGGGGGTGGTGGAAGTCTATACGACGCTCCGTATTGATATACGGAGCCCCTCCCCTGCCCGCGCTCTGCGTCCGGCGGCGCCCGCCGCGCCCCGCCCCCGTCGGCCCCGCGCCTCTAGGTCACCGCGTCCCGCTCCACCGGGCAGCTCATGCAGCGCGGCCCGCCCCGGCCCCGGCCCAGCTCGCTGCCCGGGATCTCGATCACCTCGATGCCCTGCTTGCGCAGGTGCGTGTTGGTCGTCACGTTCCGCTCGTAGGCGACGACCACGCCCGGCTCCACGGCCAGGACGTTGCACCCGTCGTCCCACTGCTCGCGCTCCGCCGAGTGCACGTCCTGCGTCGCGGTCAGCACCCGGATCGAGTCCAGGCCGAGCGCCGCCGCGATGGCCCGGTGCATGTGCTCCGCCGGATGGTCGGTCACCTTCAGCTCCTGCGGCCCGTCTCCGGGCGCGATCGTGTAGGAGGGGAGCATCCCCAGCCCCGCGTACTGAGTGAACGTATCTCCGTCCACCATCGTCATCACCGTGTCCAGGTGCATGAAGGCGCGCCGCTTGGGCATGTGCAGCGCCACGATGGAGGTCGCCGACCCGGCGGCGAACAGGCCCCGCGCCAGCATCTCCACCGCCTGCGGCGTGGTCCGCTCGCTCATCCCGATCAACACCGCGCCGTTGCCGAGGACCAGCACGTCCCCGCCCTCGATGGTCGACGGGTAGTCCGCCTGCCCCTGCGACCAGTAGTGGAAGGCCCCGCTGGTGGTGAAGAGCGGATGGTGCTTGTAGATCGCCTCGAAGTGGACGGTCTCGCGCTGCCGGGCCGGCCAGCGCATCGCGTTGATGGACACCCCGTCGTAGATCCAGGCGGAGGTGTCCCGGGTGAAGAGGTGGTTGGGCAGCGGCCGCAGCAGGAAGCCGTCCAGCTCCAGGGCGTGGAAGCGCACCGACACCGGCTCGGCGTGCCGCTCCAGGAACTCCCGCTTGGTCATGCCGCCGACCAGCGCCTGCGCCAGCTCGGCCGAGGACAGGCCGTCGAAGACCGACCGCAGGTGGTCGGTGGCGAGCGGCCCGTACTCCTTCTCGTCGAAGACCCGGTCCAGTACGAGGTGTCTGGCCTCCGGGATGTCCAGGACCTCGCACAGGAGGTCCCCGAAGAGGTGGACCTCCACGCCCCGGTCCCGCAGCACGTCCGCGAAGCCGTCGTGCTCCTGGCGGGCCCGGCGCACCCACAGCACGTCGTCGAAGAGGAGCGCGTCCTTGTTGCTCGGTGTGAGCCGCTTCAGCTCCAGGTCGGGCCGGTGGAGGATGACGCGGCGAAGCCGCCCGGTCTCGGAGTCGACATGGAATCCCATGCCGTACACATTCCCAGACCGGACGGCTCTGTGAGGCGGGGTCGGCTCAGCGGGGCATGGCGAGGCCCAGGAGCGCCTCCGGTGCACCGGTGATTTCCGGGGCGATCAGACCCAGTTCGGGCGACTTGAGGTTGGGCACTCCGGAGTTGGAGGCGTCCGGCATGGTCAGCAGGCCGCCGGCGACCAGCCCGGGGGTCCGGGTGAGCAGGTCGGTGGCGGGAGCCTCCAGCGAGCCCTCGCCGTCCGTCTCCGGCTCGCCCAGCAGGTTCGGCACCGGGGTGGTGACGAGCGTCTCGCCGAGCTCGGTGCCGATCGGGAGCACCGGGAGCAGAGGGGTCGGGAGCATGTCCCCCTTGTGGAAGCGGGGCGCCTCGGGCGCTCCGACGACCGGAATCGGCACCCCGGTGGCCAGACGCGGGGTGTCCACGCCCAGCGTGGTCTTCACGGCGTCCAGCGGGACACCCACCGGCACCGAGTTGGCCACGGCCGGGGTGGCCGCGCCGGCCGCGGCCATACAGGTCATGAGTGCCGCAAGGCTTCCGCGCGCGGTCATCTTCATAGGTGACGTTCCGTCCTTCCAGGGTCGCGGACATTCCGCTGCCCTGGATGAACGATCCCGCCGGTGGGTTTCCCGGAGTTCTCCGCGAAAGTTCCCCCATACGACCTAATTACAGGCCGTACGGGGGTGTCCGCTTTACTTCACAGCCGCGGGTCGACCGGCTCCGACTCCAGCGCCAGCACCGCGAAGACGGCCTCGTGCACCCGCCACAGCGGCTCGCCGGCCGCCAGCCGGTCCAGCGCCTCCAGCCCGAGCGCGTACTCGCGCAGCGCGAGCGAGCGCTTGTGCCCGAGGAACCGGTCCCGCAGCCGCTCCAGGTGGTCCGGACGGGTGTACTCCGGACCGTAGACGATCCGCAGGTACTCGCGTCCGCGCACCTTCACGCCGGGCTGCACGAGGCGGCCCTTGCCGTCCCGGGCGTACGCCTGGAGCGGCTTGACGACCATGCCCTCGCCGCCGGCGGCCGTCAGCTCCAGCCACCAGTCGGTGCCCGCCCGTACGGAGTCCTCGTCGGCGGTGTCCACCAGGACGCGGCCGGTGCGGCGCAGCAGTCCGGTCCCGGCCGCCTCGTCCGCGGCGCACAGCCGGTCCAGCCAGAACAGCTGCTCGTCGTGCGGTACCGCGGCCAGCGACCGGCCGGCCGCCGCCAGCAGCTGGAACGGCGCGAACCGTACGCCGTCCAGGCCGTCGATGCTCCAGCAGTAGCGGCGGTAGGCCTCGGTGAAGGCGGCCGCGTCGGCGGCCCGGCCGCGCTGGCGCTCCAGCAGGTCGCCGGTGTCGACGCCCCTGGAGGCGGCCGCCTCCAGGGCGGCCAGGGCGCCGGGGAAGACGGCGCCGGAGGCCGCGCCCACGGCGGCGTACTGGTTGCGCAGCAGGCCGGCGGACTTCAGGGACCAGGGCAGCAGTTCCCCGTCGAACAGCAGCCAGTCCGTGCCGAGCTCCTCCCACAGACCCGCGTCGGTGACCGCCGCGCGCAGCCGGGTGAGGACCTCCTCGGTGACGTCGGCGTCCTTGAAGAAGGGCCGCCCGGTACGGGTGTAGACGGAACCGGTCGGCCCCTCCACCCCGAAGCGCTCGCGCGCCGCGTCGGCGTCCTTGCAGACCAGGACGGTGGCGCGGGAGCCCATGTGCTTCTCCTCGCACACCACCTGGGCGATTCCGTCCTTGCGGTACTGGGCGAAGGCCTCGGCGGGGTGCTCCAGGTAGCCCTCCTCGCGGGAGGTCGCGGTCGGCGCCATGGTCGGCGGCAGGTACGGGACCAGCCGCGGGTCCACCGCGAAGCGGCTCATGACCTCCAGGGCCGCGGCCGCGTTCTCCTCGCGCACGGTGACGTGGCCCAGGTGCCGCGTCTCCACGACCCGGCGCCCGTGCACGTCGGCCAGGTCCAGCGGGCGGCCGTCCTGGCCGCCGGGCGCCTCGGCGGCGAGCGGGCGCGTGGGCTCGTACCAGACCTTCTCGGCCGGGACGTCGACCAGTTCGCGCTCCGGCCAGCGCAGGGCGGTCATCTTTCCGCCGAAGACGGCGCCGGTGTCGAGGCACAGGGTGTTGTTGATCCAGCTGGTGTCCGGGACCGGGGTGTGGCCGTAGACCACGGCGGCCTTGCCGCGGTAGTCCTCGGCCCACGGGTAGCGCACGGGCAGGCCGAACTCGTCCGTCTCGCCGGTGGTGTCCCCGTACAGGGCGTGCGCGCGGACCCGGCCGGAGGTCCGGCCGTGGTACTTCTCGGGCAGGCCGGCGTGGCAGACCACCAGCCGGCCGCCGTCCAGGACGTAGTGGCTGACGAGGCCGCGGATGAACTCGCGCACCTCCTGGACGAACTCCTCCGGCTCCGCCGCGAGCTGCTCGATGGTCTCGGCGAGGCCGTGGGTCCGCTGGACCTTGGAGCCCTTGAGGTGGCGGCCGAGCTTGTTCTCGTGGTTCCCGGGCACGCACAGGGCGTTGCCGGACTTGACCATGCCCATGACGCGGCGCAGGACGCCGGGGCTGTCGGGGCCGCGGTCGACGAGGTCGCCCACGAAGACGGCGGTGCGGCCGTCGGGGTGGACGCCGTCCTCGTAGCCGAGCTTGGCGAGGAGGGTCTCCAGCTCGGAGGAACAGCCGTGGATGTCACCGATGATGTCGAAGGGACCGGTGAGGTGCCTGAGGTCGTTGAACCGCTTCTCCAGGACGACTTCGGCGTTCTCGACCTCCTCCACGGAGCGCAGCACGTGGACCTTGCGGAAGCCCTCGCGCTCCAGGCCGCGCAGCGAGCGGCGCAGGTCGCGGCGGTGCCGCTGGATGACGGCGCGGGGCAGACCGGCCCGCTCGGGGCGGGCCGCGTTGCGCTCGGCGCAGACCTCCTCGGGCAGGTCCAGGACGATCGCGATGGGCAGTACGTCGTGCTCGCGGGCGAGCCGGACCAGTGCGCGGCGGGCGTCGGCCTGGACGCTGGTGGCGTCGACGACGGTGAGTCGGCCGGCGGCGAGGCGCTTGCCCGCGATGTAGTGCAGGACGTCGAAGGCGTCCCGGCTGGCGCTCTGGTCGTTCTCGTCGTCCGAGACCAGGCCCCGGCAGTAGTCGGAGGAGATGACCTCGGTGGGCTTGAAGTGCTTGCGGGCGAAGGTGGACTTGCCCGATCCGGTGGCGCCGATCAGGACGACGAGGGACAGGTCGGTGACGGGAAGGGCGCGCGTACGGGGGGTCTCGGTGCCGGTCATGCTGCCTCGCCCTCCTTCGGGGTGTCGGTGCGGTCGGTCTGGGTGAAGACGGCCATCTGCGTCGGCGGTCCGACCTCGGGGTCGTCGTCCCCGACGGGGACGTACGCGACCTGGTAGCCGTGCCGGCGCGCGACCTCCCCGGCCCAGGCGCGGAACTCCTCGCGGGTCCACTCGAAGCGGTGGTCGCCGTGGCGGACGTGCCCGGCGGGCAGGGTCTCCCAGCGCACGTTGTACTCGACGTTGGGGGTGGTGACCAGGACCGTACGGGATCGGGCCGCGCCGAACACCGCGTACTCCAGGGCGGGCAGCCGCTCCGGGTCGAGGTGCTCGACGACCTCGCTGAGCACGGCCGCGTCGTAGCCCGCCAGCCGCTTGTCGGTGTAGGCGAGCGAGCCCTGCAGGAGCGTGACGCGCGCGGCCTGCCGCTCGCCCAGCCGCTCCAGCCGCAGCCGCCTGGCGGCGACCTGCAGGGCCCGCACGGACACGTCCATGCCGACGATCTCGGTGAAGGCCACGTCCTTGAGCAGGGCCTGCACCAACTGCCCCTGGCCGCAGCCGAGGTCCAGCACCCGGGCGGCGCCGGCGGCGCGCAGGGCGGTGAGGATGGCGTCGCGGCGCTGCACGGCGAGCGGTACGGACCGCTCCGCGGGCTCCTCGACGTCACCGTCGCCGGGCCCCGCGACGGCGTTGTCGAGCTCCTCGACCTCGCTGCCGTCGGCCTCGGCGAGGCGGACCAGCTCCAGGCGCTCGACGGCGTCCTGGGTCAGCCGCTTGTGGCGGGCCAGGTAGCGGGAGCTGATCAGCCCGTTCTCGGGGTGGGTGGCGAGCCAGCCGTCTCCGGCGCGCAGCAGCTTGTCGACCTCGTCGGGGGCGATCCAGTAGTGCTTGGAGTCGTCCAGCACGGGCAGCAGCACGTACAGCTGCCGCAGGGCGTCCGCGAGGCGCAGGGTGCCCTCCAGTACGAGCCGTACGTAGCGGGAGTCCCCCCACTCGGGGAACCGCTCGTCGAGCGGCAGGGCCTCGGCCTGTACGAGGTCCCAGCCGAGCGGGTCGAACAGCCGGTGCACGAGGCCCGCGCCGCCCCGTGCGGGCAGCACGGGGATCTCGACGCGCAGCGCCAGCGGCTGCTCCGGCAGCTCCGGGCGCAGGACGCACCGGCCCTTGAGCGCGGTGCGGAACACCGCGCTGAGGGCGACGGCGAGCAGCGAGGACGCGGCGTACGGGCGGTCGTTGACGTACTGCGCGAGCGCGGTGTCGGGCGCCGCGCCCCGGCCCTTGCCCTGGCCGCGCCGCACGAGCGCGACGGGGTCCACCTCCAGCAACAGGGCCGCCGTGCACCGCTCGGCCGTGGCCTCGGGGTAGAACACGTGGGCGGTGCCGTAGGAGGTGGAGAACGCCTGCGTCTTCCCGGGATGCTTGTGCAGCAGGTGCCCCAGGTCGGTGGCGGGTCGTTCGGGGGTGCCGGTGGTGGAGATCGTCAGGAACACACGCCCGATTGTTGCTGGTCACCCGGCCCGCGTGCGCCCTATTTTCCGGCGGCCCGGTCGCCGGGCGGCCGCGCCGCGAGCTGTGCGATGTGGTCCGGGCCGATGCGGCAGCAGCCGCCGACGAGGCGGGCGCCGGCGCGGTGCCAGGCGGCGGTGGGCCAGGGGGCGGGAGCCGCGGGGGCGTGCCAGGTGCCGGTGGCGGCGTCCCAGACGGAGCCGTCGTTGGGGTAGGCGACGAGCGGTTTGCGGGTGACGGCGGCGGCCGCTTCGAGGGCGGGCAGGACCTCCGCGGGGTCGCAGCAGTTGACGCCGAGCGCGATGATCTCCGGGGCCCGGGCGACGAGGGCGAAGGCCTCGGGCAGGGGCGCGCCGGAGCGGGTGCGGCCGTCGGCGACGGTGTAGCTCAGCCAGGCCCGGGCGCCGGTGTCCGCGAGGACGGTGAGCAGGGCCTCGGCCTCGTCCGGATCGGGGACGGTCTCCACGGCCAGGACGTCGGGGCCCGCGGCGAGCAGGGCCTCGACGCGGGGCCGGTGGAAGGCGGCGAGCTCGCGCACGCTCAGGCCGTACCGGCCGCGGTACTCGGAGCCGTCCGCGAGCACCGCCCCGTACGGGCCCACGGAGGCGGCCACCCACACCTCGTGGTCGGCGGTCTCGGCTGCGCGGGCGGCCAGGGCGACGCTGCGGTGCAGCAGGGCGGTGGCCCGGGCGTGGCCGGGGCCGACCTGGTAGCTCGCGGTGATCAGTACCTCGGCGCCGGCCCGGGCGTAGGCCGTGTGGGCGGCCCGCACCTGGTCCGGGCGCTCGTCGAGCACCCGGCCCGTCCACAGGCCGCCGGACAGGTCGCAGCCCTGGGCGGCGAGCTGGTTGCTCAGCCCGCCGTCCAGGAGCACGGCCCGGCGGGCCAGGGCTTGGGCCAGCGGGCCGGACGCACGGGGCATCGGGGGTCCGTCCTTCGTCAGCCGAGCTGGGAGAGCACCTGGGCGGAGATGAGCTCCAGGTGGTCCAGGTCGTCGAGGTCGAGGAGCTGGAGGTAGACGCGGGAGGAGCCGGTGGCCGCGTAGGCGCCGATCTTCTCGACGACCTCGGCCGGGGAACCGGCCAGGCCGTTGGCCTTGAGCTCGTCCACGTCGCGGCCGATGGCGGCGGCCCGCCGGGCCACCTCGGCGTCGTCCTTGCCCACGCACACCACGAGGGCGTTGGAGTAGACGAGGTCGTCGGGCTTGCGGCCGGCTTCCTCGGCCGCCTGCCGGACCCGGCCGAACTGGCGCTCGCTGTCGGCGATCGAGGCGAACGGCATGTTGAACTCGTCGGCGTACCGGGCGGCGAGCCGGGGGGTGCGCCGGGCTCCGTGGCCTCCGATGAGGACGGGGACCTTGGCCTGGGCGGGCTTGGGGAGCGCGGGCGAGTTCTCCACCCGGTAGTGGCTGCCCTCGAAGTCGAAGGTGGTGCCGGGCGGGGTGGCCCACAGGCCGGTGACGATGGCGAGCTGTTCCTCCAGCCGCGCCATCCGGTCCGCCGGGAAGGGGATCCCGTACGCCGTGTGCTCCTCCTCGAACCAGCCCGCTCCCAGGCCGAGTTCGATGCGTCCCCCGGACATCTGGTCGACCTGGGCCACCTGGATGGCGAGGACGCCGGGCAGCCGGAAGGTGCCGGCCGTCATCAGGGTGCCGAGGCGGATCCGCCGGGTCTCGCGGGCCAGGCCGGCGAGGGTGATCCAGGCGTCGGTGGGTCCGGGCAGGCCGTCGGAGGAGCCCATCCGCAGGTAGTGGTCGGAGCGGAAGAACGCGTCGAAGCCGAGGTCCTCGGTGGCCTTGGCGACGGTCAGGAGGGTGTCGTAGCTCGCGCCCTGCTGGGGCTCGGTGAAAATGCGAAGATCCATGCTCCCATCCTGCCCTTCCCGCCCCGGCAGGGTGAATCCTCGTCAACCGGACGTGTCCGGCGCCGGGCCCGCCAGTGACCGGCCCGGACGGAGATCGTTGGCCCGGGCGGAGCCGGACCGCCCGGCCCGCGTGCCGGCGGCCTCTCGCCGGTGCGTCCACCGCCCCCTTCCGCCTCGGAAGGGCCGGGCCGAGGAGGCCGCATGTCCCACGAGGCCGTGCCGCAGACCCCGCGACAGAACGCGACGACCGGACAGGCGGCACACGCCCCCGCGGGCCGGGAGCCCGCGGTGCCCGCGCAGGCCGGCGGCGCGCCGAAGGGCCTCTTGCAGCAGATGGAAGAGCTGATGGCGGCGCTGAACGCCGACCTCTCGCAGCTCGACGCCGATCTACAGTCATCCGCCGAGCGCACCCCGGTCAGCCCGGAGAGCGAGCGCCCGTCCTCCCGGCCGTCCTGACCCGGCGGGTCCCGTCGCGCACGGCGGGACCCGGACCTCAGCGCCGCACCGTCGCACCGCGCCGTCACAGCCGCGCCGCGCCGTCGCACCCCGCGCCGTCCGGGGGCGCCCCGACTCAGGCCACGCCCGAGGCGGAGCCCCGCTCGCTGACCGACATCCGGCGTAGGATCGCCCGGACCCGGTCGCTCGACTCGTCGGCGGCGTCGATGGACTCTATGCACTGCCAGTAGAGGGACTCGTCGTCCGTCCCGCAGGCCACCCCGACCAGGGCTATCCCCACTTCACCGAGCAGTGCCTGGAGCCCGAGCAGCGCCTGCCGGACGTCCGACACCTCGCTCAACTGCGCGGCTCGCGGCGGGTATTCGGGCGTACTGCCCTCGCCGCGCAGGGCCGCTCTGTCGAGCACCCCGCAGCCTCTGCCTCCCGCTTCCCCCAGTCCCCGTGCCTCCGATCTGAGCTCCGGCGGCCCGGTGACCGCCAGATAGCCCCCTATGCCCTGCGCGAGCGCCTGGGCCTGCCAGGCCTCGCCCACGATGTCCCACGCAGCCCCACTCTGTGCCAGCGCGTGCCGGCCGGCCGCGATGAGCCGTACCGCATCCATCTGCCGTCCCCCGTCCGCACGACATTCCGCTCTCCTCACCACTACCCAGAGTGAGGGCAATGACTCGGTAAAGCCAGGGGTATTCGGAAAATGTGGACAGAATCGTGATGACGGACGATCGTCTCACTCCGAAGAGTGACGATCCGAGGCCGGCCCGCCCGGCACGGGGAAGCGGAGTTCGTTCCTCTCGATCTTCGCGGCGAGCGCGTCCAGCACATCCACCCCGAGGACCTCACAGAACTGCAGCAGGTACGCGAGCACGTCCGCGACCTCATCGGCCACGCGATGGGCGGATTCCGGTTTCTCCATGACCCTCGCCGACTGCTCCGGCGTCAGCCACTGGAAGATCTCGACCAGTTCGGACGCCTCCACGCTCAGCGCCACCGCCAGGTTCTTGGGCGTGTGGTACGGCTCCCAGCCGCGCGCCGCCGCGAAGTCCGCGAGCCGGCGCTGCAGTCGGTCCAGCCGTTCCTCGGGCCGCTGCTCGGGCGGCTGCTCCTGCGTCTCGTTCATGCGGTCAGGTCTACCACCGCCGCGCCGGGCAGGCGCCGGGCGGCCGCCGCGGTCCGCTCCCCCACCGCCGCCACCAGCCGGATGTGGCCGCGGCCGCAGGACAGCAGGGCCAGGCGCAGCAGCTCGTCACTCTGGCGCCGGTCCAGGCCGCGGTCGAAGCCGTCGGCCAGGACCGTCAGCGCCTGCTGCGCGGAGGGCAGTTCGGCGGCCGGGTCCATGGCCAGCACCCCCGGCCCGGTCAGCAGGACCAGCGCCAGCGCGAGGAAGCGCAGCTCGCCCCCGCCGAGACGGGCCAGTTCGGTGGCGGGCCGGGCGGGCCCCCGGTCCAGTACCGCCGTGACCGGGCCGCCCGCGGGCTCCCGTACGTCCAGCCCCTCGACGGGCCCCGCGCAGCCGGTACGGGCCGCCTCGGCCAGCAGCGCGTGGCGGGTGCCGCATTCGTGGCGGGTCCGGCGCAGTACGTCGGCCAGGTTGGCGCAGTCGCCCAGCAGCCGCCCCGTCCCCGGCGCGGCCGGCCCGCGCATCCGGTCCGGGCGGGGGTCGCAGGGGAACACCGAGCGCAGGGCCACCACCGCCTGCTCGGCGGCGGCCAGCACCTGACGCTGCCCGGCCGTGGCGCCGGCGACGCGGAGCGGGAGCAGCGCCGTACCGAGCCGGTCGTCGGGCAGCGGGGCCCGGGTGACGCCGACGGCGCCGCCGGTCAGCCAGGCGGCCTGCACCGAGCGCCGACCGGGGTCGCGCAGGGCGGTGGCGAGGAGGATCTGCCCGTTCTGCGAGAGCCGTTCGCCGACGATCCGCAGGGTGGGCTCGGCCTGGACCGCGAGGTCGAGCCGGACCGGACCGGCGGGCCCGTCGACCGTGCAGCCGAGGCGGAATCCGCGCCGCCGCTGCGCGTCGGGGACCGCCCGGTCCGGGATGCGGGAGCGCGGGTCGGGGAAGGCCTCCTCCAGCGTGGCGCCGGAACCCAGCCCGGCCAGCGCCTCGTAGGCGGCCAGGGCCTGGGACTTGCCGCTGCCGCTCGGCCCGGCGAAGAGGGTGAGGGGGCCGAGCGGGAAGAGCGCCGACCGGTGCGGCCCGAAGGCGGACAGCCTCAGCTCGGTGAGCACGGGCCGGTGCTGCGGGGCGCTCGGCGCCGAGGCCGGGGCCGGGGCGGCGGACGCGGGCCGGGCGTGCGCCGCGGCGGGTGCGGGCCGGGCGACCGGGGCGCCGGCGGGTCCGGCCTGGGCCGGGACGGTGGGGGTGTCGGCTAACGCGGCGGCGACGGTGGCGGCGGTGCGCACCGCCGCCTCGTCCAGGGTGGCGTCCATGCGCGGGACGGTACGGGCCGCCGGGCCCCCCGTGGGCCGGGCGAACCGTTCCCGCGCCGGGACCTTCCTACGATCGGGGGACGGCCGCGGCCGCGATCCCCTCGACCTCGGTGCCCACGGGGGCGAGCAGGAAGACGTTGCGGTCCACCCGGTGCATCCCGCTGCCCAGTCCGAAGACCACGCCGCTGCTGAAGTCCAGGATCCGCTTGGCCACTTCGCTGTCCGCGCCGGTGAGGTCGAGCAGCACCGGGATCTGGGCGATCAGGTACTCCGCAACCTCCCGCGCGTCCGCGAAGATCTGAACTCTGATCACCACGAAGCGCCGCTGCTCCGCCGTCGCCGCTCCGGGCGCCGTGGGAATCGTGCGGTGGTCCACCCGGGAGGGCCACTCGTTGCGACTGCGCAGGGGGACCACCTGCGCGAGCCCCTCCCACTGTTCGTCCGTGACGTCGTACCTGCTCACCGGGCCGCCTCGGCCGTGCGCTTCATGTGCATCCCCCCATCCTCTCGCGTTTCACCCGTTCAGCCCAACAACGACACGACTCACGCCGGGTACTCTCGGAGGGCGAGATGAGTTAGGTTAGGCATACCTAAGTTATTCGGACGAGGGAGAGACCTCATGCGCACGTCCGGTGCCCCTGACACCGCGGCCGCCCGGCCCACCGACGCCGAGCGGATCCGGTCGGTCCTGACCGCCGCCCACTCCATGACCGTGGTCACCGACGGGCTCCGCACCGAGGTCCGCCACCTCGACGGCACGGACCCGATGGGCCGCCTGCACCTGCACCCCGCCGAGCCCGGCGGCGCGGACAAGTACCGGCCCGCGATCCGGCTGGAGTTCACCGACGTGGCGCCCACCCCGGTACGGGACCGGGTGCGCGCCCGCGTCACCCTGCTGGGTCGCCTGCTCACCCCGTACGCCGAGCCGGCCGACTCCGCCGGGTCCACGTGCGTGGAATTCGACCGGGCCGTCCTGGAGACCCCCGACGGCCTCGCGCACGTCGGCCTCGAAGAGCTGGACGCTGCCTGCCCGGACCCGCTCGCCCCGTACGAGGCGGGCATGCTCACGCACCTGCTCGACGACCACCCCGACCTGGTCACCCTGCTGTTGCGCCTGGTCCAGCCGCAGCCGACCGCCGCCGTGGTGCGGGCGCTGCCGGTGGCCATGGACCGGTACGGGATCACCCTGCGCCTGGAGGAACGGCGCGGCCACCGCGACGTACGACTGCCCTTCCCCTCGCCCCTCGACGACGTCGACCAGTCGGGCGCGCAGATCCAGGCGCTCTTCAGCGCGGCCCGGCGGCGCTCGCACCGCAACACGCTGCCGGCCTGAGCGGGGCCGCGGAGGGTGGGGCCGTGTGGGCCGGGCGGGCCGGTGCGGGCGGAATAGGGGTCGTGCGGGGCGTGTTGGGGCGATCATGAAGGCCATTACATACAGCGCATATGGAACTCCCGAGACCCTCAAGGTCGTTGACGTGCCGCAGCCCAAGGTGGGACCGGGTGAGGTCCTCGTCCGCGTCAGGGCGGCCGGCGTGAACCCGGTGGACTGGAAGCTCGCCGCCGGGTGGCTCGACCCGATCCTCGAAGTCCGCTACCCCGTCATACCCGGCTGGGACGTCGCCGGCGTCGTCGAGGCGGTCGGTCCGGACACCTTCGACTTCGCCGTCGGCGACGAGGTGTACGGCTACGTCCGCAAGGAGTGGGTGGAGCTCGGCACCTACGCCGAACTGGTCAGCGCCCCCGTCCGTACCCTCGCGCACAAGCCCCGCGAGCTGAGCTTCGAGCAGGCCGCCGGCATCCCCCTCGCGGGCCTCACCGCGTACCAGTCGCTCACCCGCGTGAACCTCAAGGCGGGCGAGACGGTCGTCATCCACTCCGCGGCGGGCGGCACCGGCTCCTTCGGCGTGCAGATCGCGGTCGCGCTCGGCCTGCGCGTCATCGGCACGGCCGGCGCGCACAACCACGACTACCTGCGCTCGCTCGGCGCCGAACCCGTCCTGTACGGGGAGGGGATGGCGGACCGCATCCGCGAGCTGGCGCCCGAGGGCGTCGACGCGGGGCTCGACTTCTACGGGGACGGCGCCGTCGAGATCCTCCAGTCACTGGTCAAGGAGCGCGACCGGGTCGTCTCCATCGCGGACTACGAGGCGGCCTCCAAGGGCGCCCACCAGCTGTGGGTACGCCCGGACACCGCCGACCTGACCTTCCTGGCGGAGCTGGCCGACTCCGGCCGGCTCACGGTCAACGTGGAGCACGCGCTGCCGCTCGCCGAGGCGGCCAGGGCCTGGGAGCTGAGCGCCGCGGGCCGTACCCGCGGCAAGATCGTCCTGACGGTCTGAGGGGCCGGACGGCGTGCGACCCGGACGTCATACGGCCCCCCGCGTGTAGCGGCCGGCCGGGCGCGGCAGGCCGTAGTGCTCGCGCAGGGTGCGGCCGGTGTACTCGGTGCGGAAGAGGCCGCGGCGCTGGAGGATCGGCACGACGTGGTCGACGAAGTCGGTCAGGCCGGTGGGCAGGACCGGCGCCATGATGTTGAAGCCGTCGGCGGCGCCGTTCTCGAACCACTCCTGGAGCTGGTCGGCGATCTGCTCGGGGGTGCCCGCGAAGGTGCGGTGGCCGCGGCCGGCGCCGAGGCGGGCGATCAGCTCGCGCAGGGTGAGGCCGTCGCGGCGGGCGAGCTCGGCGACCAGGGTGAAACGGCTCTTGTTGCCGTTGATGTCCCGCTCCTCGGGCAGGTCGGGGAGCGGGCCGTCCAGGGGCAGGCCGCTGAGGTCCACGTTGAGCATGCCGGAGAGCTGGGCGAGGCCGTACTCCGGCACCTGGAGGTCGGTCAGCTCCTGCTCCAGGGCCCGTGCCTCGGCCTCGGTGGAACCGATGACGGGTGCGATGCCGGGCAGGACGAGCAGGTCGTCCTCGGCGCGGCCGTAGCGGGCGAGGCGGGACTTGAGGTCCTTGTAGAAGGTCTGGCCGTCGGAGAGGGTCTGCTGGGCGGTGAAGACGGCCTCGGCGTACTGCGCGGCGAACTCCTTGCCGTCCTCGGAGGAACCGGCCTGCACGAGCAGCGGGTGGCCCTGGGGGGCGCGCGGGACGTTGAGCGGACCGGCCACGCCGAAGTGCTCGCCGCGGTGGGCGGCGGGGTGCAGTTTGTCGGTGTCGGCGTAGATGCCGCGCTCCTTGTCGAGGACGATCGCGTCGTCCTCCCAGCTGTCCCAGAGCTTGGTGGCGACGTCGAGGAACTCGCGGGCGCGGTCGTAGCGGAGGCCGTGGGCCAGGTGTTCCTCGCGGTTGAAGTTGCGGGCCTCGTCGAGGGTGCCGGAGGTGACGATGTTCCAGCCGGCGCGGCCGCTGCTGATGTGGTCGAGGGAGGCGAACTTCCGGGCCAGGTTGTAGGGCTCGTTGAAGGTGGTGGAGACGGTGGCGATGAGGCCGATGCGGGAGGTGACGGCGGCGATGGCGGACAACAGGGTGAGGGGCTCGAAGCCGCCGAGGGCGTTGTAGCGGGCCTTGCCCCAGAGGGCGACGCCGTCGGCGAAGAAGATGGAGTCGAGCTTGCCGCGTTCTGCGGTGAGGGCGAGTTCCTGGAAGTAGCGGACGTCGGTGATCCGCTCGGGCTGGGTGGCGGGGTGGCGCCAGGCGGCGTCGTGGTGGCCGGCGTTCATGAGGAAGGCGTTGAGGTGGAGGGTCCTGGGGGCCGGGGAGGTGGTCATGTCTGCTCCTTGGGGGTGTTGGGCGGGGGGCTCCGCCGGTTGCTTCGCCGGGCGGGGCGGGCTGCGGGGCGGGGCCCGGGGGCGGGCTGCGGGGCCGGTCGCGCCGGGGCCGGGCGCGCGCCGGGGTGTCTCCTCGGGCGCCGAACGGTTCGGGGGGTCGGGGGGTGCGGCGGCGGTGCGTTCGACGCCCTGCGGGGACACCCCGCCACACACCCGACCCCGTCACAACCGGTGGGTGCGGTCACGTGCGGGCGTCGTTCGGCGCCGGGCGGTCAGGTGGGGATGCGCCAGGTGCTCAGGCGGGATTCCAGGGTGACGAGGAGTTGGTTGAAGGCGACGCCGATCGCGGAGATCGTGATGATGCCCGCGTACATCTGCGGGATCGCGAAGTTGAACTGCGAGGCGTTGATCAGGTAGCCCAGGCCCGCCTTGGCCCCGATCATCTCGGCAGCGACCAGGACGAGGATGGAGACGGCGCCCGCGAGCCGGATGCCGGTGAAGATCGCCGGTACGGAGGCCGGAAGGATCACCTTCTGGAACAGGCGGGGCGTGGAGAGGTCCATCGACCGGGCGAGCCGGATCAGGGTGGGGTCGGCGTTGCGGACGGCGCTGATGGTGTTGAGCAGGACGGGCCAGAGGCAGGCGTAGACGACGATCGACACCTTCGAGGTCTCGCCGATGCCCAGGAGGAGGACGAAGACGGGCAGCAGCGCGAGGGCGGCGGTGTTGCGGAAGACCTCCAGGAGCGGGCCGAGGAAGTCGGCGAGGGGCCGGTACCAGCCGATGAGCAGGCCGAGGGGGACGGCTACGGCCACGGCGATGCCGAAGCCGCCGAAGGAGCGGATCAGGCTGGCCCGGGTGTGTTCGGCGAGCTGGCCCCCGGTGGCCAGGTCCCACCAGGCGGCGGCCACCTCGCTGATGGGGGGCAGGAAGGTGGCGTCGACCAGGCCGGCGCGGGGGGCGAACTCCCAGAGGGCGACGAGCGCGAGGATCGCGGCGCTCCGGACGGCTATGGCCTTCAGGGCGCGTACGGCGGTCGGGGCGGCGGTGTGGTGGGAACGGGGCGGGGCCGCCAGGGCTGCCAGGGCGGTGGTGTCGGTGGTCATGCGGAAACCGCCTCCTTCTCCAGTCGCTGGGCGCGGGCCACCTCGTCGTGGAGGAGGTTCCAGATCTCGTGCCGGTACCGGGCGAACTCCGGACTGGACCGCAGGGCCTCCCCCAGCAGTCCGTCGCGGTCGCCGAAGGAGACCGGCACGACGTCCTTGATCCGACCGGGCCGGGACGTCATGACGGCCACCCGCTGCCCGAGGTAGACCGCCTCCTCGATGCCGTGCGTGATGAAGACGACGGTCTTGCCCGTGCGCTGCCAGATGCGGCGCAGCTCGTCCTGGAGGGACTCGCGGGTCTGTGCGTCGAGCGCGGCGAACGGCTCGTCCATCAGCAGCACGTCCGGGTCGTACGCCAGGGAGCGGGCGATGGCGACGCGCTGGCGCATGCCGCCGGACAGCTGGTGGGGATGGCGGTCTTCGAAGCCGGTCAGTCCGACCAGGTCCAGGAACTCCTTCGCCCGGGCCGCGCGCTGCCGGCGCGGCACGCCCGTGGCCTCCAGGCCGAACTCGACGTTCCCCTGGGCGGTGCGCCACGGCAGCAGCGCGTACTGCTGGAAGACGATGCCCCGGTCCAGGCCCGGCCCGGTGACCTGCTTGCCGTCGAGCAGGATCCGCCCGGCGGTCGGGGTGGAGAGTCCGCCGAGGAGGTCGAGGAGCGTGGACTTGCCGCAGCCGCTGGGGCCCACGACCACCAGGAACTCCCCGCTGCGGATCTCCAGGTCGATGCCGTCGAGGGCGGTGAACTCCCCGAAGGTCTTGGTCACCGCGTCGAACACGATCTTCGCCATGGCGGCCGTCACCCCTTTCCGTAGGCGTTGAACTCGTTGGTGTAGAGGTCGGACGGCTTGAACTGCCCCTGCTTGATCTCGCCGCGCTCGCCGAGCCAGTCGAGCCAGAGCTGGAACTCCTGGTCGGGTATCCGGCCGCCCGTCTCGGCGATCCCGAAGGAGCGCCAGTACTGCAGGGCGGTGGTGTCCTCGCCCCGGCCGCGCTTCTTGACGATCTCGGTCATCCGGGCGACGGCCTCCTCGCGCGGGGTGGTGCGGGACCACTCGATGGCCTTGGCCACGCCGGTCACGAAGGTCCGTACGGTGTCCGGGTTCTGCTTGATGAAGCGCTCGGTCATGATGTAGGTGCCGGCGCTGAACGGGCCGAGCAGCTCCACGTCGGTGAACAGCGGGCGGATGCCGCCGGAGGCGAGGGCCTTGTCGCGCAGGATGCCGGTGAGCACCCCGACCTCGACCTGCTTCGCGCGCAGTGCCTGTTCGGTGTTGACGGGCGGTATGACCAGCGCTTCGACCTTGGCCGCGTCCGTCTTGGAGAGGCCGCTCCGCGCGAGGTAGGTGTCGAGCAGCGCCTGGTAGTGGGCGCCCAGGGTGTTCATGCCGACCTTTTTGCCGATCAGGTCGCGGGCGGAGCGGATCGGGCTGTCCTCCAGGACGAAGTAGCCCGCGTAGGAGTACTGGTCCGAGCCGTACGAGGAGATGACCGCCTTGATGGGCGCCTTGCCGGCGGCGAGCTTGATGACCGCCCCGTTGAAGGCGCTGCCGAAGTGGGTCTGGCCGGTGGCGGCGGCCTGGATGTCCTGGGGGCCGCTGATGGTGTTGCCGACCCATTCGAGTGTCACGTCCTCGAAGTAGCCGAGGTCGGCGGCGAGTTCGGGGAGGGTGACGGCGCCGGCCGAGCCCTGGTACTTCAGGGTCGTGACCTGGCGGCCGGAGCCGCCCCCGGTGGCGGTGGCCGTACCGCAGCTCACCGCCGCCGCCGAGATGCCGAGCAGGGCGAGGAACTGGCGTCGGGAGGTGGGGGTGGAGGTGAAGGCTGCGGGCATGACGGTTCCTTGTCGGGGTGCGGGGCGTTGCCGGTGCTGTTACGGGGTGACGGTGAGCGCGGCGGGGTCCGCGGCGCGCAGGGCGTCGGCGAACTCGTCGACGGCCTGGAGGAGGTCGAACTCGGCCTCGAAGCGCAGCCGGTCGGCGCCGGAGCCGCGTTCGACGGAGGAGTCCAGGACGAACCGGCCGGCGGTGACGTGCCGGGCGCCGAGGGCGGCGAGCACGGGGCGCAGCGCGTAGTCGATGGTGAGGACGTGCGCGAGGCTGCCGCCGGTGGCCAGGGGCAGGATCGTCTTGCCGGCGAGGCCGTCCTGCGGGAGCAGGTCCAGGAAGGCCTTGAGCAGGCCGGTGTACGAGGCCTTGTAGACCGGGGTCGCGATGACCAGGCCGTCAGCGGCGGCGACGGCTTCGAGCGCCCGGCGGATCTCGGGCTCGCCGCGCCGGGCGGCGAGCAGGTCGGCGGCGGGCAGCTCGCGTACGGCGAGGTGCGCGGTCTCGAAGCCGGAGTGGGAGTGGGTCAGGTGGCGCAGCACGTGGTCGGCGACGACGGCGGTACGGGAGTGGGCGGAGGGGCTGCCGGTGAGGGCGAGCAGCTTGGGCACGGGGACTCCTGGGTGGGGTGGGCTGCGGGCGCGGGTGGTCAGGCGGAGGTCGTGGTGGAGGTGCCGGAGGGGATGCCGAAGGCGGGGGCCGGGACGGCGTCCGGGCTGATCAGGCGGGAGGGCTCGCCGTCGGGGCCGACCGGGACGTCCCCGTCGACGGTGACGCGGCGCAGGGTGCGCTCGTGGTCGTCGGAGTCGTCCACGCCGTAGTGCTGGGTGGCGCGGTTGTCCCAGATCGCGACGTCGCCGGCCCGCCACTGCCAGCGGACGGTGTTCTCCGGGCTCTCGATGTGCGCCTGGAAGAGGTCCTGGAGGGTGCGGGAGTCGCGTCCGGTGAGGCCCTTGATGCGCTGGACGAAGTTGCCGAGCAGCAGGGTGCGCTCGCCGGTCTCGGGGTGGACGCGGACCACCGGGTGCTCGGTGAGGAAGGTGGTGGAGGTGAACACCTCCCGGTACTGGGCCAGGGCCTCGGGCAGGGCGTCGGGCTTGAGGGCGGCGTAGTCGTACGCGTTGGAGTGGACGGCGCGCAGGCTGTCGGCGAGGGCGCGCAGCGGCTCGGGGAGGTGGCTGTAGGCGGTGGCCGTGTTGGCCCAGAGGGTGTTGCCGCCGTACGGGGGCACGGTCACGGCGCGGAGGATGGAGAAGGCGGGGTAGGCGGGGACGAAGGTGACGTCGGTGTGCCACTGGTTGGCACGGGCGCCGTGGTCGGAGTCGATGCCGAGGGCGTACCGGCCGTCCGCGGAGGGGACCGTGGGATGCGCGACGGGCGTGCCGAGCCGCTGAGCGAAGGCTTCGTGGCCGGCCTCGTCGAGGTGGTCCTGGCCGCGGAAGAAGACGACCTTGTGGGCGAGGAGTGCGGCGCGGATCTCGGCGACGGTGGCGTCGGGCAGGTCGCCGCCGAGGCGTACGCCGCCGATCTCGGCGCCGAGGCGGCCGCCGATCCTGGTCACGGTGGTGGCGGTGCGGGTGGCCGTGGTCATGGTGGCTCCTTGGTCGGGAGGGAATGCGGGCGGGCAGGGCGAGGGTGTGCGGGGCGAGGGCGCGGCGCAGGGCAGGGGGCCGCGCCTGGTGCGGCGCGGGCGTGGTGGCGTACGGCGGCACGGCACGCGGGAGCACGCCGGGGCGCCGGGGCGCGGCTGTGCCCTACGCGCGGGGCGACGCGGGGAGGGAAGGGTGCGGGGAGAGCAGCCGGCCGAGGGGGCCGAAGGGCCGCAGGGCGGCGGGGCTCAGACCCGGCGGGGGGCCGGACAGCGGCCCGGACACTCGCCCGGCGCGGTACACGGGCCGGGGGTGTGGAGCCGCGGGACGAGGAGTTCGTTCGCGGACATGTCCCGGAGCGTCGCAGCGCCCGGGCCCCCGGTCAACCCCCGTCCGCGGCCGCCGAGCGCCCCTGCCACCGGTCTTCCCAGTACCCCGGGGGACGGACTCTGACCTGCGGTTTCCCGCCTATGCCGACCGCCACCGCACCCCGCCGCGGCGGCCGAAAACCGTGGCTGGATTTCATGGCCCCGCAACGCGGCCGCCATACGTGCGCCGCGGCGGGACCGGGAGCGCCCCGGCCGCCGCCGCGGCGGCGGGCCTTCTGTCGGATGTCTGCAATCGGAGGGTCGTGGCCGCGACCGTCCCGGCGGGCGCCGGCGGGAGGCGTCCTCCGCAGGAGACGCGGGACGCCGCGATGCGGCCCGCTCGCACGTGCGTCACCCCGTAGCGGATCGTGATCCCCGGCCCGGGCGGCTGCACGCGCGGCAACGGCGCTGCTCAGCCGGGTGGGCGGGAGCCGCCCGGCCGCTGTGAGAGTGCGAGATCACACCCGACGGTATGGTGCCACCTGAGCGCCCTCCCCTACATTCGAGCCATGACGGTCCTGCCTGACGACGGGCTCTCCCTGGCCGCCGAGTTCCCTGACGCGACGCATGAGCAGTGGCAGCGCCTTGTAGAAGGCGTACTGCGCAAGTCGGGCAAGGAAGCCTCCGGCGAGGCCGCAGAAGACGCGTTGTCCACCCCACTCGAAGACGGGCTCACCACGCGCCCGCTCTACACCGCGCCGCCCGACGGGTCGGCTCCCGACACCGGTTTCCCCGGTTTCGCCCCGTTCGTACGCGGAGGCAGGCCGGAGGGCACCACCGCGAACGGCTGGGACGTGCGCCAGCGCCTCGCGGGCACCGATCCCCAGCGCCTGAACGAGGCGGCCCTCGCCGACCTGGAGAACGGGGTCACCTCCCTCTGGCTCACCGTGGGCCAGGGCGGCATCCCGGTCGAGGCCGTGGCCCGGACCCTGGACGGGGTGTACCTGGACCTCGCCCCGGTCGTCCTGGACGCCGGAGCCCAATACGCCGACGCCGCCCGCGCGTTGCTGCGCCTCTTCACCGAGAGCGCGGTGGCCCCCGAGGCCGCACGGGCCTCGCTGGGCGCCGACCCGCTGGGCCACGAGGCCCGTACGGGTGAGGCCCTCGGCCTCGCCGACGCGGTGGAGCTGGCCCGGGACGCGGCCGCCCACTGGCCCGGCGTGCGCGCCCTGACCGTGGACGCCCTGCCCTACCACGAGGCGGGCGGCAGCGCCGCCGAGGAACTGGGCCTGTCCCTGGCCACCGGTGTCGCCTACCTGCGCGCCCTCACCGAGGGCGGCCTGAGCGTCGAAGCCGCGCTCGGCCAGCTGGAGTTCCGCTACGCCGCCACCGCGGACCAGTTCCTCACCATCGCCAAGCTGCGCGCCGCGCGCCGGCTGTGGTCCCGTATCGCCGAGGCCTCGGGGGCCCCGGAGGCGGGCGCCCAGCTCCAGCACGCGGTGACCTCGCCGGTGATGATGACCCGCCGTGACCCCTGGGTGAACATGCTGCGCACCACCGTGGCCTGCATGGCCGCGGGCGTGGGCGGCGCGGACTCGGTCACCGTGCTCCCCTTCGACCACGAGCTGGGCCTGCCGGACGCCTTCGCCCGGCGGATCGCCCGCAACACCTCCACCATCCTGCTGGAGGAGTCGCACCTGGCCCGGGTGATCGACCCGGCCGGCGGCTCGTACTACGTCGAGCGCCTCACGGACGAACTGGCGCACGCCGCCTGGGAGTTCTTCCAGACCCTGGAGAAGGCCGGCGGCCAGGCGGCCGCCCTGCGCTCCGGGCTGGTCGCCGACCGTCTCGCCGCGACCTGGGCGGAGCGCTCCAAGAAGCTGGCCAAGCGCCGCGAGCCGATCACCGGCGTCAGCGAGTTCCCGCTGCTGTCGCAGAAGCCGCTCGTGCGCGAGCCCGCGCCCGCGGCGCCCTCCGGTGGGCTGCCCCGCGTCCGGCGCGACGAGGCGTACGAGGCGCTGCGCGCCCGGAGCGACGCGCACCTGGCGGCGACCGGCGCGCGGCCGAGGATCTTCCTGGCCGCGCTGGGCCCGGCGGCCGCGCACACCGCGCGCGCCACCTTCGCCTCGAACCTGTTCCAGGCGGGCGGGATCGAGCCCGTGCACGACCCGGTCCGCGTGGACCCGGCGACGGCGGCCGAGGCGTACGCCGCGAGCGGCGCGGACGGCATGGCCGTCCTGTGCTCCAGCGACGCGCTGTACGAGGAGCAGGCCGCGGAGGTGGCCGGGGCCCTGCGCGCCGCGGGCGCCACGACCGTGTTCCTCGCCGGCAGGCCGGGCACCGCTGAGGCTTCCGTGGACGAGTACGTCTTCGCCGGCTGTGACGCCGTCGCCGTGCTGTCCTCCGTACTCGACCGGATGGGAGTGCCGTCTTGAGCATCCCCGATTTCTCCGAGCTGGCGCTCGGTCCCGCCGCCGCCGCCGGAGTCTCCGAGGACCAGTGGCGCTCCGCGGTGAAGGAGTCCACCGGCACCGCGGCCGCGGACCTGCTGTGGGAGACGCCCGAGGGCATCGGCGTCAAGCCGCTGTACACGGGCCGGGACCTGGAGGGCCTGGACTTCCTGCGGACGTACCCGGGCGTGGCCCCGTACCTGCGCGGCCCGTACCCGACGATGTACGTGAACCAGCCCTGGACGATCCGGCAGTACGCCGGCTTCTCCACAGCCGAGGAGTCGAACGCCTTCTACCGGCGCAATCTGGCCTCCGGCCAGAAGGGCCTGTCGGTGGCCTTCGACCTGCCCACGCACCGCGGCTACGACAGCGACCACCCGCGCGTGACCGGTGACGTCGGCATGGCGGGCGTGGCGATCGACTCGATCTACGACATGCGGCAGCTGTTCGACGGGATCCCGCTGGACAAGATGTCGGTGTCGATGACGATGAACGGCGCGGTGCTGCCCGTCCTCGCGCTGTACATCGTGGCGGCGGAGGAGCAGGGCGTCTCCCCCGACAAGCTCGCCGGGACCATCCAGAACGACATCCTCAAGGAGTTCATGGTCCGCAACACCTACATCTATCCGCCGGCGCCGTCGATGCGGATCATCTCCGACATCTTCGCCTTCACCTCGCAGAAGATGCCGCGGTACAACTCGATCTCCATCTCCGGCTACCACATCCAGGAGGCCGGGGCCACGGCCGACCTGGAGCTGGCGTACACCCTCGCCGACGGCGTGGAGTACCTGCGCGCCGGGCAGGCCGTGGGCCTGGACGTCGACGCGTTCGCGCCGCGCCTGTCGTTCTTCTGGGCGATCGGCATGAACTTCTTCATGGAGGTCGCGAAGCTGCGCGCCGCCCGCCTGCTGTGGGCGCGCCTGGTCAAGCAGTTCGACCCGAAGAACGCCAAGTCGCTGTCGCTGCGCACGCATTCGCAGACCTCGGGCTGGTCGCTGACCGCGCAGGACGTCTTCAACAACGTGACGCGCACCTGCATCGAGGCGATGGCGGCGACCCAGGGCCACACCCAGTCGCTGCACACCAACGCCCTCGACGAGGCGCTCGCGCTGCCGACGGACTTCTCGGCGCGCATCGCCCGCAACACCCAGCTGCTGCTCCAGCAGGAGTCGGGGACCTGCCGCTCGATCGACCCGTGGGGCGGCAGCGCGTACGTCGAGAAGCTGACGTACGACCTGGCCCGGCGCGCCTGGCAGCACATCGAGGAGGTCGAGGCGGCCGGCGGCATGGCGCAGGCCATCGACGCGGGCATCCCGAAGCTGCGCGTGGAGGAGGCCGCGGCGCGCACGCAGGCGCGGATCGACTCGGGCCGGCAGCCGGTGATCGGCGTGAACAAGTACCGGGTGGAGAACGACGAAGCGATCGAGGTCCTCAAGGTCGACAACTCCTCGGTGCGCAGCCAGCAGATCGCCAAGCTGCGGCGGCTGCGCGAGGAGCGCGACGAGGCGCGCACGCAGGACACCCTGCGGGCGCTGACGAACGCCGCCGAGCGCGGCGACGGCAACCTCCTCGCGCTGGCGGTGGACGCGGCGCGCGCGAAGGCGACCGTGGGGGAGATCTCGGACGCACTGGAGAAGGTGTACGGGCGGCACGCGAGCCAGATCCGTACGATCTCGGGTGTGTACCGCACCGAAGCAGGCGAGTCCCCGTCCCTGGAGCGCACGCGCGCCCTCATCGACCGGTTCGAGGAGGCGGAGGGCCGCCGTCCGCGCATCCTGGTCTGCAAGATGGGCCAGGACGGGCACGACCGCGGCCAGAAGGTGATCGCGTCGGCCTTCGCCGACCTGGGCTTCGACGTGGACGTCGGCCCGCTGTTCCAGACCCCGGCGGAGGTGGCCCGCCAGGCCGTCGAGGCGGACGTCCACGTGGTGGGCGTGTCGTCGCTGGCGGCCGGCCACCTGACCCTCGTACCGGCGCTGCGCGAGCAGCTGGCGGAGGAGGGCCGCGAGGACATCATGATCGTCGTGGGCGGGGTGATCCCGCCGGCCGACGTCCCGACGCTGCTGGAGATGGGTGCGACGGCGGTGTTCCCGCCCGGAACGGTCATCCCGGACGCGGCCCACGACCTGGTGACGCGGCTGGCCGCGGACCTGGGCCACGAGCTGTAGGCGGCCGTCGGTGCCGAAGATCGACATCGAGGCCTACGCGAAGGGGGTGCTCGACGGGAAGCGCGCGTTCATCGCGCGCGCGATCACGCTCGTCGAGTCCACCCTGCCCGCGCACCGGGCGTTGGCGCAGCAGCTGCTGACGGAGCTGCTCCCGCACGCGGGGCGGGCCCGCCGGATCGGGATCAGCGGGGTGCCGGGGGTGGGCAAGTCCACCTTCATCGACGCGTTCGGCACGATGCTGACGGGGCTCGGCCACCGGGTGGCGGTGCTCGCGGTGGACCCCTCGTCCACGCGCACTGGCGGGTCCATCCTCGGTGACAAGACCCGGATGGAGCGGCTGTCGGTGGACCCGGCGGCGTTCGTGCGCCCGTCCCCCTCGGCGGGGACGCTGGGCGGCGTCGCCAAGGCCACCCGCGAGTCGATGATCGTGATGGAGGCGGCGGGCTACGACGTGGTCCTCGTCGAGACGGTCGGCGTGGGCCAGTCGGAGACCACGGTGGCGGGGATGGTGGACTCCTTCCTGCTGCTCTCCCTGGCCCGTACGGGCGACCAGTTGCAGGGCATCAAGAAGGGCGTCCTGGAGCTGGCCGACGTCCTGGCGGTGAACAAGGCCGACGGCCCGCACGAGCGCGACGCGAAGGCGGCGGCGCGGGAGCTGTCGGGCGCGCTGCGGCTGATGCACCCGGTGGACGCGGCCTGGACGCCGCCGGTCCTGACGTGCAGCGCACGGGAGTCGGCCGGGCTGGACGAGGTGTGGAACCGCCTGGAGCAGCACCGGACCCTGCTGGACGCGGGGGGCCGGCTGGCGGCGAAGCGGGCGGCGCAGCAGGTGGAGTGGACCTGGTCGATGGTCCGTGACGAGCTGCTGGAACGCCTGCGCTCGGATCCGGCGGTACGGGAGCTCGCGCCGGACCTGGAGGCGTCGGTCCGGGCCGGCACGGTGACGCCGACGTCGGCGGCGGACCGGATCCTGGCGGCCTTCGGGCGCTGAGCGGCGGCGGACGGCACCCGCGGGGTCGCGCGGTGCCGTCCGGTCCGGTCACTCGCAGTGCACCGGTACGGACGGTGGCAGCGCCTCGCGGCCGTGGACGCGGTCGCGGTCCCCTTCGATGTGGACCTGCTCCAGCTCGGGCAGTTCGGCCAGCGGCGCGATGTCGATGCCGTCCCCCGTGGTGACGTCCCCGACGAGGGTGCACTGGTGCAGCCGGGGGAAGGCCGCGGGCAGTCGCCGGACGGCCGCCTGGACGACTCCGTCCGTGCCGTCGCCGTGGAGGGTCAGCATGCGGATCCCCGGCAGTGACGCGCCCGCGGGAAGGGACTCCAGCGACGAGGCGGACACCTTGAGGTCGACGAGTCCCTCCAGGTCGCGGATCTCCTGCCAGTCGGCCCACCACTGCGGACTGGACGCGTCGTTGAGCGACAGCCTCACGAGCCCGGGCTGCGCGCCGAGCCCACCGAGCCCGCCTGCGGGCCTCATGGCGCCGGACACCACCAGCGTGTGCAGCGGGGCTCGGGCGGGCAGGTCCCGCGCGGACCAGCTGGTGGCGGCGGTACCGCTGAGGGTGAGGGATTCCAGTGCGGTGAGCCGGCCGACCGCGCTCAGGTCGAGGTCCGGTCGGGCGTTCCAGATGCGCAGGCGCTGGATCGGCAGGTCACTGATCGCGGAGAGGTCCGTCAGGTCCGGGCAGTAGCCGATGTCGAGGTTCCGGAGCGCGGACTGCCCCTTCAGGAAGTCCAGATCGGACACGGGGCAGTGCAAGAGCACCAGCTCCTGGAGCCGGCACCGGCCGACGTACTCCTCCAGACCTTCCACGGGCCCCTCGGCCCTGATGTCCAGGCCGCTCGGCCGGATGGCGAGACGCTTCAGTTGCTCCAGCTCTTCCTCGGACCGGACGGTGTAGCGGAGATCCGTCGGGTCCAGGCGGGCGATCACCTCGTCGGCGTAGTCGTGGCCGTCGAAGCGCGGCCAGGCCCACAGCAGCTGGGAGCGGACCGGGAGCCAGTGGTGCGTGGCGAACTGCGCAAGGAAGGACACGGCGGCGTCCGACTTGACGTGGGACGCCGCGATCACCACGTGGTAGGCGTCCACGTCGTCGAGCCCGTCGGGACCCGGGAGGAGGCCGAGGATCAGCGGACCGACCTCCGCGAGGGCGCGCGCCTCTCCCTCGTTCGCCGGGGGGATGAGGGAGGCGGTGCGGGCTTCCACGGCCGCGCGCACCTCGGGGTCGAGGGTGGTGGCGTGTTCCAGACAGGCGGCGGCGAGGAGGTAGATGCGCGCCCGGGTGCGCTGCTCGGATGAGGCGTCTCCCTGGGCGAGCAGGTCGCGGATGAGCGTGACGCGCTCTCCGGGCCGGGCGAGGGCGACCGCCATCCGGATGACGTCCTCCCACTGGTCGTCGTCGGCGTGCGCGGTGAGCAGGCCGAAGTCCCCCTCCTCCACCGCGGCCCGCGCGCCGAGGAAGTCCTGGAAGGTGCGGTGCACGAAGTCCACCGTGCCCGGGGCCGGTTGCCGCAGGAGCCCGCTGCGCTGGAGGAAGTGTTCGAAGACCGCCGGCGCGTCGCCCAGGGCGGCTGCTTCCGGGACCGAGGGGAGGGCCCGGGCGATGATGTCCTGGGCGCGGGAACGGTCCATCTCCGTGCGGCCGTTCTTGATCAGCCAGTACGCGAGGCGTTGCAGCAGGTCGAGCTGCGGCTCCTCGCGCAGGTCCGGGCCCGCCATGTCGCGCTCGCGGTCGCGGCGGCTCAGCAGCATGGACAGCGCGGCCTCGTAGAGGTCCTTGCGGCCGTGCGGGAGGTAGCCGCGCCGGTCGCGGTGGAGGGCGCAGATCAGTCCGCACATGAGGGGGCTGGTGGCCAGGCGGCCGAGGTCGGGCTTGATCCGCACGGCGGCGAGGAGCTGGGCCTCGTACGTCCGCAGCTCCGCATCGGTGTCCGCGTCGCCGCCGTCGCGGGCCGCGGCGTGCCACCGCTTGATGAAGGTCGCGATGTCCGCCGGGCCCATGCCGGACAGGGTCAGTTCGGTGAAGTCCTCCTCGGCGAGCCAGTCCGCTCCGACGGCGGAGGGGCGCGAGGTGACGAGCCAGCGGTTGTCGCCGCCGTAGGTGTCCATCAGGTCCCGCAGCCAGCCGCGGGCCCGCTCCCGTTCACCGTCGGGGACCTCGTCGATGCCGTCGACGAGGACGAGGCCGCGCCCCGCCATGAGGACGCGGTGCGCCCACCCTTCGGGCTGGGCGGCGCCCAGCGGGCAGCCCGCGGCGGTCAGGAAGTCCCGGGGTGCGGGCAGCCGCTCGCCGTGTCGGGTGAGGGTGCGCAGGGGCAGGACGAAGGGGACGCGGTCGTACAGGTACTCCATGCGCGCGGTGAGGTCTTGGCGGGCGGCGGTGACGGCCAGCCACTGCACGAGCGTGGTCTTGCCGGAGCCGGCCTCGCCCCGCAGCAGGACGCGGGGGCTGCCGGCCAGGGCCTCGTCGGCCGGCCGCGGCGCGGTCATCTCGCGGAGCACCCAGAGCGCCGACGCCCGGAGCATGGACCCCTCCGGCTCGGAAGCGGCGAGGGCTGCGGCGTTGCCGGTGACCCCCGGGGTGTCGCGCGTCGGTGAGGTCGCTTCCAGGCTCAGGTACGCCGCGTCCAGCGGCCACCGGGTCGGGGAGTTGGCGAGGTCGATGCCGTAGATCGTCAGCTTGGCGTGCTTCTTGGCCACGTACGGCAGGTAGAGCTGCTCGAACGCGGCGTCCTCGGCGCCGGGGAGCGGGTCGCGGCGGATCAGCTCGTCGACCTTGGCCGTCAGCTCGGCGATCCCGCGCGTCTGCTGGACCAGGGCGCGGGCCACGAAGGTCGAGCGCTGCGTGAAGAAGTGCAGGATGTGCAGGCACGCCGCTTCGAGCAGCCGCTCGTAGAAGTACGTGGCGTCGGTGCTCAGGTGCCGCTCGGGCCGGTCGCCGGCCCGGCGCAGTTCCCGGGCGAAGTCCGCGGCGCCGAGCCGTACGGCGTCCAGGTCGGTCATCGTGACGTCGCCGAGGGCGTGCAGGGTCGTGGCGAGGGCGTCGGTGACGGCCTGCTGTTCGTCGGCGGTGATCGGGCGCTCCCCCGTACGGAGCGCCTGCTTGACCAACGTGGCTGCGAGGGTGTGGAGATCCGCGGGCGTGAGCGAGCGCTTCTCGCCCTTGAACGACACGTAGCCGGAGATCCGCAGTGGCTTGTCGACGAGACCGGCCCCGCCGCCTTCGGCGACGAACAGCCGTTTGACGAGGGGCCCTATGACCGCCGACGCCAGCCGGATGCCGATGGTCCCTGGCTCCATGCAACCCCCCGTAGCGGCACGACCGTTGCCCGGAATCCTACTGGGTGTCGTGTCGGCCGGCCGAAGGGCTGACCGATGGGCTACGCCTCCACCAGGACCGCGCCCGGCTCGCCCAGGGCGACCCTGAGGACGCGGGCCTGCTCGGCCGTGTTGTCGGTGGCCAGCAGGGCGGACAGGACGGCGATGCGGGCCTGGCCGGCGCGCAGGGTGCCCGTCGGGACGGCGCCCGCCGCGACCAGGTCGACGGCGCCGCCGTGGGTGTAGATCTCGGTGACCGGGCCGGCCATGACCCGCGTGGTCAGCGCGACCAGGACCCCGCGCTCGACGGCGGCCCTGACCGCCTCGACGATCTCCGGGGTGGCGTTGCCCGCGCCGGTTCCCACGAGGACGATGCCCCGGGCGCCCGCCGCGAGGGCGGCGTTCAGCAGGACCGGGTCGCCGTCGGTGTGGTGGACCACCACGTCGACGCGCGGCGGGAGTTGGGGCATCGCGGGCAGCGGGAGTGCCGCGGGCCGCTGGGGGGCGCGCAGGATGGTGACCTTGCCGAAGCCGATCTTCCCGAGCAGTTCCTTCGAGGGGTCCGCGAAGGCGTCCAGGGCCACGGCCTCGGTCTTCACGGTGCCCCGCGCGGCGTGCACCCGTCCCGCGAAGGCGATCAGCACGCCGAGGCCGCGCGTGTTCGCGGCCGTGAGCAGGGCGTCGTACAGGTTGCCCGGTCCGTCGCCGTCGGCGGTGCCCATGGGCCGCTGCGATCCGGTGAAGACCACCGAGCGCGGGTCGTGGTGGTGGAGGTCGAGCAGGAAGGCCGACTCCTCCAGGGTGTCCGTTCCGTGGGTGACGACGATGCCGTCGACGCCGGGGTCGGCCAGTACCTCGTGGACGGTGCGCAGCAGGGTGAGCTGGTGGGCGGTGGTGAGGCGGGGGCTGTTCACGCTGAACAGGTCGACGAGCTCGACGCTGATGCCCTCGGGCAGCGGCGCCGTGGCGATGACCTCGTTCCCGTCGGCGTCCGCGGCGAAGCCGGAGCCCTGCCAGCGGCTGGCTATGGTGCCGCCGGTGCTGATGACGACGATGCGTGCCATGGAGTGGGCCCCGCCCTTCACTCGACTCGTACATATGTGCTCAAAGCAGCAATGATAGAGCGATCTCCCCGCAATACGATTGCGTCTTCCACCCGCACCTCCCAGAAGCGGTAGGGGATAATTGCGTCATGGACGCCATCGATCGCGATATCTTGCGCGAGCTCCAGGCCGACGGCCGGCTCAGCAACCAGGAGCTCGCCCAGCGCGTGGGCCTGACCCCGTCCCCCTGTATGCGCCGGGTGCGGCAGCTGGAACAGGACGGGGTGATCCAGGGCTACCGGGCGGTGATCTCCCCCGAGGCGGTCGGCCGCGGCTTCGAGGTGCTCGTCTCGGTCGAGGTCCGCCGCGACCGGGAGTCGGTCGAGGCCTTCGAGGCGGCCCTCCAGGACATCCCCGACGTCATCGAGGCCTACCGCCTCTTCGGCAGCCCCGGCTGCCTGCTGCGCATCGCCGTCGCGGACCTGCGCGCGTACGAGCGCCTCTGGATCGAGCGGCTGACGGCCCTGACCGGCATCACCGAGGTCAACTCGCAGATCATCATGAAGCGCGTCAAGGAGCCGACCGGCCTGCCGGTCGAACGCTGAGACGCGCCGCCGTACGAAGCCGCAGGAACCGCCCCGACAGGAAGCAGCCCGCCCCATGAAACCCCTAGGCGCCGGTGACCCGATCCGGCTCGGCCCGTACCGCGTCCTCGGTGTCCTCGGGGAGGGCGGCATGGGCAAGGTCTACTTCGGCCGGGACGACAGCGGCCGCACCGCGGCCGTGAAGGTGCTGCTGCCCGAGCTCGCGCACGACCCGCACCTCGCCCAGCGGTTCCTGCGCGAGGCGCACACCGCCCAGGCGGTGACGAGCGGCGGCGTCGCCCGCGTCCTGAACGCGCGGATCGACGACCACGACGGCCGGCCGTGGATCGCGACCGAGTTCCTGTCCGGTCCCACGCTGGACGACGCCGTCCGCCGGCACGGGCCCCTGGGCTCCGACGGGGTCCGCGCGCTCGCCGCCTCCCTCGCCGCCACCCTGCGGGACGTCCACGCGGCGGGGCTGGTACACCGCGACCTGAAGCCGGCCAACATCGTGCTCACCTCCGAGGGGCCGCGCGTCATCGACTTCGGCATCGCCCGCCCCGAGCACGGGCTGACCCTCACCACCACGGGCCAGGTGCCGGTCACCCCCGGCTACGGCGCCCCCGAGCAGGTGCTGGGCCAGCGCGTCGGACCCGCCGCGGACGTCTTCTCGCTGGGCGCGGTGCTGGCGTACGCCGCGACCGGGCGGCGCGCGTACGACGGTACGCATGTGGCCGCCGTGCAGTACGAGGTGGTGCACGGGGAGGCGCAACTGGACACGGTGCCCGTCGAGTTGCGCCCGCTGATCGAACCCTGCCTCGCCAAGGAGCCCGCGCGGCGCCCGACTCCCGACCAGATCGCGGGCGCCTTCGCGCCGCCACCCGGAGCCGAGCGGGTCTGGCGGACGGGACCGCTGGCCGAGGACATCGCGCAGCGCGGAGCGGAAGCCGCACGTCAGGCCACGGTCATCGGGCGGGCGCCCGGGAGCGGCCCGTCCCGGAGGCGGCTGCTGGGCACCGCGCTGGCGGGGGGCGGGTTGCTGGCCGCCGGTGGGGTCACGGGTGCCTGGTGGCTGCTGCGGGAGGATCCGCCGCGGGAGATCCCCCCGGCTGGACTGGCCCACGACGCGGAGCCGTTGGACCGTCTCGCCGGGCAGTACGGGACCCCTCCGCGCGAGCTGTGGGGCCCGCTGCCGGTGGCCGCTCAGGCGGTGGACGGGGTGGTCACCAACCCGTTGTCCGTACTCGACGTGGTGATCTTCGCGGCCGCGGGCGGCGGGCTGGCGGCCCGTCTGACGACCGACGGCAAGGAGAAGTGGCGGCTGCCCGACGTACGGGCGGCGGCCGGGCTCGTCGAACTGCCCGGCCGGCGCTTCGTGACGGCGGGCCCGAACGGCGGGCTGCTCTGCCACGAAGCCTCCACCAGCAAGCGCGCGTGGTCCGTGGCGGGCGCCGACACCGGCCGCATCCTGGCCGCGGACGAGTCGGCCGTCTACCTGGTGACGCGCGGCGGCCGGCTGCGCGCCGTGGACACCGCCGCCCGCACGGTCCGCTGGACGGTTCCGCTCGCGCAGGCAGCGGTACGGGCTTCCGGGCCGCGCGCCACGGCCGCGGCGGGCCGCCTCGTCGTCTTCGGCGCCGACGGCGACGTCCTCGCCGTCGACACCGCCACGGGCGCCACGGCCTGGCGGATCGAAGGCCAGGCGCGGTCGGCCCTGCACCCCCTCGTCGTGAAGGACGTCGTGTACCTCGGCGGGCGGACCCTGGCGGCACGGAGCCTCGGGACGGGCGAGGAGATCTGGAAGGTGCAGGGGGCGCCGGCCGTCGAGCCACCGCAGCCGGGCGCGGGCGGCTGGGGGACGCCGGCCCTGCGCGGCGGCTCCTTGTACGTCATGGCCGGTACCGCGCTGTGCGAGGTGGACGTCGCCATGGGGCTGGTCGTCCCGCGCGGCAGCACCCCCCGCGGTCCACTCCCCCACACGGCCCCGGTCCTGCAGGCGCGTACGTTCTGGTTCGCCGAGCCGGACGGACAGGGCATCTCGGCCCACTCCACCGACGTGGGCAGGCGGTACTGGACCTGGTCGCCCGGATCCCGCGGGCCCTGGGGCATGTCGGGTGCAGGGAACCGCGTCTTCCTCGTCAACGACGGCAAGCTCACCGCGATGCCCACGCTCGACTGAGCCCGGTTCCCGCGGCCCGGCGGGCACTGCATAGGCTTCGGGGCCGAGCAACCGAGCCGGGAGAGCGCGCGCATGGAACGCCTACGTCAGGACGACCCCTCGCACGTGGGGCCGTACGTGATGCTGGCCCGGCTCGACGCCGACTGCGCCGAGCGCACCGTTCCCGAGCGCCGCTACGTCGGGCGCACCGCCGACGGGCAGCGGACCGTCCTCGTCTGCGTGCCCCGGGTCGGCGCCGATCCGTCGCGGTGGGCGATCGAGGCCGAGGGCGCACGGCGGCTGTCCGTGCCGCGGTTCCTGGGCGTCGCGGAGGTGGGCGGCACGGCCGGGTTCCCCTGGTACGCGGTCCCGTACACGCCCGCGCTGCCGCTGCCGGCCGTACTCGCCGCGTACGGGGGCCCGCTGCCCGAGATCACGGTGCGCCGGCTCGGCGCCGCGCTCGCCGAGGGGCTGGCCGCCGCGCACGCCCAGGGGGTGACGCACGCGGGGCTGTCGCCGGCCGCCGTGCTGCTCACCCCCGGCGGTCCGCTGCTCACGTGCTTCGGCGCGGTGCGGTCCGCGGCGCCCGACGGGGCGCGGCGGGCGGGGATCCCCGGGCTGGACCCGGGCTGCCTGGCCGGGCAGGAGGCGGCGGGTGGCCGGCCGGGACCACTCGGGGACGTCTTCGCGCTCGGCGCCGTACTGGCCTACGCGTCGACCGGCCACACCGTGCCCGAGCGCAGCGAACTTCCGGCTGGACTCAGGGATGTGGTCGGGGCCTGCCTGTCGTCCGACCCGGCGGCCCGGCCGCAGTCCGCGTCGGAGATCCTGCGCCGGCTCGTGTCCCCCGGGGCGGGCACGGCGCCGGTCCGGGACGCGCAGGCGGGCGGAACGGTCCTCGACCATGCCTCCGTACCGCTGCCGGGCCGCGTCGTCGCGGCGCTCGCCGCCCAGTCCGCCGCCCTGCTCGCCGCCGAACTGCCCGCCCCGCACCAGCCGTTCACTTCGACCCAGAGGGTGTACTGACAGATGTCCGCCCCGGCAGCCCCCGCACCGCGCAGCGTGCTCGCTCCGCTCACGCACGACGATCCGGAGAGCGTCGGTGACTTCCGGCTGCTCGCCCGGCTGGGCAGCGGCGGCATGGGCACGGTCTATCTGGCCCGCTCGGCGGGCGGGCGGACGGCCGCGCTCAAGACCGTGCACGCCCGGATCGCCGCCGACACCTCCTTCCGTACCCGGTTCAGGCTGGAGTCCGACGCGGCCCGGGTCATCGGCGACCGGTACGGAGCGCGTGTCTTCGCCGCCGACGCCCTGGCCGCGACGCCCTGGCTGGCCACCGAGTACGTCATCGGGCCACAGCTCGACGAGGCGGTCCGGCTGGGCGGTCCCCTGCCCGAGCGGTGCGTGCGCGCACTGGGCGCGGACCTGGCCCGGGCGCTCGGGCAGCTGCACGGCTCGGACGTGGTGCACCGCGACCTCAAGCCCTCCAACATCATGGTCACGGCCGCCGGGCCCAAGGTCATCGACTTCGGGATCGCACGCGCCCTCGGCGACGAGCGGCTGACCGGCACCGGGACCGCCGCCGGCACGCCGGCCTACATGTCGCCCGAGCAGGCCGGCGGTCTCGAACACTCGTCGGCCGGCGACGTGTTCGCGCTGGCGGGCGTCCTGGTCTTCGCGGCGGCCGGGCACGGCCCCTTCGGCGGCGGGCAGGCCGCCGACCTCCTGTACCGGGTGCGGTACGCGCAGCCGGACCTGAGCGGCGTGCCGGCGGGCCTGGCTCCGCTGCTCGCCCGCTGCCTGGTGAAGGATCCGGCGCAGCGGCCCACGACCGCCGAGCTGGCCGAACTCCTCGCGTCTGAAGGGGGTTCGTTCGCGGACGGACTGCCGCAGCCGGTGCTCGCGGACATCGCCCGTCGCAGTGCCGCGGTGTGGCAGGAGCCACCGCCGCGGCTGGCTGCCCCCGACGCCGGGGAGGCCACCAGCGTGGCCGGCGGCGGCGGGATGTCGCGCCGCAGGCTGTTCGCGGTCGGCGGCGCGACGGCCGGCGGGGTGGCGCTGGCCGCGGGCGGCGGCCTGTGGGCCCTGCTCGGTGGCGGTGACCGCGGCGAGGACAAGGCTGCGGACGGCAAGCAGCCCACCCTGCAGCCGCCGCCGGATCCGCTGTGGAAGGCCGACATGGCCCACCCGCTGGTGGGCGGCCACCCCCTGCGGGTGGGCGGCATGCTCGTCACGGTCGTCGGGGTCGGCACCCAGGGCATTTCCCCGCAGGACGGCACGTATGTGACGGATTTCTTCAAGCTGGCGGACACCTGGCGTTTCGCCACCGACGACAAGGCGCTGTACGCGGTGCGCGACGCGGACGCCGCGGACAAGGCCCTGGCCGTCGTGGCCCGGTCCGCGGAGAACGGCCGGGAGCAGGACCTGCTCGTGCGCCTGCCCGCGTACGACGGCACGGACGTGCTCAACCAGATCCTCGGAGTGGACGGCGACACGGTGTTCCTGTGCGCCAGATCGGCGGGGAGCGCGCAGTGGTCCGTACTGGCCGCGAACCTGAAGACCGGCAAGGAGCTGTGGCGGCAGCCGACGGCGGCACCTTCCAAGGACGCCGTCAAGCTGAAGCACCCGACCGCCGTCCGTGCCCGGGCCGTACGCGGTGGGGTGCTGCTGTGGCAACGGGCGGAGCAGGGCGACGCGTTGCGCGTGTCCCTGCACGACGCCGACAGCGGGGCGGAGCGGTGGACGGCGTCGCTGTCCGCGCCGGGCGCGACGCCGGTCCTGCCGGCCACGGACGAGAGCCACGTGTACCTGGGTGCCCAGACCGTGCAGGCGCTGCGGCTCACCGACGGCAGGCCCGCGTGGTCCTTCGGCGAGGGCCGTGACGTGGGCAGGGTGATCGGGCAGCGCCGTTACGGCATCCCGACCGTGCGGGACGGGGTCGTGTACGTCGTGGAGGGCACCCGCGGCATCGTCGCGCTCGACGCCCGCACCGGCGGACTGCGCTGGGCGGAGAGCGCGCCTCAAGGCACGGACCCGCACCGCGACATCGCCCCGGTGGTGACCGCGAAACACGTCTACAGCATGGACGCGGCGGGCCTGCGGGCCGTCGACTCCCGCTCGCACCGTGCCGTGTGGCGCTACGAGACGAAGGCGGACGTCCTGACCTCCGATCCGCAGGCCAAGCAGCTGTACCTCCGCGACCAGCGGGCCCTGATCGCACTGCCGGTCCTGTAGCGGGGCGCACCGGGAACGCCCGCACGCCGGCGGCTCGCGGCCGTCGGCGTACGGGAGACCGCGCGGGCGGCTACGTCGTGAAGACCAGGCTGACGTTGTGCCCGCCGAACCCGAAGGAGTTGGCCAGGGCGGCCGACCACCGGCCGGTGCGGCTCGCGCCCCGCACCACGTCCAGTTCGACCCTCGGGTCCTGCTGCTCCAGGTTGAGCGTGGCCGGGACGACGCCCTGCGCCAGGGCGAGCAGGGAGACCATCGCACCCACCGCGCCGGAGGCTCCGAACATGTGACCCGTCATCGACTTGGTCGCCGTCACGGCCGCGTGCCCGCCGACGGCCCGGCGGATCGCGTCGGCCTCGGCCACGTCACCGGACTCGGTGGACGTGGCGTGCGCGTGGACGACGCCGATGTCCTGCGGGCTGACGCCGCCGTCGCGCAGGGCCATCTCCATGGCGCAGGCCTGCCCGTCGGCGTCGGAGGCGGTGATGTGGTGGGCACTGGAGCTGACCGCGCTGCCGGCCAGCGCACCGTACGTCCGCGCGCCGCGCGCCCGGGCCCACTCGGCCCGTTCGAGCACCATGACGCCCGCGCCCTCGCCCATGACGAAGCCGGAGCGTGCCACGTCGAACGGGCGGGAGACCGCCTCCGGGTTCTCCGATGCGGTGGACAGCGCCTTCATCTGGGCGAAGGCGGCGATGGTGAAGGGGTGCAGGGCGGCCTCGACGCCGCCGGCTATCACCACGTCGGCCCTCCCGGCGCGGATCAGGTCCTGGCCCATGGCGAGGGCCTCGGCGCCCGAAGCGCAGGCGCTCACCGGCGTGCGCGCGCCGCCCTTGGCGCCGAGGTCCATGCTGACGGACGCCGCGGGGCCGTTGGGCATGAGCATCGGGACCGCGAACGGGGACAGCCGACGGGCCCCCGACCGCTCGAACACCGCGTTCTGGCCGAGGGTGGTCAGGATGCCGCCCGTGCCCGTGCCGATGACCACGGCCAGCCGCTCGGGCTCGACGTCCGGCGCGCCGGCGTCCTGCCACGCCTGCCGGGCGGTGAGGACGGCGAGCTGCTGGCCGCGGTCCAGCTTCCTGGCCTCCGTACGGGGAAGCAGCGCGGCGGGGTCCTCCGCGAGGACGGCCGCGACGTGCACGGGCAGGTCCGCGGCCCACTCCTCGTCCAGGAGACGCACGCCGGACTTCCCGGCCAGCAGAGCCGACCAGGAGGAGGGCGCATCGGCGCCCACCGGCGTCATCGCGCCCATGCCCGTGACCACGACCTGACCGTTTCCCGCCATGCGCTGACTCCTTGATCTCGTGGGGAACCTCGTGGGGACCTAGTGGGGACTTCACAACATGCTTGCTGATCCCCTGACGAGCATGTCAGCTGAAATCCCCTGAGGAGGGGGCCGAGTCGACCGATTCGAGCGCGTGTCCCTTAGAGGATTCCCACAAGGCGCGGCACGCCCGTCAGACGACCTCGAAGTTGGCCATCATCGCCATGTCCTCGTGTTCGAGGTTGTGGCAGTGGAGCATGTAGCGGCCCTTGAAGCCGTCGAAGCGGACGAGGACCTCGACCACCTCGTACGGGCGCACGTCCACGGTGTCCTTCCACCCCGCGTCGGTGGCTGCCGGGGGCTTGCCGCCGCGGGAGATCACCTGGAAGTGGGCCAGGTGGACGTGGACGGGATGGTGGAAGTCACTGCTGAAGCGCCAGCGTTCGACCGTGCCCAGGCGCGGGGTCGCGAGGGCTTCGGAGGTGTTGAAGGGGCGGCCGTTGATCGTCCACATGGCTCCGTCGCCGCTGTTCGTGCGCCGGAAGTCGAACTGCCGCACGGCGACCGACGCACCGCGCTCCAGGGGCTCCGCCGCCTTGGACAGCTGGTCCGGGACCCGGCTGGCGTCCTTCTCCTGGCGGGTGACGCGAAAGCGCATCACCTGGCGCATGCGGCCGTCGGCCAGGGTGTTGACCAGCGTGACCTCGGAGCCCACCGGGCAGTCGGCGAAGTCCACCACGACGTCGAACCGTTCGGCGGGGGCGATGGGCAGCGCGTCGAGCCGCTGCGGCGCCGACAGCAGGCCGGCGTCGCTGCCGATCTGCACGAACGGCAGCCGGCCCCCCTCGGCCTTCTCCAGCCGGAGCCGGTAGCGACGGGCGTTGGAGGCGTTGAGCAGCCGGAGCCGGTAGCGGGTGTTCGAGACGTCGAGGACGGGCCAGGGGGCTCCGTTGACCAGCTGGACGTCGCCCAGCACGCCGTCCATGTACGCCTCCTCCACGCCGGGTTCGCCGATGCAGGAGGGGGTCACGCCCGGGTAGCGGAAGGACCCGTCCTCTTCGAAGGCGCGGTCGCAGAGCATGAGGGGGACCTCGTGGTCGCCGCCGGGCAGCGCGAGCGCCTCCTCCTCGTCGTCGCGGACGAGGAACATGCCGGCCAGGCCCCGCCAGACCTGCGGGGCGCTGAAGTCCATGCGGTGGTCGTGGTACCAGAGCGTCGCGGCGCGCTGCTCCAGGGGGTACTCGTAGGACTTGAGTCCCTCCATGACCTTCCAGTCGGAGGGCTCCACGTGCATGCCGTGCTCGCCCTGGTGCGACTTGTAGCTGCCGTTGCGCATCGCGGCGCCGCACTGGGTGGGCAGCAGGAGGTCGGTGGGGTAGCCGTCGGAGTGCGCGGGGGTCACACCGCCGTGCAGGTGCAGGGAGGTGGGCACGGTGAGCTTGTTCTCGACCTCGACGACCATCTTGCGGCCGGAGTGCCCGACGAAGGTGGGGCCGGGGAAGATCCCGTCGTAGCCCCAGACCGTGGTCTTGGTCCCGGGCACGATCTCGACGGCGGCTTCCCGCTGCGTGAGCTGGTAGAAGTCGGTCCCGTCGGCGCTGCGGACCGCGCGCGCCTGCGGCGGGACCGGCAGCGGTACGGCGAAGGGTTCGGGCAGCGGCAGGGCGCTGGTCAGCAGCGCGCCGGTGCTCTCCCCCGCCAGGTGGGCGTAGGTCGCGGAGCCGATCGGAATCGCGAGGCCGACCCCGGCTCCCGCCGCGAGCCCGAGGAAGCGTCGACGCGAGGTCACTGCCGTCCTCCGTCCGCCTGCGCCGGCAGGACCGGCTGGACCGGCGGGGCCGGGCGGTAGGTGAAGGCCCAGTAGGTCAGGGCGGCGGCGGCGCCGAAGATCGCCATCCCGAGGGGGATGTGACCGCCGAGCATCCGGGACTCGCCCAGGCCCTGCTGGAGGATGAGCAGGACGATCAGGCCCACGGTGAGGACGAAGGGCCAGACGGGCGCGCGCAGCTTGCGCCACAACACGCCCGCGGCGACGGCCTGGACGGCGACCAGGGCGCTGAGGAGGTCGGCGTTGTGCTTGTGCCAGGTCAGGAGGTCGACGTCCCCGGTCACGAACAGGCCGGCCAGGGCCGCCTGGAAGAGCGTGTCGAGGAGGAACAGGACCGCGCCGGTCCTGAGCAGTACGAGCGCCCAGCGGTGGGGCCGGGGGGCCGGTGCGGCCGGCTCCCGGGTGTCCTCCACGGCCGGAACTGACGTCACGGTGACGTCCGCTTCGCGGTCCATCTGCAATCTCCCAATCATCGTGTCAACGGTGCCGGTCCCGGGGCGGGGAGAGCGGGAGAAACCAGCGGGGGGGCGGGGGGAACACGGCCTCGGGGCCCGCCGGGGGTGCGGGCCCCGAGGCCGGGGACGTCAGCAGTGCGTGATCAGTCGAGCTGGAGCTCGGGCGAGTGCAGCTCCATCCAGGTGTGCAGGTCCAGGACGCGCTCCAGGCCGGCCCGTACGCCCGTCGTCATGGCCGCCGGGTCCTGCGCTCCGACCTGCTGCGCCCAGGCCCGGTCGACCAGTGCGAACACCGGCGCGTCCTGGGCGGCGAGGAGCTCCTTGACCTGCTGCTGGAGGTTCGCCGCGTACTGGGGGTCCTGGGGCGAGGGGTAGGGGCTCTTGACCCGCTCCACGACCGACCGCGGCAGCACGTGCGCCGTGGCCTGGCGCAGCAGGCTCTTCTCCCGGCCGTCGAAGGACTTCAGCGCCCACGGCGTGTTGTAGACGTACTCGACGAGCCGGTGGTCGCAGAAGGGCACGCGCACCTCCAGTCCCACCGCCATCGACAGCCGGTCCTTGCGGTCCAGCATCCCGCGGACGAAACGCGTCAGGTGCAGGTGGGAGACGGTGCGCATGCGCCGGTCCACCTCGGACTCGCCGTCGAGGTGGTCGACTGCGCCGAGCGCCGTCGCGTACTGGTCGGCGGTGTAGGTCTTCACGTCGAGCCGCTCGCGGAGCCCGGGCTCGATGTGGTCGGTCCGCGCCTCCAGGCTCAGCGGGGGGATGACCGCCATCCACGGGAAGGTCTGGACGCGGGTCAGCGGCTCGTGGTGGAACCAGGGGTACCCGCCGAACACCTCGTCGGCCGACTCCCCCGACAGCGCGACCGTGGAGCGTTCCCGGATCGCCTTGAACAGCAGGTACAGCGAGCTGTCCAGGTCACCGAACCCGTTGGGGATGTCCCGGGCGGCGACGGTCGCGCGCCGCACCGCGGGATCCGAGAGGTCGGCCGGGTTGAGCATCACGTCCTGGTGCGCGGACCGCACGTGCGCCGCCACGTCGCGTACGAACGGCGAGTCGGGGGTGTCGCGCATCTCATCCGGGACGAAGTTCTCCTCCTGGCCGGCGAAGTCCACCGAGAAGGTGCGGACCTGCTCGCCCCGGCGGGACAGGTGCTCCGCCGCCAGACCGGTGATCGCGCTGGAGTCCAGGCCGCCGGAGAGCAGCACGCACTGCGGCACGTCCGAGATCAGCTGCCGGCCGACGGTCCCCGTGAGCATCTCCCGCACCCGGGCCACGGTCTCGTCACGGCTGTCGGTGTGCTCGGTGGCCTCCAGACGCCAGTACGTCCGCTGCCGCAGGCCGCTGCGGTCCACGCTGATCAGCGTGCCGGGCAGCACCTCGTGCATGCCCTTCCACAGCGCCCAGCCCGGGGTCTTGGTCTGGGCGAACAGCTCGCGCAGCCCCTCGGTGTCGACCGCCTTGCGCGCGATCGGGTTCGCCAGGATCGCCTTCGGCTCGGAGCCGAACAGCACGCCGTCGGGCGTCGGGTAGTAGAAGAGCGGCTTGATGCCCATCCGGTCGCGGACCAGGAGCAGCTTCTGGTCGCGCTCGTCCCAGATCGCGAACGCGTACATGCCTTCGAGGTGGTCGACGAGGCTCTCGCCCCACTCCAGGTAGCTGCGGAGGACGACCTCCGTGTCGCTGTCCGTGCGGAAGGCGTGCCCCTTGGACACAAGGCGTTCGCGCAGCTCCTGGAAGTTGTAGGCCTCGCCGGAGTACACCATGGCGATCTCGCCGGCGGGCGTGCTCACGCTCATCGGCTGCACTCCGCCGGGCAGGTCGATGATGGCGAGACGCCGGTGTCCCAGCCCGACGTGGGTGCGCGTGTAGGTGCCGCAGCCGTCCGGCCCGCGACACGCCATCGTCTCCGTCATCTCGTCGAGTACGTCAGCCCGGCGCGTCAGATCGGCGTCGAATGAAACCCAGCCTGCAATCCCGCACATCTAAAGAATCCCCCGGCTAATTCGCAATGAAAGGCGCCAATATAGTCAATTGAGATTTTCAACCTAAATCAATATCGGCAGGGTACCGATCGAAGGCTTCACGTCACAATGTTCATTTCACCTCTACCCATGTGAATTCTTCACGGGTCGCAGGCGTAGCTCCAGGTCAGCGGCCAGGTCGAGCAGGTCGGCGTCGTGGCTGATGAGGACGACCACCGCCCCCGCCTCGGCGACGTCGCGCATGGTGCGGGTCATCGACTGCAGGTGCCGGCGGTCGACTCCGGAGCTGGGCTCGTCGAAGATGACGACGCGGCGGCCGCTCAGGCGGGCGGTGGCGACGACCAGCCGCTGTTGCTGGCCGCCGGACAGCGACAGGGGGTGCCGGTCGCCGAAGGCGTCCAGGTCGAGGTCGGCGAGCACCCGGGCGGCCTGGTCGGCGTGTTCCGGGGTCGCGCCGAGGCGCAGTTCGGCGTCGACGCTGTCGGTGAAGAGCTGGCGCTGGACGTCCTGCATGACGATCGCCGACTCGCGCTGGCGCCGCGAGCGCGACAGCGGGCTCCCGTCGAGGACCACCTGCCCGCGATGGCGCTGAAGGCCCGCGAGGATGCGGGCCAGGGTGGTCTTGCCCGCCCCGTTGGGGCCGGTGACGGCGGTGATGGCGCCGGCCGGCAGATGTGCCTCCGCGATGTCGATGACGGGGCGTCCGCGAAAAGCGCAGCGAATTCCCTGGAGGAGGACGCCGGCCCCGCCGGCTTCCGGCGGCCGGGTTCCCATCGGCCCGATACTGGGTCCGTGGCCGAAAGCCGGCGCCACACCGGTCCTTTCCGGCGCGTCGAGGCTGCGCAATCCCTCGGCGCGCAGCATCGCGTCGGTGAGCCCGGCGAATTCGGCCCTGACCCATTCCCTTCCGACCCGCCCCTCGTGCAGCACCACGATGCGGTCGGCGAGTTCGCGCAGGTAGTGCAGGCGGTGTTCGGCGATGACGAGGGTCGCCCCCTGCTCCCGGAGGTGGCGCAGCGTCGCGGTGAGGTCCGCGATGCCCTCCGCGGACAGGTTGGAGGTGGGCTCGTCCAGCAACAGCACCGGCGGCCCGTGCGTGATGGCGGCCGCGCACGCGACCCGCTGCTGCTGGCCGCCCGACAGCCGCTGCAGCCGGCCGGTGAGACCGGCCAGTCCCAGATCGGCGGTGACCTCGCCGACCCGGTCGCGGATGCGCTGCGGCTCGGTACCGGCGTTCTCCAGGGCGAAGGCCAGTTCGGTGTCGACGGCGTCGGTGAAGAACTGGCGGCGCGGATGCTGGAGCACCGTCCCCGTCACCCGCCCGATCTGCGCGAGATCCGTGATCGCCTCCCCGTCGACGCGGACCTCCCCGTCGAGGGTGCCTTCGTGGAAGTGCGGGATGAGGCCGTTCATGACCCGCAGCGCCGAGCTCTTGCCCGAGCCGCTCGGCCCGCACACCACCACGGTCTCGCCGCGCCGCACGTGCAGGTCCAGCCCGTCGAGCACGGGCGTTTCGGTGCCCTGGTAGACCCACCGGACGTCCTTCAGCCGGATCATCGCCCGGACCTCCACAGCAGCGTCGTCGCCACCAGCACCGCGGCCACGGCCACGGCCACCGCGTCGGCGGGGCCGAACCGCGGCGGGTGCATCGCCGTCGGGTTCGGCTGGGAGCCCAGCCCGCGCAGCAGCGCCGACGCCGAGAGGTCCTCGGCCGCGCGCAGGCTCGACGCCATGAGCGGGACGGTGAAGTACTCGATGGCGCGCAGGGGATGGCGCAGCATCGCCCCCCAGCCGCCGAGCCCGCGCAGCCGCATGGCGTCGCGCACCGCCTGCGCCTCGGTGATGATCGTGGGCACGAACCGCAGCATCACCGCGCCGGACACGGTGAACGCGGACGGCACCCGCGCCGAGCGCAGCGCGGCGGCGAACCGGGTCGGGGAGACGGTCTGGACCAGGTGTGCGGCGATGCTTCCCACGGCCGCGATCCGCAGCGTGAACTCGCCCATCACCCCGATCAGGCCGAGCACCGGCCACGGGGCGGCCAGCGGCAGTACGAACGCCACCGCGGCGGCCGCCCCCGCGGCCAGCGGCAGGGCGACCGCGCGCCGCCAGGCCCGCTCGGAGAGCGCCAGCAGCACACCGGCGGTCAGCGCCGCCGGTACGAACCACAGTCCGCCGGGGGCCATGATGGTGATGCTCGCGCCCAGCAGGACCGCCACCGCGGTGCGCGGGTCGAGCACCGATCGTGCGGCGGTCCCCTCCGGTGCGGCGGGGCCGAGCTCCTGCGGTACGGCCGAGCCGAGCTGCCGACTCGCGCCGGTCACACCAGGCCGGCCTTGCGGAAGTGCTTGTCCAGCAACCGCAGTCCCAGCGCACCGCCGATCAGGCCGAACACCAGGGTGGACACGTCGAACGCGATCAGCACGGCCGGGGACAGCAGCTCGTCGAGCTTGTCGACGTACTCGGCGCCCATCCCCTCCATGTACGGGCTGGAGAGGAACTCCTCGCGGGCGTAGAGCATCGGCATGAACAGCCCCGCGAACCAGGTGCTGAAGACCGCGTAGGCGAACACGCTCAGCTGCCGTGACCGGTAGCGGCCCATCCACAGCAGTGCCTCGGCGACCAGCGCCGCCACCACCCCGATGACGAGAGTGATGGGCGGGCTGCCGATGAGCAGCATGAAACCGGTCACGATCACGGCGAACACCGTGACCATGCCGGCATGCCGCACCCGGGTGAGGAACAGCATGAACGGCACCCCCGCCGCGATGATGCTGAGCCCGCTCGTGACGAGCGTCATCACCGGGGAGATGAATTCGAGCAGGTTGAACACCCCGACCGTCACGATGTAGAGCGCACCGAAGATCCCGATGTTGATGAGGTCTCTCGGACTCATCCGGATGTCGATCCGGTGGTCGACGGCTTCGACGGTCACGGCGCCACTGTCCTTCTCTCGGCTGCAAGGAATCGGTTCGCGCCGCCCTCCGGTGGCGCCTGCTGTCCGGTCGTCAGGGGGTCAGGGGGTCAGGGTTCACGGGGCGGACGGCCACGGGATCGCCGACGCGTCGGACGCCGTACGTGCCTGGGCCGTCAGGAGTTCCACGACCGCGTCGCGGTGCTCCTCCAGGTAGAAGTGCCCGCCCTCGAAGGTGCGTATCTCGCACGGACCCCCGGTGACCTCACGCCACCCGTCGGCCTCCCACGCCTGGATCTCGGGGTCCCGGTCGCCGTACAGCACGGTGACCGGGAGCTTGAGCCGGTCGCCGGACAGCGGCCGGTAGGTCTCGCTCAGCCGGTAGTCGCCCCGGATGATGGGCAGGAACGCCTGGACGAGCGAGGCGTTGTCGAGGATGTCGCGGTGCGTGGCCTCGGTGCGCCGCAGCTCCTCGATCAGCTCCTCGTCGCTCGCGAGGTGCACCTGGCCCGGCCGGGTCAGCATCGGGGCGGGGTGCCCCGACACGACCAGGCCCATGGGCGGTTCACCCGCCGCCGCGAGCAGGCGGGTGAACTCGTAGGCGACGACCGCCCCCATGCTGTGCCCGAACACGATGGTCGGCAGCGGCGGACCGTCGGCCGGCATCTCGGCCGCCAGTGCGGCCGCGACGCCCTGGATGTCCGCCGGCACCGGTTCGGAGTACCGATCCTCCCGGCCCGGGTACTGGACCGCGAGGAACTCGATGTCCCAGGGCGCCGCCGCGGCCCACGACCGGTAGTAGCTCGCGCTGCCGCCGCCGTGCGGGAAGAGCAGCACGCGGGCTCGGGCGTACGGTCGCGGCGCGTGGCGGCGGAACGCACCGCCACGCTGGTCCTGCGACAAAGGATCGACAAACATTTCGGCTCTTATTCCCTCGTTGCCGGTGCCATGGAGATGTTCCAGAACTCGGCGTACCGCCCGCCGTGCTGGAGGAGTTCGTCGTGGGTGCCCTCTTCGACGATGTGGCCGTTGTCGAGGAAGACGACGCGGTCGGCGCGCTGGACGGTGCGCATGCGGTGGGCGACCATGACCACGGTGCGGCCGGCCATGAGGCGTTCGATGCCTTCGTGGACGGCGGCCTCGTTGACGGGGTCGAGTGCGGAGGTGACCTCGTCGAGGAGGACGATGGGGGCGTCCTTGAGGAGGGCGCGGGCGATGGAGACGCGCTGGCGTTCGCCGCCGGAGAGCAGCGCCCCGCCCTCACCGACGTTGGCGTTCCATCCGTCGGGGAGCCGTTCGATGACCTCGTCGAGGCGGGCCGCGGTGGCCGCGGCGCGGACCTCGGCGTCGGTGGCGTCGGGGCGGCCGAGACGGATGTTCTCCTCGATGGTGCCGTCGAAGAGGTAGACGTCCTGGAAGACGATGGCGATCTGGGCCATCAGGGTTTCGGTGTCGATCGCGCGGACGTCGACGCCGCCCACGCGGACCGCACCGGCGTCCACGTCGTAGAAGCGGCCCAGGAGCTGGAGCAGGGTGCTCTTGCCGGCGCCGGAGGGTCCGACGACGGCCAGGCGCTGTCCCTGGGGGACGGTGAGGGAGGCGTTGTCGAAGACGGTGCGGTCGCCGTGGCGGAAGGTGACCGCTTCGAGTTCGAGGCTGCTGTCGGCGGGCTGGAGGGGGTTGGCCGGCTCGGGCAGGGGCGCGGTCTCCAGGACGACGCGGAGCTTGTCCAGGACCGAGCGGGCGCTGCGGAGCTTGCCGCCCATGTCGGCCAGCGACAGGAGGGGGTCGGCGCAGCGGGCGGCGAGGACCAGGATCGTGAGGATCTCCGCGACGCCGATGTCGCCGTCGAGGGCGAGGTAGGCGCCCAGGGCGAGCAGGCCGGTGAACATGGCCTGGACGGTGAGGGTCAGGCCCACGGCGCCCGGCAGGGCGGAGAAGGTCAGGCGGCGCGAGGCGCGTTCGACGCCCTTGAGGGAGTCGTCCAGGAGGTTGAAGCGCTCGGCGGTGCGGCCGCCGGCCCGCAGGACGGGCTGGACCTGGAGGAACTCGATGACGCGGCCGGTCGCCTCCTCGTCGCGCTCGGAGCGTTCGGCGTCGGCGGCCATGGTGGTGCGTCCGGTGAAGGCCTGGATGGCGGCCACGACGGGCACGGCGATCAGGGCGGCCAGGCCCATCTGCCAGTTGAAGACGAGGATGACCGCGACGATGGTCAGCGGGGTGACGGTGGCGGAGATGAACGGGCCCAGGATGTGGGCGATCACGCTCATCGCCTGCAGGACGCCACGGCTGGCCAGGACGGACAGCTCGCCCAGGCGGCTGGCGCTGTACCAGCCGATGGGGAGCTTGGCGAGGTGGTCGCCCAGGCGGTGGTACATGCCCCGCAGGAGCTCGGTGCCGACGTGGAAGCCGGACATGTCGCTGATGTAGCGCAGGACGCCGTAGAGGACGAACGCGGCGCCGAAGGCCCCGATCCACGGCCAGGCGTCATCGGGGGTGTCACCGAACAGTTCCCGCAGGACGGGGACCAGCAGCGCGTAGGACAGGCCCTCCGCGATCGCGGTCATCGTCATCAGCGTCAGCGTACGGCGCAGCGGCCTGGCGTACTTGGCTCCCAGGACGTGGAGCAGCATGCGGATCATCGGGTTTCGTCTCCTTGCCGTACGCCACCGGGTACTTCGATCTCATCGGCGACCGCCGCGCGCTGCGAGCGCCAGAAGGCGGCGAACTTGCCGTCCTGCGCCAGGAGTTGTGCCGGGCGGCCCTGTTCGGCGATCTGGCCGTCTTCGAGCATCACCACGTTGTCGGCGTCGGCGACCGTCTCGAGCCGGTGGGCGATGACCAGGACGGTGCGGTTGCCTTCGAGCGTGGCCAGTGCACGGCGTACGGCCTGCTCGGTCTGGGGGTCGGCGAACGCGGTGGCCTCGTCGAGGACCAGGATCGGGGTGTCGGCCAGCAGGGCGCGGGCGATCGCGATGCGCTGCGCCTCACCACCCGACAGGCCCGCGTCCTCGCCGATCACCGACTCGTAACCGCGGGGCAGTTCGAGGATCCGGTCGTGGATGTTGGCGAGCTTCGCGGCGCGCACCACGTCGTCGAGGCTGGCCCGGGGCACCGCCAGCGCGATGTTGTCGGCGACCGAGGCGCGCAGGAGGCGGACGTCCTGGAAGACGAAGGAGACCATGCGGTAGAGCTGGCTGCTGCCGATCTCCTTCAGGTCGGCCCCGCCGAGCAGGATCTGGCCGTCGGTGGGGTCGAAGAAGCGCGGAAGCAGCTGCACCAGGGTCGACTTGCCGCTGCCCGAGGGGCCGACGATCGCGGTGACGGTGCCCGGCTCCAGCACCAGGTCGATGCCGCGCAGGACCTCGCGGTCCTCCTCGTAGCCGAAGCGGACGTCCCGCAGCTCCACGCGGTGCCCCTGCGGTGCGACCGGGGTCGCCGGCTCCGGCAGGGACTGCACGTCGAGGACCTCGCGGATGCGGCCGACGGCGCGCTGGGCGGCCTGGATGTCGTCGAAGCCGTGGCCGAGGGCGGCGACCGGGGCGGTCAGGCCGAGGCCCAGCAGCAGGAACGGCAGCAGGTCGGCCGGCGTCAGGTCGCCGTCCGTGACCCGCCAGGCGCCGCCGATCAGCACGACCAGCAGCACGAACGGCGGCGAGAGGGCCAGCTGCATGCGGGCCGCGATCGGGGAGATGCCGTGGACCCACGTCTGGAAGGTGACGACGAAGTCGTCCGTCGCCTTGAGGAACTTGCGGTGCGCCCGCCCGGACTGGCCGAAGGCCTTGACCACCGCGATGCCCTGCACGAACTCGATCACGGAGGAGGAGATCCGGCCCATGGCCGTGTCGAACTCCTCCTGCTCCCGCGTCCGGGTCGGCGTCATCATGAAGGGGACCTGCCCCATCGCCACGACGACCGGGATCAGGGCGATCAGCGTCAACCGCCAGTCGACGGTGAAGAGGTACACCAGCGAGGCCAGCGGGACCACGAACGCGGAGACGATCTCACCGGGGGTGTGGGCGATGAACGGGTGGACGGCGCTGACGTCCTCGCCCACCACCTTCGCCAGCTCACCGGTCCGGCGCTTGGAGAACCACCCGATCGGGACCCGTCCCAGCCGGGCCGCCAGCTGCCGGCGGAACGCCAACTGGACCTTGCCGTCCATGACGTGACCGATCCCCGACGACGCCGCCGTGAACACCAGCCGCACGAACATGCCGACCGCACCCACGGTCACGACGGCCCAGACGTGATCGCGATCGACCGGCCCCGGCTTCAGCAGGGTCCGCCCCAGCTCCACGACCGCCAGCAACGGCGCCAGGCCTGCCAAGGCGCCGATGACCTGGAAGATCACAACTGCCGCGAAGCTCCAGACAAAGGGACGGAGTAACCGCCCCATGCCCGGTTCCGCGGCGGAACCGGCGTCCGCCAAGGGCGTGGACCGCTCCCTCGCCTCAGCGGGATCGATCGCGCTCATAGCTCTCCCATCGATTTCCAAACGTGTTCCGATATCACCGTACCGCGCACCGGGCCGCTGTGCCACCACCGGGACGGCGGTTGTCGGCCATCGCCCTACACGCGTCCGGATTCCGGTTGTCCGGCGAGATCGGCGACGGTCAACGGGTCCCCGGAATCCGGTTCGGCGACCTCCGGATAGCCCAGGGCCTCGGTCAACTCCTTCCAGGCGCGGGCGACGGTCAGATGGCGCTGGCTGCCCTGCAGAGGGTCCACGCCCGAGTCGACGCGCTCGCGCAGTGTCTCCAGGGCGGCCAGCACCCCCTCCCCCCACACCTCGTCCATGGCGCCCGCCCAGGTCGGCGTCTCCGGCGTACCCACGAAGTCCGCGGTGACACCTCGGCCGTCGATCCGAAGGACCGGGCTCCAGATCACCGGACCGTGGGTGTTGGCCAGCATCAGGTTCCCCGCATCGGTACCGAGGGTGATCCGGTGCAGGAACAGGCTCGAACTGTCGTCCCCCGCCTGCATCCTGTTCTCCACGCGCAGCGTCAGCGGCACCCCCGCGATCTGCCCCTCCACGCTGACCAGCGGGCGACCGGCGGGGCCGGCGACCGGGGAGACCGACCAGGGCCGCAGCCCGTCGAAGATCCCGGCCAGGATGTCGAGCAGGTCGAACGACACCTGCACCGCGCACATGGCGTCGATGAACACCGGCTTGCGCAGCCGGATCAGCCGGCGGGCGGCCGCGGTGAACCGCCGGACCGGTTCGAGGTGCGGATAGAAGGTGTTCACCTGGTACTGGGTCCCGGTCCGGCGCGCCACCCGCAGGCAGTCCGCCAGCTCGGTCGGGTGGACGGGATGCTCCTGGAGCACGTGGATCCCGCGTTCGAGCAGGGCCTGCGCCAGGTCCACGCCCCGCCCGCCGCCGACCGCGGTCGAGACCACGACGCAGGCGGCGTCGACGTCGTCGGGCAGCTGCTCGACCTTGTCGTAGAGCGGAACGCCGTACTCCTCGGCGAGGGCGACGGACCGGGCGCTGCCCCGTGCCACGATGCCGGCGAGCTGGAAGCGGTCGGGCGCGGCCTGGGCCAGGGCGGAGAGGTAAACCTGGCCGAAACGCGTCCCGCAGACGACGACGCGCATCGGGCCCGGTGTCGCGCGCGTCATCGGCGGCCCGTCCCCTGCGCCGTGATCGCCTGCGCCGTCCGCGTCACGTGCGGCGGCTCCAGGCAGCTGAGGTGGTCTCCGGGAACGTCGACCACCGTCAGGTCGCCCAGGCACACCTCGCCCCAGAAACCGGCGGCGTCGTCGGCGCCGGGCGCGGCGGTCGAGGGCTCGGCCGGGCGCAGGAGGGTGATGTCGCCCGCGTACGGCTGCGGGTCGTAGCCCGCGGCGGCCGGCGTGGTCCGCTCGAAGCCGGACACGAGGGTCAGCTGCCGCACGCTCACCCCGGCCTCGCTCAGGGCGCGGGCCAGTTCCAGGGCGATCGGGCCGCCGAGGCGGTGGCCGACGACCTCGACGTCGTCGTGTCCGGCGGCCTGTACCTCGCGGGCGTAGCCGGCGGCCAGTTCCTCGACCAGGTCCGGTGCGGCGAGGTCGAGGGCGCTTCCTCCCTCGGGTACGGCGAGCCCCAACAGGGGGGTATCCGAACCCAGTTCGGCGATGAGCGCCCGGTAGGACGCCAGGGTTCCCGTCTCGTCGTGTACGAGCAGACGCACCGGGCCCTGCCCCGATCCGGCCGGCGGGACCAGCGGGACCAGCGGCGAGCGCCGGGCCGTCGCCGCGGTGGCCGCCGCGGCCCGCTCCGGCGCCGGGGCGGACTGCAGCCGCTCGGCCAGTCCGGCGACCGTGGGCTGGTCCAGCAGGGCGCGCAGCAGCACGTCGAAGGTGATCTCGGCGGCCTCGGGGAGTCGCTCGCGCAGCTGGCCCACGAACTGGGCGGCCAGCAGCGAGTTGCCGCCCGCGTCGAAGAATCCCAGGTTCCGGCTGGGCAGTTGGCCGGTGAGCACCTCGGCCCACAGCTCCGCGATGCGCAGTTCGACGCCCGGCCGCGGCGGCTCGGGCGGCGCGCCCCGCGGCGCGGCGGGCGCCGGGGCGGAGTCCAGCAGCCGCTTGCGGTCGACCTTGCCGTTGGGTGTCAACGGCAGCGTCTCGACGATCCGCACCCGCGCCGGGACCATGTGCGAAGGCAGCCGCTCGGCCACCCACCGCACGAGCTCGGCCCCCTCGACGGCGGCCGGCTGCTGCGCCGGTATCACGAAGGCGATCAGCGCCCGCTCGAAGGCGTCGCTGCCCGCGGCCAGCACCACGCAGGTACCCACCATCGGGTGCTCGCCCAGCACCGCCTCGATCTCGCCGAGCTCGATCCGGTGTCCGCGGATCTTGATCTGCTGGTCCGCGCGGCCGGAGAACTCGATCTCGCCGTTCGGCAGGTAACGGCCGAGGTCGCCGGTGCGGTAGAGCGGCTCCCCCGTCTCGGGGTGGCGGATGAACCGCTCCGCCGTCCGCTCCGGATCGCCCAGGTAGCCCGTGGCCAGGCCGGTACCCGCGATGTACAGCTCGCCGACGACCAGTTCGGGCCGGTCGCGCAGGGCGGCGTCGAGCACGTGGAAGCGCTGGTTCGCGAGCGGAGCCCCGTACGGGATGCTGCGCCAGTGCGGTTCCACCGTCTCGATGCGGTGGTAGATCGACCAGATCGCGGCCTCCGTCGCCCCGCCCAGGCTGATCAGCTCGGTCCGGGGCACGTGGCGTTCGGCGTGGGCCGGCAGCGACAGCGGGATCCAGTCGCCCGACAGCAGCGCCAGCCGCAGGCAGCCGAGGTCGGCGGGTTCGACGTCGAGGTAGTGCATCAGCATCTGGAGCTGCGCCGGGACCGAGTTCCACAGCGTCACGCCGTGCTCGGCCACCATCGCGGCCCAGTGCGAGGGGTCGCCGCGGCGGGCGGGGTCCGGCAGCACCAGGGTGGCGCCCACGGCCGTCGGGCCGAACAGGTCGTAGACCGACAGGTCGAAGCTGAGCGCGGCCAGGCCGAGGATCCGGTCGCCCTCACCGACGCCGAAGCGGGTGTTGATGTCGTGGACCGTGTTGGCGGCGGCCTGGTGGGTGATCATCACCCCCTTGGGGACGCCGGTCGAACCCGAGGTGTGCATGACGTAGGCGAGCTCCCCGGGCGCCACCGCGGGCCCCTCGGGGATCTGGTCCACGGGGACCGGCTCCACGCCGGTCACCTCGACCGCCCGGACACCGGGCGGCGGCGTGGCGGTGGCCGCGTCGGCGACGACGGCGAACCGGGCGCCGCTGTCGGTGAGGATCCGGTCCCGGCGGACGCGGGGCTGGCCGAGGTCGACCGGTACGTACACACCGCCCGCGAGGAGCACACCGAGCACGCCGACGACCTGGTCGCGGCTCTTGTCGATCAGGACGCCGACGAAGTCGCCGGGACGGCACCCGGCGGCCCGCAGCTCCTCGGCCACCCGGGCGGCGCGGCCGAGCCACTGCCCGTAGGTCAGCGATCCGGACGGGTCGACCACCGCGACCCGGTCGGGGAAGGCGCGCGCGTAGGCCACGAGCGGGTCGTGGAGCAGGCCGTCGGGGGCCGGGGCCTGGGTCGCGTTCACCGCGGCGCGCAGGCTCTGCTGCCGGTGGGGCAGCGGCTGGGGATCCACGGCCGCCCACGGCGCGTCGTCCTGGGCCAGCCGGTGCAGGAGCCCCTCGAAGGCGGCGAACATCTCGTCGACCAGGCCGTCGGGGAAGACCCCTTCGCGCACGTCCCAGTTGATGTCCAGGCCGCCGTACTGGTCGCCCACCTGGCAGTCGATCCACACCTGGGGCGTCTGGCTGATGCCGTACACGGGGCGCGCTGTGCGGCCCGCCGCCGACACCGCGCCGCCGCCGACCCCGATGCTGCCGGTGAAGACCACCGGCAGCGCCGCCGCCTCGCGTCCACGGCGCCGGGTGAGCTCGCGCAGCACCTCCACGCCGCTGTACAGCCGGTGGTCGAGGTCGTCGAAGATCCGCTCGCCCAGGACGCGGGCCCGCTCGGCGAAGCTCGTCCGGCCCTCGGAGTCGACGGTGAGCAGGCTCAGCGAGGTGAAGTCGCCGAGCAGCCGGTCCACGTGCGGGTGCAGCGGGATCCGGTTGAGCACGGGCAGCCCGATGCAGAACCGCTCGGCGCTGCTCCAGCGGCCGATCGTCTCCGCGTACGCCCCCAGCACCGCGTTGGCCGGCGTGATGCCGTGCTCGGCGGCGCGCGCCTTCAGCGACTGCCAGACCCGGTCGTCCAGCGTCGTCGTCAGACGGCGGAAGAGCGGCGGCGTCGTGGCGGGGTCGTGGTCGTCGCGCAGCGGGAGCGCCGGCGCGCCGGGCAGCTCGTCGATGCGGTTCCACCAGTACGCGCGGTCGCGCTCGTACTGAGGCGTCTCCCGCAGCCGTCGTTCGGCGAGCACGTAGTCCCGGAAGGTGGCGTCCACCGCGGGCAGTTCGCAGTCCGGCTGCTGGTAGCGGCGGTCCAGCTCGGTCAGCACCTGCTGCAGGCTGAGCCAGTCCAGGGCCATGAAGTCCACCGACACGTGCAGCACGCTGCGATCGGTGGCCAGGGTCAGGCGCAGTTCGTGCATGGGGCGCTCGCCCGCGGGGTGCACCTTGTGGGACAGCTCGTCGCGGACCTGGCCGATGGCCTTCTCGACCGTGTCGGAGGGCGCTCCGCGCAGATCGGCGGTCTCGATGCGGGTGTCGTCCAGTACGGGAAGGACGCGCTGGGTGCCGTCCTCGCAGATGACCGTCCGCAAGGTGTCGTGGCGCCGGACCAGGCCGTCCCAGGCGCGTTGCAGCCGGTCGGGGTCCAGGTCCGCCGGGTAGGCGAACTCCAGGTAGATGTGGCAGGAGACGCCGCCGTAGTCGAAGGCCGGGTTCCGGCCGAACAGGTACGCCGACTGGATGTCGGTGAGCGGGAAGGGCTGCTCACGCTCCTGCGGGTGGTCCTGCCACACCGGTTCGCCGGGGCTCGCGGTGGTGTCGGCCATGACGGCCAGCAGCTCCGCCTTGCAGCGGCGCAGGTCGGCCAGACGCTGGTCGGTCATCACGCCGCGCGGGGCGCGGAACCGCAGCTGCTGGCCCTCGCGCCACAGTCGGATGCCGGCGCTTCGGAACTCTTCGAGCAGGTCGTTGGCGTTCACACCGCACCCTCTTCGCATTCGTCGCCGTTGTCCCAGCCGCCGTCCGGGCCCGCACCGGCGGCGCCCACGAGCTCGTCGATCAGCACGCTCAGCCCCGCGACGGTCGGGGTCCGCATGACCTCGCGCATGGGCAGGTCGATGGCCCAGGCCCCCCGGACCTCGGCGACGAAGCGCGTCGCGAGCAGGCTGTCGCCGCCGAGCCGGAAGAAGTTCTCGTCGCGGCCCACCGAGTCCAGGCCGAGGAGCTTCGTCCACCGTTCGGCGACGAAGACCTCCGTGGCGCCCCGCGGCGGCTCGCCGACGTCCCGGGGCCGGTCGACGGACTGTTCCAGTACGGTCTGGATCTGGCGCCGGTCGACCTTGCCGTTGCTGCTCAGCGGCAGGGCGGGCAGCACGGCGAAGTGGGCGGGAACCATGTGTTCCGGCAGTTTGAGCGCCGCCCACCGGCGCAGCTGCTCGCCGTCGACGCCGTGAGCCGTCGCCGGCCGGTCCGCGGTCAGCAGGACTTCGCCGGTGGCCTCGCCGCGCAGCACCCGTACCTCGCCCAGTCCGGCGTCGGCGCAGGCCCGCGCCCACCGCTCGCGGTCGTACAGCCAGGCGGAGCCCGGCCGGTCCTCGTCGAACCGGCCCGCGCGCGCCTCCAGCGGCAGGGCCGTGATCAGCGCGAGGGGCGTCGGATGTTCGCGTTCCAGCAGGTAGAGGCGTCCGCCGGGCGCCAGCAGCAGCGCCATGGTGGCCAGGGCCGCCTCGGGGTCCGCCATCCGGTGCAGGACGTTGTTCGCCACGACGGCGTCGAAGGCGTGGACGTGCTGCGCGGCGATCGCCGCGGCGCCCTGGAGCGCGGTGTGCGTCGCGTGCCCCTGCTCCGCGAGCAGTGTCTGGGCCTTGGCCAGCGCCGGCACCGAGGAGCCGAGGAGGGTGTACGCGACCGTGTCCGGGGCGAGTGCGGCGAGCAGCCTGGCCGTGCCCCGGCCGCTGACCACGTCCCACTCGGCGACGGCGGGCGGCGTGCCGTCGCCGGCGGTGCGCGCCGCCCGCAGCTCGTGCGCGACGGCTGCGAGGCAGGCGGCGGTGCCCGGCGTCAGATCGGCCAGGGCCTCGGGGGCCAGGACCGGATCGTCCAGCAGTGCGGTCGCGTCGGCCTCGCCGGAGACGATGGCCGTGAAGAGCGGTGCGGCCCATTCCAGCGCGGTGGCGACGGGTTCGAGGCACGTGCCGTGGGTGGCGGTGCGCGCCTGCTTGATCCAGACCGGATCGGTGACCTCGCCCCAGCGGGGGCCGTGCGCGTACGCCGCGTCGGCGCCGCGGGACAGTACGGAGCGCTGGGCGAGGTACTCCAGCCAGACGTCCACCACCGGACGCTGCTGGGCGCAGACGGACACGGGGCGCGCCGCCCCGGCGCCGGACGCGATCAGCGGCGCGACGACGCCGGCCAGCAGCGCCTCCACCAGCTGGTGTTCGTGCAGGTGCGGATCGGTCCGGTCCGCGTCGTCGGACGCGGGCGGCAGGAACGCGTGCGGCTGGTGTCCGTCCCCGTCGGCGTGCCCGGCGGGCTCCCGTACGGGGTCGGGCGCCGAGGAGCGCTCGACGACGGCGGCGACCAGTTCCCGGCGGCCTTCGGTGAACGGGACGACCACGGCCTGCGCGACCTCGGGGTGCGCCTGCAGGCAGGCTTCGATCTCGCCGAGCTCGACCCGGAAGCCGTTGATCTTCACCTGGTGGTCGAGGCGGCCGAGGAACTCCAGATTGCCGTCGGGCCAGTAGCGGCCGAGGTCGCCGGTGCGGTACCAGCGCTCACCGTCCTGGTGGGGGAAGCGGGCCGCGGTCAGCTCCGGGTCGCCCCGGTAGCCGAGGGCCACGCCGCTGCCGCCGATCCAGAGCTCGCCCGGCACCCAGTCGGGGCAGTCGCGGCCGCGGCCGTCCACCACGCGGAACTTCTGGTTCCGCAGGGGCGTGCCGTACGGGATCGAGCGCCAGCCGTCCGGCACTGCGTCGACCTCGTACGCGTTCGACCAGATGGCGGCCTCTGTGGCGCCGCCGAGTGCGATCAGGCGACATCGGCCGCCGGACGCACGGGCGAGCCGCTCGGGCAGGTCGAGTCCGATCCAGTCGCCGGACAGCAGGGCCAGCCGCATCGTGGCGGGGAGCGGGGCCCCGTCGGCCGCGGTCAGCACCATGTCGAGCAGGGCCGGGACGGTGTTCCAGACGCTCACCCCGTGGCGCCGGCACAGGGCCAGCCACTCGGAGGCGTCGCGCCGGCCGGACTCCGGCACCAGGACGGCGCCGCCGCCCACCGCGAGGAATCCGAAGACGTCCCAGACCGAGAGGTCGAAGTCCAGCGCCGAGACCGCCAGCACCCGGTCCTCGGACCCGATGGCGAACCGCTCGTTGACGTCCTCGACGGTGTTGACCGCGGCGCGATGGCTGACCTCGACCCCCTTCGGGAGGCCCGTCGACCCGGACGTGAAGATCACGTAGGCGGTGTCGTCGGGGTCGGCGGCGACCGGTGCGTCCAGCGGCGTCGCGCGCATCGCCTCGTCGATCGCCAGGACCTCGATGCCGGCCGGGGCCAGCTGGGGGGTTCCGCGGCCGTCCAGTACCACCTGGACGCCGCTGAGTTCGAGGATGCGGGCGCGTCGCTCGTCCGGCTGGTCCACGCCGATCGGCACGTACGCGGCGCCGGCGGCCAGGACCCCGAGCACGGCCGCGATCTGCTCGGCGCTCTTCGGGGCGGTCACGGCCACGTACGAGCCGCGGCCGACACCGCGCCGCGCCAGTGCGCCCGCGACGGCCAGCGCGCGCCGCGCCAGCTCGTCGTGGGCCATCGTCTCCCGCTCGCCCCACAGCAGGGCGGGCTGCCCGGTGCGCTCGGCGGCGCGCTCGAAGAACGCCGTGTGCAGGAGGTTCCCGGTCATGGTGCGCGTGGCCGAGTTGACCGCGTCGCGCCGGCGCCGCTGGGCGGCGGGCAGCGGCATCTGGGGCAGCGGGGTGTCCCACGCGCCGGCCAACAGGCCGCGCACCAGGGCTTCGTAGGCCGCCATCATGTCGTCCAGCACCCCGGCCGGGAAGAGCTCCTCGACGGCGTCCCACACCAGCAGCACACCGGCGTCGCGGGTGCGGTAGACCTGGTGGTCGAGCCAGATCTGCGGGGTCTGGGAGATCATCCACGTGGCCTCGCCGAAGCGGTCCACGAACGCGTCCGGCACCAGGGGCGCCGACAGGTCGCACGCGAAGACGACGGGCGCCGTGCGGGGCGCGTCCAGATCGGCGCGGTTGAAGTCGCGCAGCACGTCGACGCCGGAGTAGGCGGAGTGGCCGATCCCCTCGTGCATCTGCTTCTGCATCGCGCGGGCCAGGGCGGCGAAACTGCCGCCGCCGGCCAGGTCGACCTCGACCAGGACCAGGCCCGTGAAGTCGGCGACGATGCGGTTGATCTGCGGGTGCGCGTCGAGGTCGCGGTCGAACAGCGGCAGGTTGAGCAGGAAGTGCTCGTCGCCGCTCCACCGGGCCAGCACCATGGAGAAGGCCGTGGCCAGCACCACCGAGGGCGTCAGGCCCGCCTCGCCCGCCCGGCGCTCCATGGTGCGCCACTCGTCGGCGGTGAGCCCGCAGGAGCGGCGGACGAACTTCGGTACGACGACCGCCTCGGGGTCGACGGCCAGCGGCAGCCTGGGCCCTCCCGGCAGGGACGGCAGCCTCTCCTGCCAGTAGGCGCGCGCCCGTTCGCGCTCCGGGCCGCGCACCGCGTCCTGGTCCTCGATGTAGCGGCCGAAGGTGTAGGTGAGGGCGTCCAGCGCGTCGGGATCGTCGTACAGGGCGGCCAGATCGGTGAGCAGCACGCGGATGCTGGCGAGGTCCGAGGCCAGGAGGTCGACGTTGAAGTGGAGCCGGTCCACCCCGTCGGGGAGCCGGCTCACCTGGACGTCGATGACCTCGCCCCGGTCGACGTTCAGACGCCGGTGCGAGAGCCGCTCGCGCAGGGCCAGCGCCGCTGCCGCCGCCTCGTCGCCCGCGAGGTCGCGGTGGTCGTGGACGGTCACGCCCGGCCACGGGGACTGCGCCATGACGTGCTGGGTGGCGTCGTCGGCGAACGACACCCGCAGCATCGGATGCCGTGCGATCAGGGCGCGCACGGCCGTCTCCAGACGCTGCGGGTCCAGCTGCCGCGCGTCGAATTCCAGGTAGGCGTGGCAGCTGACGCCGCCGAGCGGCTGGTCGTCCGCCCGGCCGATCAGATAGGCCTGCTGGACGGGGGTGAGCGGGAAGGGGCGGTCCGCCCGGTCGTCCCGGTCCGCCCGCACTGCCTGGGCCGCCTGCTCCGCCGTGGGGGTCCGCTGCTGCGGCAGGGCGACGGCCTCGGCGCCGGCGCCGTCGCCCGGGGTGAGCAGGCCGAACCATGCCTCCAGCCGCGGGTCGTCGGACAGCTGCGCGAACGTGACCTCGGAACCGGCGCGGCTGAGTCGATTCGCCAGTCGCATCATCTCCAGCGACTGCAAGCCGAGTTCGAAGAGATTGCTGTCGTCGTCCGCCGTGGTCAACTCGATGCCGAGCAGGTCGGACACCACGCGGCGCAGGGCGTCCGCGTCCATCCCGGCATGCGTGGCGGCGGGACTTCCCGCGCCGAGGTCAACATTCTCCGATGACATTTCCAAGCTCCCTTGCACGCTATCGACTCCGTAGCGTCGTCTTCCAAGCCATGGGTCGGGCAGTGACGCGACAGGTCATGAGGCCGACGACGACGTCAGTCCTGCTCGGCCTGCTCCGCGACCTGCTCCATGACCTGCGCCAGATCGGCCAGGCTCTGTGCCTCGAACATCGATCGCATCGGTACGGCCAGCCCCAGTTCCTTGCGGATCCGGCTGACCAGCTGCGCGGCGAGCACCGAGTGGCCGCCCAGATCGAAGAAGTTGTCCTGCGGGGCCGCCGCGCCGATCTTCAGCGTCTCCTTCACCATGCGGCACAGGATCTGCTCGTAGGAGGTCGCGTCGCCCGCGTCACCGGCGTCGTCCGCGGCCGCCGCGTCGGGAACCTCGGCGGTGGCGCGCCGGGCCCGCTCGGCGAGCGCCTTGCGGTCGACCTTGCCGTTCAGCAGCGTCGGGAAGCGCTCCAGCAGGACGATGCTCGACGGGACCATGTGCTCGGGCAGGGCGCGGCGGGCGTACTCGCGCAGCTCCGCCTCGGAGACGGCGTGCCGCGCCGAGGTCTTGACGTAGGCGACGATGTGCTCGGTGGAGACGTCCTCACCGCCCACGGCCGCGACGACGATCTCCACGGCGGGGTGGGTCTCCAGCCGCGTCTCGATCTCCCCGAGCTCGATGCGGAAGCCCCGGACCTTCACCTGGTTGTCGATCCGGCCGGTGAAGTAGAGCGCGCCGTCGGGCTCGTGCCGGCCCCGGTCGCCCGAGCGGTACATCCTGCTCCCGGGCGGTCCGTAGGGATCGGCGACGAACCGGCTCGCGGTGAGGCCCGGACGGTTGAGGTATCCGCGGGCCACTCCCGTTCCGGCGAGGAACAGCTCGCCCTCCCGGCCGTCGCGCAGGTCCCGCAGGTTCTCGTCGAGGACGTACACCGCGCCGCCGTCCCACGGCGTCCCGATGGTCACCTCTTCCTGGACGCCCTCGATCGGTCCGCCGATCGACGCGCCGACGGTCACCTCGGTGGGGCCGTACGCGTTGAACAGGCTCCGGCCCTTGGACCATTCCTCGGCCAGGGAGCCCGTACAGACGTCGCCGGTGGAGGTGATCGTGCCGCCGAGCAGCAGGCCCTCGCTCTCGGTGATGCCGAGGGCCACGGGGGGCAGGACCGCGTGGTTCACGTCGTACTTCAGGAGGGTCTCGCGCAGCGACTCGCCCGGCAGCAGGGCGTGCTGCTCGGCCATCACGAGCGTCGCACCGTGCAGGAGTGCCAGGGTGAAGTCCCAGAACCAGGCGTCGAAGCTGAAGGAGGCCCATTGCAGGACGCGGTCGCCGGGACCGACCCCGTACAGCTTCGCCTGTGTCGAGACCAGATCCGCCACGCCCGCGTGGCTGACCGCGACGCCCTTGGGGACTCCGGTCGAACCGGAGGTGTAGATCACGTACATCAGATGGGCCGGGGTGAGCGGCGCCAGACGCTCGTCGGCGGCGATGTCTTCGCCGCGCTCCTGCGCGTACGAGGCGACGAAGGCGGAGTCGTCGAGCACGAACTCGGGGACGTCCAGGCCGGGTGGGGCGACGTCCGCCGTCCGCAGCAGCAGCAACGGCCGCGCGTCGACGATCATGTGCGCGAGGCGCTCGGCCGGATAGCTCGGGTCCAGCGGCAGGTACGCGCCGCCCGCCTTCAGCACGGCGAGCACCGCGACGATCAGCTGCGCCGACCGGGGCACGGCGACCGCGACCAGCGAGTCCGGCCCGACGCCGGCGGCGATCAGCCGCCGGGCGAGGCGGTTCGCGCTCGCGTTCAACTCGGAATAGTCAACGACGGTCTCCTGGAAGACGACCGCGGGGGCGTCTCCCGACGTGGCAACCACGGACTCGAATACGTCCGAAACAGTGTTCAACTCCGCTCCGCCTCCGACACAGAGTTCCAGCATGAATAGGGCGCGATATTGTTCGCGAGTACGGCAACCCGCCGTGTTCTTCCCGAGTCCCATATATCGGCGTCACCGGTCGTGCGCCTGGCCGGCCCACCGGGAGAGCAGACGCAACGGGCAACAGTCGTCGACGATGACACGCGGCTCCGCCGGCCCACCGGGCCGTGAAAGAACTCTTTCTCCGAAAGCTCAGGGGCCCGCCGATCACTCCATGATGTGCCAGGGCCTGGCAACGCTGCTCCACGACCGACCGGTTCGGCGCAGCCGTCGTACGGATGCCCCCGGTCACGGGCCGTCGGGGGCGACTCCGCGAGTCCGGCCGTCGCCTTCTTGCGCAGCACCTTCCGCGCCGACCCGTAGGGGCGCGCCATACGCTCGAGTTCGTCACGGAGAGAGGGAATCAAAGTGACCGACGAACTGAAGTATCAGAACTACCTCGAACTTGATACTTTGCTGTCCCTCCAGAATCCCCGCTCTGCCGGATCCGCAGCCATGAAGTCCACTGTGCTGTCAGAGCAGTTCTTCATCATCGCGCACCAGGCGAGCGAACTGTGGCTCACGCAGATCATCGCCGATTTGGAAGCGGCCATCGATACCTTCACGACGACGGACGACACGTCCAACGCGGAATGGATCGTCGATCTCCTGCAGCGCGCCGGGGAACTCATGCGCCTGCTGAGCACTCAGCTGACCGCCCTCGACCGGCTGCCCCTGCGCGATTTCGCCATGTTCCGGCAGTACCTCGGCACGGCGAGCGGTGCGCAGTCGAAGCAGTTCCACCGGCTGGCGCACCTCATCGGCAACGCCGAGCAGGACGGTCCCCTGTACGAGTCGTTCGTCGCGTGGGTGGCCAGGTCGGGGCACACCGTTTCCGACCTGGCCCGGCGGGGCATCGAGGCCGACGTCTACTACAGGATCATCGAAGCCCTGCTCGACGTCGGCAACGGCTACTGGCGCTGGCAGGTCAGCCACATCAGCCTGATCACACGGGTGATGGGCAACCATGCCGGAACGGGCGGCACGACGGGGGCCAACTACCTGATCAGTCACTGCACCCTGCCGTTCGCGGAGCTGCGTGATCTGCGCAGTCAGGCCCACATCGGTCTCAGCGTCGCGACGTCGTGACGTGGTGACGTGGTGACCGTCGCCGGCCGATCGCCCCTTTGCTGAGTCGTTGATTCGCCGGCGGTCCGGCACGGGGCGGTGGTGCGATCGTCTGCCCGACCGCCCGGCCGCCCGGCCCGACTGCCGACGAATCAACCTGAACGCGCTCTAGACGGACCCTAGATGGGCTCCAGGACGAAACCGCGTCCCCAGACGTTGCGTACCGCGAGGCCGACGAGCTGCAGACGCCGGCGCAGCCGCATCACATGAAGGTCCAGGGCGTTGCTGGACGAGCTGGAACCGGAGTGTTCGAGAATATCGCGTAATTCAGTCCGGTAGATTATCTCGCCGTATTGCGCCACCAGGGGAGCGAGCATTTCGCATTGTGTCAACGACAGCGTGACGGACGAGTCCTTGAAGTAGAGGATCCCTGCCGGGTCCAGCACAGGCTTCGACTTGAGAACGGCCCGATCGGCCAGCTGGCGCAGTCGGGCCTGCAGGTCTTCCTGGACGATGGGCGGGCGCACCCAGTCCTCGTGGAGGCTCAGATGCTCCGGCGGGGACGCGCCGTGCTCGACCACCAGAAGACAAAGATGCCCCCGCACCTTACATTGCTCGCGGATATTGCTTTCCGCAGGCCAGCGAACAAATTTGACCCGGTCCTTCACATCTACCTTCACAGGTATCCCCCGCTTCGTTGACATCGAGAATCAGGACTCTCAATCGCAGCGCTTTCCAGCCGGTCGGCCATCGAAGTTCCCTCCGAACAGCACGTCGTCAGGTCATGCCGACGTGCCGCCGTGGGCGGCCATCGCGTCCCGCAGGCTCTTCGGCCGCATGTCCGACCAGGTGTTTTCGATGTAGTCGACGGTCGTCGCCCGGTCCGCGGGTCCGTATACGACGTGCCAGCCGTCGGGAACGGCGATGTCGTGCGGCCAGAGCGAGTACTGCTCTTCATCATTGCGCAGTGCCAGATAGTCTCGGCTGTCGTCCTCGAATACATTAGGCATGCGTCGATCCCCTCATCGAGCAGAAATTTTCTGATACCTTCGAATAATGCTCCAGCTGCCTCTGCCTCGGCCCCTGGAAGCGATATCGACATTAGCAGTCAGACGTCACACCAAACAGATTCACTCCACATCCGTGCCCGTGTGTTTTGCATATTGACAGGGCCCCTGTGACCTCTTCCAGGCCCGGGGGGCGCCCCGTCGCGCGGCGCGGGGTCGGCCGCCGGGCCGGCCGGCGGACCAGGCCCGGGGCCGGACGCGCGCCCGGGACGGAGCGGAGCCGGAAAGGAACGGGCAAGAGTCCCGGCGGCCCGCGGGGTGGACCTGTCACCATCGCGCAATGAGTCAGTCCGATCTCGATCTTCGTTCCCTGGATCTCACGGATCCGGCCACTTTCATTGAGAACGACGTCCACGAGTTCTGGCGTGGAGTCCGTGCCGAACGACCCGTCTACTGGCATGAACCCACTGACCGAAACCCCGGATTCTGGGTGGTGTCCCGATATGCCGACATCCAGTCGTTGTTCCACAACGCAGCCCTGACGTCCGTCAGGGGCAACGTCCTCGACGTCGTGCTGCGCGGCGACGACTCCGCCGGCGGGAGCATGCTGGCGGTCACCGACGGCCCGCGCCACCGGCGCCTGCGCAACGTCCTGTTCAGCGCGTTCACGCCCCGGGTCCTCGGCGAGGTCGTCGAGAAGGTCCAGCAGCGCACGACCGAGCTGGTGTCGACGGTGGTCGGTCTGGACACCTTCGACTTCGCCGCCGAGGTCGCCGAGCAGATTCCCATGAACACGATCTGCGATCTCCTGTCCATTCCGCTCGGGGACCGCAAGAACCTGCTCCAGTGGAACAAGATGGCGCTGTCGTCGGGCCATGCGGACGGCAGCGAGCTCGACGCGCTCAGCGCCCGCAACGAAATCGTGCTCTATTTCATGGAGTTGGCGCAGGAGCGGCGGGACAATCCCGGCAGCGACGTCATCAGCATGCTGGCGACCGCGGAGGTCGAGGACCGTCCGCTCACCCTCGAAGAGCTCGCCGTCAACTGCTACAGCCTGATTCTCGGCGGCGACGAGACGTCCCGCATATCGGCGATCTGCGCGGTGCTCGCCCTGATCGAGAACCCCGACCAGTGGCGCGCGCTGCAGACGGGCGAGGCCTCCTTCGAGTCGGCGGCCGAGGAGATCATCCGCTGGTCGACGCCGGGCATCCACCTGGCCCGTACCGCCGTGGAGGACCTCGAACTCCACGGCGAGACGATACGCAAGGGCGACATCGTCACGCTGTGGAACATCTCGGCCAACAACGACGAGGCGGTCTTCGACGAACCGCGCCGGTTCAACGTGTCCCGCTCGCCCAACAAGCACCTCTCGTTCGGCCACGGGCCGCACTACTGCCTCGGCGCGTTCCTCGGCCGGGCGGAGCTGCGGGCGCTGCTCAGCGCCCTGGTGGCCCACGTCGGACGGATGGAGCTGCGCGGGACGCCCCGCCCCATCTACTCGAACTTCCTCACCGGTTACGAAAGCCTGCCGGTCCACTTCGAACGCCGCTGACGCGACGGCCTCGCCGACACGACTGCTCGGGGAAACACCGCGGGGCAGTGACCGGACCGGTCACTGCCCCGCGGTGTTTCCCGCTGAAGCCCCCTACGAGGCCTTCAGCGCCTTCTTGTCGATCTTGCCCACCGGCGTACGGGGCAGGTCGGACACGACGATCAGTTCGTCCGGCAGTTTGTAGGACGCCAGCCCCCGGCCGCGGATGTGGTCCCTGAGCGTGCGCAGCGTCAGCGGCGCCACCGCGTCCTGGCCCGTGTCCGCGTCGCCGGCGAGGACGACGAACACCACGAGCCGCTCGTCGAGTTCGTCGTCCGGGATGCCGACCACCGCGGTGTCCAGGACCAGGGGGTGGGTCAGCACGTGGCCCTCCACCTCCTCCGCCGAGACCTTCTCCCCCAGGTGGTGGATGATGTCCTTCAGCCGGCCCTCGATGATGACGTTGCCGTCCTCGGTCATCCGGGCCAGGTCGCCGCTGCGGTAGAAGCCGTCGTCGGTGAAGGACCGACGGTTGTGCTCCGGAGCGGCGAAGTACCCGCGGATCGTGTACGGGCCACGGGTCAGCAGCTCACCGGTCACCCCGGTGGCGACCTCCTTGCCGTCCTCGTCGACGATCTTGACCTCGTCGTCCGGGGAGACCGGCCTGCCCTCCGTACCGAAGACGACCTCCGGCGGGTCGTCGAGCCGCGTGTGGGTGATCAGCCCTTCCCCGATGCCGTACACGTTCAGGATGCGGCAGCCCAGGCTCCCGCTGACCCGCTCCGCGGCGGCGGGCCCGAACTTCGAGCTGCCCACCTGGATGGTCATGCGGCTCATGTCGACCGGGGTGGTGCGCGCCGCGTCCGCCCACAGCAGGGCCAGTGCGGGGACCAGGGTCGTGAGGGTGACGCCCTCCCGCTCGATGAGCGGGAACACGTGGTCGGGGCTGGGGTTGGCGGCGAGCACGGCCTTGCCGCCGAGGAGCAGCGCGCCCAGCGCCCCCGGGCAGCCGAGCGCGGCGTTGTGCGGCACGGGGTTGGCCGCGAGGTAGACGCCGCTGTCGTCGAACTCCACGACCTCGGCGCACGCGAAGATGTTGTACGCGTAGTCGTCGTGGGTCCGCGGGATCAGCTTGGGCACCCCGGTGGTTCCGCCCGACAGCAGCAGCAGCGCCACCTCGGAGGAGTCGACCGGCGGCAGTTCCCGTACGGCGGAGCCGACGAGCTCGGACAGCGGCGTGAACTCCTGCGCGTCGCCCACGATCACCACGTGCCGCAGGTTCGGGGCGTCGCGGCGGACCTCGCGGGCGAGGTTGCGGTAGTCGAAGCCCTGGAAGCGGTCCTGGCCGACGTAGGCCACCGCGTCCGAGGAGCGCGCCAGGTGGAGGATCTCGTCGCGGCGGTGACCGGGCAGCGCCATGACGGGGATCGCGCCGATGCTCAGCATGGCGACGACGGCCGTCAGGAACTCGATCCGGTTCGGCAGGTGCACCACCACCCGGTCCCGAGGCGCGATGCCGAGTTCCAGCAGGCCCGACGCGATGCGGTCGGCCTGGTCGGTCAACTCCGCGTAGGTGATGCGGCTCGTCGCGTCCACGGCGGCTATCTTGTCCGGGTGGCGTCCGGCGCTGTCGGCGATCAGCTGCCGCAGCGAGACGCCGCGCCAGTAGCCGGCACGGCGGTAGCGATCGGCGAAGGCGGTGGGCCAGGGCACGAACCCGTCCAGCATGTGTCCTCCTAGGTTGCGACGCCTTCAGGTTCGGGCACGGGGCCCGGGAGCCGTCGACGGCCCGACAGAGCTTTGACAGATTGCCGCGGACGGGCCGACGCTTTCGGTGAAGCTCGGTGGCGTGAATCGCTTACGAACGCGTGACCGAGGCTGGTTGCGGGCCCTGACCAGTGTGGAGGTCCCGGCTGACCGATGGGTCTGCTTTCCGCATTCCGGGGGTTCGGCGGGCACCTATCGCGCCTGGTCGTCAGCGATGCCCGCGACCGCGCAGCTGCTCGCCGTGCAGTACCCGGGGCACGCCGACCGGATGTCCGAAGCGCCCGCGGACAGCGTGGCCGAGATCGCGTCGCGGGTTGCCGAGGAACTGATGCGGCTGGAGCCCGCCCCCTGCGCCCTGTTCGGGCACAGTCTGGGCGCCCTGGTCGCGTACGAGACCGCGCGCGTGCTCCAGGAGAACGGCAGGCCCCCGCGCTGCCTGTTCGTGTCGGGCGCCCCGGCGCCGTGGCACGCCGGAGGCGGCACCACCCACCGGGCCGGCGACGACGAGCTGTGGAACGCCCTGCGGGATCTCGGCGGGATCGATCCCGGCATCGCGGACGACCCCGAGCTGCGGGACCTGCTCCTGCCGGTCCTGCGGTCGGACATCACGCTCAACGAGACCTACCGGCCCGCGCCGGACCCCGAGCCGCTGCACTGCGAGGTCCGCTGCTACTCCAACACCGAGGATCCGCTGGTGGACGGAGCACGGCTCGACGCCTGGGCCGGGGTGGGGGACGGCCGCTTCAGCATGCGGTCCTGGCCGGGCGGGCACTTCCGGCTGCTGTCGGACCCGGCGGAGCTGATCGGCGACATCGCCGAAACCCTTGCCCGGAGCGGGGCCGTGCGATGACGCTGGACGGAAAGTCGGTCGTGGTCACCGGAGCGGCCACCGGCATCGGCCGCGGGATCACCGAGTCCCTGCTGAAGTCGGGCGCCCTCGTCACGGCCGTCGGGCGCCGCGAGGAGCCACTGCGGGAGCTGGCCGACCTCTACGGGGACGCCGTGGCGGTGGTGGCCCAGGACGTCGGCGCGCCCGGCGCGGCCGAGCGGATCGTCGCGGCGGCCACCGACCGCTTCGGCCGGCTCGACGCCGTCGTCAACAACGCGGGGCTGGCCCGGTTCGGCCGGCTCGACGAGATCGACCCCGCGCTGTTCGACGCGATGTTCGCCGTCAACGTCCGTGCGCCGGCCGAGCTGATCCGGTGCGCGCTGCCGCAGCTGCGCGCCCACCGCGGCAGCGCGGTCAACATCTCGTCGGTCGGCGGTGTGCTGTCCATGCCGGGGCGCGCCTTCTACGGGGCGACCAAGGCGGCCGTCAACAGCCTGACCCGCTCGCTGGCGAGGGAGCTGGCACCGGACGTACGGGTGAACGCGATCATGCCCGGCCCGGTGGACACCCCGATGTGGAACGAGACCGGTCTGGACGGGGCGGGCACCGATCAGCTCCGCGTCGACCTGCTGTCGTCGACCCCGATGGGCCGTTTCGGCGACGAAAGCGAAATCGGCCGGTGGGTGTGCATGCTGCTGGACCCCGAATTGTCGGGGTGGGTCACCGGGGCACTGATTCCCGTCGACGGCGGACGCACCGCGTAACTCTTGTGATGGTTGACAACTCTTGACAACACCCTAAAGAACAAAGGTGGTACCAGCGTGAGTCCAGACATCTTGTCCGTCGCCGGATCCATTCCCTCCTCCTGTCTGCACCGCATTTTCCGGGCGGCGGAGAAGCGGGAGGAGGAGACCGGCGTCGAGGTGGTCAAGCTGCACGTCGGTGACCCCTATTTCAACCCGGCCGACAACGTCGCCGATGCCTTCGTCGACGCCGTGCGGCGGGGCGACACCAAATACACCGGGGTGGAGGGCCTGCCCGAGCTGCGCGCGGCCGTGGTGGACAAGCTCCGCACGGACAACGGCGTGGACAGCGCCGTGTCCCGGCTGCTGATCTCCCCCGGATCCTGCCAGGGCCTGGCCGCCCTGTTGCAGTCGCTGGCCGAGCCCGGCGCCGAGATCCTCCTGCCCGAACTGCACTGGCCGGTCCACCTCCAGCAGGCTCTGATCGCGGGCTTCCGGCCGGTGCTGTACCCGCTCGGCAAGGACTTCCGGCCCGACCCCGAGGCGATCGCGGCCGCCGCGACGCCCCGTACCCGGGTACTGCTGATCAACTCGCCCGCCAACCCGACCGGTGTCGTCCTGGACCGCGAGGAGCTCGGCGCCCTGGTGGACCTGGCCCGCTCCCGGGGCTGGCAGGTCATCAGCGACGAGGCGTACGAGCACTTCCTCTACGAGCGCGAGCACATCTCGACCGCTTCGCTCGAACGTGACCTCCCGGTGGCCGAGCGCATCGTCCACAGCGTCTTCAGCTTCTCCAAGAGCTTCGCGATGACCGGCTACCGGCTCGGCTACGTGGCCCTGGCCAACGAGCGGGCCGCCGACGTCATGAAGGTCGCCCAGGAAGCCAACATCATCGGCACCTCGACCCCGGTGCAGTACGCGGGCATCGCCGCGCTGGACAGCCGGGCCGAAGCGGCGGAGATCAACCGCAAGCTGGTCCAGCACAACCGCGACGTCGTGCTGGCGCCGCTGGTCCAGGCCGGACTGCTGCGCGAACTGCCCGCCGGCGGCTGGTACGCGATGCTCGACGTGAGCCGGACCGGACTGGACGCCGAGACCTTCGCGACCCGGCTGCTGGAGAGCAAGGGCGTCGCGGTCGTCCCGGGCAACGGCTTCGCCATGCGTCCCGACGTCGACGACCAGGGCCGGATCCGCTCGCACGACTACGCGCCCTGGGCGCAGCACCTCGTCCGGATCGCCTTCTGCGTGGACCCGGGGTCCCTGGAGACCGGGGTGCGCCTGCTCCTGGAGTTCGTCGAGGAGTGCGGTGACGGCGGCAGCGCATCGGCGGAATAGGCCGGGGGACCACGCGTGCGCAATGCGGTAACCAGGACGGTTGAAGTCGGGTCGGCTCGAAAGAAGTGAGGAAATAATGGCCAAGAGTGTTGTCATCGTCGGCGGCGGGACCTCCGGCTGGATGACCGCGTCGTATTTGAAGGCGACGTTCGGTGATCGACTCGCGGTGACGCTGGTCGAATCGAAGAACGTGCCCACGATCGGTGTCGGAGAAGCGTCCTTCAGCACGATCCGGCATTTCTTCTCGTATCTCGGACTGGCGGAGACCGACTGGATGCCGGAGTGTCACGGCACCTACAAACTGGCGATCCGCTACGACAACTGGCGGGAGAAGGGCCATCACTTCTACCACCCCTTCGAGCGGCCGCGCGTCGTGGAGGGCGTGTCCCTCGCCGACTGGTGGCTGCACAAGCGGCCGAGCGCGGACTACGACAAGGACTGCTCGGTCATCGCGGCGCTCTGCGACGCCAAGCGCGCGCCCCGCCAGCTCGGTGGCAGCCTGCTGGCGCTCGACGCCGGCGAGCACGAGGCGGCGCACGCCGCCCGGTCCACGATGGCCGAGCAGACCACCCAGTTCCCCTACGCGTACCAGTTCGACGCGACGCTGCTGGCCAAGCTGCTGACCCGCTACAGCACCGACCGCGGCGCCACGCACGTACTGGACGACGTGGTCGAGACGGCGGTCGACGAGCGCGGCTACATCACGCACGTGCGCACCAAGGAACACGGCGACCTCACGGGCGATCTCTTCATCGACTGCACCGGGTTCCGCGGCATGCTGCTCAACAAGACCCTCGACGTGCCCTTCCTCTCCTATCAGGACACCCTGCCGAACGACAGCGCGGTCGCCCTGCGCGTTCCCATGGAGATGGCCGAGCAGGGGATGGGGCCGTACACGCGGGCCTCCGCGCAGGAGGCCGGCTGGATCTGGACGATCCCGCTGGTCGGCCGGGTCGGCACGGGCTACGTCTACGCCAGCGACTACTGCAGCCCGGACGAGGCCGAGCGCACGCTGCGCGAGTTCGTGGGCCCCGCCGCCGACGACCTGACCGCCAACCACATCCGCATGCGCATCGGCCGCAGCGAGAACTCCTGGGTGAACAACTGCGTGGCCATCGGCCTCTCCAGCGGGTTCGTCGAGCCGCTGGAGTCGACCGGGCTCTTCTTCATCCAGAACGCCGTCGAACAGCTGGTGAAGCACTTCCCCGGCGGCCGGGACGACGACCAGCTGCGCAAGTCGTACAACCGGCAGGTGGCCAACGTCATGGACGGCGTGCGGGAGTTCCTCGTCCTGCACTACGTCGCCGCCAAGCGCAACGACAACCAGTACTGGCAGGACGCCAAGACCCGCAAGGTCCCGGACGGGCTGGCCGAGCGCCTGGAGCAGTGGAAGGTCAAGCTGCCCGACGCAGACACGATCTTCCCGTACTACCACGGCTTCGAGCCCTACTCGTACACCGCGATGATCCTGGGCCTCGGTGGCCTCGACGTACGGTCGCTGCCCGGCCTGGCGCTGATGGACGACGTCGCCGCCACCAAGGAACTGCGCACGGTCCGCGACCAGGCCAAATCCCTGGTCGAAGGGCTCCCCAGTCACTGGGACTACCTGTCCCACGTCCACGAGCTGAAAGGGATGCGTTCCTGATCAGCTGTGCCGCCAAGCGAGGAGGTAGCGAACCATGCCGGATCCGGTAACGGACACGGTGGCGCGAGCACTGGTCGACCCGGCGAAGTTCCGCTCCCTCATGACGACGCATCCGGCCGGGGTCGCCATCGTGACGACGACCGCGCGGGACGGCGAGCCGTGGGGGATGACCTGCTCGTCGATGTGCAGCGTCGCACTGCAGCCGCCGACGCTGCTGGTGTGCCTGCGCGCCGAGAGCCCGACCCTGACAGCGCTGCTCCAGGTGTCGGCGTTCTCGGTCAACTTGCTGCACGACCGGGCCGTGCCAGCGGCGAACCTCTTCGCCTCCGGCGCGGCGGACCGGTTCGAGAAGGTCAAGTGGGTCCCGGAACCGGAGTTCGGGCTGCCCCATCTGCTCGAAGACGCCCACACGATCGCCGACTGCCGCGTCAGCCGGACACTGCCCGTCGGAGATCACCTCGTGGTCTTCGGGGAGGTGCTCCAGGTGGAGACGCAGTCGAACCAGCCGCCCAGTCCGCTGCTGTACGGCATGCGGCAGTACGGGTCGCTGAAGGTGACCCGTACTGACGCCTGACGGCACCGGCCCGAGGCGCCCCGAGGCCCCTGTCCGTCGACCGCCGGTCCCTCACCGGTCGTCGGCGGACGGGGGCCTTTTCTTCCCAGACCCACCGCACCGCGCATTGGAGCTGACGATGAGTGGCCACCCCTTGAACACCGGTCCGAAGGCGAGGATCGCCGACTGCCCGCTGGCGCGGACGGTCACGGCCATCGGCCCCTGGTGGACCCTGGAGATCCTGCACGAGGTCTTCGACGGCCACACCACCTTCGAGGCGATCCGCCGGAACCTGGAGACACCCGCCGACGTACTGGCGGACCGCCTGGCCGACCTGACGGCGCGGGACCTCCTCGAAGCCGGGGACCGCGGCGACGCAGCGGGCACCGAGGACGCCGGGGACGCCGGCGGCCCGGGCTACCGGCTCACCGAGCGCGGCCGCGCCCTGCGCCCGCTCATCCTGGTCATGGCGGCATGGGGGAATCACCGGCTGGCCCCGGAGGAGCGCAGTCTCGTCCTGGTCAACGCCGAGACCGGCGTGGCGGTGGACCCCGTCGTGGTCGACCGGCTGACCGGCCGGCGGATCGACACCCCCGAGTACGTCTTCGCCCAGGGCCCCCGCGCGAGCGAGAAGATCGCCGCCCGCTACCCGAAGATCCCGCAGGGCCGCTGACCGTACGGGCGACGGCCCGGCCCCACCCGCGGGGCGTGCGTACGCCGTCGCGGGCCGGGCGGGCCGTCTCTTTTCGCTCCCGTGCGTGCGGTTCAGCGCAGGGACACGAACTTGGCCGTGCTCGGCACTCCCTTCTCGTCCAGCAGGAAGAGCATGTAGTGGCCGGGCGGGGCGTCGTTAGCGGAGGGCGGGGCCTGGAGCGCGATCTGGTTGCCGTGGCGGTGGACGATGCGCAGTTCCAGGTGGCGCTGACTGGTGTTGACCGCGTGGGTCGCGGTGGTCGGCGCCAGCAGGACCGCCTTCTTGACCTGCCCCGGGGTCGACGTCGACACCTTGAAACGGGAGTCGAAGCCGATGGGGTCGCCCGGCACCTGGTCGAGCTTGGGCCGGGAGCCCTGGTGGAGGTAGGCGGGCTCGAAGATCTCGATGCTGCCGTTCATGTCGTCGTCGATCTTCGGGTCGTTGGCGAGCTGCTGGAGTTCGTCGCCGGTGACCATGATCCGCCCGTCGGGCAGGACGACCGCGTTGGCGTGGTAGCCGCGCGGCAGCCGCTGTACGGGGCCCAGCCGCCACTCCCCGAGCGCGTTGCGGGTCTCGATCTGGCGGTACTTGAGATCGGCCTTGGGGTTGTAGTCGCCGTTCCCGTAGTCCCGGATGCCATGGGCGCCGTTGACCGTCAGCAGGCTCGCGTCCGGCAGGAGCAGGGTGTTGTCCTGGGTCCGGCCGAAGGCGCGGGGCTGCTTCTTCTCCCACACCCCGTCCGCCAGCTGGTAGGTGTTGGGGTCGTCGCGGTCACCGCCCAGGATCAGGACGGAGTTCGGGCCGCGGAATCCGGCGGGCAGCGCGACCGCCGAGCCGTAGCCGCGGTGGACGCCGTCCGGGCGGGCGGGCAGGTCCGTACGCGTCTCCGCGACCGGGTCGAAGGCCCACTGCCGGGCGGCGTGGCGGCCCAGCCCGTACACCTTGCCGTCGCGCAGGGTGAACAGGTGCGGGTAGTCGCTGTCCTCGCCGAACGGGGCGTCCACGCGCAGGGTGTCGGTGGGCACGTCCCGCGGGACCAGCGTCTTCTCGAAGGGCACCGGGTGGCTCTTGGCGGGGAACCGCTCGACGACCGAGGTCGAGGTGCCCCAGCCCTTGTCGGTGTGCCCGGACATGATGAGCAGGCGCCCGTCGGGGGCGGTGGCGACGGTCGGGTACCAGCGGCCCACCGCCATGTCCTGGTTGACGGACCAGGACTCGGTCCACGGGTCGAAGACCAGGGACAGCTTCGCCCCGGCGCCGCCGCCGTAGCCGAGGTTGCCGCCGAAGACGCCGAGCATGCCGTTGGGCAGGAAGGCGTGGCCGGCGCAGAAGAAGGGGGCCGGGCGCTTGACCTCCGTACCGTCCGGCACGACCAGCTCGGGCGGGGTGACCTTCTTGAACGCCTCGGGGCCGGTCCCCCTCGCCGGGTCCCAGAGGAAGGCGCGGCCGGCGTTCTCGGGCCCGAGCGTGTTGGTCGGCGCGGGCTCCTCCGTGGGGTCGGTCTCGACCCGCTCGAAGGAGAACATCAGCACCTTGCCCGTGGGGAGCATGGCGATGTGGGCGGCGAAGTCGGGCGACGGGAAGTACTCCGCGAACTGCCCGTACGCCCTGGGGTGGAACTTCGAGTTCGCCAGCTCCTGGGACCTGGTCAGCTCGTTCAGGCTCTCGATCCGCGCCAGCTGGGAGTACCCGCCCAGGGCCTGGGCCGCCTCTCGGATCTTGGCATGCTCCTGCGCATGCCCGGCGCCCAGCGCCGCGGCTTCGTCGGGATGGCTCTCGCCGTCGTGGGCCGCGACCGGAACGGCGGCGACGAAGAGGGCGGCGGCCGTGAGCACGGAGAGCGACGCCGCGACGCTCTTCGAGCGGTGCCTGCGTGACATGGGACTCCTCACCTGGGGGCACTGCGGACAGGCGACGGGCCTGCCGTGGATGAACGGTCACCCACAGCGACAGATGTATGACGGTATGCATCCACCTCGCGCGCCGAATCCGCCCCCGCGAGGCAGGGCCGTCGGTGTCACGCCCCAGCCCCCACCCGCCGGAACCCCTCCCCCGACCCCGCGCACGGTCCCCCGCACGGCCGTCACTCTTCGCAACCGAACACGCCGACGGGCCGGGGGGCGGGGATCCGAAGGGCGGGGGTCACGCCCTCGGGATCGACTGCGGCCTGCCGGGTCCGCGGGAGGGGAGCGTCTGGCTGTAGACGACGCTGGTGGTCGTACTGCCGAAGGCGGCCAGTTCGTCCACCAGTGCCTCCAGGTGCTCCATGGAGGTCGCGGCCACCTTCAGGGTGTAGCAGTCGTCCCCCGTCGTGCGCAGGCACTCCAGGATCTCCCGCCGCTCGGCGAGCAGCCGGCGCAAGGGCTGGTGGCGGCTGCCGGGGTACTTCAGGCGGATGACGGCGAGCAGGGGGTAGCCGACGCGGGTGAGGTCGACCGCGGCGTGGTAGCCGGTGATGACGCCCAGGGACTCCAGGTTCCGTACCCGCTCCGTGGTGGCCGACGAGCTGAGGTTCACGCGTCGCCCCAACTCGCTGAGCGATATGCGCGCCTCCTGCTGCAACTGCCCGATGATCGCCCAGTCGGTGTCGTCGAGATTCACGGTCATAAGGCGAATCTACCGGCAGAACGACGGCAGATCGCCGTGATCACCGGGAAGGAAGGGTTCTGGTGGGTGTGACCGCCGGGCTAGCCTCAGGCCATGCAACTTGGCGTCAACGTACCGAACTTCGGGCCGGGCACCGATCCCGGCGTGCTGCGTGAATGGGCGCGGATCACCGAAGGGCTCGGCTTCGGCCTGCTCATGGTCTCGGACCACGTGGCGGTCACCCCCGATGTGGCCGAGCGGTACCCGGAGCCGTTCTATGAACCGTTCACGACGCTGTCGTGGCTGGCCGGGCTCACCACACGCATCCGGCTGGGCACCACCGTGCTCGTCGCGCCCTACCGTCATCCGCTTCTGGTGGCCCGGATGGCCGCCAACCTCAGCGGGCTCAGCGGTGGCCGGTTCGTCCTCGGCGTGGGCGTCGGCTGGGCCCGTCAGGAGTTCGAGGCACTCGGCCTGCCGTTCACCTCGCGCGGCCGGCTGACGGACGAATGCCTGCGCGTCCTACGGGAGGCACGGCATACGCCGACCGGCACCGACACCTCCCGCATCCCCGTGTGGGTCGGCGGCCACAGTGAGGCGGCGATCCGACGAGCGGTCAGGTTCGGCGACGCCTGGCATCCCCTACGGCTACCCCTGCCGCTGATGCGCTCCGTCCTGAGCGAGCACGCGTTGCCCGGCTTCGCACCCCGTATCGCCCTGCGGATGACCCCCGCCCCGGCCGACTCCCCCGAGCGGCCCCTCGGGGTCGGCACCCTTGAGCAGATCCTCGACGACCTCGACCAACTCCGCCTGCTCGGCGCCGACACCGTCGTACTCGACCCCTATCACGCAGACCCCCAGGAGACCCTCAGGCCCGAGGTGGCCTGGGAGGCCCTGACCGCCGTAGCCACCCACTGGAGGAGCCGACCGTGATCACCCCCGCCGACGAGACCCTCCTGCGGCGTGCCATCGGCATCGCGGCCCGCGCGGTCGCCCTGGGCGACGCGCCGTACGGTTCCCTGCTGGCCGGCCCCGACGGCACGGTCCTCGCCGAAGCCCACAACACGGTACGGCGCGACGACGACATCACCGCCCACCCCGAGCTGAAGCTCGCCCGCTGGGCGGCCCGCTCACTCGACCCGGGCACGGCCGCCCGCACCACCCTGTACACCAGCTGCCAGCCGTGCGGCATGTGCGCCGGCGGCATCGTCCGCTCCGGCATCGGCCGCGTCGTGTACGCCCTGTCCACCGACCAACTCGTCGAACTCAACCCCCCGTCGGGCCACTGGCCCACAGTGACGCAGACCGGCCCCCACCTCTTCGAGGAGGCCCGCACCCCGATCGACGCCTACTACGGACCGAACTGAGGCACCGACTCCGCGTCGGATCAGCTCCCGGAGGTATGGGCTGTGAGTACGCGGATGGCTTCGCGGGTGTCGTCCGCGGCGAAGCGCACCTCTCGCACCTCCTGCCTCGGTTTCCCGGGCTTGGGCGCCACCGAGTAGGGCTTGCGCAGCTTGATGCTGAGCGTGGTGGAGTCCCCGATCGGCATCGCCAACACCCCGTCGCTGATCTCGATCGCCCTGCGGTATCCGCTGTGCCGGGACGAGCGGACGGATTCGACGAGTTCCAGCGGAATGGTGATCTGAGTGAAGTGTGCGAAGCGCAGGAAAATTTTGCCGTCGCCGACCGTGTGAGGACGGATGGAGAGCGCCGCGATGAACCCGAGCACCCACACCGCCCCGTACACGGAGAGCACGAGCAGGACGATGCGCACCACGGTCCAAGGGATCAGCAGTTCGACGGCCAGCAGCTCCAGCGGTACGAGAAAGACCATCACCCACATGATGGGCTTGATTTCGGATCCATAGCTCAGGATCTGGTGCCCTTCAGCCGCGTCGGGCTTCCGACGGGTCCAGCGCCACAACGCACGGAAGAGCCCGAACTCCACCGCCATCGCTTTGGCGACGGGCGCGGGCAAACACGGCGGACAGCACCTGCCTGAGCGCCTCGTGCCCGTCGGCCCCCTGGCTCCTGGAAGCGCGGAAGACCCTCGCGCCCAGAGCGACTTCAGCGACGACGACACCAGCCAGCAGCAGCTCGATAGCCAGCCCCACCGCCACGGCTTCCCCCAGGCTGAACACCCCGGTCCACACGAGACAGCCCTGCGCGAGGACAACGGTGGGCACCGCCCACCGGGCCACGCTTGCCAACAACTTCCTCACGGTAACGGTCGCGTTTCCCCAGTCCCGTTCCACAGCGTCGGCGGGGTTCTCTACCTAGCGGACGCGTTCTGGCTGCATGTATTACATGCCCATGACGGACAAGACGGCACCTCTTGGCCCGCCTCCACCGGCGGGGCACGCCAGTACCCAACATTCGAAGCAGCCGAGTCAACTCCCTCCGTAACATGTCGTGCACACAGAGCGCTGACAGCAGGGTGGGATCATGCACGAAACCGTACGGCTGGAACTCCTGGGGCTTGCCGACACCGACGATGACGAGCTGCTGCGCCTTGGGAGTCAGTTGCGCCGCGCTCTCGAAGAGCTGGATGTAGTGGACGTACGGTCAGGGCGCTCCACGACAGAAGTCTCGAAGGGAGCCAAGAGCGGCGAGCTCATCGCCGCCGGGTCGGTGGTGGTCACGGCCGCTTCCTTCGCGCTGCGCCACGTTCTTCTCCTCGCCGACACCTGGCTGAAGAACCGGCCCGTGCGGGGCATCAGGGTGGAGCTGGAAGGCCGTGTGATCGAGTTGGGTGACGCCTCGGCCGCTGAGCGCGAACGTTTGATCGGCGAGTTCCTCGCTCCTCGCGAGGATGCGCCCGAACAGCAGACCGAAGAGCGCTCTGCCGAGCAGACCTGACACATATGACCACCCAGTCGTTCGGCAAAGGAAACCGTGGGGCCCTGCTCATTGGGACGGGTACATACGATCATCCGGAACTGCCGGCGCTCCGTTCACCTGAGGTCGACTGCACTCGCCTGGACACGCTCCTACGCGACCCCGAGATCGGCGCATTCGAGGTCCAGACACTCATCGATGCCGACCGCTCCACACTCGAGCAGGCGATTGTCGAGTTCTTCCTCACCGCATGGGGCGACGACGTGCGTCTCCTCTATCTCTCTTGTCACGGGATCTTGAACCGCAGCGACAAGCTTCACTTCGCCATCCGCCAGACGGATCCCGAGCGGCCCGCCAATACGGCGATCTCTGCGGCGTTCATCCACGATGTCATGGAGGAGTGCCGCGCACGGAGCATCGTCGTGATCCTCGACTGCTGCTACAGCGGCCTCTTCCTCCCTGGGGCCAAGAGCGACGAATCGGCGAGATTCGAGGAGGCGCTGGCCGGCCACGGCCGCGTCGTCATCACCGCTGGCACCAGGTCGCAGAGGGCTTGGGAAGGCCATCACCCCGATGGGGAGACGCCCGCGCCGTCCCTCTTCACAGGGATGCTCATCGAAGGCATTTCCAGTGGTGCCGCCGATCTCAATGGTGACGGTTTCGTCACCCTCCAGGAGCTCTACCGGTACGCCTGCGAGCGTCTTCACCAGGCGGAGGCCACGCAAACCCCTCGCATGGGCGGCGAGATGCAGTACGACATCGCACTGGCCAAGGTGCGGAAGGAGCGGAAAGAGCGATCCCCGCGAAAAGACCGGGCGGACAACCGGAGCCGCAAGTCCGCTGGGACCCGACCACGCCATAAGCCCGAGCCCTGGCAGACCCGTGCCGCCCTGGGTCCCGCACGACAGCCCGTCCTGTCCGACAACGTGTTGGTGGTGCATGAGCCATACAGGCTGCACGTGATCGACCTCGAGGCCCGGCAACGGGTTCATCTGATCAAGATGCGGTACCCCGGCAGCCCCGCCCTGTGTGAAGGCCTTGCCTACTTCCCCGGCAAAGGCGGCCCGCTGCAATCGGTCGACCTCCGAACCGGAAAGCCCCGCGCGTCCCATCCGGCGCTGGTCCGCGACGGATTGCTGGGCGTTTCGAAGGATGCGTTGTACGCACCCACTCAGGACGGCAGCCTGTACGCCTTCGACCCGTCGACGCTCAGGCCCCTGTGGTCATTTCCCGCCAACGAGCTCACCATCACCTCCGCTCCCCAGGCAGCCGCCGGATTCGTACTGTTCATGGCCAGGGAACTCCAGAGATCGGGCGAAGCGGCAGACGCCGGCTCGAACCGCATAGTGGCCATCTTCGAAGGACGAGAGGCCTGGTCCTACAAGACCGAGGCGCCTTTGTCCCCCGATTGGGCAGTCACGGACCACGGCGTATACGTGGTCGTGCAGCCGCAGGGGCCTTCCGCACCTCAGACAATCGTGGCCGTGACTCCCGAGAGCGGAGAAGTGCTCTGGTCGTTCGACACAAAGGCCCGCCTCGCTTCGGCTCCGGTCGTGGCCGACGGGGTCCTGCTCTTCGGGGACGTAGACAGACGACTAGTAGCGCTCGACACGAAGACTGGGGATCGTCTGTGGGATAAGGAGAAGAAAACTGAGGGCATCCTTCTCCTCCAGCCGTTCGTCGTGGGAGACACCCTCTTCACAGCCGACCGCGCCGCGAAGCTGACCCGATGGACGCTCCCGACCGGACGAAGGGTCCGATCACAAGACCTTCTGGTGAGTGGGGACCGCCAAGGCTCGCTCGCGATCCACGATGGCGTCATGTACGCCACGGACTCCAAAGGTGACGTACACGCGCTGCCCATCTAAGTTCGCGTTCGCCTGGGCGCATCACGGAACTCGTAGTGTTCGGTGTTCCCATGCTGGGCGCGGGATCTCAGCTGTTCTGGACGCGCCGGGTCGCAGCCACGAGTTCGGCAGGCAGCGCGGGACCAGCACACGCGTGATCAATCAGCAGGTCCCGGTACGAGTCGTTCGGCAGGTTCGGCGCCAGTTCGATGAGTTCGCTCCGATCGGCAGGCGCCCCGGTCAGTCGTGCCCGGTAGGCAGCCCCAGCCGCGCGAAGGGAGAGTTCAGCCGGCTCGTACCGCATCCCCTGATCGATCAGCCGGACCGCAGCGGTGAAGTCGCCCTGCTCGGCACACACATCGGCCAGGTCGAGATAGAGCGACCAGTTGGCCGGGTCCAGGGCAAGAGCACGCTCGAACGCCGCCACAGTCTGCTGGAGATCAGCCAGCTTGCGCCACGTGCCCGCTCGCACAACTTCCGTCAGCATGATCCGCTCAACGGAGTCCGCCTGGTTGCAGAGGGCAAAGGACGCATCGGTGAGACCGCATGTCCGCAGCAAGATCGCCATCTTGGCCAACGCCTCCGGCAACGGCTGGCGGGCAGAGACCACGTCGATGGCTTCGAACCAGGGGCGAAATCGTTCCCGCATGCTTTCGGTGTCCAGATCATGGCCATAGTCCATCGTCCGCATTGCGGCCTCGGTCAGCGCATCGGCACTCACCACACCGAGAAATCGTTCATCGCTGAACCAGGGGGCTTTGGCCCAGGCGATGTCGGGTCGCACACCCGTGACCGATCCGATCGCCAGCACCGCCCCGTCCATGTCGTCCTGAAGGAAGCTGATGTACGACTGCGCCAATACCGTCCTCAACGAGTCGGCACCCTGAACCACCTCGGCCAGTTCCGACGGCCTGTCCCTCCACAACTCGGCAAGAACCGTATAGGGCTCGGGTTTCTCAGGTGCAGAGGCGATGGCACCAGCCAGATAGTGCACGGCTGCTGATGGGCTGCCCCCGCAGTGCGTCATCACCCGCGCGAGACCTACTTCAGCTGCTACCGCCCCATTCGACATCCTTCGAGGGTATGACACCCGCGGCAGCTGGGTCAGCACGGACGACGTCCTGAGGGCACTCGACATGGACCGGCCCTGACCTGCAGACGCGTACGCCCCGCCCAGGTCCGCGCGGGCGTCGGTCGTTCACGAGCAGGGCCGTTGCAAGGCGGGTGGTACCCGGCGGATACGCAGGCCCCACCCGATCTCCTGATCGGGCGGGGCCCTCGCTCGTTCTTTTCTGGTGTCAGGAGATGAAGTAGCCGTTCAGGTCGGCGATCACGTCAGTGGATCCTGAATTGTTGTAGAACGTGACCCAGCAGTCCACGACGGGGACGACCACCAGGTTGGCGACGGTTTTCCGGGGGCTCGTGAGACAGATGCCGGACGGATGGTCTATAGGTACCGCCCCTCGACCAGACACGGCGCTACATGACGTGGCCGGTGCCGCCGCAGACCATGTCGAGGTGCATCGCGACGACCGGGCGGGCCTTCTCGGCGGCACTGGTCACGGCCGCATCGCTGCCCGCCCTGGCCTGCTGGTCGATCAGCCGAGCGTCTTCGTGTGGCCGGCCATGCGGGCCACGAGGTCAGGTCGACTGCCATCTGCTCGTAGGCGATCGTCGTGTCCAGCACCGACGACACCCCTGGCAGCAGTCAGTTCACCACCTTCTGCTGCTGCGCCTCGATGTAGCGGGTCTGCGCCAAGCTGCCGCTCGACCTCATCCACGGGGTTGCCGGGGACGGGGCTTCGAGCTGTCGCGGAGAGCAGGGGGAATGCAGGACCGGGACGGACCGCTCCACGCTGCGAACAGGCCGACGTCCTACTCCTGAGCCTTCTGCTGCAAGGCGCTATAGGCCAACTGGAGGGCGTCCGCCCCGGCGAGCGCCGTGAGCGCGCCGGTGACGATCCTCACCTGACGCGGCCACAGAATCTGAGCGCCGGTCAGGGTGGTCACCACCCAGACTGCGACGCAGAACGGACAGGTGGCGAGGGCGCCCACTGCACCACCCACCCCGGAACCGGTCCGGGCCTCCTCCGTGACCTCGGACGGCCCGGCCGCCTCCTTGAACCGGGTGAACGGCGCCCGTAGCGGGCTCGTCACCACGCCCTTGCTCAGAAGCCTGCTGAGGCGGAAGGTCGCCACCGCCGTGAGGGCCAGGTCCCCGGCGCGGAGTACGTCGGGCACACGGGGACCGTGGCGGCGCAGCACAGCCGTCCAGGCGGTGGCGTACAGCCCGAAGACCGCCATCGACCCCGCGTACCCGGGCAGTTTGGCCTCCTCCCCACCGCCATAACCTTGCATCAGCCCGGTCAGGCACTTGTGGATTCGGGACCGCTCAAGGACGTCCCCTGGAGTGCCGGACAGCCCGGCGGACGTGCCGAGGGGGTCGGTAGGGAGCGTGCGATCACTGTTCATCCGTGCCTTTCCGAAGGAACTGGCGCCAGCACAAAGGGCTCTCTGCCACCGGGTGCCCGGGGGGACCCCGGTGAACCGCTCGTGGGTGAGACGGACCACCCACCGGTCTTCGTCTTCTCCTTCTTCGTGGAACGGCCGCCGAGGTTTTCGGCGACCGCCGCCACAGGGCGCATGCTGTCCGGAGCAGGCGGCGGGCCGCCCGGCCCCGGGTTCGCGTCGTCAGCGACTACCCGGCATGGGACGGCGTGACCCCAGGCCGTGGCGGCTGGTGTCGTTGTCGCGGGCGGCGGAAGCCGCGGCGAGGGCGAGAAGGGTGGCGATGACACCGGTGATGAGGTTGCTCGTGATCGAGCGGGTGTGGGCGACGTCGCCGGCGACGACCCAGGGGGCGATGCAGGTCCAGATACCGATGGCGGCCGCGGCCCAGGCCATGGAGTGGGTGCGCTCGTAGGAGTTCCCCAGGCCACCGAGGAGGAGCATGTAGGCGACACCGGCGATGAGGTTGGTGACCGCCAGGGTGGTGAAGCCGTCGAAGCCGACGATCCAGGGAGAAGCGGCGAGGTAGAGGCCCGTGAGCAGGGCCAGAGCCTCGATCATCTGGGCGCGCGGGGTGGCTGCCGCGCGGTCGTGCCGGGCGCGCAGTTCCATCAGGTCGGGGTGCTCTTCGATGGATGCGCGGTGGGTTGACGCCATGATGGCCTCCGTAGAAGGTGTGATGCCCCACGCCTACCCAGCAATCGGGTGATACACGGACAAACAGGACGCAGATTTTCCCGGGCTCTGCACGGATCACTCGGCCACGCCTCCGCTGGGCCAGCCCTGCTGACCGACGACGAACGGCTCCGCCCTCAGGAGAAGGCGGAGCCGCTGTCCGTTTGGGTGGGAGGATTGCTCAGGCGTGACTGTGGTGGCGCTTGTTGCCGGTGACCAGTCGGTAGACGGCGAGGAGGATCACGGAGCCGACGATGGCGGCGATCCAGGTGGAGAGTTCGAAGAAGCCGTCGATGGAGTCGACGCCGAAGATGACCTTGCCGAGCCAGCCGCCGAGCAGGCCACCCGCGATACCGATCAGCATCGTGATGATGACGCCGCCCGGGTCCTTACCCGGCATGAGCGCCTTTGCGATGAAGCCCGCGAGCAGTCCGATCAAGATCCAGGCGATGATGCCCATGCGCTCCTCCTACCTCGATGAATAAGCTCGTGCTAAACGCGTATGCACCGTGTCGGAGATTGCAAACGTCTGGCTCCGGACCCAAGGCATCGGGGCCGGCGAGGGTGTAGGACAGGGTCGCGCCCTCGATCGGGAACGGGACCGCCGTCCCCGCACGAGACCGAACCGGCCGAGCTCACCCCGTAGAGGCGGGGTTGAGCGGGTCACCGTTCGGGACTGGTCCCTGAGGTTGCCGGGAGTGAGGCGTCGGTGAGGTCGGCGCCGGTGGCGGCGTCCCGTTGGGTCGGGGCGGTGCCGTGCCAGTCCAGGCACATGACGGTCGCGTCGTCCTCCAGATGCCCGTCGCCGGCGTCGACGATCGCCCCGATGAGGGTGCGGGCGGCTTCCCGGGGATGCAGGTCGCGGGTGCGGACGATGAGCTTGGACAGGTCCACGGTGTCGGCATTGCGTTCCAGCATGCCGTCCGTCAGCATCACCAGTCGGTCGCCGGGCCGCAGGTCCAGTGACTGCACCCGGTAGTCACTGGGGCTGAGGATGCCGAACGGCAGATCGATCTTCGGAACGATCTGTGTCACTTCGCCGTCGCGCAGCCGCAGCGGCCAGGGGTGTCCCGCGTTGATGAACTCGGTGGACCCGTCGAGCAGGCTGATCCGCAACAGCTGACCGGTCACGTAGCCCTCACGGCCGTGCTCGCGCATGGCTTCGTCGGCCTGTCGAGCCTGTTCCCGTAGGCCCTCGCCGGCCCGCCGCGCCCGGCGCAGTGCGCCCACCACCAGAGTGGCCAGCAATGAAGCGGCGACGTCATGCCCCATGGCGTCGGTGACGGACAGCTGGACGGTGTCCCGGTCGACCACGTAGTCGAAGGTGTCGCCTCCGACGTGGTCGGCGGGTTCCAGCGCCCCGGCCACCGCGAACTGCGCGGCCTCGCACGCCAGCGACGCAGGGAGCAGCCGGTGCTGGATCTCCGCGGCCAGATTGAGCGGGCGCGTACGCCGGCCCCATTGGTAGACGTCGGTGAAGGAGCGGTTCGCGATCACGATGTAGGCCAGCGCATGCGCCGTCTCACCGATTTCCCGCATCATGTCCGCGTCCGGCGGCGCGGGCAGGAACAGTTCCAAGAGGCCGATGGCGTCCCCGCGGTTGGTCACCGGAGCGACCACCCGTACGAGCGTCGCCGAGCCTTCGTCCTGCACCATCGGACGCTGGCTGCGGATCACGTCGTCGTACAGCGTGCCCCGCAGCGTGATGCGCTGGGCGCGCTCACCCGTCTCGACGCTTCCCGCGGCGCCCAGCCGTACGACCGAGCCACCCGAGAAGTCGGTGATCAGGAAGGACACCGACACCGCCCCGATGCACTCCTTGAGCATGCGCGCGACCACATCAAGGGCTTCCACGGGCGGCGCGGCCTCCGCCGCCTCCAGCATGCCCGCGAGCGTCATCCCCTCACGCACGCGACCGTCCTTCACGCGGAACCCATCATCAGGCCCACCCTTCCCGACTGGCGCTCCTGCGATCACAGACCCTCCACCTGAAGCGATAGTGCGCTCACCAGTCACCCGCCCTGGCGACACCCGGCGCCCGGACCGCTCACATTGCACCACGGCAGAGCGGATCGCCTGCGGTCATCCCGCCTGTCTGCGGAACGCGCGAACGGGCCCGGGAGCATGTGCTCCCGGGCCCGAAGCGCAGAGGCCAGTGCGATCGCCCTCCTCGAGGACGCGGTCGTGGACGGTCGAAGAACGCGTCAGCTGACCCGAAGGCCGACCGCGAGCGTCAGTTCAAGGACCCGCTGCGGCGACCCGAGATCCGGAAACAGCTCCCTCAGCTGCGACATCCGGTACCGGACGGTCTGGGGATGGACGAACAACGCCGCCGCCATCTCGTTCCGCCTGCCGTGGTGCAGCAGCCACGCCCGCAACGTCTCCTCCATCCGCCGCGCGGTCGAGACGGGCAAGGTCTGCAGCGGTGCGAGGGCTCGGGCGCGCAGGTCCGCGAACGCGTCCCCGTCGGCGCTCAGTACCAGCTCGGGCAAATGATCCTCGGTGTCGCGGATGTCGGAGGTGAGGGCGCGCGCCCGGACGGCTCGTGCGTACGAGGCGGAGGCACGGGTCCACGGCCGGGCCGGACCGACCACGGCGGTGCCCTCGGGCAGCCGCCTCAGGAGATGCGCCCGGTCGGCATCGGGGACGAGCAGCACGCCGGAGGCGTCCGGCAGATCGTCGAGGACGAGGGTGCTCGGGTCGAGCGCGCGGTAGGCGGGCCGGGCCTGGGCGGCGGGCAGCAGGACTGCGGTCAGCGAAACCGGAGGCTGCCACCCGGCCCGCCCGGCAGCGGCGAGGAGCACGTCCGGGCTCGCGCCGGAGAGGAGGTCGCGGGCCAGTTGTTCCAGGTGGCGCTCGTGGGCCCGGCCCCGCGCGGCGAGTTCGTCGGCGTGGCCCGCGGCGCTCGCGGCGGATAGCTCGTCGATGTAGGCGAAGGTCAGCTCGGCGAACTTGGCGACGTCGGCGGCGGGGAGCCCTGCGGGGACGGCGCCCGCGGCCAGGCATCGCCAGGCCACGCGGGCACCGACGCGGTAGGCGCTGAGGAGGGCGTCCATCGAACGGCCGTCGCGCACCTCGCCGCGGCCCAGCTCGTAGGCCGCGTCACCGGCGTCGCCGCCCGTGGCGTTGCCGCTGGCGAGGTTCAGGTAGTGCCCCAAGGCGGTGCGGACGGCTCGGCGGATGGTGGCGCCCATGCGGCCCGAGAGGGCGTTGGCGTAGGGAGGGACCTCGTCGATGATCGCCTGGACGACCTCGTCGGCGGTGGTCTTCAGCGCGGCCCGCAGTGCGGTGACCGTGGCCTCGTCCAAGGCCAGTTCGGTGGCCCTTCGGACTGCATGGCTCATGTTTTGTTCCCTGCGAACAATTCAACCGATCATTTTCACGTCCTACGGACAGGACTTTACGCTCTGAGGCGCACCAAGCTGGAGCCATGACGAGTGCAGCCCTCCGCAGTAGGGCGTGGAAACTGCTGGAGATGGTCACGACACCGCTGCTGCCGTCGGACTACCTCGACCTGGTCAGCCCGCTGCGTGCGGGCGCTGACCTGCGCGGGCGCATCGAGGCCGTGCATCCGGAGACGGGTGACGCCGCGACCGTCGTGATCAGGCCGGGACGGGGCTGGCGCGGCCACAGGGCCGGGCAGTACGTGCGGATCGGGGTCGACGTCGACGGGGTGCGCCTGTGGCGTGCCTACTCGATCACCTCGCCGACGAACCGCCAGGACGGCCGCATCACGATCACCGTCAAGGCGATCCCGGACGGCAAGGTCAGCAACCACCTGGTCCGCAGCGCGAAACCGGGCACACTGATCCAGCTCGACCAGGCGACCGGTGACTTCGTACTGCCGCAGGCCAAGCCCGCCAAGGTGCTCTACCTGACGGCCGGCAGCGGCATCACGCCCGTGATGGGCATGCTCCGCGACATCGCACTCGACGACGTCGTCATGGTCCACTCCGCGCCACGGCCGCAAGACGTGATCTTCCGCAAGGATCTGCACGACCTGGTCGCGGACGAGGAGCTGCGTCTCACCGAGCTGCACACCGACACGGACGGAACGCTGGACGTCGCCCGTCTCGCCGAACTCGTGCCCGACTGGGCCGAGCGCGAGACCTGGGCCTGCGGCCCCGCCGGCCTGCTCGACGCCGCCGAAGATCACTGGGCCCAGTACGGAGTCCCGGAGCGCCTGCACACCGAACGCTTCCGCCCCGGCATCGGCGTCGCCGGCAACAGCGGCGGCGGCGGCGAGGTCACATTCAGCACCACCGGAAAAACCGTCGACGCGGACGGCGCCACGCCGTTGCTGGACGTCGGCGAGGAGGCCGGCGTGCTGATGCCGTCCGGGTGCCGCATGGGCATCTGCTTCGGCTGCGTCACACCGCTCAAGGCGGGCGCCGTCCGCGACCTGCGTACCGGTGAGATCACCGAAGCCGAGCCGGGCGTCCTCATCCAGACCTGCGTGTCCGCCGCGGCGGGCCCCTGCGACATCGAACGGTAGGAGCACTTTGACCGCCATCGACCCCACCGCCCACCTGACCGCGGAGCAGATCGAGGAGCTCGGCCGCGAGCTGGACGCGATCCGCGACGAGGTGATCGCCGGCCGCGGCGAGAAGGACGCCGCCTACATCCGTAAGGTCATCGCGGCGCAGCGCAGGCTCGAGCTGGTCAGCAGGGGTGTGCTGCTGTTCTCGATCTTCCCGCCCGCGTGGCTGATCGGCACCGCCGGTCTGTCCGTGGCGAAGATCATGGACAACATGGAGATCGGCCACAACATCCTGCACGGCCAGTGGGACTGGATGCGGGACCCGAAGATCCACTCCACCACCTGGGACTGGGACCACGTCTCGCCGGCCGAGCAGTGGAAGCACTCCCACAACGAGCTGCACCACGTCTACACCAACGTGATCGGCAAGGACAACGACCTCGGCTACGGCATCATGCGCGTCGACGAGGACCAGAAGTGGCACCCGTTCCACCTCGGCCAGCCGCTGTGGAACTTCCTCAACGCCTGCTTCTTCGAGTACGGCATCGCGGCATACGACCTGGAACTCGGCAAGAACCTGCACAAGCGCCGCCGCAACACCCCGGAGTTCCGCGCGCGGGCCAGGGCCGTGGGCCGCAAGATCCGCAAGCAGGTGCTCAAGGACTACGTGATCCACCCCCTGCTGTCGGGCCCCTCGTTCCTCACCACGCTCGCCGCCACGTTCACCGCGAACCTGGTCCGCAACCTCTGGACCCACTCGGTGATCATGTGCGGGCACTTCCCCGAGGGCGTCCAGGTCTTCGAGCGCCGGTCGATCAAGGGCGAGACGCGCGGCCAGTGGTACCTGCGCCAGATGATGGGCTCGGCGAACATCAGCGGCAGCAAAGCCATGCACTTCATGACCGGCAACCTGTCGCACCAGATCGAGCACCACCTGTTCCCGGACCTGCCCAGCAACCGGTACGCCGAGGTCGCGGTGAAGGTGCGCGCGCTGTTCGAGAAGTACGAGCTGGAGTACGTCACCGGCCCGCTTCCCAAGCAGGTGTTCTCCGCCTGGCACAAGGTCTTCCGGCTCTCACTGCCGAACAAGAAGCCCAAGGCCAAAACGCCGGACCGCGAGCAGCAACTCGTCGCGGCCTGATTCCCGACCGGTTCAGACCCGAACGGACCACATCACACACACCGCCCGAACCCGCAGGTCAGAGGCCCTTTCCAAGGGGCTCAAGGATGGCGACGCACTCCACGTGGTGCGTAGAGAGGCATGCGGCCCGGGATGAGGGCCAGCGCTGCCGTGGTCACGCCGCCGAGGGTAATGAGGTGACCGTACGGGTCGTGACGGACGTCCGGGTTGACAGGCCTGTGTAGAGGGTGCGGCCGAGGGTCTGGCCGGCGCCGCCGAGTGCGAGGGCCCAGGCGGCGGTTGCCGCGTTCGCGCCTCGCCAGGGGAGGAGCGGGATGAGGCTCATGACGACAGTACGTGGCGAAGTCGGAGAGGGTGAAGGCCGCGGCCAGGAGCAGGAAGGGGCGACTGCGGGAGGCCCTCCGTCGGATCGGCAGGTGCCCTACGCCCGCTCGCGCGGATGCGCGGCCGCTTCATGCGGGTACTGCGGTGCCTCCGGGCCGGGAGTGAGCTCCTCTGTGCAGTGCGCGCAGCGCCGTGCGCGGACGGGGACCGGGCTCAGGCAGGCGGGGCAGTCCCTTTTGTCGGCCTGGATGTCCTGGTGCGGTGCGAACCGCTCGTGGAGCTTGTTCACCGGAAGGACGACGAGGAAGTAGAGGGCGGCGGCGACCAGGGCGAAACTGATGGCTGCGTCGATGAAGCCGCCGTACGGGAAGTCCGTGCCCGCGACCTTGAAGGTCCGGGATGTGAAGTTGCCCCGTACACCGGCTGCCAGACCGACCAGCGGGGTGAGGAACGCCTTCACGAAGCCGTTGACCACGGCGGTGAATGCGGCTCCGATCACGATGCCGACCGCCAAATCGACCACGTTCCCGCGGAGTATGAAGCCACGGAAACCCTTCAAGCCCTTCACCAACATCCCTGCTCCTCCTCTTAGCCGACGTGCGGGCACAAAGCCACGCGTGACCGTCTTCCCGCCGAGGGACCCCGCACCCCTGCCCTTTCGTGCGACCTGAACCGGTGCCCGTATGAGAGGCCGCTGCCTGGGCAGGGGGAGGAGCATGACGACGACGCTCGGTGCCTTCGTTCTCGGCACTCCCGATCCGCCCGCCCTGGCCGACTTCTACCGGGCCCTCCTCGGCTGGGTAGAGGTCGAGCGGGAGCCGCAGTGGGTACGCCTGCGCGCCCCGGAGAAGGAACGCCCCGGCCTCAGCTTCCAGCTGGAGACCGACCACACGCCCCCCGTGTGGCCACAGCGCTCCGGCACCCAGCAGATGCAGGCGCACCTGGACCTCGAGGTCGACGACCTGGAGGCGGAGATCGAGCGGGCCCGCGCGCTGGGCGCGACCGTGGAGGAACACCAACCGCAGGAAAGGGTAAGGGTCCTGCGCGACCCCCACGGCCACCTGTTCTGCCTCTTCCTCCCGGGCGCCTGACCGCCGGCCCGAGATGGACGTCGGAGAGGTAGACGAACCGGTCGTCGGGCCCCTCGGCGGGCACGGGGATGGGCAGGGTGTTGCCGAAGAGGGAGGACCGCTTCAGGCGCAGCCCGGGTCAAGATCGGGTAGGTGGCCCGGAGACGGTTTCGTGCGGGAAGGGGTTCGGCTTGCCGGGTTTGACGGGGATCGATGTGGTGTACGCCTGTGTGGGGCTGGGGGCTCTGTGCGCGGCGGTACTCCCGACCGCGCTGGCAAAGCGGCCCCTGTCGTTGCCCATGGTGTTCCTGGCAGCGGGGTTCTTGGTGTTCCTGCTGCCGCTCGACGCGCTTCCCGCGCTCGATCCCGTCCGGCACCGCGGTGTGGTGGAGCACCTCACGGAGGTCTGCGTCGTCGTCGCGTTGATGGGGGCGGGGCTGGCCATCAACAGGCCGCCCGGCTGGAGGGCCTGGTCGACGACGTGGCGGCTGCTGGGTTGGGCCATGCCGCTGACGATCCTGGTCACCGCGGCCGTCGCGGGGTGGGTGGTGGGGTGGCCGCCGGCCGTGGCCCTGCTGGTGGCGGCCGCCCTCGCTCCCACGGACCCGGTGCTGGCCGCCGAAGTACGCGTGGGTGAGCCGACCGACGACGAAGACGACGAGGACGAAGTCCGCTTCGCGCTCACCAGCGAGGCCGGACTCAACGACGGCTTGGCCTTCCCCTTCGTCCTGGCGGCCATCGCATTGACCACAGCCTCTGCGACAGGCTGGTCCACCGATGGGCTCTGGCACTGGGTATGGAGCGACATCCTGGTACGCAGCGTGGTGGGACTGGTGGTCGGGCTCGGTGTGGGGCGGCTCCTCGGCTGGATGTTCTTCCAGGCCTCCTGGAGAGCACTGCGGCTCTCCGAGCACCGGGAGGGCTTCGTCGCGCTGGCCGCGACCTTCACGGCCTACGGGCTGACCGAGCTCTTGCACGGCTACGGCTTCCTCGCCGTGTTCGTCGCCGCCTGCACGATCCGCAACGCGGAGCGCGCCCACCGGTATCACCGTGTCATGCACGCCTTCACCGACCAGGTCGAAAGGCTGCTCACCGCCGTCATCCTCTTCCTCGTCGGCGGCTTCATCGCCGACGGCGGCCTCGCCGTACTCACCTGGCGCGGAGCCGTTCTCGGTCTCGTGCTCTTCCTGCTGATCCGCCCGGTCGTCGGCTGGGCCGTACAGATGCGGGGCGCGGCCGTGGGAAAGGAGCGCATCGCCATCGCGGTGTTCGGCATCCGAGGCATCGGCTCGTTCTTCTACCTCGCGTACGCACTGGGCGAAGCAGACTTCGCCGCCCCCGCCCGCGAGCTGTGGGCCGTGGTGACCTTCACCGTGCTGCTCTCTGCAGTCCTGCACGGCATCGCAGCCACACCCGTTACAGCCCGGCTCGACCGCTCGGCCCCCGATGGAGGAGAGCCGAGCTCAGACGGACAGGCTCGCCTCGGTTGACCGGTCCAGGGCCTTGGCTGCATCGCACGCAGGGTCCGGCTCGGTCCGCTGCGTCCGTCGAGCTGGGAGCATGGGGGTTCCCTGTGGAGGAGCTGGTGACGAGCCGCGCGATGTCGCAGATCACCGGGCAAGCGGCCGAGCCGGGCCTACGCAGGGTGGTCTTGTACGTCAGCGGGGTGGTCAGGTAGAAGCGGCGGGCTGTCAGCTCTGGCCGGGCGGGGGAACTGGGCCCGTTTCTGACGGTCCGTTGGCGGCATTGGCGGTGCGCGCGGCTGTGAGGTTGCCGTGGGGGCGAAGGGCGTCGCGAATGCCTGTGCCGCTCATACGGCGGTCCGGGGAGGGGCCGAGGGGGCGACAACGTGGAGGCTTGTTCGGGCGCGTGCTGCCAGGAGTAGGCCGAGCAGCGTGGAGTCGGCGCACTCGAGAGAGCCCAGATGGACGATCAGTTGCAGCCCGTCCGCGGTCAGAGAAGGCTGGGTCGCACGTTCGAGGGCCCGAAAGCTCACGGTGCCGCGCAGCACCGCCTTCCACGACCGTTTCGGCAGCTCGGTGAGCTGATCCGGGCCTGCTCTTCCACCTGCGGGCCGGGTCCCGCCGGCCTCTCGCGGCCGGATTCACCGCGTTTGTCGTCCCCGCGGGAGTCTGGCTTCGATGTGTGTGTCATACCTGGCGGCTTTCCATCGCGGCGCCGCTCATGTCAGCGAGGGCACGTGAGAACCCGGGACTTCCCCGAGAGGCGGAGACCGGGGCCACCGCGGCCGGGGCGAGCACCCGGCCGCGGTGCGCTACAACCAGCCGTTGCGGCGGAAGGCCCGGTAGAGGGCGCCTGACGCGAGCGCCATGAGGCCCACAGCGAGGGGGTAGCCGTAGGTCCAGCCGAGCTCGGGCATGTGCTCGAAGTTCATGCCGTAGACGCCGGCGACCATCGTGGGAATCGCGAAGATCGCCGCCCACGCGGAGATACGCCGCATGTCGTCGTTCTGCCAGGTGCCCACACGCGCCTGCTGAGCCCCGAGGACTGAGTCCAGCAGCTCGTCCAGTGTCCGCACCTCGATGTCCGTGCGGTGCAGGTGATCGGCGACGTCCCGGAGATACGGCGCGATCTTCGGCGGCTGTTCCTCCGCGCCCGGGCCGCTCAGGAGGCTCTGGACCACCGGGACGAGCGGCTGCACGGCGTCCCGGAACTCACGGACTTCCCGTTTGAGGGAGTAGATGCTTTGGGTGTGGTCGACGCGGGAAGTCGAGAACACCTCGTCTTCGAGCCGGTTCAGCGTGGCACGGACCGTGCGGGCGGCGTCGCTGTACGCGTCGACAGCGACGTCCAGCACGGCGTGCAGGACAGCCCAGGGACCCAGGCGCAGCATGTCCGGGTCTGCGTCGAGCCTGCGCGCGGCCTCGGCGCAGGGGTCGATCGGTCCGTGGCTCACGGTGAGAACGCTGTGAGGTCCGGCGAAGATCATGATGTCGCCGGTCTCCACCGCTGTCTCTTCTTCCACATATCGGAGGGTCTTCAGCGCGACGGCCAGCACGTCGCCGAATCGCTCGCGTTTCGGACGCTGTTGTCCGTGCATCGCGTCCTCGACGGCCAGCGGGTGCAGGCCCAGCTCCTCGGTGAGCTGGACGAGTTCCCCCTCGGCGGGATCCGTCAGCCGAATCCAGGCGAACTCGCCGTCGCTGAGGTCGGGCAGCCGCTTGAGGGCCGACTGGCAGGCATCGTCCGGGAGTTCACACTCCATATGCTCCGACCGGCCCGAGTCCTGCTCATATATCACGCATTCCATCCTCCGCGCATGCTTCACCAGCCCCGTTTCATGCACCCCCAGCCGCTTCTCGTACGTCCGCCGCGTGTGGCAAGAGACACCGCCCCGTACCGTGTAGGCACACAACCGCGGGTAGAAGCGGGCCCATGAACATGTCAGGTGAGCTGGTGTCCGAGTCGGGAGTGCGGGAGATGATCGGATGGCTGGTCCACCTCATCGAGGCCGCTGGTGCGCTGATCATCTTCGTCGGCGCCATCTGGGCCTTCGCCCGGTTTGCCACGACCGGCCTGCGACGACGTTCCCTCATCGGCGAGTTCAACAAGATCCGCCTCAGCCTCGGCCGTTTCCTCGTCCTGGGACTGGAATTCCAGCTGGCGGGCGACGTCCTGCGCACGGCGGTCGCCCCCAGCTTCACCGAAATCGGCCAGCTCGCGGCCATCGCCGCCATCCGCACCGTCCTGAACTTCTTCCTCACCCGGGAGATCGCGCAGGAACGCGCCGAGATCGAGCGTGACCAGAAGGAGCCCGTACCCCGGCCCACGGCCGCCTGACCATCCCACTCCGCGCCGCCGACGTTTGATCTCGGCCCGAGGGGAACACGCTCTGGCGAGGTGATCGACTGTGCCCAGACCGGGCGAGAGACGCAGCCGGGTACGAGCGGCCGCTGCCGGAAGAATCGAATACCTGCGGCGGGCCGCACGGGGCCCGGGCAGCGAGCGTGACGATCTCATCCTCGGCGCCAAATCCGTGGTCGCGGCCATGGCCGCGTGGGTGATCGCCCGCTATCTGCTGCCGCCGACCGTTTCCACGTTCGCACCGTTCACCGCCCTGGTTGCCCTGCAGGCCACCGTGTACCGCTCGGTGCGCGACTGCGTCCAGTATCTGCTGGCGATGGCGGTGGGCGCCGCACTCGCGGCCTCCCTGGCTGCCACGGCGGGGATTCACGGTTGGACGTTCGGACTCCTCACCCTGATCGCGCTCTGCCTGGGAAGGATCGAGCGGTTCGGCGAACAGGGCACCCAGGTCGCCATCGTCGGCTTCTTCGCGTTCTCCTCCGGCCAGGGACGCATCGACTACATCGGCCACCTGGCCGCCTCGGTGGCCCTCGGTGCGCTATGCGGTCTCACGGCCCACCTTGTCCTGGCGCCCGCCCGCCATATCCATCACCGGCAACAGGCCGTCGCCGACCTGTACACCGCGATGAGCCGCCGCCTCGACGACTTGGCCGAGATCTTCGAAGGGAACGACCCCGACACCCAGCGCATCCGGCACTGGCGCCGTGACTGGCACAAACTCGCCGCCGAATGCGAACGCATCCGGACCAGCATCGACAGCGAGATCGAGAACAGCCGCCTCCACCCCCGTCGCGCCGTCGACAGCGCCGAGGCTGCCCTGCCCCGTGCCCGTGACGCCGTCACCGTCGCCGAACGCGCCATGGACCACCTGCGCTCCCTGACCCGCACCGTCGACTACGCCCTCGAAAGCGGAGAAATCGAGAACCTGCCGGCGTCCTTCCGGACCGCCTCCAGCACGCTGCTGCGAAGGGCAGCCACAGCGATGCAGGAGATCGGCCAGACGTCCCCCACCGACTCCCGGCACCTGGACGGCCTGATCGCCGACGCGGGGGCAGAACTCGACCGAGTAGAACAGCAGGAGCGCGCAGCCGCTGATGCCACGCCGGCGGTACACACCCTCCAGGGAACCGTCCTCACGGACATCGGCCGCCTGCTGGCCGAACTCCGCTCGGGCCACGAAACCTGACCCCAAATCCTGAGTGAACCATCCGGCCCGGGGATCTACGTCTGGGCCGGCCGCATACGGGCGGCCGGAGTCGGCGAAGTGGGGCCGTCACAGCACCTCGCGGGGCGCCCTCGCCCCGAGGCGGCGCTCATCCTCGTACGGGGAGAGCGTCATGAAAGAGGTGCCCGTGGAGGGGCAAGGTCGGGCACCCTGCGTGAGCGGGCGATCTCTCGGCATCTTTGACGCTGGGGGGCGTAGGGGTGCCAGCGCGGGGCAGGCGCCGACCCACTTGGTCGCCACCCCACGGAAGGGCGCCCGCAGCAAGATCGTAATCTCCCGGGAGAGGCACCCTTCACGCACCTGACGACTCGTCAGGCATCGTCGACGGCGTGCGTCAAACGTGCGTCACGAGCGTCAAGATATCGCCCGTAACGCACACAACACCTATAACGCACACCGCCCTGACCTGCAGGTCAGAGGCCCTTTGCCACCGGCTCCAGGATCGCCACGCACTCGACGTGGTGCGTCATCGAAAACATGTAGAGCCAAAAACAGGTTAATGAAAACCGCAGGTCAGAGACACGTGGTGCGCAAAACGGACTCAAGATCCATGTGCACTACGTGCGCCATGGGCGCTACGCGCGACCTTTCGACGCACGCGTACTGCCCCTCGACGGCCCGGAGGCCGCCACCAAGCGGGGCGAGCTCGCGAGCGTGATCTTTTCGCCGGACGGCGAAGGCTCGCCGAGACTGCACAACGCGACCACGAGGTCCGCAAGCCGCTCGCAGCCGCTTGTGACGCCGACCTTCAAGTGACCGCCTCGGCCGCCTGCCCGCCAAACGGTCACGCCCGGCTCGCCCTGGCCCGCACCGACGACCTCCGTGTGATCACCTCGGCAGCCGCCTTGGTCGAAGTGGCCCACCCCCGCATCAACCGCCCGGCCCTGGAGTGGACACTCTCCCGCCTGATCGTGGAACCGATCACCGAGCCGATCGCCCGCCACGCCGCCATCCTGCTCGCCGACGCCGGCCCGCACGGCCACAAGTACGCCATCGACGCCACACTCGCCGCCACCGCATTGGCCTCACCAGGGCCGGCCACGATCCTTACTTCCGATCCTGAGGACCTCACAGCGCTTTGCCGCGGGCACGCCACCGTCATGAAGGTCTGAATCCCACCGCCGCTCACGTTCTCTGCACAAGCGGATGACTTCCGTCCCAGATGAACACGTTGACGACGTCAACGCCCAACACTTACCGCGTGTCTGCAATGGCGTGTACGGTTTCCGTATGAGGGATGACGCGGGTGCAGTAGACCCTTTGATCACCGGGGCCGAGATCGCTCGCATCGCGGGCGTGACACGAGCCGCTGTGTCGAACTGGAGACGCCGCCACAAGGACTTCCCCGCCCCGGCGGGAGGCAGTTCAGGCACACCTCTGTTTTCCCTTACCGATGTACGGGCATGGCTCGCGAACCAGCGGAAGAGCCATGACGTCTCCGACGAAGTCCGGCTCTGGCAGGCGCTCCGCGCGTCGTTCGGCGATGACATGATCAGCGGCCTGTCTTCGGTCGCAGCATTCCTTTCGACGGGAAATCCGTCTGGTCTCGACTCCGCAGCGGCTGCGATCGTCGCCTCGTCAGCACAGAGCACCACACCAACCGACGTGGCCGACGGACTCGTCGAACGCTTTCAGGATTCGGCGCGTCGCAGCGGCTCGGATCAGGTGACCTCGGCGAGGATCGCCCGGGCGGTCGCTCACTTTGTGGGCCCTTTGCCCAAGGGCACCACCGTCTTCGATCCCGCCTGCGGGATCGGGGTCCTTCTCATGGTTGCGGGGGACGACGGCAGTACGGTCATTCGCGGGCAGGAGATCGACCCCGCAGCAGCACGGTTCGCGGAACTCCGAGCCAAGTTGAGCGGCCGAGCCGATGCGGTGATCCAAGCGGGTGACTCGCTGCGGGCGGATGCCTGGCCCTCGCTCCGCGCCGACCTCGTCGTGTGCGAGCCTCCCGCCGTCGGCCCGGACTGGGGGCGCGAGGAACTGCTCCTCGACGCACGATGGGAGCTTGGCACCCCCTCCAAGGCGGAGGGGGAGCTCGCCTGGCTCCAGCACTGTTACGCCCACACCGCCCCTGGCGGCCGCACGGTGATCGTCATGCCGTCATCCGTGGCCTACCGCAAGGCTGGACGCCGGATCCGGGCGGAACTCGTACGGCGGGGAATCCTCGCCCACGTCATCGCGCTACCGGGTGGAGTCGCCTCCTCGCACTCCGTCCCCGTACTGCTCTGGATCCTCCGCCGCCCGAAACCGGACGACACGACTCCGTCACACGTCCGCATGGTCGACCTGACGGGCAACGATCCGGACGGACCACTAGAACCCACCAGCGACCAGGTCGCCGACATCCCCCTCATCGACCTCCTCGACGAGACCGTGGACCTCACGCCGAACCTTCACATCCACCGTTCCACCCAGGACTTCCGGGCGGAGTACTGGTCCCTGCGCGAAGAGATCGAGCAGCAGCTCCAAGCGCTGGGCGCACTCCTGCCGGCCTTGCGGGAAACGGCGGGAGAAGACTCTCTGGACACAGCCACGGTCAGCCTCGCGGATCTGTCCCGAGCGGGACTGATCGAGGCGGGCGCCGGCGGCCCCAAATCCCTGAGTCCTCAACTCGATACGGACTACCTGCGCGGCTTTCTTCAGAGCGCGTCCAACGTCCGCCGCTCGACCAGTACCAGCGGAACGCACCGTGTGGACGCGCGGGCGGCCCGCATCCCGCAGATGGCGGTCGCCGACCAGCGTCGCTACGGAGCCGTCTTCCGTTCTCTCCAAGAGTTCGAGGAACGCGTCGCGAGTCTGGCCGAACTGGGGAAGGAGGCAGCCGCTCTGGCCCGGGAGGGGCTGACTAACGGAGCCCTTGCGCCTCCTGCGGACGATTCCGGCGAGTGACCCGTCGGCCGGTCAGGGGAGTTCGGAAGGCAGGGGCACGAACGGGCTGGGCTTTCCGCTCCAGACACGTGCAATGCTTCCCTGGCCCGTGTGCAGGCGACGAAGAGCAGGCACCGCTCACGCAGCAGATCGGCCTCGTTCTGCAGCCTGTCCGTCGCGGCCGCGGTGACCTCACGGGCGAACGGGAGTGCGCCGTCCGAAACCCCGAGTACACCGACGCCACGAAACTCCAGCCCCTTCATCGCGTGCATCGTCGCGAGGCGCACCCCTGCCGTTCCCGCCCCCGGTCCCTCCTTGACTCGGACCACGGGAATACCCCGAGCCGCGAGCCTGTCGTACACCTTGTCCAGGAGCAGGTGGAAGCGGGCGCACACCCCGATCTCCTCGGGGCGCATGCCTTGGCCGATCCACTCCTCGATCCGCTCGACGATCGCGTCCACTTCGACCTGCTCGGAAGCATGACCTCTGACGTGAGGGCGTCCTCCGTGGAGCAGTGAGCGGTAACCGAGGAGGCTGTCCGCACCGTCGCCCCCGAGATCCTCGACGTCCATCTCCTTCAGAATGCCGGTGGACCAGCCGAGGATCTCCTCCGTACTGCGGTAGTTGATCCGCAGCCGACCGCTCCGGCCGGTCACCGTGATGCCCAGTGAGGCCAGGGAGACCCTGGAATCGTAGATCCGCTGATGGGGGTCACCGGTGATGAAGAGGTCGTCGGGTCCACGGCCCACAGCTGCCCGCAGCACCCGCCATTGGGCTGGATGCAGGTCCTGCGCCTCATCGACGACCACGTGGTCGTAGTCGTGGCCGTCCGAAGCGACCTTCCCTTCCAGCAGCCGTGCCGCCTGGGCGCAGACATTGAGGTGGGTGCGGCCGCCTCGGGCAGCAAGTTCGGCCCGGAAGAACTCGACCGCCTCCCAGACCCGCTCTCGCTGGGCTACGGGCAGCGCCGAGCCGCGTCCTCTGCGCACCGCGCCCCGGTAGGCGTCGAGCGTGCCGATGTCCTGGGCGAGTACGACGTGGCGATATTCCTGGGCGAGGAACTGCTCCGGCCACGGAAGGCCGAGGCGTTTGCCGACCCGCTGCCAGATCTGCTGCTCCTCACGGTCTCCGACGAGGGACAGAGTCCGGCCGCCGGCTGCCTGAAGGGCTCGGTGCGCGTAGGCGTTCACTGTCGTCACGTCGACCCTGCGAAGCAGCGCCTCATCGCCGTCGAGCAGCAGGGCGAGGTTCTCGCGCAGGCTCGCCGCGAGAGCGTTGGTGTACGTGGTGAGCAGGACCCGGCTGTCCTCGGAGCGGGACAACAGGTGCTTGACGCGATGCAGGGCGACGACAGTCTTGCCCGTGCCCGGGCCTCCGGTCACCTGCGCCGGTCCGCCGTAGGACACGCGGTAGGCGACGCGCCGCTGGGAGGGGTGGAGGAAGACCCGCCAGGCCGCGAAGGGCTTCTCCAGGATCTCGGCCAGCTCGTCCGGCCCGGTCACGAGTGTGATGCGGCTTCTGGTGTGGAGGATCGCCGACGCGTCGGCGGGCCGCCGTGCGGTGACGACGTCGCGGTAGACCTCTTCGGGGCTGAAGCCCTCCGCGAGGTACTGGAGGACTTCGAGCAGGGTGCCGAACGCGTCCAGCTGGGCCTGGTCCGTGATCGTGCGCACGGCACGCAACACCTGCGCGTCGATGCCGAGTTCCCGCAGCACGGTGTCCGAGTGGGAGGCGAAGAGCAGGGCGGGGGCCGTGGCCGCCGCCGCCTCCAGGGCCGGCGTCAGTTGCTCGATGGCGACGACGTTGCGGACCTCCAGGCCGCGGGTGGCGGTGTTGACCGTGTAGAGCCGCTTGGCCGCCCAGCTGTAGGCGCCGTCGTGCGGCACGACGTTGATGAGGAGGAAGACATCGCTGCCGTCGTTCGGGGCGAGGACCACTCCGCGCCAGAAGTCGTTGATCCGGATGGTCCTCATCCGTGGATCGCGCGCCTTGTCCACCGACTCCAGGTGAAGCCCCTTGTCGGCGTGCAGTTCCGCGACGGTGAGCTGTTGGAACTTGGTCATCGCCTTGCGCACTCCGGCTTTGACGGGCTTCTCCAGCACGTCGTAGCTCTCCCAGAAGCTGTTCGCGAAGGCGAGCTGGGGCACGGTGGGCTCCTTACCTCGTGGCGTGCGGCGCGGCCGAAACGATCTTAGGGGGATGCGAGTCCCGCGCCCTCGGCCATCAGGCGGGCAAGGTCCCGGACCGTCCCGAGCAGTTCCGCCGGCGGCCCTTCCAGGTCCAGGACGTGCTGGTGGATGACGATCCCCGCGTTCCGGACACGGTGGGAAGCGTGAAGCGCGCCGCCCCTGGCGTAGATCAGATGCCCCTCGGGAAGACCCAGCGCTGTGCAGTAGGCGAGCATCTGGTAGAGGTCGGCGTCGGGAAAACCGTCGGGCTTCTGCGCCTTGTACTTGGCGTCGGCCACGTTCAGCGGGCGGCCGTCGTCCCCGTACCGGAGGAGATCCGGCCTCATGCGGATGGTCCCGTCCGCGTCGAGATGCACTCCCTTGGCCTGGAGCGCGCAGTGTCCGCCATGCGCTGTGAGGGCCTCACGCAGGGCCACGCAGACGAAGTCCTCGAAGAGTTTGTTCATGTCGAGCAGGAATCCGTCGACGGTGACGTCACCCGGCAGGTGCTCGGGCGACTCGCGGCGCAGGACGGTCTCCGCCAGCCGCAGCGCGGGCTGGTAGCGGAGGTTCAGGCGGCTCGGCCGCCACCGGGGCGGAGCGGCGCCACGCAGCAGGGGCTCGGCGTCGATGAGCCGGGCCCGTTGGTGCTGGAGGGACCGCCGTACTCCGGCCGGGACGCGGGGCAGGCTCAGCAGCCGCTCGGTCGCCGCCCGCAGCAGCCGGTTCTCGGGTATGTCGGTGGTGTACTCGTCATAGGCCATTTCCAGGGGAAAGAGCCGTCCGTGGTGACGGCGCACCTGGTCGGTCTCCCTGAGCCGACCGCGAAGGACAGGGGACGCCTCTTCCGTGTGCCGGTACCCCTGCAGCACTCCTTGCCTCAGGGCTCGCTCCTGCGCCCTCTCGTAGGTCTGGGCGAAGAAGGGAACCAGTTCCGTGTGCGCCGACACCTCCACCGTGCCCTCTTGGTGGATCCGCGGGTTCAGGGCGTACCCCAGGAGGAAGAACAGATGGGCGATCGGCACCTTCGGAGTGATCCTCAGGGTGACGGGGTCCTCCCCCGGGGCCCTGACCACGAAGGCTCCGACCTTGCTCCCCGCGCGCAGCCGCCATCCCCCGGTCCGGTACGGGTCGGGCGCCGCGTCCACGATCCGGGAGGCGGCGAGTGCCCGGCCGATGGCCGCCGGCAGGTCATGGGTGGTGTGCGGGGCGTGTTCGACGAGCTGGATGCCGGTCACGCGTCGGGCTCACCCGGGCCGGCAGCCGGTGCGATGTTCGCGCGAAGGGCTTCGAGACCGTAGGTCTTGGCAATGTCGATTCCCTCTCCGTAGTGATGCTCCTCCAGGAGCGGAAGGATCTTGGTGCGCCAGGTGCGGTCGAGGCCGCCTTCCCGGTAGACCGCCTTCTTCATCAGGTACGAGGGGCCGATACGGAAATCGGGGTCGTCGATGCGGGAGTTGAGCGCGTCCAGCAGGTCCGCCGGCTCGGGGCCGCGGTCCTGGGCGGCGAGCCAGCGGCGCAGCAGCCCCTGGGTGGGCTCGGTACGCGGCGAGAGCTCCACGAAGGCGAAGCGCCGTCGCATGGCCGCGTCGACAAGGGCGATGGAGCGGTCGGCGGTGTTCATCGTGCCGATGACGAAGAGATTGGACGGGAGGGCGAAGTCGTCGCCCGAGTAAGTCAGGCGGACCGACTTGTTCCGGTACTCCAGGAGGAAGTAGAGCTCTCCGAAGACCTTGGCCAGATTCGCACGATTGATCTCGTCGATGATCAGGAAGTGCGGGATGTGGCGGTTTCCTTCGCGGGAGGCGAGGTCGGCGAGCTCCCGCAGCGGGCCCGCCGTCAGCCGGAAGGCGACCTCCCGGGTGTCGGGGTCCTCCTTCGGCCGGAAGCCTTCGAAGAAGTCCTCGTACGCGTACGACGGATGGAACTGCACCAGCTTGACCCGTTCGGGCCCGCCTCCGAGGAACTCGGCGAGTTTGAGGGCCAGGTGGGTCTTGCCCGTGCCCGGCGGTCCGTACAGCACCAGCTGCCGTTCGTCCCAGAGGAGGTCCTTCACCTCGCGCAGCCACTCCACGTCGTGGACGAGCAGTTCGTCGGCGAGGGCCTGGCCCGGCTCGGGAAGCTCCAACTCACGCCGGGCCGCGAGGGCCGGGACGGTCTCGCTCGGGTCGCGTTCCCGGGACACGGCCTCGTCGGCGAGCTCCTCGTCGGTACGGCCGAGTCCGTCGATGAGGGCCTGCACGGAGGTGAGGTCGACGACGTCGTGCTGCGCCGAGAGCTTCTGCTGGAGTTCCTCGGGAAGCTCGTCGTAGGCGTACCCGCTGCTCTGCCAGTCGACGGGGCGGCGCAGGTTGGAGCGGCCGCCTTCGGAGGCGGTCTGCTCGACCGTTCCGGTGATCTCACCCACGTACAGGCGGCCCCCGGAGATGCCGCACACCGTGTCGCCCGGCTTCATCCAGGAGAGGAACGCGTACAGCTCGTCGACGAGCTCCAGCTTCTGGTTGTAGGTCGCCGTCGTCCCGTAGTCCTCCTCGACGAACGCTCTCAGCCGCTCCTTGCTCGCCCCCTGCGCCACTCCCTGGCGCAGCCGCGAGGCCGACAGCGTGACCCTGCCCTCGGGAAGCCAGAGCCGGTGGACGAGGTCACTGCCCGCCACGTTCGAGCCGCGCACGAGCCAGGCCCGGTTGGGCCCGGAACGCATGCCCTCCATGAAGTCGGACAGCGGTGTGCCCGCCTCGGTGCGCCACTCCTCCCAGCCGTTGCGCGGGGCTCCGACGAGTATCTCGGCGGCGGCGGACGGCGATCCGCACTCGACGTCAGCGGTCAGCTCCAGCCAGCCGGGCCAGCGGTCGGACGGCGCGAGGACTCCGGCGGCTCTCAGCTCCTCGCGCCGCTTGAACGTGCCGCTGAAGTGCTTGGGGAACGACGGCATGACGTGCTCCCGGGCCGGCGAACCGGCCCGGACCAGGAACTTGCGGCTCCCGTTGGTGCCGACGGCGTCGAGGAGGACGCCGACCGCCCGCCCGATGCCGTCCCCGCCGGGCAGCCGCAGCCGGAACTCCGGGTACTCGGCGGGGTTGCCGCTGTCCTCGTTCACGCACACTCCTGGTTCACGTACGTTCCTCGTTCCCGTGAGTCCTTGGACACGGGCAGGGCATATGCCCGAAGGCCGGTGCCGAGAAGGACCTTAGCCCCGCTCCGTACCTCAGGTGAGGGTGTTGGTGAGGTGCGGCCCGATGTATCCGATGAAGATCCCGTGCTCGGCGCGGGCGGCGTCGTGGTAGTGCAGGCGTGGAGCGACGGTGTTGCCGCCGCCGATCCTCACGTGCGCGCCCATGAACAGCCGGCAGACGGGATCCACGTATTCCGGGACGGGGAAGGTCCGTTCCTTGCGCCAGACGGTGTTCGTCTTCACCGTCCTGAACTCGTCGCGCACGACCTTACGGGGCGATATCGCGTGCCTGCCGCCCGGAGCGTCCTCGCACCACTGCTTGAAGTCACGGAAGGCCGCGCCGTCGGCGGGGGCGTCGACCGAGACGTCGGCGTAGTCCCGAAGCGCCAGCAGTGCGTCCCAGCATACGGACCCAGGAGGAACCGTACGCCTGGTCGTCCAGTTCCAGGGTGATCTTCCTGGCTCCGGTGAAGTGCACGCGAGGCATCTCCTCGATCCGTTCCAGGATCTCCGCGAAGGACTCGGGGACAGCGGGACCGCCGTCGTCCGGGGCGTACGCGGCTTCGGCGGCGCCGAGGGCGAGCAGGCGCTTCTGCACAGTGACAAGCTGGACCCGGGTCTCATGCAGTTCCCGGTACTGCTCGTCGTACTCGGCGATCAGCGTGATCTCGTCGCTCCTGGCGCGCTGGAGTTCGTTCTTCAGGTCCCTGATCTCGTCGGCCCGTACCCGCTGCTCGCGCCCGGCTTCCTCGAGGAACTCGAAGAGGGCGTGGTTCTCGTCCCTCAGCCGCTCCAGCTCAGAGTTGCCCGAGCTCTCCTTGGTACGCGCGCGCAACACGGGTACCGCGTCCAGCTCGGGCGGCAGTGGCGCCCGGGTGGCGAGGCCCTGGGGAAGCTGGGCGAGCAGGCGGCGGGCCCGGGCCGGGTTCTCGGCGACGACGACGACCCGGTGCGACATGACGCGGTGGCGCTGGCTGTCGGCCGCCCAGGCCGGGTCCACACCTGGAAGGAAGGTCCGGATGCCGCCGCCGTACACCCGGTGGTACTCCATGAGCCGGTTGAAGCGGTTGTCCGCCCCGGGCGCGAGGGCGTAGAGGATGGCGAGGCCGGCCAGGGGACGGACCAGCGGGTCCAGGGTCCGCTCCAGCCAGACATCGAAGTCGGCCCCGTTCGGGGCGGTGGCCATGACGATCGGCAGACGGCGCTCCGCGTCGCACAACTCGTCGATGACGGAGTCGATGTCGGCCGCCTCGACGACCTGTGGCATCCGGGTCACGTCCGCGAGCCCGTCGCGGGCCTGGAGGACGTCCAGCAGGCTTGCCGCGAGGCGGGGGGTCTTTGCGGGCGTCGGCAACGTGTCCGGATCATCGGGAAGGTGCTCTACGTCCAGCTGTACGCGGGTCGGCCGGCTCTCCGTCTGCCTGATCACCAGGGTCGTCTGCCAGGTGCCGTCCGGGGCGGTCTCCCGGAGGCGCCAACGCCCGTACGCCCCGCCGGTGCCGGTCGCCGAGTCGTGGTCGAGCGTGACTCCCCGGGCTATCTCGTTGCGTCCCTCCGCGAACGCCTGGATGTCGTAGTTCTTGGGCGGTTCACGCAGCCAGTCCCGGAGCCGGGCGTCGACCTGCGCGCCGGTGCTGACGTAGTCGAGGCCGCTGGTGACGACCATGCGGTAGCGGCGTGTGTCCATGCCGTGGTCCTTTCGGCGCACCGGTCAGGCTTCGGTCCGCTCGGGTCCTTGGCGGAGGGCGGCGAGCAGTTCGACGACGTCGTCGTGCCAGGCCCTGACCTCGCCCGGGGTGGGCGGGAGTTCGTACGTGTGGTGGTGGCAGGCCGCGCTGAGCGCGGACCACACGGCGTACCACTGACGGGCCACGGAGCACGGGGCGTACCACTCCAGACAGAGCGCCTTGGTCCGGCCACGGCTGTGCGCCATGGCGGGACTGACCCGCCGCCAGAAGCCGTCCATGGCCTCGTCCAGGGCCAGCCGGAGCAGGGCGGCGGCGGCTCGGGCGCGGAGTCCCGGCGCGAGGGTGTGGGGAACACCGGGGGGAGGGAGGAGCAGATGACGGGCGGCCGCGGCCAGTTCGTCGGGGGTACGGGTCATCGGCCGCGCACCGCTTTCGCGAGGCGCTCGGTGTCCCGGACCAGGTCCATGCGGTCGCCGATCGGGGTGAGGAACTGGTGGGCGCCGGCGTTGCACCGTTCGATGAGCGCGCGGGCCCAGGGGCCGTGGTCCTGCGCGACGGCCGCGAGGACCTGGGCGGGTTCCATGCTGCTGTCGTAGAAGGCGAGCGCGGCGAGATCGGTGAGCTTGTGCGCCTTGCCGATCCTGGCCTCGACGTCGGCGTGGCCGTGGTCTTCGGCCCGCAGGCGGCGCCGTGCGGGTTCCAGGCAGGCGGCCTCCAGGGCGCCTCGGCACATCTGGGGTAGGACCCGGTCGGCGACGTCCTGCGGCACGTTCGGGTCCTTGGCGACGGCCCGGGCCTCGCTCAGCGCGAGGGAGACCGGGTCGTCGGTGCGGGTGACCTTGACGACGGAGTCGGTCTGTCGGGCGACCTGCATGATCGTCGCGGGGATGCGCAGGTGGCGAATGGCCTGCTGGAGGCGGGTGTCGTGAGTGAAGACGATCACCTGGCGGCGCTGGGCACAGGCGTGGAGGACCCGCGCGAGCCCCTCGACCTCCTCCGGGTCCATGGACTGCACCGGGTCGTCGATCACCAGGAACCCGAAGGGGCTGTCGGGGTGGGTGGCGCGGGGGAGGAACAGCGAGAGGGCGAGCGAGTGCAGTTCGCCCTGGCTCATCACGCCGAAGGCGGGCGCGTCCATGGCGTCCACGGACACGTCGAGCTTCACCTTGCGCTGGTTGGCCGTCCCCGTGAGGCCGATCGAGCCGAGCGTGACGCTGCTGCGCTCGCAGAGCAGCTTCCAGATGGTCTGCGACTGGTCGGCGAACGGGCGCAGCCGCTCCTCGCGGAATTCGTCGGTGACCTTCTTGAGCCAGGTCTGCGCGTCCTTGAGCCGCTTGCCGAGCGATGCGGCCTCGGCGGCCCGGTCGGCGACGGCCAGCCATTCGGCGAGGCGCACCCCGAGCGGCCGCCAGCCGACGTCCTGCTCGGCGAGCAGGCGGGCCGCCTTCTCGCTCTCCTGCCGGCAGGCGTCGGCGAGGGCGGCCGAAAGGCGCTCGACCTGATCCGCCAGCGGGCGGGGGTCGGTCGCGCTCCGGCACAGGGACCATTCCCGCCAGAGGGCGGCGAGCGGCGAGTCCTCCGGCCGGAGCCATACGGGGACGGGCTGGACGAGATCGTGGACGGCGCGGATGGCGCCGCGCAGGTCGTCGCGCGCGGACTGCGCTTCCGCGGCTTCGTGCTGGAGCCGTTCGACCTGCTCCCGGGCGCGCACCGCCCAGTCGTCGTCGAGCAGTCCGGGCGTGTCGCAGACGGGGCAGTCGGCGGTCCGCGCCCGCCGCCGGTGGTCGAGCGCCCGCTCCAGGAGGTCGGAGAGACGGCGGGCGTCCTCGGCGGAGCCGGACCGCGCGTCATCGGCCCGGGCCGCGGCTTCCCGCAGCCGCGTCACGGCACCGCTGATGTCGCTCAGATCAGGCCCTTCGAGGGTGGAGAGCCCGCGCAGCCTTTCGAGTTCGGCGGTGTCGCCCTCGGGCCGTGCGGCAAGGAGGGTGCGAACGCGTTCGCGGTCCGGGCGGCGTGCGGAGAGAACCTCCACGGCCGCGACGGCCCTCGGGTCGCCGGAGCCCCGCAGTTCGGCGAGGACCGCGGCTGCCAGGTCGGTGGCCTTCTTCTCGCCGTCCTTGATCGCCTTGAGGCGGGCTCCCGCCTCCTTGTAGGCCTCGGAGAGCTGCTCCAGGCCGAGGATCTGGGCGAGTCCGTCATGGAGGGCGGTCATGGGGCCGTTGATCACGGCGCCGAGTTCGCTATACGAGAGGAACGGCCGGTACAGCGCGAGCTCCTCCGCGCCGACGACCTCGCCCAGCTCTCCGCCGGGCAGGCCTGGCCGGTGGACCGCCACCCGTGCGTCGCCCAGCCCGTCGCCGTGCCAGCTCCTGCGGACGGTGACGGGCGTGTCCGCACCGTCACGGCGGCACTCCACCTCCACACGGGGAGCCGCCGGATCGTGCAGATTCCGCCACCCCTGCCGCCAGATCTGAGTACGGTCCTGCCAGCGGAAGTTGTCGCCCGTCAGTGCCATCTCGGCGGCCTCGGCGAAGCTGGACTTACCGGAGCCGTTGCGTCCGGCGACCACGGTGAGGCCCGGTGCGGGGGTGAGGCCGAGCGTGGTCTCCGGGCCGATGCCTCGCCACCCGGCGGCCGTGATGGAGCGGAGGAAGAGAGGACCGGTTCGGGAGGCGCTTCCGGCCCGAGTCCCGGGGAAGAGGTCGCGCAGCAGATCCGCCCTCTCCGGCTCCAGGCCGGCGACGGCCAGGCGCTGGAGGACGAGGTCACGGAGGGAGGGGTGGGGCTGGTCGCTCACGGTGTGGCTCCATGCACGGGAGGCGGCGGGTGTGACGGCGAAGTCCGAACCCGGGAGCCTCAGAGTGGCGCAGATACGTTGACGTCGTCAACGGATATCTCCCGCCAGACTTCATGCGAATCTGTGTACGATCGCGGATCCGGGCGGCATGAGTGACCGTCAGACGGCCGCACGGCCCCACCTCTTGAGGAGAAGCTCAACCGTCATGAGGCTTACGGACCAGCTGACCCTGCGGCGGTCAGGCACCCGCGCAACGCGCCACGGAGCCACCTGCTCCGGATCCACGGAGAACGGGACCGCCGTGGAATGGCGTCTCGTCCTGCCCGGTCGCCCTCAACTCACTCTGCACGACACCCGCTGGGACAACGGTGAGCGGGACCTGTGGTCCTCCACCAGCCGTCGGTGGTTCCCGAGATGCCCGTCCTCCTGGCCAATCTGCACGGCCGCCGCCGCGCAGGCATCGAGGCCGTGCCCGCCGGAAGGGGTCGCCTGCGCCTCATGGCCTGGACCGTCATACCGAGGACCGGCTCGGACCGGGCCGGCTTCAAGAAGTCCCTCACCACGGCGCAACTCGCCACGCAGTGCGGGCTCTCGCTCCTGCGGACTCTGACGAGCCGTCCCGGCGTCACGCTGGAACCCGCCTTCGACCGGGAGGACCTCCCCCTGGTCGGTCTGGAGCACCCTCAGGATGTGAAGCCCCTCCAGCACGCGCTGTACTTCCCCGTGGACGACGACGAGACCCCGGTCATGGCATACGCCATCACCCGGGTCATGCCGACACTCCGCGCGGTGGGCTGGCTGCCGCCCTCACCCGCCCTCTGACGTCTCGGGCCTCGCCCCCGCACGTCAGTGCCACCCTCTAGCGTAGGAGGCCGAGCACCGCCCCTGTCGACGTGCACTCGGGTGGAGACGGCAGGGGAGGACGACATGGCGCGACAGATGGCGAACGAGACGTTCCGTACCGACCAGGAGCGGAACCGGTACGCGGCACACGTCCGCGCGATCAACGAGCTGGTCGACGGCCTGCGGGACCAGGACGGCAGGGGCTGGATGCCGTACGTCGCTCCTTGGCACGGCGGAACCGAGGCGCGCGTGCTGTCCGTGCTGCGCGATCCGGGGCCCAAGACCCAGGACGGCACCGGCTCGGGCTTCCTGTGCACGGAGAACGACGACCCGACCGCCGAGCGTCAGTGCCGGTCTTTCGAACAGGCCGGCATCGGCGCCCGCGACGTCACGCCCTGGAACGCCTACCCCTGGTACATCAACCGGAAGCCCGATGCCTCCGAACAGAAGGCCGGCGCCGAGGCCCTCGCGCGCCTCCTCGGACTGATGCCGGACCTCCGCGTCGTCCTGCTCCAGGGCGGCGACGCGCAGGCCACCTGGCGGCGGCTGGAGAAGGCGCACCCGGCCCTCGCCGGCCAGGAGCGCATCCAGGTGGTGCGTACGTACCACCCGGGCCGGCAGGCACTGTGGTCACCCGACCCCGAGGTCCGCGCGGCGCGCGAGCGGCACCGCGAGGACGCGCTCCACCAAGTGGCCGACATACTCCGGGCCTGACAGCGCCGGAAGACGGTCTCCGCCTCGGTCGGCTCGCGGCCCGCACCGGCTGGACCACGACGGGGACGACGCCATCGGCTGTGAGTCGGCATGGACGCTCGGCGCACCGCCCGGCGTGGGGGCGGCCACCCGGAGGGGGTGGCGGGGGCGGTGCGAGAGTCAAGGCCAGGTGCGCTCGATACGGTCCGCTCGGACGGCATAGGCGGCGGGGCCGCCCCTTTCGACCGCCCGGTGGATCGCCTCGCGGCAGATGTGGAGCCGCTCGACCATCTCCAGGCTGCGGAGCTGTTGGTTGTCCAGATAGAAGAGTACGGCCGCGCGCTCGTGGACCGGCCGGATCTCGCGGTCGCGGGTCTTGATCCGCCCGTCTTTCGACAGAGGCACCCACCCCTGGGCGAGCCCGTGGAGGATCCACTCCTCGTCCGGTACGTCCTGGGCGTCACCCGCGAAGACCTCACCAATCCTGTGCACGGTCCATCCACGGGCACGCAGCTCCTCGGCGACGCGCCGTCCGAGGTTGCGGTCGAGGAAGAACTCAGGCGGCAAGACGCACCACAGCCTGGCGGACCGCGTCCACCTGCTCCGGCTCCATGTCGTACTCGTACGCGATGTCCTCGACGGACTCGCCGGCTTCCCACAGGTCGGTCAGCGCCTTCACCGGCACCCGGTTGGCCTCGATCACCGGCAGGCCGTGCCCGAACCGGGGGTCGATCACGACCGGCACGGAGGCCGGGTACTGCCGCAGCCTGAGACTGGACGGGAAATCGTCCCCCGCGTCCCAGGACAGGTAGCGCAGGTAGTCCGCGACGACCTCCCGGATCGGCGCCTGCCCGTCACGGGCCCTGCGCAGGTCGTCGGGGGCGTGCTCGATGAAGATGTCCACGCCGTCCGTGGCGATGCGCCGGGAGACCAGGCCATACGGCGTGTCGAAGGCCGCCCGCACCGCCCCGGCCGCCTCCCGGATCTCGCTCATCCTGAGCCCGAGGTCCCGCAGCGACCGCAGGACGTACGCCTCGGCCACCGCCACGAACGGCACCGAGGGCTGTCCTCGCCGCACGGGCTCGACACTGTGGACGAGCGGCGCTCCGGCCGCCCTCCCCTGGAGCCAGCTGTGCAGGGTGGAGGAGGGAATCTGGAGGTAGGACGACGTCTCGGCAGGTGTGAGAAGCCCGTCCGTGAACCTGTCGATCATGGCTGCCCTCCTCCCGGCCGTCCTCGGATACTCGAATCCTTCCACACCAAGCCTGCCCGCGCGGCTCTGTGCGCACCCTCCCCCGGGCTGCTCGTCGGTGGTCGGCTGTCGGAGTACACCGGACGGCCACGGTCGAGGCGATCAACGGGTTGGGGGTCCGGGTTCGTCACTTCGGGCGGCACCGCCCGGCCCGATCTCGGCCCACGCCGTCTTGCCACTCGGTGGGTAAGGCTCCACGCCCCAGCGGTCGGCCAGGGCGGCCACCAGGAGGAGCCCTCGGCCCGACTCGGTGTCGGAGGGGATGCCTCCGGGGCCTGGCGATGGGGTGGGAAGTCGTTCGCCGCGCGGGTCGGTGACCTCGATGCGGACACCGCCGGACGCCGCCGCGCAGGTGAGGGCGACCCGGAAGTCACGGCCCTGGACACGGCCGTGCAGGACGGCGTTGGCCGCGAGTTCGGCGGTGATCTGTACCGCCCGTTCGGCCACGCTGGGTGACACCTCCCAGGCCGTCAGCCGCTCGGCGACGAGCAGGCGGGCGAGGCGGGCACCGCGACGGGTCGAGGACAGTCGCTGGGCGAACGTCCGTACGGTGGAGTGCTGGTGGGGCGTGGTCGCGTACATGAGGCCAGCGTGGCGGGGTACGAGAGCGCGTGCCAGGAGTGAGCCCGTACGCTGCGTCAGCGTACGGGCACATGCGGTAGACGGTACGGGGGCGTACGCGTCACGCTGAGTGCTGTCGATCGCCGGGACGGCGGTCGAGGTACGGGTGCGTCGGGAGGTGGCCGCGGGTGGCTGAGGACGTCGAGATCGTGACGGACGGGGCGGACGAGACGGACGAGCAGGGCCGGGAGCCCGATCCGTCGGACAGCCTGCGGACCTTCGGGGCCGTCGTCCAGGCCCTGCGGGAGCACTCGGGGCTCAGCAGGGCCGAGTTCGCGGAGATCGTCCGGTTCTCCAAGCACACGGTGGAATCGGTGGAGTTGGGGCGGCGGATGCCGGACGAAGCGTTCGTCGAGCGAGGGGAAGGGGCCCTGGGGAACACGGGGGCGCTGCGGAGGTCCGCCCCGTTCCTCACTCGCGCCGAGGCGGGTCTCGCGGTGTGGTTCCGGCGATGGGCACGCCTTGAGAAGGTGGCGGTCAGCCTGTACACGTACGAGTGTCGGCTCGTGCCGGGGCTGCTGCAGTCGGAGGCGTACGCGCGGGCGGTGTTCGACAACAGTATCCCGCTGCTGACGGAACGGCAGTTGGAGACCCAGCTCGCCGCACGCCTGAAGCGGCAGAAGATGCTGTACGAGCGGCCGACCGTCCCGTTCAGCTTCATCGTGGAGGAGCATGTCTTCCGGCGCAGGCTGGGCGGGGCGGAGGTGCAGCGGAGCATGTTGGACCGAGTGCTGGACCTGAGCGCACCGCGCAACGTGACCCTGCAAGTGGTTCCACTGGAGGCCGAGTTCCACGGCTGCCTGGACGGGCCGGTACGACTCCTTGAGACTCCGGACGGGCGGCGGCTCGGGTACTCCGAAGGGCAGCAGAACGGGCGGCTGATCTCCGACCCGAAAGAGGTGAGTCTGCTCTGCCAGCGCTATGACACACTGCGCTCACAGGCCCTCAACCCCAAGGAGTCGCGGGGCCTGCTGGAGCGTCTGCGAGGAGAGCTATGAGTACGACCGAACTCGCCTGGTTCAAGTCCAGCTACAGCGGGACCCAGGGCGACGACTGCGTCGAGGTCGCCGTCACCCCGCGGGCCGTCCATATCCGGGACTCCAAGGACGTCGAGCACCGGCCGTTCGCGGTCGGCCGCGAGGGCTGGACGCGGTTCGTGCGGTACGCGGCAGAGGACTGAACGGCACGCCCGCCCGGTCTCACGCGGGAGCCGCCCGTCGCCGTACGCGGCGGGCGGCTCCTCACCTCAGAACAGTCCCAGGCCCTCGCCGCCGGGGTCCACGACGACCGGCCGGGGCTGGGCGGGGAGGCCGTCCAGGCGGTCGGGGCCGGACGCGGCGGCCACGGCGGGGGCCGTCTCGGCGAGCCAGCCACGGAACCGCTCGGCGGCCTCACGGTAGGGGACCCGCGCCAGGACACGGTGCTCGCCGACGGGGCAGGAAATCGACCGTGACCGTGAACAGGCTGGACCGGGGCGCGTTCTGACTACCCGCCCAGGACACGCGCAGGGTGCCGCAGGGCTCGCGCCCGCGCGGGGCCCGGTGGGTCGGGCGCAGTGACCGGCAGGCTATGAAGGCGGTCCACGCGGCGAGGTGCGGCAGCGGCAGGGTGGTGCGCGCGCGGCAGCCGGTGCAGCGGTGCCAGTGGCGAAGCCAGTCGCTGGCGTCGGTGTGGAAGAGGCGGGCGTAGCGGTTCGCGACGCGGACGTCGTTGGCGTACAGATGATCGGGGCGTTCCCGCGTGTTGCAGGACTGGCAGACGGGGGCGCGGATGTAGCCGTGCTCGTGGCAGTGATCGAGGACCGTGGCGGGCGCGCCGCCGCAGACGGCGCACACCCACCCGGCCACCTTCTGGGAGATGCCGGGCTTTCTGCTGAGCACCGAGTACAGCTGGCCTTCGAGCTCTCTGCCGTATGGGCGCACTGAGGCGGCGGGGCCCTCAGGGCTCGTCGCGCGCCGCCCGTCGGCGTCCCCGGCCCGCCGAGGGCGGGAGGGCGACTCGGCCACGGCCGTGCCCGTCTCACGGGTCCGCGCGGCTCGCAGCCACCGCGTTTCGGCGTGCTCGGCCGCATCGAGCAGCCTCACCACCCCGCGCGGCAGCCACCACGTCCGCCGGGGCCCGTCGGGGGTGTGCTCCACGAGTAGCCGTCGCCAGTCGATCCCCGCCAGATGACACGGCCGGCCGTCCTCGTGCCGTGCCCCGCGCCCGGGGCCGCCCGGCTCCCACAGTTCGCCCAGTTCCCCCGCGACGCGCCGCCGCCAGCGCAGCGGCGTCTCCTCGTCACGCTCCGGCTCCGGCTCCGGCGCTCCGCGGAACGGGCCGACGCGGACCAGGTCCCGCCGATCCATGACCACCGCGTTCAGTTCCGCGGCCGCCCGGCGCACCTCGCGCTCCGCGACACCCCACCGACCGCCGCCCGCCGCCCGCCCTGAGCGTCGGCACCACGCGGCTCCCGAGCAGGACATACCTCCTCCGGGCGCGGGCGGGCGAGCGGGTGAACGCCCCGGAAGCCGTCGGCACGGCGCCGCCGGCCGTCAGCCCGACCCACAGCGCGTCCGCGGCCTCCAGGGTGATCAGGCCGCCCGCACGGCCGGGCACGACACGCTCCGTCATGCCGACAGGCTAACGGCGCCGACACGCCGACGGGTCCGAGCGCCCCGGCCGGGACACCTGGTCGCGGTCAGCGGGGTTCGCATCGGAACCTAAGCGCCTGTCCGGGCGGCCGTGGTCACGGGGCGCGTTCACCGCCGGGACCACGGTCCGTCAGGTCAGCGGGTCGGCCCGACCAGCTTCTCGGCCTCGTCGCGGAGGCCCTTGATCGCCGTCAGGGCCGCTTCACGCTCCGCTTTGATGTCCGAGCCCCGCTTCGTGAGACCGCTGAGCGACCGTTCCACCTCGGTGATCCACTCGCTCAGGTACCGCTCACCGGCATCGGTGAGAGCGGTCCGCTGTTCGCGCGCTTCCTCGTCGAAGTGATCCTTGATCTGCTTCCGCCGTTTGTTGAGCGCGATCCACTTGCTCTGGTCCTGCGCGACGCTCGTCAGGTCCATCAACGGCCCCGTGACTGCCAGCACCCACTGCACCTTGCGGGCCGTACCGGCTACCTTGCCGGCCGCCTTGGTCTTGCCCCACGGTTTGAACTTCTCCGCGCCGTTGGTGACTTTCCCTCCGGCGTCGATGATCTTCCGGCCCACCCGGTTCTTGCTGAGCTTTTCCACGACGGCTGAGGCCGCGCTTCCCGGCCCGTTACCGCCGTCCGCGATCTTCCCGATCCACTCGCCCGCCTTCTCGGTACCCACCTTCGCGGCCTTCTTCGCCGCTTCCTTGACCCCCTGCGTCAACGGTGGCGTGCCATTCGGGGACCCGTCGAACGTCGTCTCGCGTGCTTCGAGGTCGTTCCCCCAGGATTCAGGCTCGGGCACACCGGTTCCGTACTCGGCGACCAGCGCGTCGAAGGCCGTCCTCACCGACGAAGAGAAACTCGCGTCGAACTCATTGCTCGCACGCTCCAGTTGCTCCTGGACGGCATGAGTGACGCGGTCGGGGACGGCCCCGTCCTTCTCCGAGACGCCGGCAGCGGCCCTGTCTCCGGCCGTCGTGATCCTGGAAGCGACGACTTCACTCCCTCTCACCAGTACGCTCAGCACACGCTCCTTCGCCCGGGAGACCGACTCCTCGACCTTCTTCGCGCTCTCCGCGGCATCGAGTTCCTCGCCGTCCAGCACCCACTGCCGCTCGGCGTCCGCCAGCACTCGAAGGAGTTCGAAGGCCTGAGCCTCGGGCCGGACACCGCTGACACCGGGCGCGGTCATTCTCCGCAACTCGGCCGCCAGAGCGTCGATACCGCTCTCCGCGACAAGCCACTGTCGCTGATCGGGCGAGAGAGTGGGGTCATGGAGCGCGTCGATGTAGTCGCGTGCGTCGGTGGGGACGATCGGGACGCGGTCGGCGAAAGGCCCGAGGCGCCCGCGGATCTCGTCGAGGACGACATCGCGATCGCTGTTCTCGGCGTTCATCTTGTTGACGACGACCACACTCCGGTCAGCGAACCCGTCAGCGTCGAGAGCCCGCAGAATCGTCCTGGTCTCTGCTTCGCCCGGCAGTTCGCTCGTTGTCACGATCATCAGCGCGTCCGCACCACGAACGCCGCCCCGCGCCGCATCGGCGTGCCCGTCAATACCCGACAGCGTCCCGGGCAGGTCGACCAGCGTCGCTCCGTTCCACTCGTACGACGTCGCCTCGTGCGTCTTGGGCGCCGCGTCGACGAGATCGACGATGTCGGCCGACGGGAGCCGGAGCAGTGCCGCGACGAGCGTGGACTTCCCCGCGCTGTACGGGCCCAGCAGTGCGATCCGCAGCGGGCTCGTGTCCGCACGAGGCAGGCTCGTGGTCAGGGCGCGAGTGCGAGGGTGAGCGCCCAGGACCTCTTCGGCACGTGCGGCCAGCGCGAGTACGAGAGCGCTTCGGCCCCCGTCGATCGTGGGCGCGTCGACCGGACCACCGTCAGCCATCTGTGTTCCCTTCGGTTCCTTCGAGGGTGCCGAGCCATCCGAGATCCGCGCGGATCTCGATCCGTTCGGTGAGGACGTCCACGAACTGGTCCCGCAGACACGACCGCACGTCCGCGACGCGGGACGCGTCGGCCCAGACACGAAGTTCGACTCCTGGCGTCCGACGTGCCCGACGGATCGCCGCCGGGTCCCCTCCCGCGAGAGCCAGGAGCCGGCGCGCCAGGACGAGGTCGATCGCGTCGAGGGCGGACCGCACGGCCGTCCGCAGCCCGCAGAGTCGCTCGAACCGCTCCCGCGTGACCCTGATGTCCGCGGACCGCGCCTCGAACCGGGCATCGATCTGAGCCGTCGCGTCATCGGTGATACGAGCCGACCATGCCGCAAGTCCGTCGAACAGGTCATCGAGGCAGACCTCAGCCTCGGTCGTGGTCGTGCTGGTCCACCCGTCCTTCGCCCGCCGCGCGCGGGCAACCTCACCGCTCACCGCTTTCGCCGCTCCGGCCAGGCCCTCCACCGCGTAGACCAACGTCGCCGCGGGAGGGGGGATCGCAAGCTTCTTGGGGATCCCCTTGGCCGCGACGGAGCTCAGAAGGGCCGTCGCCGCCCCCTTGGCTGCCGCCGTGCCCAGGCTCACGGCCTTCTCCTTCAGGTCAGGACGCGGCCGTACACGCGGCTGCGCGTCGTCCTGATGGTCCGTGGCGCTCGCCCGCACGCGCAGAAGCATCCCCCGTTTCCGCGCCTCCTGCTCGAACGTGTCCCCGAGACCGGAGAGAAGTCCCTCCAGGTCCAAACCGGTGACGAAGTCGCTCCACCGCTGCGCGTCAGCCACGCTGCCCAGGTCCCGAACCACCTCCGACACCCGCTCCTTGGCGCGGTGGCGCTCGGCTTCGAGTAGGTCACGCGTGTCCCGGCCCGCTGTCCGGAAGGCTTCCAGCGACTCTGCCCGGTCACGCGGCGTCGAGCATGCGAGTTCGGCAAGCGCGAGATCGATCCCGGGGAGTTCCTCGATCAGCCGGTCGTGGAACGCCGCGAGCGGCGCCCGCACGTCCTCGGCCAGGCGAACCGCACGAAGCGGAATCGCACGCTCGGCCAGGAGCCGGGTGAGGGACTGCTCCAGCTCGGGCAACCTGCTCGCCCGAAGGGCCCTGTCCCCCAGCTCGCGGTCCGCCGTGGACAACGCTTCGTGCGCGGCTCCGGAGTGGACCGGGAGGACTACGGGCGGCGTGACTCCGACCGCTCTGGAGACCTGCTCGATCCGGACCGTGTGACCCGTCGCCGACGCGAACTCTCTTTCCGGGTCCTGGGCGAAGCGCTGAAGGCGGTGCGGTTCGTCGACCTTTCCCTTCACATTCACGACAGCGAGCAGGGGTTTCCCCGTGAGGAGGAGTCGCTGGAGCTCGGTGGACTCCTCCTCACGCAGCGTGTCGGCGTAGTTCCATATCACCGCGTCGGCGCTGTCGCACGCGGCCTGAGCACGCGTGGCGTCGAGGTCGTCGTCCTTCGCGGCGACGCCGGGCGTGTCGAGGTACGTCACAGAGCCGACGTGGAACGCGGAGGTCTCCCGCGTGGTGCGGTGCGCCCCTCGCCCGATCCCGGTCCGGTCCGCCTCACGGGTCAGCGCTTTGCGCAGCGTGGTCTTCCCGGACTTGGTCCTTCCCGCGATGGCCACGCGCAGCCTGCCTCGCGCCGCGGGCATGACCCGTACGGAATCGCGCAGTTCGCGTTCGAGCGCTCCGATGCGGCGGATGACCCCGACGAGGTCCTCGCTCTCGATCGCGTGCGCGGAGTACGGCGCTCGCGAAGGACGAGCCTCGGCCTCCTCCCGGAGAGCGGTCTGGATGTCGCGGTAGGCCGATCGGCTCGTGTCCACCGCCCCGGACGCGAGCTCGCCGACCAGGGCCCTGAGGGCCTCGCGGCGATCCGGTTCGGTTCGCCACAGGTCCATGGCCGCCGCCACGCGGTCGAACGACTCGACGTTCTTCGTGTACCAGGACTCGAACGCCCGCAGCTCGTTGACGTCGGTCCGGGAGGCGACCGCCAGCAGCCCCGCCGTGAGCCGTGCGGCCGAGCTCGCGGCGGGCGCGGCCGGAGACACGGCCGTGTTCACGGGCTCCGTCGCGAGCCCGTGCTCGATCACCGCCCGCACGCTGTCGTCCGCGAGCATGTCCACCGTACTTCCGGACACGGCACCGGTGTCACGGACCTCGATCGCCCAGAGCAGAGCGTCACGTCGATCCGACCTGAACCCGAATCGCGCGTCCGGTGCGAGCCAGCGCCACCACTGCGGCCGCTCGGACAGGACCGCCTCGTACGACTCCTCCGCGGCGACGAAGTCCCGCACCTTCTCCAGCAGCGACACCAGCTCCCGGTTCCGCAGATTCCAGGCCGCCGCAGCACTGTGCCTGAGCACGAGCTCGCGCGCCTCCGCCGCCTTCCGGCCTCCTCGTCGACGACCGAGGTCGGCCAGCGCGGGTTCGATGTCGATCTCACGGATCGAGCGCCAGATCTCCTCGGGCCATTCCCGGTCCGCACGACGACACGGCTCCAGGACTTCGGGTAGCAGCCGCTCCGCGGCCGCTACCGCCGCTGCGTCCACCCGAAGCGCTTCCACCGGCACGCCCTCCAGCGCCTGGAGATGAGTCCGCAGTCCTTCCAGCCGCTTCAGTTCCCGAAGGGATCTACCCCCGTCCGGCGCCGGAGTCCGGCCTCCAGCCCTTGTCAGGCGGGCCAGCTCGTGTTCCTCGACGCACGCCGCCACAGCGTCGGACACCCACGGAAGGGTGCTCCCGGACGGCGGCAGGCCGGCACACCCGCGCGCCTGGGCGACCATGTCCACCTCTTTGGCGAATCGCTGGAGTGCGGCCGGCCCGACCATGGCATCCACCCCCAACGGCTCGAGCAGGAGCGCCAGCATCTCGGCTCTGAGGCTCGTCCTGTCGTTCACCGCCCCGCCAGTCATCACTACTCCTCGTGAGGGCGGTGGTACCTGAACTCGGGCAGTGGATCTGGGCTCGGAGGAATCAGGGCCCGCGACTGCTGGAACGCCTCCGCTCGTACGATCCGATGACGGGGTGGAACGCAGGTACGCGGCGTGAAGACCCACATACCCTGGGTCAGGGTGGCCCCGAGCACCCGCTCCTTGTCCCGCAACCAGGGGTACCTGCCTTGCAGTTCGGCGTAGTTGTCGTTGGTGACGACGATTCCGTCCGTGTCCTGCGCGATCGCCGTGACCAGCGCGTCGCCCTTGCCCTCGGTTCCGGCCGGGGGCTGGATGAGGTCCCCTGTGCCGAGCGCCGAGTCCACCGCGGCGCGTTCCTCCTCCGCGACCTTGTGCCGGAAGGTGGCGTCGACGACCACGTGGAGTACGGCATCGGGATACCGCGATGCCAGGGCGTCGCGCGCGGACAGCAGTTGGGCGTAGGACGGCCGGTCGTCCCTGCCGTATACACCGGGTCGTCGGGGCGACCTGCCGATCCACGCCAGGTTGGAGCCGTCGACCACGAGCGCCTTGGAAGCCGAGCCCGCGGATCGCCTCCGCGTCTGCGTCGGCAGGAGCGTGGTGACCGTGTTGCCCGCGAGCAGATCATCGAGTTCCTTGCGCACCGCCGGCGTCGGACCACCGGAGCTGAAGCTCTTGATCTCCTCGTTCAGCACTTCCTCGCCGGTGCGCTCAAGGGTCGCCTTGACGTGCAGGAGCCCGTTGGTGTCGTACGTGTACTCCAGCAGGAAGCGGGAGTCCTCGCGGGCCCGGGGATTCTGGTAGGTGAGGCGGAGGTCCGTCAGCTGCACGTTGTCAGCGTGGTCGAGGGGACGGTCGGGGTCTCCTTCCCAGATCTCCACGGCAAGGCTGCGTGCGTTGTCCCGGCGAGGCGTGTAGCTCTTGCGCTCCTTCCACGGCAGGGGTGAGTTGCGCGGGATGATCTGGCTGAACGCCCGCTGTCCGGTGTCGTCCGTGACGACCGTGCCCAGGGCGTGACTCGTCGCCACCTGGATCACGCCTTCGGTCTCCCCCGACAGTACGGCTGCCGCGATGGAGGCGCCGCGGGCGACCGCAGTCATGGGATCGCACAGGGCGACCTCGACGGGCTGCTGCTGCATGACCTCGGCGACCGCGGCCCGGACGCTCGGGATCTGGCTCGTGCCGCCGATCATCAGCACCGCGTCCACGTCCAGAGGAGCCATGTGGAGGTCGGTGAGACACTGCTGAACCGGCGCGAGAGCACGGTCCACGAGGTCGGTGACGGCGTCCTCCAACTCCCCCTGCCACACCTCGACGGTGTCGCCGTCCGGAGTCCTGATGGGGACGGACTCCTCGGAGGACAGGCGGATCTTGCTGCGCTCCACGTCCAGCCCGAACTGCCGCTCCTGCGCAGGCGTCCACGCCGATCGCGCCGGAGCCCGTTCGAGGACGAGGTCACGCAGGCGGCGATCGATCTCCAGGCCCCCCAGCTCGGTCACACCCCGTGAAGCGAGCTCCTCGAAGAACCCGTCCTGGTAGTCGAGCACGGTGACATCGATCGTGCCGCCACCCCAGTCGAAGACGAGGATGGTGCGAGCCTCTCGCAGCTCGTGCACGTACGAGATCGCCGCCGCGGTCGGCTCGTTGAGCAGCGCCAGGACCTCGATGCCGGCGAACCGCGCGGCGGCGCGCGTGCGGTAGCGGGCGGCTCCCGTGGCGTTGGCGGGCACGGTGATCACGGCCTGATCGATGGTGGTGAGGTTGTGCTCCGCTCCCTTGCGCATGGCCTGGAAGACACCGGCCGCCACCGTCGTGGCCGCGAACCTGCGGCCTTGGATCGTGACGTACTCGTCGCTCTTGAGCAGTCGCTTGCAGGCCTCGGCCGCCTCTTCGGAGCGGAGCTTGGCCTCCCAGCCGAACAACGCTCCCCGGCGCAGTGAGCTCATGCCCACCACCGACGGGAAGAGGTACTCGAAGCCGGGGTGACGCCAGTCGGCGTCGATGTGGTGGGCGTCCAGCGACAGCACGTCGACGTCATCGCCCAGCCACTGGGCCACCACGGAGTTGGTGGTACCGAAATCGATTCCGGTCGCGGTCACATGCCCTCCCCGTTCGCGGCGTCGTCGCCTCCGGCAGAGTGCTCCGCTCCACCCGACCCCGGCAGGCGGCGTAGTTGCCCGGCGAGCACCAGTTTGCCGGTGGCCTGGTCCACGTAAGCCGGGCGCAGCACCTCGAACGCCTCACCGTCGCCTTCCACCACCACGAAGAGCTCGTGTTCGCCGTCGGGGGCGTCCACGCACCGCACTCCCTGGTCCAGCAGGGCGGCACGGATGCCCTTGCGAAGCGAGGTGGCATTCTGCTTGGGCGCGCCGGCGAGCAGATCGACCTCGACCATCCGGGCCACGTACTCCTCCCGGGAGCGGAACGCCTCCAGAACGGCCTGGCGCAGGGCAGCCGCCACAGCGGTCTGCGTCGGCCTCTCCTCTTCCGGGACAGCGGCCAGGAGCTCGGTCGCCCGCTCGGTGAAACGTGCGAGCAGCATGTGGGGGCTGAGCAGTTCCTCGGGGCGGTAGGTGCGCGGGGAGTCTGCGGGGAGTCGGCGGGAAGCCTGCGGAGGGGCAGCAGGGGCATCGGCCTCCGCTCGCCGCTTGTCCCGACGATGCTTGAGGCCGTTGTTCCCCTTGGCAGGAACCCGCTTGGGAACCACCGAGGTCTTCCGCTGGCTGCGGGGCACCTTCTTCACGGTGTGTGCGTCCTTGCGTTGCGATCGGGGCGCCGGGGCGCGCTGAGCAGGTGCGGCAGCAGATCCGCCACCGCCCGCTGCCGCACGAGCGCCAGGCCTTCAGGAGAATGAGATGTCGTTCGCCTGGTCAGGGGGGTCAGGGGCGGGACCAACGTGACCGGCACCTCGTCCGGAAGCTCGAACACGTCCAGGTCGAGCGGCAGCACGAAGAAGCCAGACCAGTCCTCGTCACGCTCGGCGTCCCTGATGCGTTTCATCGCGCTGTTGAGCTGCGCGCTCATGTCCACATCACGCACATGCTCCCGGCGGAGGTCCCGGTACCGGGTCGTCCAGCTCGGTGCGCCGTGCGGCAGCCCGAGGTCGAGATAGGGGTTGGAGGCCGCCGGTCTGTCGTTGCGCTGAACCGCTTGACGCCGGCGGAGCATACAAAGGTTGGACTCGGCCCGCTCGTGCGCGTCGCGGATGCCCTCCAGGACCAGGGCCGCCGCATCGAGTTCCTCTTGGAGCAGCAGCGTGTACGCGTGGAAGTTGAGAGCCTCGGCCCGGCAGGCCGGGTCGGCGGCCTCGTACGACACCAGCTTGTCGATCTGGGCGGAAACACGTGCGAGGTCGTTCATGCACAGCAGGTCGTAGGCCTGACGCAGGGCCATGAGTGCGTGCAGCGGCGAGCGCGACGGGTTGACGGCCACCTTGGGCTCCCACAGAGCGAAAATGAGCCGCCACAACCCCCGGTCCTCCCATATGTCCCGGTCCCAGTTGCCGACCGCGACCCCGTCCAGGAGCCGGCGCAGTCGGAGCACCAGGTCACGGGGCAGCTCCCGTTCCAGCTCCTTCACGACCGAGGCGTCGCCGTCGGCGACCCGCTCCAGGAGGTCGTAGACGTCACCGGCCGAGGGCAGCGGCTCGCCCCCGGCGAGGAACGCGTTCCGCCGTTCCCGGGCCGTCCACTCCAGCGCGGTCGCCTGCTCGGCGGTCACCTGATCGGGAACCAGCCGGGCCTTGAGGTACGCGTGATCCGTCTCCTCGGCCCGGTACTGCCAGGGCTGGTGCTCGGGGCCGACCACTCCGGCGTCGATCAGGTCGTCGAGGACGCTCAGCGGTATCCAGGGGAGCACACGCGGCAGCATCCGGGGCGGGAAGGCGGCCGTACTCTCCGTCGTGAACGCGGCGAGGAGAGCGAAAGCCCCAGAGGGGTCCTCGCTCCCGGAGACGGCGAGCGTGTCGTTGCCCGCCGTCAGCGCGGTAAGTCGTTGCTCCCCAGTTTCGGACAGCCACAGGAAGCCGCCCGCGTGCACCTCCGTTAGCGTCGCGGCGACCGCGGCCGGGTCGGCCCGTTCGAGTACGGCCCGGACAGCGGGCAGCAGCCGGTCGTCCGGTTCGTCGCGCAGGGCGTCGGTCAGTGCGTCGTGCGCGGCGTCGTGAGCCGTGTCGCGCGCGAGGTCGGCGAGTCGCCGGAGTAGGGTGTGGGCGCGCGGCACCGCCTGGGCTCCGAGCACCCCCACCTTCCGCCATCTGCGTACGGTGAACCCGTCGATTCCCGAGTCCGCGCTCTGAGCCTCCCTGCGCTCCCTGAGCGCCCGCAGCCGCTCCCGCTCCCGCGCGACCGCCTCGGCCCGCGCCCCGGACACCGGCTGCCCCGGCGTGCCGCTGGCCGGCGGCGGACTCGTCACTCTCCGGTTCCTTCGTGGCGGGGGCCGTGACCCGGGGGCGGGGTGAGGGTGGAGGTGTAATTCTCGCCATCCACGATGGGGTTGGTCAGGCTGACGCCGGCCACCGCCATGCGGTCGTACTCGGCGAGGATGAGGTCCTTGGTGCGGTAGGTGCCGTACTTGGCTTCGTCCTTGCGCCTGACGATGGGGAAGGTGTCGAGGATGTAGTCGACGTCGTCGCGGGTGATGCCGTAGAGGTGGAAGAACAGGGCGTCGAGTTCGGCGCGGATGACGGTACGGCGGTCTTCGTTCCAGATGAAGGGGGCGCCGGTGTCGCCGAGGTCGCGGGCGAAGGGTCGCATGTCATAAGTCGAGTACGCGAGTTCCAACACGCGACGGCCAATGAACTTCCCGTGTGGGGCGACATCACCCGGAGAAAGGAACGGGAGCTGCTCAAACTGGAAGAGGTTCAAGTTCGTCCCGCCGAGCTTCTGACGCAGCACGTAATCCAGAACCAAGGACGTGGCATTACTGAACAGCAAGACAGAAGGCTGCCCTACTGACGGAACCATCACATTTCCGGAGTCCCCCAGCCCACCCTTCGGATACAGGTAGACAATTGCCGTCCGCTCATCTGTGGCGCGACAGATCTTACGGAAACCCATCAGCCATTCATGGCCCCAATCCTTCGCACTGACGACCGCATCCACTTTGGACTGGGCCACCCAATAACGCGGGAGGACAATAGTGGTCGGATCCCGCTTTTCATCCAGCTCTAGGTCTCGCGTTGAGCCGTCCTCGCCATATGTGGCCCAGCGATGGTCGTAGTGGTGAAGCATCTTCGCCTCATAAAGAGGCAACATCTTACCTGAACCCTTGGTAAAGACATTGCCTTCCAAACGCCAACCATCAGCCTGCATGTCCCCGCGGGTAGAGAACAGGTGCGAGTCATGGGACATGTCGAACATCCTCAAGAACGAAATGCCCCAGGGGTTACTTCCGCCCTGACCACTATCGCCGCACTCCGTGACGAGGACGGGGACCCTGCGGTAGATGCTCAGGGTGATCTCGGCGTCGCGGCGAGAGCGGAAGACCGGGCACGTGCCCGTGTTCGGGTTGAGGAGGGTGATTTCCTCGGGTGTGAGCGTGAACGCCTTGTCCGCCTCGTCCAGCTCCGCCGGATCGTGGAGGAAGAAGGCGAACCGGGCCGCAGGTTCGCGCAGGGCTCGCCCCGTCAGGGACAGGATGCTGAACTTGAACGAACGGTGCACGTCCGGAAAGATCGGCGCCGCGTTCTCGAAGTCGTACAGCGCCGCGATCGAACCCTGCTGCACCAGGTCCTTGAAGAAGTACTGCGTCCGCGCGTCCGTCGCGATGCCCGTCGGCACGATGACGCCGACGCGGCCCCGCTCGCCCGTCAGTATCCGGTCCGTCTCCGCGAACACCGCGTACAGATTCAGGTTCCCCTGACCCGTCAACGGCACCCGCTTTGACCGGCGCAGGAAGTGGCTCTCCGCGTAGACGGCCCGCTTCGCCGCCGCGTACTCGCCGTACAGCTCCAGCGTGTCCGGGTCGTCCTGGAGCTTGGCGATCTGCTTCTTGCGGGCGCTCGCATTCGAGATGGCGGCGATCTCCGGGGCGCGCTGCGCGAAGAACTCCTGTTCCTTCAGCTCCACGCTGTCCCACGGCGGGTTGCCGAGCACGCAGTCGAAGCCGCCCGCCCAGCCCGTCGCCTCGTCCACCGTCCCTGTGACGACCCCGTCCGGGACGGAGAACACCTCGGGGAACTCCAGGTGCCAGTGGAAGAAGCGGTACTGCTCCCGCAGGCGGACGATCTCGTCGTGGGTGGCCTTCGAGGCGCTGGACGCGTCCGGGTCCTCCAGGGAGCGGAAGAGGCCGTGCGTGACCGCCCTGGGAGCCTCCGGGGTCTTCAGCCACATGAAGGCGGCACACCAGGCGTCGGCCAGGTGGAGGGCGTTGAGGTAGTCGGCGGACTTCTCCCACTGTTCGTAGGCCGCCGCCTGGCCCCGGACCTCACGCAGGTTGCCTGAGGGGGCATGGGTGATCCGGCGCATGCCGGCCGCGAGGGTCGTGTTCGCGACCTTCACACCCTCGTCCTCCATGTCGAAGAGGGTGAACTGGCCCTTCCGTTCCTCGGCGTTCAGCTTCTCCAAAGACTTGGCGTGCTTCTTGTCGTCACCCTCCGTCGCGATGAACGCCTCGTCCGGAATCCCGCCCCGCAGCAGCTTCGGCGTCGCCCCAATCAGTGCGTTGCCGTGCTTCACGTGGGCGTCCAGGAAGCCGAGCGGCTTGCCCGGTTCCAGGGCCTCCAGCCACAGCGAGACCTTGGCCAGTTCGACGGCCATCGGGGTGAGGTCCACGCCGTAGACGCACCGCGCCACGACCTCGTGCAACGCATGGCGGACGGCCTCAAGGGTGGGCTCCGGGTTGCGTTCCCGTACCGCCGCGACTCGCTTCGCGATGCGCCGCGCCGCCGCCACCAGGAAGTGGCCCGAGCCGCAGGCCGGGTCGCAGACCGTGAGGGACAGGAGCTCGCGGACGATCGCGTCCGACGGGTCCGGGTCGCCCGCCGCGCTCGCCGTCTGCTCGCCGCGCTTGACCGCGTCGTCCAGGACCGGGTCCAGGGCGGAGTCAAGGAGGCACTCGATGAGCGAGGACGGGGTGTAGTACGAGCCCGTCGTCTTCCTCGTGTTGCCGGCCAGCTCCACCAGTTCGAAGGTGCGGTCAGCCGCGCTGTGCTGCGGGACCAGTTCGAGCAGGGACTCGTAGATCGAGCCCAGTTCCTCGGCGTCCAGGTGGCGGTAGTCGACGGTGCGCCAGCGCCGCGAACCCGCGTCCCGGACCTGGGAGAGGTGGCGTACGGCCGTGAGGAGGTACTCGTTCGAGAGGGACAGGCCCTTCAGTGGGGCGTCCGTCTCCGTCTCGTCGAAGATGCCGCCGAGGCCCGGCAGGCCCAGTTCCGGGCGGCCGTTCTCGTCGCCGAGGGCGTCCAGGACGATCCGAAGGGCCTGGTAGAGGTCGCCGTGGGCCGTGCCCCGACGGCGGCGGGCGTGCTGCCTCAGACGAGCCGACGAGAAGTAGGTCGTGTAGCGGTCCCGGGCCTGGTCGGTCGCCTCCGGGCCGTGCAGGGCGTCGCGGTCCTCCGCCACGAAGACGAACAGCATGCGGTAGACGAGCCGCAGCAGCGCGCCGTGCAGGGCCTTGACGTCCGTGTCCTCGCGCAGGGCCGTGTTCGCCGGGTGGCGCAGGAAGCCCGTGCCCAGGGTGGTGATCGCCTCCTGAACGCCCTTGCGGAGCTGGTCCAGGGCCCGCGTGCCGGACGCGATCGCCTCCGTACGCCACTTCTCCAGCCAGCAGGCGGACGGGGCCGCGCCCTCCGCCACCGCGAAGCGGGAGACGTGCAGCAGGCGGTACAGGAGCACGAACTCGCTGAAGAGTTCGCCGTCGAAGATGGCTTCGAGGTCGAACTCGACGTACGAGGCGGTGGCGAGCGCGCTGGAGTCGCGCAGGATCCGGAGCCGGCGGCCGTTGGTGAGGACGCCCCACAGGTGGGCCTCGGTGCGGTTCAGGCACTCCTGGACGAGGGACTGGGGCGGGACCGTGCCCGCGCCGCCGGTGCGCTTGTCCAGGTCGGCGTTCCAGGCCGTCATGTGGAGGAGGGCGTGATTCCAGCGGTGGCTGATGGGGAAGACGCGGTCGGGGTCGCTGTCCGCCGGGATGCCGGTGGCACCGATCGGGGTCAGGCGGCCGAAGCCCAGCTCGGCGAAGAGCGGTTCCAGCCACTGGGAGACGGCCAGGCCGGTCGGGTCGGCAGGGGTCTCGGCGTCCGGGGCGACCGGCAGCTTCTCGCGCAGTTCGCGCCAGACGGACTTCAGGTAGTCCCAGTGGCGTTCGGCCTCGTCGCGTACGGAACGGGCGCCGATGACCTGGTAGTCGGCGGGGGCGGAGCCCTTGACGTCCTTGCCGTCGGCGATGCGGATCAGCATGTCGGCGGGGAGCAGGCCGCCGACGGTGTGGACGGCGGAGAAGACCTGGTTGCGGGTGGTGGCGGACATCAGACGGCGGCCTCTCCGGACGCGGCGGGCAGGTAGACGTAGACGCCGAGGACGTCGGCCGGCTTCTGGGCGGTGACCCGCAGGCCGCGGACGATCTCGTCGGAGGCGCGGCGGACCCGCCGGTGGGACTCGTGGAGTTCGGTGGCGAGGGTGCCGCCGAACTGCTCGAGGTGGTCGGTGACGGCGGGGAGCTGGCCGAGGACGCGGGTCATCATGGCCTCGCCGTGGTCGGGGTCGACACTGTCGGCGGCCTGGGCGGCGAGGAGGGCATGGGCCTGGTCCTCGGGCAGCCACACGGCGTTCTTCGGGGAGCCCTGGAAGGCGAGGAGGCGGGCGTCCTCGGCGACGAGCTGCTTCTCCCCCTGCCGGGAGGGCAGCGTGAGGTGGAAGCGGTAGCGGACGAGGAGCAGGGTCGTGCGGGTGTCGACGGCGCGGGTGGCGACGACACCGCAGCGGCGGGCGGGGCGGCGGCCGTCGGTCTGGCTGTCGAGGGCGGAGTTCAGGACGTGGGCGGCGATGGCACCGACGACGGGGTCGGTGCGGACGAGGGCGGCCTCGCCCCGGGCCACGGCCGAGGTCGTACGGAACGGGATGGGGCGGGCGCCTTCGACGGCGGCGGAGCCGACGACGGGGGCGAGGGCGTCGCGCAGGCCGGCGGAGGTGCCGCTGACCTCGGCGGTGAAGTCGCCGGAGCCGTCGCCCGCCTCCACCAGGTGGGCTTCCAGGGCCGCGAGCGAGGTCCGTACGAAGTCGTTCACCTCGTCGGCGCGGCCGAGGGTGTCGCGGATGGCGAGGACCTCGCGGGCGACCTCCTCCGGGTGGATGGAGCGCTGGGCGAACCGGGAGCGGGAGCGGGTCTCGCGTTCGGCCGCCGACTTCCAGTCGGCCTCCAGGTCGGCGAAGCTCTGCTGGAAGGAGTCTGCCTCGAAGAGGGTGCCCTGCTCGCCCTCCCGGCCGCGCAGCAGCAGCCACTCCACGATGGCGTCGGTGACGCCGGAGGAGGTCTCGTCGGGGACGGAGACGGAGATGCCGAGGTCCTTCTTGATCTGGCGGTGCTTCTTGATGAGGACGTCGAGGACCTTGCCGTCGATGCCGTTGTCGCTGCCGTACAGGGTGATGACCCGGACCTCGTCGCGGTGCTGCCCGTAGCGGTCGACGCGGCCCTCGCGCTGGTCGTGGCGGGTGGGGTTCCAGGCGAGGTCGTAGTGGACGACGGCGTCGAAGTGGTGCTGGAGGTTGACGCCCTCGGAGAGGCAGTCGGTGGCGACGAGGACGCGGCGGGCGGCGGGGTCCTGCCCGGCCTCCTCCGCCAGCTCCTCGATCCGCTCGATGCGCTGCTGGGGCGAGAGGGTGCCGGTGACGGCGCGGACGACGGTCTTCTTGCCGAGCTTGCCGCCCAGGTGCTCGGCGACGTACTCGGCGGTGGGGATGTAGCGGCAGAAGACGATCGGGTGGTAGCCGTCGGCGAGCAGCGCCTTGAGGTGCTTGACCAGGGCCTTCAGCTTGAGGTCGCCTTCCGGGCCCTCCAGGGCGGCGGCCCGGTCGGCGAGTTCGGCGAGGCGGGCGCCGGCGTCGTCGGTCTCGGCGCCGGGGGCCACGTCCATGCCCTCCAGGCTGTCGCTGTCAGCCGCGTCACGGGTGAGGGGCGCGCCGAAGCGGTCGGCTTCCTCGGCGCTGGCGGCGGCCGCGGCGGCGGAGCGCGTACGGAGGGTCTGGGCGGCGGCGCGCGGGGAGGAGACGAGGGAGCGGAGCAGGGCGATCGCGGACCACCAGGCGATACGGGCCTCGCGCTTGCCCTGGCTGCCGGCGGCCTCGACGCGCTCGCTCGCATAGGCGATGGCGTCGTCGAGGAGGGCGCGGTAGGCCGGTGACAGCTTGTAGGTCTCGTCCTTGAAGAAGCGGTCGGACGGGAACGCGGTCCGCTCGGCCAGGCTGTCGTCGCCGAGGCCGTCCTCGGTCGTCAGGTACTGGCGTACGTCGGCGCGCTTGCGCTGGACGAAGTGCTGGGCGAGGAGTCGTCGGCCCCGGTCGGAGTCCAGGTCCGTGCCTGCCAGTTCGGGCCTGACCAGGCCGAGAAGGTTGCGGAAGGCGGACTCCTTGCCGCTGTGCGGGGTGGCGGTCACGAGGAGCAGGTGACGCTCGGCGTCCTCGGCTACGCGGCGCAGCAGCTCGTAGCGGAGCTGGTTCTGCGTGGAGGTGGTGTCGTCGGCGACGACGCAGGTGTGAGCCTCGTCGACGATCACCAGGTCGGGGCAGTGCTTGACGAAGTCGTCGCGGTGGCGGGTGGACTTGATGAAGTCGGTGGAGACGATGACGTGGGGGTACTTGTCGAAGAGCGACTGCCCCAGGTCCAGGCCGCGCTCCAGGCGGGAGACGGTGGAGGCGAGGACGAGTTCGGCGTCGAGGCCGAACTTGGTGCGCAGCTCCTTCTGCCACTGCTCGGCGAGGGCCGGTGAGCAGAGGACGGCAAGGCCGCGTGCCTCGCCCTGGGCGAGGAGTTCGCTCGCGATGAGGCCGGCCTCGACGGTCTTGCCGATACCGACGTCGTCGGAGATGAGGAGCCGTACGGTGCTCTGCCGCAGCGCCATGAGGAGCGGGACGAGCTGGTAGGCGCGGGGTTCGACGGCGATGCCGGCGAGGGAACGGAAGGGGCCGGCGCCGGAGCGGAAGCCGATGCGGAGGGCGGAGCGCAGCAGCCCGGCGGCTCGGTGGTCGCCGAGGTCGGCGGCGGACGGCGGGGCGAACTCGGCGCCTCTGACGTCCTCGAAGGCGGGGAAGACGGCGGCGATGTCGTCGTCGGAACCGCCGAGCGGGCGCAGGACGAGCATGTCGGGGGCGCTCTCGGGGAGCACAACCCATTCGCGGCCTCGGGCGGTGACCAGGGAACCGGCGGAGTAGGTGAGCGTCATCGGGTGAGTCCTCGGGGTCCTCGAGTGGTCGGTCGGTTCCGTGGTCAGGAGGCGGCGGGGCCGCCGAAGTAGCGGGCGTGGCGGGCGACGACGGCGTCCCAGTCGGCGGGGTCGGCCGGGAAGCGGACGACGCCCCAGCCGGCGTCGTAGAGGCGCTCCTCGGCGTCCTCGTCCCGGGTGGCGTCCTCCTCCCTGTCCGGCCCGTCGACGAAGACGGCGAGGTTGACTCCGGGCAGGTGGTAGACGAAGTCGGGGAGGGCGGTGCCGACGAGGGTCTGGCCCTCGTCGGGCAGGCGCAGGCCGTGGTCCCTGAGCCAGTTGACGAGGGTCTGCTCCAGGGGAGTGTTCGCCATGTCGTCGGCGTCGTCGGCCGGCGTGTCGGCGAGCTTCGGGGCCGTTCGCCCCAGCTCCTCGACGAGCCGCCAGTGCTGCTCCGTCGGGGACTCGCCCCGCCCTTCGGGCTCGGACACGGCGGAGGCGAGGCGGCGCAGCAGGTGGACGACGGTGTGGCGGTCGATCGCCGCGTGGTCGAGCTGGTTGCCGTAGGTGAGCAGGCAGTCGTAGCAGCCGCGGGCGCAGTGCTGCTTGGCCTGGTCCACTCCGTGCTCGTCGAAGTGGCAGATCTCCAGGGCGCGGAGGGCGGCGACGGCGAGCGCTCCGGGCTCGGCCTGGAGGCGGCGCAGGACTCCGGCGCCGCCCTCCGCGGCCTCGGTGAGCAGGAAGCGGTTGCGGGGACCGTCGTCGGGCGGGAGCAGTTCGCTGGTGAGCTCGGAGTCCTCCAGCTCGAACGCCGCCTCGACGCCCCGCTCCAGGGCGTACATGAGAGTGAGGGCGATGGGTTCGGGCAGCGGCTCGTCGAGGGTGACGACGAGGATGTTGCGGCGGTCCTCGACGAAGGGGACGACTCGCTTCTTGCGACGCTTCTCGTTGCCGTCCGGGTCGATGACCGGCATCTCGCTGGAGTCGCCGGACGCCTCGGCGGCATCGCGTTCGTTCATCCAGTGGCCGCTTGCGGGGTCGAGCCAGTAGCCGTCCTGCTCGTTCTCCTTGGCGCGCAGCCGTCCCTTGTTGGTGATGCGGACGGTGGCCGAGTCGCCGTACGAGATCGTGGCGAGACTGCCCGCCGGGTCCGAGACGTGGGCGTCCTGGCGGCCCTTGCGGATGCCGTGGTCCTGGAAGCGGTACGAGATCTCCAGCCGGAATCCGGCCCTGCGGCGCTCCTCCTCGTCGGAGGAGATCCGCTCCCGGCGCTGGGTGTAGACGGTGTGCAGGTGCAGCAGGTTGTAGGCGGCGGCGCCGAGCGGCTCCTTGCACATGTCGCAGACGTCGGCGCGCTGCTCGGGATCGTGGTGGTAGCCGCAGTGCTTGCAGCGGGTGGCCGCGGTGGTGGCGATGTCACCGGAGGAGTCCGGGGGCAGCTGGACGCGGGTCACCTGGTAGCGAGCGCCCTCGTGGTAGATCAGCGCGCCGGGGCCGAACTCGCGGATGGCGAGGAAACGGGGGCGCTGGAGGTAGTCGCCGTCGCCGTGGCGGCGGCCGGTGGTCGGGATGTAGGCGGCCAGCGGCAGGCGGGGGAAGGAGTAGCCGGGCAGGAAGCCCTCGGAGGCGAGGTAACGGTAGGGGTTGAAGTCGGAGAGGACGGACCGGCTGTCCGGGGTCTCGTTCTTCAAGAGGTTGAGCTGGGTCTCGGCCTCCTTGCGGCGGGCGACGGCGCGCCGCCGGTCGCCTTCCGTGAGGGTGTGGTCGAGGACCCGCTTGTTCTGGACGTACTGGTCGACGAGGGCGGCCCGGAAGAGGTCTCGCCAGCGGTCGAAGGCGCGGTCGAAGCGGTCGGGGGCGGTGCGGACGCGGTCCTCGATCCAGCGCTCGTCCCACCAGACGGTCGTGGCGAAGTCGGCAAGCAACGGGCCGAGGACCCGGTGGGCCGCCGCCACCGTACGGGCCTGCGCGTCGGCGTCGCGGGAGGCCGCGTACAGGTCGTCGTGGAGGTGGAGCGCCGGGTTCGGGCGGCCCAGGCTCTCGTCGTACGCGATGTCGATGATCTGCGGAATGGCCCGGCCGAGCTTCAGCCCGGCCTCGGCGAGCCAGATGCCCTGGAGGTGGGAGAGGACGAGGTCTTCGTTGGCGAGGTCGAGGCGCGGCGGGGCGACGGCACCCGCCACCATGCGCTCGGAGCGACGGAAGTAGTACTGGTCGTGGCTGTTGCCGGTGGCGCAGTACGTGGTGACGAGGGCGGGCTGGCCGCTCCGGCCGGCGCGTCCGCTGCGCTGTGCGTAGTTGGCCGGGGTGGGCGGCACGTTGCGCATCATGACCGCATTGAGGGACGAGATGTCGACGCCCAGCTCCATGGTCGGGGAGCAGTAGAGAAGCTTCAGTTCGGCCTTGCTGAAGGCTTCTTCGCGGCGCTCACGCTCGGCGGGGTCGACCTGGGCGGTGTGCTCACGGGCGAACAGGCCGGACAGTTCGGCGGCGGCGTTGCGGTAGAGGTCGCGGAAGAAGGTGTTGACGCGCGGCCCGTCGCCGCTGGCGTAGGTGCGGGTGAGGGGGTCGTGGGCGCCGGACTCGCCGGGGCCGGCCCGCCAGATGAGGGAGGCGGCGGAGATCCGGTAGCCGGTGGCGGCGGGACCGGTCGGCGCGCGGAAGCGGCCGGCGCGCTGGGGGGCGGCACTGACCTCGGTGACCAGGCCGGCCTTCGCGAGCACCTTCAGCAGGTCCTCGATGATCTTCTGGAGGTCGGTGTTGTCCAGCTTCACGCCGTCGCGCACGTCGAAGACCGTGGGTGCGGTGCGGCGCAGGTACTTGCCGAACTTGCCGCGGGCCGAGAGGAAGTGCGCGGACCGGTCCATGCCGCGGCTGGCCGACTGCGGGTAGGCGGCTTTGACTCGGGGCGCGTCGGACTTTCCGAGGACCCACGGGTCGATGAGGCGCTCCTCGCTGGCACGCTGGAGGGCGTCGAAGTCGTCGCGGAAGTACTGGACGTCGATGGCGAGTTCGCGGCGCAAGTCGTCCAGGAGCGTCCGCGTGATCTCTGCGCGCAGGGCGGGGTCGGCGTCGCGGAGCGCCGCATGCGTGTCCTGCCAGCGCTCGTCGCGCTCGGCGACCCACTGGAGGTCCGCGTAGTCGATCGTCAGCAGACCGGTCCGCTCCAGGTTCGGCATGGTGATGCGCCAGCCGCTCTCCAGGTCGAGGTAGAGACGGAAGGCGATGACGTCACGCAGGGTCTTGGCCGCGTTGCGGGCGAGGGCGGGCGGCAGGTCCGACTGGCCGGTGTACTCGACGGGGTCCAGGGCGAGGGCGTTCGCCACGCGGGTGGCCAGCTCCTCGTGGTGGATGCCCTCTTCCCCGGCGTCCAGGGCAGCCCGGTAGAGCGCGCCGCGCAGTTGGGTGATCTGGACGAAGTCGTTGAAGTGGCCGGCCTGGAGGGAGGCGTCCTGGCGGTTGTCGACGAAGGTGAGGAGCTTGCGCGCCTCCTTGTCGAGGGCTTCCTCGGGCACGGCCTTGAGGGAGCGGACGACGGCCGCCGACACCAGGGAGGTGGCGGAGGACCGGCCTTCCTGGTCGAGGGTCGCGAGCTTCGCGAAGTCCTTGCCACGCGGCTGCTCGTAGGACACCGAGCACTGGATGCAGAAGCGGAACGGGGCCGGGATGAAGGCGGCGTCCAGGTCGCCCCGTCCCTCGTACCCATAGGGGTCGACGGTCACGGCGCGGGGCGCGCGCTCGCGGTACGACTTCCTGACGACTTCCTGACCACGGTCGTCGAGCTCCAGCCACGACTCCGGCAGCTTGCGCTCGGCGACGGCCTCGTCGAGCGAGCGGGGCCACGGGCGGCCGACGTAGAGGTAGCCGTCGCCGGCCCTGCCGCCCGTGGCGGAGGTGTCGCGGCGGGACTCGTAGCGGACCTCTCCGTCCTTCTCGGTGCGCCACACCGTCAGGTACTCCTGGCCGCACTCCCGGCAGAAGGCGAGCGGGATGAGGAGCTTGCCGTCGGTGCCGGGCTGCACCTGCTGGTAGTCACGGGTGAGGTGGCGGCTTTCCGGGTCCTCCAGGGTGACGTAGACGGTGTCGCCCTTGGAGAGGAACTGGTGGAGGCGGAAGGCGAAGAGGGGGCGTTCCGTGACGGGGTGACGGGCCTGCGAGCCGGCCTCCAGGGTGGCGCGCAGAGCCGCGGCGCAGTCCTCGACGGACACGCCGCTCTCCCGGGCGAGGTCCTCGGCCGCGTCCTCGATCTTGGCGGGCTTCTGGCGGACGAGGCGGTCGGTGAGGGTGTCGGTGGCCAGGCCGAAGCGGGTCTCGATCCAGCGGGCGAGCGGGTCGCGGACCAGGTCCGCGTACGCACGGGGCGCGTCGGTGGTGCGCAGCCGCTCGGCAGGGACGGTGTCGGGGGCCGGGTCGGTGGCGCGGACCAGGGTCTCGCCGATGACGTGCTCGGTGCGGATCCTCGTGCCGAAGAGCTTGGAGGCGACGCCCGCGACCACGCTCTTCTGCTCGTCGATCGTGCCCTCGGTGGACATGGTGGCGGAGGTTCCGACGCACTGGAGACGGTCGGCCTGGCACGCCTCGCGGACACGGCGGATGAGCAGGGCGACGTCGGCGCCCTGGCGGCCTCGGTAGGTGTGGAGTTCGTCGAAGACGAGGAATTCGAGGCCCTTGGCCATCCGGACGAGGCTGTCGCGGTCGTCGGGGCGGGTGAGCATCAGCTCCAGCATCACGTAGTTGGTGAGCAGGATGTCCGGCGGGTTGTCACGGATCTCCCTGCGGGCGGCGTCGTCCTCCTGGCCGGTGTAGCGGGCGAAGGTGACGGGCTCGCGTCCTGCGCCGTAGCCGTCCCTCAGGTACTTCTCCAGCTCCTTGAGCTGGCTGTTGGCCAGGGCGTTCATGGGGTAGACGATGATCGCGCGGACTCTCTTGGCCGTCCCTCTCGGCTCCGTCTCCCGGTCCCTGAGGACCTTGTCGACGATGGGCACGATGTAGGAGAGGGACTTGCCCGAGCCGGTGCCGGTGGTGAGGACGTAGGACGCCCCGGACCGGGCGGCGTCGACGGCTTCGCGCTGGTGCTGGTGGAGGGTGAGCGGGCGGCCGTCGCAGACGGTGCCGCCCCTAGCCTTCTTCGCCTGGAAGATCCGCGCGCACTCGGGGTGGAGGACGCCCTGCGAAGCGAGCTCGGCAACGGTGCCGGCGGAGTCGAAGAAGGGGTTGAGGGAGATCCACGGGTTGGGCCACTGGGACTTGGCGTCGAGGTCGCGCCGGACGAAGTCGGCGACGCGTTCGTCACGGATGATCGTGCCGCCCTGGGTGAAGGCGCGGTACTCGTCGATCAGGTCCCGGTGGACGCCGAAGACGTCCATACCGGACGTGTGTGGGCGGGTCTGGGCGGGCGGCTGGTCGTCCGGAGCCTGCCGCGCCGTGGGCGTGGAGAGCGCGGACCGGTCCTGGAGGAGGCGGCCCACCGGCTCGAACTCGCCCCAGGCGGGCAGCGGTTCGGCGGGCGCGACGAACGGCAGCAGGGCGTCCCGTACGGCGGCGGCGCTCTCGGGGCGGTCCGCCGGGTCCTTGGCGAGGAGGCGGTCGACGAGGCGGGCGAGCGCCTCGGGGATGTCGTGCCGGACCAGCCGGACCGGGTTCGGTGCCTGATGGACGTGCTTCTCGCCGAGTTCGTACGCGGAGGTGCCGACGAACGGCGGTACGCCGAGGAGCATCTCGTACAGGACGCAGCCGAGGGCGTAGAGGTCCGCCGCCGGGGTTACGGCTCCGCCCTGGAACTGTTCGGGTGCCATGTAGCGGGCGGTGCCGACGGTGACGCCCGTGCTGGTGAGCTTGGTGCCGTCCGGGTCGTCGACGATCCGGCCCATGCCGAAGTCGAGAACCTTCACGAGACCGCCGCGGGTGAGCATGACGTTGCGGGGCTTGAGGTCGCGGTGCACGACGCCCTCGACGTGTGCGGCCTTGAGCCCCTCCGCCATCTGCGCGGCGATGGCGGCGGCCCAGGAGATCGGCAGCTGCGGCTCGTCGGCGACCAGGTCTGCGAGGGGGTGGCCGTCGAGGAACTCCATCGCGAGGTAGGGCAGGCCGCCGTTCGTCTCGTCCACACCCCCGGCGATCGTGCGCGGGAGGTTGGGGTGCTGGCCGAAGGTCTGCATAATCCGCACCTCGCGGGCGAACCGTTCCACGGTCTTGGTGTCGCCGTGCGTGTCGATCTGGAGGCCGGACCGGCGCCGAAGGATCAGCTTGACCGCCACGACGCGGTCGGCGTCGCCCGGGGCGGCATCAAGATCCTCGGCTCTGTGGACCTCACCCATGTTGCCCGAGTCCACAGCCCCCAGAAGCCGGAACCGCCCTGCGATCATCTCCGTCGCCACAGCCCATTCCCTTGCATCTTCGCGTGGCCCTGCGAGCACACGACTCCCCACGGGAGAATGCCGTGGAATGCGACACGGGCAGACTCCCAGCCCCACAGGCAGCGTACACGATACTTCTATCATAAACAACACTTCAATGCGTTGACGGCGTCAACACGCCTTACTGGGTCACAGGTCGTGTTCGTCCATCAGGCGCATCAGGTTCCGTTTGCGCTTCTGGGTGGCGCGCAGGTCGGTGACGTACGTGGTGAAGTCGTCCGGCGTGCCGAGGTGACGGTGGCAGTCGCGGATGCTCAGGAGCAGGCTGACGAGCTGTTCGTAGGCGTGGTTGCCGGTCTGGCAGGTGAGCGGGGCGGCCAGGCGGTGGTAGACGGCGAGGGCACCGGCGGGGCGGGTGGTGCGAGATCGGTCGGCGAGGGTGAGCCACTGGCCGTCGTGGGCGCCGTGCTCCGTGGCCGCGCGCCAGGCGGCATCCGTGTCCTTGTCGTCCAGGAAGACGTCGACGAGGACGCGCCCACCGCAGCCTTTCGCCCGTTCCGCGTCGGTGCGCAACAAGGCCAGAGCCTTCTCGCGCTCGGGCGGCCAACATGCGGCGGCCCTGGCTGCGGCGCGCAGCTGCTGGTAGGCAAGCAGGCTGCGGCGGGCGGCGAAGTGGTCACGGCGCAGGGTGACGGCGTCGGCGAGCCGGCCGGTTCGGGTGTAGCGGTCGGTGAGGTGGTCGACCAGGGCGGTGTCGACAGTGGCGAGGTCCTCAGCGTCGCGGATGCCGCGCTCGGCCCACTCCAGGGCTTCGGCGGGGCGACCGGCGGTGTCCAGTTCGCGGGCGATGAGCAGGTGGGTGTGACCATTCGGCGCGAGGTCGGCGGCGTGCACGGCGATCACCGTGTCGACGTCCCGGCCCGACTTCGCCAGGCGCTGCAGCAGGTGCCTCTCGGCCCAGCCGGTGCGGTTGGCCGTCCATGCTTCCGTCGCGTACCGGCGCAGGGCGATCAGTCCCTGCTCGCCGAGCAGGTCTTCGTAGTCGAGCGGGTCGATGTCCGTCAGGTCGGCCGCTTCGTCGAGCGCGTGGGTCACCAGCCAGTGCGCGAGTTCCTCGGGCTCGGGCGTGGCTTCATAGCAGGCGTCGCGGTGGGCGTCGGCGAGGCCGGCGCCGATCTGGCCGAGCCAGCCGTCGGAGTCGTCGACGCTCTCGGCCACCCCGGCCAGCAGCCCGATCGCCTCCCGCGACAGTGCTATCGCGTCGGAGGCCCGGCCGGAGTCGGTCAGCGAGCGGATCGCGGACACCGCCTGCCCGGCCTGGTCGGCGTAGGCGCGGGCGTCGGCGTACTCGACGTAGCCGTACTGGGCGAACGGGCCGATGTCGAGCAGCTCACGGATGCGGAACCGGATCCCGGCCAGGTCTCCGCGAGCACTCGCCGCCCGCAGCTCCAGGCGGCGCTCAAGCTGCTGGTCCTCGGCGATCTCATCTCGTACGAGAGTGAGCAGTTCCTCCCGCGACAGGGCGGACAGCCAGGTATCGAGGCCGCGCGCCCGGTCCCGGGCCGACTCCCGCAGACGCGGGAGGTCCGCCTCCTGGGCGATCACGGTCAGGCCGAGAGCGACCAGGTGCTTGCAGAAGTTGCCCTCCTGGCCGTACGGGCAGTCACACGTGCCCGCCGGCCCCTTCCCCTTGCGCCCACCCAGGACGAGCTCCGTCTCGTACCGTTCCGTTCCGTGCACCGACGCCCTGATCCAGCCGTCACCGAACTCCACACCGGACACCTCGTCGACGTAACCGAGCCCGCGCCCGAACGAACGCTCGCCGGCCAGCACCCTCAGCTTCGCCTCCGTAAGACTGCCCAAAACTCTCCGCGCTCCGCTCCGGCTCGGACTCCCCCACCAACTGCGCTCACACTAACGGCCGCCGGATCGAACAACCCCAGGGATCAGTACGGCGCCACCTCCGCGCGTCGCTGCTGCTTTCAGCAACTCGCACGCCCTCCAAGTCCCGCCGGCTCCGCCGCCCGGCCGACGGATCCTCCTCGCACCAGACCGTCAACGACTGATTCCCTGCGGCGCCTCACGCCCCGCCTGTATGGTCGTCGACCACCCCGGCTCCCCGGGCCTTCCCCGAAAGGCGCCGCATGACCCAGCCCGCCACTGTGAACCTGACGAAGGCCTCGCCCACGGTCTCCCTGGACAAGCACGGCGTGACCTCGGGACTGATCAAGGTCAACCTCAACTGGACCTCACCGCAGGCCGCCGCCCAGCGGGCGGCCGGCGAGGCGCATGGCCTGTTCGGCCGGATACGGGCATCGCTGCGGTCGGCCGCGGCCAGGCATGTGGATCTCGACCTCGGCTGCATGATCCGCTGCACCGACGGCTCCAAGACCGTGGTGCAGGCACTGGGCAACGCGTTCGGCACGGTGGACCGCTTCCCGTACGTCGCCCTCGACGCGGACGACCGGACCGGCGCCCGGGAGACGGGAGAGAACCTCGTCATCAACTTGGACCACCAGGCCGAGTTCCAGAAGCTCCTGCTCTTCGTCTACATCTACGAAGGGTCCGGTGACTTCCGCGGCCTCGACGCCGTGGTGACGCTGACCTCCGACCGCGGTGACCGCTTCCGGGTGGTTCTGGACGAGTGCCCGCCGCAGGCACACGCCTGCGCCATCGCCCTCATCAAGCGGCAGAAGGGCGAACTCGTCATCGGCCGCGAGGTGCGCTGGTTCACTCCGCAGGACGGCCCCGGCGTCCAGGACGTGATCTCCCGCGCCTACCGGCTCGGCATGAAATGGACCCCCGGTCGGAAGTGACGCCCCCTGCCACGGACAGACCGCGTACGCCCTCAGGCGCACTCAACACTCGACCGGCATACGACCTTGCGGTTACCGGGAGCCGCCGCATTCCCCGCGGTCAGGCACACTCGGCCATCCATGCACGCGACCACCCACTCGTTCGAATCGAGGCCCGGTGCACGCACCCCTACACCCACCAACGCCCCACGGCATCCGCCACGTTGCACCAGACTTTCAAAACAAGCCGGAAAGCATGCAATGGCAACCAAGCAGAACGTTTCGTTTTCGCGGAATGCGTGAGGCTGGGCCACTAACATAGAATCAGATGCTCCGATGACCTGGTAAAACATCGGAAAACGACGGCCTCCGGAGTCATGTGCGCGGTTTCGAATCCCGCCGGCGGAAGGCGACACTGGCTACCTCTTCAGGCGAACCCTCCACGCAGCACCCACCCTGCACCACGATCACTGACAGCATCCGCCCGTCACGCAGCCATAATCCGAGGGCAGACCATTGGAACGGCCGGTCAATGAACGTCAGCTTGCGGTTCTTGAGTGGGTGGAAGCCGGGTGTCCTGCCAGCGTATGGGAGACCAGCTCCTACAAAACCACCTGTCAGGCACTGCAGAACCGGGGCCTGGTCACGGTCTGCCGCAAGGGTGGGCAGTGGAGCGTCGCTCTGACGAGCGCCGGTCGGCACTACCTGGCACACGGCACGTACCCTCCCCGCAGGCCTCGCCCACGGAAGGCCCAGGCCGCCACTCCGCAACCGCCGCCCACCCGAGCGCAGGAAATTCCGGCAGCTGGGCGAAAGCCCAGCCCTCCTCCACGGCCTCGCGTGACCTTCACGGAGCAGTTGTTACAGGAGCTCGCGGGGGCGGGCGGCCGACTCGTCAAATGCGGCAGCGGTCCGGAGTTGGAGAAGTGGCCGTCGCGTGTAGCTGCGGCGCGCAGATCCGGAAGGATCCCGGAGACGAAGGAGCTCTATGGAGGTTGGTGCCGTGACGGGTACGAGATCAAGCTCGTCAACATGCCAGCCTGGCGCCTCGCGCCCCTCGAACCCGTCCCTGTGCCCTCGCGGCTCGCGCGGCCGCACAGTGTGGTCCGGGCCATGCAGAACGAACCCCAGCCGCTGGGCCTCACCAAGTCCGTCCAAGGACGCGCCCTCAGGCTTATCCAGGCGCTGATCATCGCCACCGAGAACGCAGGACACTCCAGTGCGGCAGGGCAGACCGGCTTCGCGCCCCCGCCCCATCGCCGCCACAGGGCGTCTCCCCACTTCACCATCACCGCGCAGGGCCAGACCGTGGAGTTCCTCGTCCTCCAGGAACAGGACCGGACTGAGCACGTCGCCACCGAGAAGGAACTCGCCGAGGCCAAGAAGAAGTCCTGGATCAGGATCCCCCGCTTCGACTACACCCCGTCCGAACGTCTCCGCTTCGTCCTCAGCGGCGGCCAGCCGCACCGGGCGAGCGAATGGTCCGACACCCCCGCACACTCTCTCGAAGCCCAGCTCGCCGAGATCGCGCAGGAGGTCACGCTTCGCGGCGAAGCCGCCGAACGCAAACGTCTTGACGAGATCGAAGCAGCCCGTCAGAAGCGCATCCACTGGGAAGCCGCCATGGATGAAGCGCGCGTCCAGTACGCCGAGGCGTACCGCGTCAGGCACTTCGAGGCGCAGGAAGCCGCATGGCGCCACGCCACCCGACTGACGGAGTACGTGAGCGCCGTACGCACCCGGATCGAGACCATGCCCCCAGGTCAGGCCCGGAGCGAAGCCGAAACATGGATCGACTGGGCGGCAGCACGCGTGGAGCGCCTCGACCCGCTGAAATCACCGCCGCGACTGCCCGACATCCCCGAACCGCGAGCCGACGATCTTAGGCCCTTTCTCGGGCACTGGAGCCCGTACGGCCCCTGACTCAGCATGGGCCGGACCCCCGCCTAGCCTCACGGAATGTCACTACCGAGAAGCGGGTGGGGCTGGGGCAGCCAAAAGCTCAGCAGCCAGTGCCCCAGCCGCCTCAAGGTGCCTAAGACCAGGCAGCTGGGGGCTCCACTCGGTGGCCACCAAGGCTGCATGACGACCCATCAGAAAACGTGCCGTTCGTGCGTCAAACGTGCGTCACGTGCGTCGAATATGCGTCAAGATATCGCACCTAGCGCACGTAACGCCCATAACACCCACCCGGAGAAACCGCAGTTCAGGAGCCCTTTGAGGCGGGCTCAAGGATCGCGACGCACTCGACATGATGCGTCATCGGGAACAGGTCGAAGACGCGCAGCGTGCGGACCTTGTAGCCGTTCTCCTTGAAGTAGCCCAGGTCGCGCGCCAGGGCCGCCGGGTCGCACGCCACGTAGGCGATGCGGCGGGCGGACAGGCCCGCGATGTGGCGGACCGTCTGCTTGCCGGCGCCCGCGCGGGGCGGGTCCAGGACGACCAGGTCGCACTCGGTGATGCCGGTCTTCGGCAGGATCTGCTCGACCTTGCCCTGCTCGATCCGGACGCGGGGGAAGTCCTCCAGGTTGTGGCGGGCGTCCTCCACCGCGCGCTTCGTCGACTCGATGCCGAGCACCGCGCCCGTGTCGCCGAGCCGCTCGGCCAGCGCGCCCGCGAAGATGCCGACGCCGCAGTAGAGGTCGAGGGCCATCTCGCCCTTGCGCGGCATCAGGCCCTGCATGACGGCCTTGATCAGGGTGTCCGCGGCCTGCGGGTGGACCTGCCAGAAGCCGCCCATGCCCACGCGGTAGGTACGGCCGTCCGCGCGCTCGCGGACGAAGGGGCGGCCGTGGACGCGGTGGACCCCGCCGTCCTTCTCCTCGACCCGCAGGACCGAGACCGGCTTGTCCAGCTCCACGAGCGGGAGGCGGCCGCCGGGGCGCGGGGTGAGGACGACCTGGCGGTCGCTCGAGCCGGAGGCGGCGATGGCCTCGACGGTGGCCATCTGGGGCCAGTCCTGCTTCTCGATGCCCAGTTCGCTGACGCCCGGCGCCGCGATCATGCAGTGGTCGATCGGCTCGATCTCGTGCGAGCGGTGCTTGCGCAGGCCCGCGATGCCGTCCTCGTCGATGGCGAACTGCACGCGCGTGCGCCACTGGGGGACCTCGCCGGCGGGCAGCTTGTCGCCCTCGGCCGGCATGACCGTGCCGTCCCAGCCGGCCTCCTCCGGGGTGAGCCCGGCGAGCCGCTTCAGCTGCTCGGCGACGACCTCGCCCTTGAGCCGGCGCTGCGCGCCCGGCTTGGCGTGCTGCCAGTCGCAGCCGCCGCACTTGCCGGGCCCGGCGTACGGGCAGGGGGCCGGCACGCGGTCCTTGGAGGCCTCCAGCACGGTGATCGCGTCGGCGCGCAGGTAGCGGGAGTCCGCGTCGCCCTCGGTCACCTTCGCCACGACCTTCTCGCCGGGCAGGGTGTGCCGGACGAACAGGACCCGCCCGTCCTCGGTGCGGGCGATGCAGTGCCCGCCGTGCGCGACGGGGCCGACCTCGACCTCGTACTCCTCCCCGACCAGTGACTGCTTCTCGTTCTGCTCGACGCTCGTCATGGTGGGGAGACTCCAAAAAACTGAAACGGGAAACGGCCGGACGACCGACCCACCAGTTTACGTGGATCTCGTCCGGCCGTTCACCAACCGGCTCAGCCCTTCGCGCTGGGCTCCCGCGGAGGCCGCGGCGTGTCCACGGGACCGCGGCGCACCGAGCCCGGGGCGTTCCATTCCTGGCGCTTCTTCGCCCGCCTCTTGGCGAGCTCCGAGGACTCCAGCTGGTAGGGCACCGAGGTGACCATCACACCGGGGGTGAACAGCAGCCGGCCCTTGAGGCGCAGCGCGCTCTGGTTGTGCAGCAGGTGCTCGTACCAGCGGCCGACGACGTACTCCGGGATGTAGACGCTGACCGCGTCGCGCGGGTTCTCGCTGCGCAGGCCCTTGACGTACTCCACCACCGGGCGGGTGATCTCCCGGTACGGGGAGTCGAGGATCTTCAGCGGGACGTTGATCCCGCGGCGCTCCCACTCCTCGCGCAGCGCCTTGGTCTCGACCGGGTCGACGCTGATGCTGAGCGCCTCCAGGGTGTCCGAGCGGGTCAGCTTGGCGAAGGCCAGGGCGCGCAGCGTGGGCTTGTGGACCTTGGAGACCAGGACGATCGAGTGGACCCGGGAGGGCCGCACGCTGTCGTCGCTCGGGCCCTCGGCCGCGGCGATCTCGGCGGAGACCCGGTCGTAGTGCTTGCGGATCGCGCTCATCGTGGCGTAGAAGATCACCATGCCGAGCAGCGCGACCCAGGCGCCGTGCGTGAACTTGGTGGCGAGGACGACGACCAGCACCATGCCGGTGAAGAAGGCGCCGAAGGTGTTGATGGCCCGGGAGCGGTGCATCCGGCGCCGGGCGGCCTGGTCGCGCTCCGCCTTCAGGTGGCGGTTCCAGTGCCGGACCATGCCGATCTGGCTCAGCGTGAAGGACACGAAGACGCCGACGATGTACAGCTGGATCAGCTTGGTCGAGTCGGCGTCGTAGATCCACACGAGCAGCATCGCGGCGCCCGCGAGCAGCACGATGCCGTTGGAGAAGGCCAGCCGGTCGCCCCGGGTGTGGAGCTGACGCGGCAGGTACCGGTCCTGGGCGAGGATCGAGCCGAGCAGCGGGAAGCCGTTGTACGCGGTGTTGGCGGCCAGGAACAGCACGAGCGCGGTGGCCGCGGCGAGCACGATGAACAGGAAGCTGCCCTTGCCGAAGACGGCTTCGGCCACCTGGGAGATCACCGGGTTCTGGACGTACCCCTCGCCGACGGCGACGCCGTCCGCCAGGAGGTCGGTGGCCGGCTTCTCGGCCATCCGTACGTGGGTGGCCATGGCCAGGGCGATGATCCCGCAGAACATGGTGACGGCCAGGGCGCCCATGAGGGCGAGGGTGGTGGCCGCGTTCTTGCTCTTGGGCTTGCGGAAGGCGGGTACGCCGTTGCTGATGGCCTCGACGCCGGTCAGCGCGGCGCAGCCGGAGGAGAAGGCCCTCAGCAGCAGGAAGACCAGGGCGAAACCGGCCAGCCCCTGGTGCTCGGCCTTGATCACCAGGTCCGCGGTGGGGGCCTTCATGGTGTCGCCGACGACGATGCCCCGCCAGGCGCCCCAGGCGATCATCACGAAGACGGCGCCGACGAAGACGTAGGTCGGGATGGCGAAGAGGTTCCCGGACTCCTTGACCCCGCGCAGATTCATCAGCGTGAGCAGCAGAATCATGATCATCGCCGAGAGCACCTTGTGCTCGATGACGAAATCGACGGCGGAGCCGAGGTTCTCGACTCCGGAGGAGATCGAGACGGCCACGGTCAGGACGTAGTCGACGAGCAGGGCGCTCGCGACGGTGAGCCCGGCCTTGGGCCCGAGGTTGGTGTTGGCGACCTCGTAGTCACCGCCGCCGCTCGGGTAGGCGTGGACGTTCTGCCGGTAGGAGGCCACGACGGTGAACATCAGCACGACGACCGCGGCGGCGATCCAGGGGCTGAAGTGGTACGCCGACACGCCCGCGATCGACAGGACCAGCAGGACCTCGCCGGGGGCATATGCCACCGACGAGAGCGGGTCGGACGCGAAGACGGGAAGTGCGATCCGCTTGGGGAGGAGGGTTTCTCCGAGGCGGTCGCTGCGCAGCGCCCGGCCGATCAGGATCCGTTTGGGCACGTCGGTCAGTTTGGACACGCACAGGATCGTAAGCGTTCGAAATCAGCCTGACGAACCCTCCACCCCCACACACTGCAATCCCGCCGCATTTCCTCCCCGGGCGCACCACACGACTGCGTCCCAAGTGGCCACACCGGTGACCGCCCGTGTGTAGCTTGGGCCACGGTCTGAGACCCTGTTCATCCAGAGCATGCAATGAGGCTGGGAACCAGCGAGTCGCTGACAGCCGGAAGGACGGCCGTGCACATCGTCATTATGGGCTGCGGAAGAGTGGGCTCCGCCCTCGCGCAAACCCTGGAACAGCAGGGGCACACGGTCGCAGTCGTCGACCAGGACCCCACCGCATTCCGCCGGCTCGGAGCCGGATTCGGCGGCCGCCGCGTCACCGGGGTCGGCTTCGACCAGGACACCCTGCGCGAGGCCGGCATCGAGGACGCGGGCGCCTTCGCCGCCGTCAGCAGTGGTGACAATTCCAACATCATCGCCGCGCGCGTCGCCCGGGAGATGTTCGGCGTCGAGAACGTCGCCGCCCGCATCTACGACCCCAAGCGCGCCGAGGTCTACCAGCGCCTGGGCATCCCCACCGTCGCCACCGTCCGGTGGACCGCCGACCAGATGCTGCGCCGGCTGCTGCCGTCGGGCGCCGAGCCCCTGTGGCGCGACCCGAGCGGCGGCGTGCAGCTCGCCGAGGTGCACACCTCCCCCGCCTGGATCGGTCACAAGGTCAGCCGGCTCCAGGAGGAGACCGGCGTGCGCGTCGCCTTCCTCACCCGCCTGGGCGAGGCCATGCTGCCCACGTCGGCGACGGTCCTGCAGGAGGGCGACCTCGTCCACGTGATGATGCGTACGGACGAGATCGACAAGGTCGAGGCGGCGTTCGCCGAAGGCCCTGAGGAGGCACAAGCATGAGGGTCGCGATCGCCGGGGCAGGCGCGGTGGGCCGCTCCATCGCGGGCGAACTGCTGGAGAACGGCCACGAGGTGCTGCTGGTCGACAAGGCACCGACCGCCATCTCGGTGGAGCGGGTGCCGCAGGCGGAGTGGCTGCTGGCCGACGCCTGCGAGATCACCTCGCTGGACGAGGCGGCGCTGCAGCGCTGCAACGTGGTCATCGCCGCGACCGGTGACGACAAGGTCAACCTCGTCGTCTCGCTGCTCGCCAAGACCGAGTACGGGGTGCCGCGCGTGGTGGCCCGCGTCAACAACCCGAAGAACGAGTGGCTCTTCAACGAGTCCTGGGGCGTCGACGTCGCCGTCTCGACGCCGCGCCTGATGTCGGCCCTGGTCGAGGAGGCCGTCAGCGTCGGCGACCTGGTGCGGCTGCTGCGCTTCAGCCACGGTGACGCCAACCTCGTCGAGCTGACCCTGCCGTCCGACTCCTCGGTCGCGGGGACCCAGATCGGCGACATCACCTGGCCCGAGGACACCTCGCTGGTCACGATCATCCGGGGCAACCGCGTCCTCACCCCGCACGCGGAGGAGACCCTGGAGCCCGGCGACGAGCTCCTCTTCGTGGCCGCCCAGGCCCGCGAGGAGCAGCTGGAGGACCTCCTCCAGGCCCGTAGCTGACGGCATGCCGAAGGGGGCGGGGCGACCGGTCGGTCGCCCCGCCCCCTTCGTATCCGGCTTAGGGCCCGCCGCCACGCCCGTACGCGGCGGAGGGGCTCAGGCCCCCTGCTTCCCGGCGGCGGCTTCCTTGGCCTCCCACTCCGCGATCACATCGATCGGCGGCGGCGCCTTCGCCAGGAACACCCAGGTGAAGTACACCGCGAGCACGATCGGCGGCAGCTTCAGCCCGATCTGTACCCAGCCCAGCTGCGTCGCGTCGCCCCACCAGTACAGCGGGAACAGGATCGCGTGCTTGGCGAGGAAGATGAGCCCCCAGGCCAGACTGGCCTTGGTGTAGGCCTTCTTGCGGCCCGGGTTGCGGGTGCGCCAGGAGAGGTTCTCCTTGAACACCGGGCCGAGGATCACGCCCAGGAGCGGGAAGCCCACCAGGGCCGAGACCGTGAAGGCCACCCCCAGGCAGGTGCCGTAGATCATGCCCGGCAGGTAGAAGCCCTTCGGGTCGCCCGTGAACAGGGCGAAGGCCACGCCCACGCCCACGCCGAAGACCCCGCTGAAGGCGTGCTTCACCGTGTCCTTGCGCAGCAGCCGCGCGATCACCAGCAGGACGGCGAACGCGCCCGCGGCGATGGCGGACATCTTCACGTCCTTGGTGATCGTGTAGATCGTGACGAAGAGCAGCCCGGGGAGCATCGTCTCCACGGTGCCGCGGATGCCGCCGAAGGCGTCGAAGAGCGCCGCCTGCGTCACCGCGCTCTGGTCCTCGGAAGGAGCCTGCGAGGCGGGGGCCGGGGCAGTGGCCGCAGCCGGGTACGCGGCGGCAGCGGCCTGGGGTGCGGCGCCCGGGGAGGGCACGGCGTCCGGTTCCGGGGTGTTCCGTTTGTCGAGTGACGTCACCGTCAGTGCTCCTGTCCGAGCGGTCGGAGTTCGTACTTCGGGTTGAAGAGCACCCGACGGCCGTGGGTCATGGAGATCCGCCCGGAGGCGATCATGCGGCGACCGGGCTCGATTCCCACGATCGAGCGACGCCCGAGCCAGACCACGTCCAGCGCCGCCGAGCCGTCGAACAGCTCGGCCTCCAGGGCGGGGACGCCCGCCCGCGGCCGCAGGGTGACCGTACGCAGGGTCCCGGTCACCTTGACTATCTGACGGTCGTCGCAGTCGCAGATCCGCGTGCACCCTGCGGCTTCTGCGTCCTCCTGCAGCTCAGCCGAATGCAGGTCCTCCTGCGAGGTGGACAGCCGCTCGATCATCCGGCGGAACCGGCCCGCCGGCCTGGTCGGCTTGGCGGACTTCTCGGGACGCGGTTCAGCACTCATACAGGGAAGCGTACCGGCGTGCCCACTACCTCTCGAAGCGGTATCCCATGCCCGGTTCGGTGATGAAGTGCCGCGGGTGGGAGGGGTCCGCCTCCAGCTTGCGCCGCAGCTGGGCCATGTAGACCCGCAGGTAGTTCGTCTCGGTGCCGTACGAGGGCCCCCACACCTCCTGGAGGAGCTGCTTCTGGCTGACCAGCTTGCCGCCGTTGCGGACCAGGACCTCCAGCAGGTGCCACTCGGTGGGCGTCAGCCGTACGTCGCGCCCCTCGCGCACGGCCTTCTTGGCGGCCAGGTCCACCGTGAAGGCCTCGGTCTCCACGATCACCTCGCCGTCGCCGGAGCCGGCCGGGGGCTCGGCCCGGCGGACGGCGGCGCGCAGCCGGGCCAGCAGCTCGTCCATGCCGAAGGGCTTGGTGACGTAGTCGTCCGCGCCCGCGTCCAGGGCCTCGACCTTCTCGTCGGAGGTGTGGCGGGCCGAGAGGACGAGGATCGGCACCCGGGTCCAGCCGCGCAGGCCCTTGATCACCTCGATGCCGTCCATATCGGGCAGACCGAGGTCCAGGAGGACCACGTCGGGGTGGCGGGCCGCCGCGAGCTCCAGGGCGCTCGCTCCGTCGGCGGCGGCGTCGACCTCGTACTTGCGTGCCTTGAGATTGATCACGAGGGCTCGGACGATCTGCGGCTCGTCTTCCACCACGAGCACCCGGGTCATTGAGGTCCTGCCTTCTGTCGCGCCGTGCGATCACGGTCGTGATCACGTTCCATCATGTCCGCGGAACCGTCCGCGCCACCGTCCGTGTCCGCGCCGCCCCCCGCCGGCGCCCGGCTGCGGGCCGCCGCGCGCAGCGTGAGCACCATGGTCAGCCCGCCGCCGGGGGTGTCCTCGGCCGTCAGGGTGCCGCCCATGGCCTCGGCGAAGCCGCGGGCGACGGCGAGCCCGAGGCCCACGCCGGCCCCGCGCGGGGCGTCTCCGTACCGCTGGAAGGGCGCGAAGATCCGGTCCTTGGCCTCGTCGGGCACGCCGCGCCCGCGGTCGACGACCCGCACCTCGACCCGGTCGCCGAGGAAGCTGGCCGCCACCAGCACCGGCAGCCCCGGCGGGCTGTACTTGACGGCGTTCTCCACCACGTTGGCCACGGTCCGCTCCAGCAGCCCCGGGTCCACCGCCACCATGGGCAGCGTCTCGGGCACGTCCAGCGCCACGCTGTCCTCGGGTACGCCGCCCAGCGCCATCGGGACCACCTCGTCGAGGTCGATCTCCCGGATCAGCGGGGTGACGGTGCCGGTCTGCAGCCGGGACATGTCCAGCAGGTTGCCCACCAGGTGGTCGAGGCGGTCGGCGCCGTCCTCGATGCCTTCGAGGAGCTCGGCCCGGTCCTCCTCGGACCATTCCACGTCTGCGGAGCGCAGGGAGCTGACGGAGGCCTTGATGGAGGCCAGCGGCGTACGGAGGTCATGGCTGACGGCGGCCAGCAACGCGGTCCGGATCCGGTTGCCCTCGGCCAGCCGGCGGGCCTCCTCGGCCTGTCCGACCAGGCGCTGGCGGTCCAGGACCACGGCGGCCTGGGCCGCGAAGGCGCCGAGCACGCGCCGGTCCTCCGCGGGCAGCACCCGTCCCGACAGGGCCAGCGCCATGTGGTCCCCGATCGGCATGTCCACATCGGCGTCCTCGGGCCGCTCCACGGGGCGGGGGCCGACGCTGGCGGCCCGCGTCCAGGGCTCGACGTCGCCCGCGCGCTCCAGCAGCGCCACGGACTCCATGGCGAAGGTCTCGCGCAGCCGCTCCAGCAGTGCGTCGAGCGCGGTCTCCCCGCGCAGCACGCTGCCGGCGAGGAAGGAGAGGATCTCGGACTCGGCGCGCAGCCGCGCGGCCTGATGGGTGCGCCGGGCGGCGAGGTCCACCACCGAGGCGACCGAGACGGCGATCCCGAAGAAGACGGAGATGGCCATGATGTTGCGGGGGTCGGACACGGTGAAGCGGTGCAGCGGCGGCGCGAAGTAGTAGTTCAGCAGCAGGGAGCCGACGGCGGCCGAGGCCAGGGCCGGCCACAGCCCGCCGAGCAGCGCGGCCGCCACCGTCAGCGCCAGGAAGAGCAGCATGTCGTTGGCGAGGCCGGGATCGGACTCGACGTGCGTGAGCAGCAGGCACAGCAGCAGCGGCAGGCCCGCTCCCACCAACCAGCCGGCGAGGATCCGGGTCCGTCCCAGGCGGGCCGCCGAGCGGGCCACGGGCAGGCCGCGGCCCTTGGCCACCTCGCCGTGCGTGACGATGTGCACGTCGAGGTCGGGGCCGGAGTCGCGGGCCACGGTGGCGCCCACGCCGGGCCCCAAGACGTACTGCCAGGCCTTGCGGCGGCTGGAGCCGAGCACGATCTGCGTGGCGTTGACCCCGCGCGCGAAGGCGAGCAGCGCGTCGGGGACGTTGTCGCCGATCACATGGTGAAACGATCCGCCCAGGTCCTCGACCAGGGTCCGCTGGACCGCGAGCTCCTTGGGGGAGGCAGCGGTCAGGCCGTCGCTGCGGGCGATGTAGACGGCCATGATCTCGCTGCCCGAGCCCTTGGCGGCCATCCGCGCGGCGCGTCGGATGAGCGTGCGCCCCTCCGGCCCGCCGGTGAGCCCGACCACGATCCGCTCGCGCGCCTGCCAGGGGGAGCGGATGTCGTGTTCGCCCCGGTACTGCTGGAGGTACTCGTCGGCGCGGTCGGCCACCCACAGCAGCGCCAGCTCGCGCAGCGCGGTGAGGTTGCCGGGCCGGAAGTAGTTCGACAGGGCCGCGTCGACCTTCTCGGGCCTGTATATGTTCCCGTGCGCCATCCGCCGGCGCAGCGCCTGCGGGGACATGTCGACCAGCTCGATCTGGTCGGCCCGGCGGACCACCTCGTCCGGCACGGTCTCGCGCTGCCGCACCCCGGTGATGGACTCGACCACGTCGCCGAGCGACTCCAGGTGCTGGATGTTGACCGTGGTCACGACGTCGATTCCGGCCCGCAGCAGCTCCTCGACGTCCTGCCAGCGCTTGGCGTTGCGCGAGCCCGGCACATTGGTGTGGGCGAGCTCGTCCACCAGCGCCACGGCGGGTCTGCGGGCGAGCAGCGCGTCGACGTCCATCTCGGTGAAGGAGGCCCCCCGGTACGTCAGGGCCCTGCGCTCGATCTGTTCGAGCCCGTGGAGCATCACCTCGGTGCGCGGTCGCCCGTGGTGCTCGACGAAACCGACGGCGCAGTCCGCGCCCCGCTCCACTCGGCGATGGCCCTCGGAGAGCATCGCGTAGGTCTTGCCCACACCGGGCGCCGCGCCGAGATAGATCCTGAGCCTGCCGCGTCCCATGCGCCCATTCTCAAGGACGTCCGCGCTGTTCACGCACGGATCGGGGCCCGAGCGCGCATCCCTGACGGTTCCCTGACGCGCCTCCGGCGGAGCCCGGCCCGCGACGGAAACGGCCGGTGGGCCCCACCCCGAGGGAGTAGGGCCCACCGGCCGGAAACACGACGCGACCCCCTGTGCGCGGGGTCGGCCGAGGGACCGCGGGTCCGTCAGCGGACCTCGGTGATCTCCGGGCCGCGCTCCAGCTGGCCCATGCCGCCGCCGAAGCGGGAGCCTTCCTGCTCCTCCGTCTGCACGCCGTCCGGCACCATCTGCGCGTCGTTCGGCAGCTTCAGGACGATCGGGTCGCGGGGGGCCATCGGGCCGTCGCCGCGGACGACGACGGTGTCCCGGAAGATCTGCTCCAGCACGCCCGCCGACTCGGGGCGCACCGCGCCCTGGCCGGAGATGACGCCGCGCAGGAACCAGCGCGGACCGTCGACGCCGACGAAGCGGACCAGCTGAGCGCCGGTCTGCCCGTCCGGGAGCGGTACGGGCACCTGTGCGCGCAGCTCCCAGCCCAGCGAGCCCTGGACCTCGTCGATCATGCCGCCCTGCTGGGTGATGCCCGCGGCGATCTCCTCGCGGACCTCGCCCCAGATGCCCTCCTTCTTGGGCGCGGCGAAGGCCTGCAGCTGCACGGCGCTGTCGCCCAGGACCACGGTCGCGGCCACGATCGCGTCACCGGCGACCTCGACCCGCAGTTCCATGCCCTCGACACCGGGTACGAGGATGCCGCCCAGGTCGACCCGGCCGTCGGCCGGGTTGCCGAGCACCTCGGAGACGTCCCAGGGGCCGTCGGGCCGCGGGGCCGGCGGCAGGTTCACCCGGCGGGGCCGGGCGGTGTCCTCCTGCTCCGCCGCATCGTCCTGCTCAGCGGAGCCGACGCCGTCTACGACCTGCTCGGCCGCGCCGCCGTCCTTGGCGGAGTCGTTCTTCTTGCGACGTCCGAACACGTCACTGTCCTTCCCGGTCGGTTACGACCGAAGCGTAGCCATTCCCACCCTGCTGACCAGCCCCCGATCCGGCCACGGCCGCATGACCGCCGGTGGAGCCGAAGCCCCCCTCGGCCCGGGCCGAGCCGGGAAGTTCCGCCACCTCGTGGAAGCGCACCTTCTCGACCCGCTGGACAACCAGCTGGGCAATGCGGTCGAAACGCTCGAACCGGACGCTCTCGCGAGGGTCGAGATTGACCACGATCACCTTGATCTCCCCACGGTACCCGGCATCCACCGTCCCCGGGGCATTCACGAGCGCGAGCCCGCAGCGTGCGGCCAGGCCGGAGCGCGGGTGCACGAAGGCGGCGTACCCGTCGGGCAGGGCGATGGACACCCCGGTGGGCAGCACGGCCCGCTCGCCGGGCGCCAGCTCGGCGGCCTGGGTGGTCACCAGGTCGCAGCCGGCGTCGCCCGGGTGCCCGTAGGCCGGAATGGGCACCTCCGGGTCGACGCGGCGGATCAGCACGTCCACGGGGGCGTGGTGGTTCAGAAACATCAGGGGTTCACCTCGAAAGCGCGTGCGCGCCTGACCTGGTCCGGGTCGGCCATCGCCGCCTGGATCTCCTCGGGCCGACCGTTGTCGATGAAGTGGTCGACCTTCACCTCTATGAAGAGCGCGTCCGCCCGCACGGCGACCGGACCCTCGGGCCCGCCTATCCGGCCGACCGCACTGCAGTAGATCTTGCGTCCGGCCACGGCGGTGACCTCGGCCTCCAGATGCAGCACGGTACCCACGGGCACCGGCCGCACGAAGTCGGTCTCCAGCCGCCCGGTCACGGCGATGACGCGCAGCAGCCAGTTCAGGGAGCCGAGCGTCTCGTCGAGCGCGGTGGCGAGCACCCCGCCGTGGGCGAGACCGGGGGCGCCCTGGTGGGCGGCCTTGACGGTGAACTCGGCGCTGATGCGCACGCCCTCACCCGCACGGGCCTCCAGGTGGAGTCCGTGGGGCTGACCGCCGCCGCAGCCGAAACAGTGCTCGTAGTGCGCACCGAGGAGCTCTCCGGGGGCCGGCGCATCGGGGTGCCGGACCGGCGCCGTGGCATCGGCCGGCGGCGTCAAGGCTGTGTTTCGTCCACTCACAGCCGCGAACCTTACCCGCGCGGCCGGGCACCGGTCGCCCCGTGGCAGGCTTGACGGCATGCAGCTCTCCACCGCGCAGTACGACGAACGCCTGACCGCCCCCCGCTCCTGGTGGGGCATCGCCGCCCTGATCGGCCTCGCGTGCGCGCTGATGCTGCTGCCGCTGGGCACGCTGCCCCTGCTGGCCGGGCTGGTCGGCGGCACCGCGCTGGCCGGGATGCTGGTGAGCTCGTACGGCTCCGCGCGCGTGCGCGTGGTGAACGGCGCGCTGGCGGCCGGGGAGGCGCGGATCCCGGTGACGGCGCTCGGCGAGCCCGAGATCCTGGACGCCGGGGAGGCGCGGGCCTGGCGGACGCACAAGGCGGACACCCGCGCCTTCATGCTGATGCGCAGCTACGTGCCGACGGCGGTCCGCGTCGAGATCACCGACCCGGCGGACCCGACCCCGTACGTCTACGTCTCCACCCGCGAGCCGCAGGCCCTGAAGGCGGCCATCCTGGCGGCCAGGTCCGGCCCCGCCGCATCCGCCGGCGCGTGAGGCGCGGGGGCTGCGCGATCCGAGGGGTCCGCGGCTGAGTCCCGCGGGCGGCGCTCAGCCGCGCCGGTCCGGTGGCGAACCCTCCAGTTCACCCCTGGTGGCCCCGGGAAGGGGCTGGGCGGGCTGTTCCAGGGGTGGCAGCTGCGTCAGCGCCTCCCAGGCCACGGCACGGCCCCGCAGGTCACCACGGACCTTCTCGGCGAGTTTGCGCGTGTCCCGGCGGTTCATGACCGCCCCGACCGCAGCGCCCACCATGAACGGCATGAGGTTCGGAAGACTGCGGAACATCCGCTTCATGATCTGCTGGCGCAGTTCGCGCTTCATCTGACCGCCGAGCGCCGCGTTCAGCGTGGTCGGCTTGGTCAGGTCGACCCCGCGCTCCTGCGTCCAGGCGGAGAGGTAGGCGAGGCTGCGGTCCTTGAGCGTGCCCGGCGGCCGCTGGCCGTAGATTTCGTGGAGCTCGGCGACGAGCTTGAGCTCGATCGCCGCGATCCCGGTGATCTCGGCCGCCAGTTCCGCCGGCATCGCGGGCGGAACGGGCAGCATGGCCGCCGCGCCGATACCCGCTCCGACGGTCGACGAGGCGTTGGCGGCGCCCGAGATCAGCTTGTCGGCAAGCTGATCGGGGCCGAGGCCCGGGAACTGCGCGCGCAGGGTCGCGAGGTCCCGAACCGGAACGCGCGGGGCGTTCTCGATGATCCTGTCGGCGACGAACAGGGCGGCGTCCCTGACGCCTTCACCGCCCCTGCGGACGCCGTTCCTGACGGCGTGCAGCCGACTGGTCCCACGGGCGGAGCCGCCGGGGGCTACAGGACCCGTTTCCGGGTCCGTGGTGGCCACCTGCGTCTCCGCCGGATCACCAGATTTCCGGAAGCGGCGCTTCCGAAAGGGTGCCGAGCCGGTCATGACCGACGCCTCAGTCGCAGTCGCGGCAGATCGGCTGACCGTTCTTCTCGCGGGCCAGCTGGCTGCGGTGATGCACCAGGAAGCAGCTCATGCAGGTGAACTCATCGGCCTGCTTGGGCAGGACCCGGACGGCCAGCTCCTCATTGGAGAGGTCCGCACCGGGAAGCTCAAGGCTCTCGGCCGAGTCGAATTCGTCCATGTCGACGGACGAAGAGGACTTCTCGTTGCGTCGGGCCTTCAGCTCTTCAATGCTGTCGTTGTCGACGTCATCGTCGGTCTTGCGCGGGGTGTCGTAGTCCGTTGCCATTGTTCGCTCTCCCCCTCTGGGTGTTAGCGGTGTCTCAGCGCACGTAACGCACGAGAGGCCGGACTTGTGCCCGACCTGAGGCGGAGATTTTGCCTCACATCAAGGTCTGTTACTCAATCGACACCCAGCCGCCCACCGGGAGGGGCGATTGGCTGGGATGACGACCGGGACCGTACACGGTCCGGGGGCGGTCTTGCACAAACGCCACCCCGTGTATTTCCCGCCATTCAGGGGGCCGGAAACCCGGACTTCCCGGGCGTACCGGCCGCCCCGGGGTCACTGATTGCACATGGCCCGACACTCGCCCCTGTGATCGATCACACAGACGAGGCTGTCTTCATGGGACAAGTATTCAGCCAATAGCGAACACGGGGGGCGCGTCTTACAAGGGAAGAGTGACACGCATCACGAGGCCACCGCCTTCCCGGGGCATCGCCTGGATCCGTCCGCCGTGTGCGCGCGCCACGGAGCGCGCGATCGACAGGCCGAGCCCCACACCCTTGTCGCTGCCCGTTCGCTCCGTACGCAGCCGTCTGAAGGGCTCGAAGAGGTTCTCCACCTCGTACGCGGGAACCACGGGACCCGTGTTCGATACCAGGAGGACCGCCTGACCGTGCTGGGCCTCGGCGGTGACCTCCACCCAGCCGCCCTCCGGAACGTTGTAGCGCACGGCGTTCTGCACCAGATTGAGCGCGATCCGCTCCAGCAGGACCCCGTTGCCCTGGACCACGGCCGGCGTGCGCTCGCCGCGGATCTCCACGCCCTTCGCCTCGGCCTCACAGCGCACCTGGTCCACCGCCCGCGAGGCGACCTCCGCCAGGTCCACCGGCTTGCGCTCGACGATCTGGTTCTCGCTGCGGGCCAGCAGCAGTAGGCCCTCGACCAGCTGTTCGCTGCGCTCGTTGGTGGCCAGCAGGGTCTTGCCGAGCTGCTGGAGCTCCACCGGGGCGCCGGGGTCGGAGAGGTGGACCTCCAGCAGCGTCCGGTTGATCGCGAGCGGCGTGCGCAGCTCGTGCGAGGCGTTCGCCACGAACCTCTGCTGGGCCGTGAAGGCCCGCTCCAGCCGGTCGAGCATCTCGTCGAAGGTGTCGGCGAGCTCCTTGAGCTCGTCGTCCGGCCCGTCCAGCTCGATCCGCCGGGTCAGGTCGGAGCCGACCACCCGGCGGGCGGTCCGGGTGATCTTGCCCAGCGGCGAGAGCACCCGGCCGGCCATCGCGTAGCCGAAGGCGAACGCGATGATGCTCAGCCCCAGCAGGGCCATCAGCGAGCGGCTCAGCAGGTCGTCCAGGGCGTGCCTGCGCTGGTCCAGGACGCACTGGCTGATCGCGGCGTTGAACTGGCTGTACGGCTGCTCGACGCCCACCACCCCGGGGCAGGTCGTGCTGGACACCTTCACCTGCTGGCCGCCGACGATCTCGAACGGCAGGGCGTTGCCCTCACGCAGGGCCTGGGCCGCCAGCAGGTAGATGATCGACAGCAGCAGGATGCCCACGATCAGGAACATCCCGCCGTACAGCAAGGTGAGGCGTATGCGGATCGTCGGCCGCAGCCACGGGAAGGGGCCCTCCGGCTGACCGGGGTCCCAGGTCGGTTTCGGTGGCGCCGCCGGTGGCGCGGGAGCGGAGGCCACGCGCGTCAGATCCGGTATCCGGAACCGGGCACGGTCACGATGACCGGCGGCTCGCCGAGCTTGCGCCGCAGGGTCATGACGGTCACCCGCACGACGTTGGTGAAGGGGTCGGTGTTCTCGTCCCAGGCCTTCTCCAGCAGCTGTTCGGCGGAGACGACGGTCCCCTCGCTGCGCATGAGGACCTCCAGCACCGCGAACTCCTTCGGTGCCAGCTGCACCTCGCGGCCCTCGCGGAACACCTCGCGCCGGTTCGGGTCCAGCTTGATCCCGGCGCGCTCCAGCACGGGCGGCAGCGCCACCGTGGTGCGCCGCCCGAGGGCGCGCACGCGGGCGGTCAGCTCGGTGAAGGCGAAGGGCTTGGGCAGGTAGTCGTCCGCCCCGAGCTCCAGGCCCTCCACCCGGTCGCTGACGTCGCCGGAGGCGGTGAGCATCAGCACGCGGGTGGGCATGCCGAGCTCGACGATCCTCCTGCACACGTCGTCACCGTGCACGAGCGGGAGGTCCCGGTCGAGCACGACCACGTCGTAGTCGTTCACGCCGACCCGCTCCAGGGCGGCGGCGCCGTCGTACACGACGTCCACGGCCATGGCCTCCCGGCGCAGTCCGGTGGCCACCGCATCGGCGAGCAGCTGCTCGTCCTCGACGACGAGTACGCGCACGTCGTTTCCTTCCTTCGAGCCCAGAAGGGCACACGTGTGTAGGGCGTCGCCCATCCTGCCCTTTTCAGCCGTAAACCGGCTGTAAGGCGGCTGGTGGACGGGGTCGGCGGGGCGGAAGTGAGGATTCCCTCGTCCTGCGAGGTTTCTGGGCCCAGGGTGCCGGGGAGGACGACAGAACACCCCATCCACTCCCTGACGGCGGACAGCCACGTGCCGCCGCCGACCCACGAAGAGGGGGCGAACCCACCATGGACGCATTCACCGCGGGTCTCCTGCAGCGCATCAGGGCCACGCAGACGGACCTCAGGCAAGCCCGCGAGGCCGGCGACGACTTCCTCGCGGAAGTGGAACTGGCGGAGCTGGAGGACCTCCAGCGCCTTGCCGCCGAGCACGGTGTCCCGGTCTCGGCCGCCGTGCCCGCCTGCTGATCCCGCACCCGCGCGAACCCCGGCGGCCCGAGAGGGCGGCCGGGGTTCGCGTGCGTGCGGCCTCGCCAGTGGCCTCCGCCGCCCTCCCGACGCCTCAGTCGTGCCAGGCCCCCGCCTCGTCCAGCAGCGGCTGCAGCGAGGCGAACACCGACGGGGTCGCGGCCAGTACCAGCTCCCCCGAGGCCGGCTCGCCGGTCCGGCCCCCCGTCACGGCCCCCGCCTCCCGGGCGATCAGGTCGCCCGCCGCCAGGTCCCACGGGTTGAGCCCGCGCTCGTAGTACCCGTCCAGCCGTCCGGCCGCCACGTCGCACAGGTCGAGCGCCGCCGAGCCGCCGCGCCGGATGTCCCGTACCAGCGGAATGATCCGCGCCACCACCTCGGCCTGCCGGACCCGCCGGGTCTGCACGTACGCGAAGCCGGTCCCCAGCAGCGCCTGGTCCAGCGGCGCCGCCGACCGGCACGCGAGCCGCGTCGTGCCCAGCCACGCCCCGCCGCCGAGCACCGCGTGGTAGGTCTCCCCGCGCATCGGCGCCGCGACGACGCCCACCACGGTCTCGCCCTCGTACTCGGCCGCGATGGACACGCCCCAGCTGGGCAGGCCGTAGAGGTAGTTCACGGTGCCGTCCAGCGGGTCGACGACCCAGCGCACCCCGCTGGTCCCGGGGGTGTCCGCGCCCTCCTCGCCCAGCAGCCCGTCCTCGGGGCGCCGCTCCGCGAGGATGCCGGTGATCAGCTTCTCGGCCGCGATGTCCATCTCGGTCACCACGTCGATGGGGCTGCTCTTCGTCGCGGCCACCGCCAGATCGGCCGGCCGGCCGTCGCGCAGCAGCGCTCCGGCCTGCCGGGCGGCCTCCAGCCCCACGTCCAGCAGTTCGGCCTTCAGCTCTTCGGAGATCACGGTTGCCCTTCCTAAGCGTACGGACTGTCCTCGCCCGCGGCCGCCGGCCGGGGCGCCCGCCCCGGGCAGCAGCCCACGGCGCACAGGTCATGGCTCTGGCCCAGCATGCCGACCCAGCACTCCTCGGCGGATTCGCCGCGCTCCCTGGCGGCCCGCTCCAGTACGAGCTCCCGTACGGCCCCGGCGAACTGCGGGTCGGCGCCGACGGTCGCGGACCGGGCGACCGGAAGGCCCAGTTCCGCAGCCTTGGCGGTGGCCTCGGTGTCGAGGTCGTAGAGGACCTCCATGTGGTCGGAGACGAAGCCGATCGGCACCATGACCACGGCCGGCGCCCCTGCCCCGTGCAGGGCCTCAAGGTGGTCGCAGATGTCCGGTTCGAGCCACGGGACGTGCGGGGCGCCGCTGCGGGACTGGTAGACGAGCTGCCAGGGGTGGTCCCCGCCGGTGCGTACGGCCACCTCGTCCGCGATCACCGTGGCGACGTCCAGGTGCTGCTTGACGTACGCGCCGCCCTCGCCGCCCTCGGTGTGGTCCTCGACGGGCCCGGAGGTGTCGGCGGCGGCCGTCGGGATGGAGTGGGTGGTGAAGGCCAGGTGGGCGCCCGCCCGGGTCTCCTCGGGCAGCGCGTCCAGGGCGGCGATCACGCCCTCGATCATCGGTTCGACGAAGCCGGGGTGGTTGAAGTAGTGCCGCAGCTTGTCCACGCGCGGCGGTTCCAGGCCCTCGGCCTGGAGGGCGGCCAGCGCGTCGGCGAGGTTCTCGCGGTACTGCCGGCAGCCCGAGTACGAGGCGTACGCGCTGGTGGTGAGCACGGCGATCCGGCGGCGGCCGTCGGTGGCCATCTCGCGCAGGACGTCGGTCAGGTACGGGGCCCAGTTCCGGTTGCCCCAGTAGACCGGGAGGTCCAGGCCGTGGTCGGCGAAGTCCTTGCGCAGCGCCTCCAGCAGCGCGCGGTTCTGCGCGTTGATGGGGCTGACGCCGCCGAAGCCGAAGTAGTGCTGTCCGACCTCCTTGAGCCGCTCGCGCGGGATGCCGCGCCCGCGCGTGACGTTCTCCAGGAACGGCACGACGTCGTCGGGTCCCTCGGGGCCGCCGAAGGAGAGCAGCAGGAGGGCGTCGTAGGGGGCGGCGGTCCCGCCGGCGGGCGGGAGGAGCTGGTCTGACATGCCTCGAATCCTGCCACCCGCGATCCTCGGGAGAGAAGCGGCCCGGCGGGGACCGGCCCTCCCGCCCGGGTAAGGTAAACCTAACTTTCCCGGTCTTTCCCGGTCCCGAATTTCCCCGTGCGGGTGCCCGTAGGCGGTCGTAACCTGTATGGGCCCGTCACGTCCCTTACGGAGGGCCCTTGCCCAGTCCCTACCGCGCGATCTTCGCGTCCCACGGCACCAAGGGATTCAGCGCCGCCGGCCTGATAGGCCGCCTGCCGATCTCCATGGTCGGCGTCGGCATCCTGACGATGATCTCCGAGATCACCGGCCGCTACGCGATGGCCAGCGCCCTCACCGGCACGCTCGCGCTCGCCGCGGCGGTCGTGGGCCCGCAGGTGTCGCGCCTGGTGGACCAGTACGGCCAGCGGCGGGTCCTGCGCCCCGCGACCCTGATCTCCGTCGCGGCGGTCACCGGACTGCTGGTGGCCGCGGCGAACGGCTGGCCCGACTGGACGCTGTTCGTCTTCGCCGCGGTCGCGGGCTGCGTACCGAGCGTCGGCTCCATGGTCCGCGCCCGCTGGACCGTGATCTACCGGGACTCCCCCCGCGAGCTGCACACCGCGTACTCCTTCGAGTCCGTGGTGGACGAGGTCTGCTTCATCTTCGGCCCGATCATCGCCATCGGACTCTCGACGACCTGGTTCCCGGAGGCCGGCCCGCTGATCGCCGCCGTCTGCCTGCTGGTCGGGGTCTGGCTGCTCACCGCGCAGCGCTCCACCGAGCCCGCGCCGCACCCGCGCGACGCGGACGCCCGGCGCACCTCGGCCCTGCGCTCCCCCGGCCTCCAGGTGCTCACCGCCACCTTCGTGGCGACCGGCGCGATCTTCGGCTCCATCGACGTGTCCACTCTGGCCTTCGCGGAGGAGCAGGGCCACAAGTCCGCGGCCAGTCTCATCCTGGCCATCTGGGCGCTCGGGTCCTGTATCGCCGGAATCGTCTTCGGCCTGCTGCATCTCAAGGGCCGGACGGAACCTCGTTGGGTACTGGGCATCTGTGCGATGGCCGTGAGTATGATCCCCCTCCTACTGGCCGGGAACCTTCCGTTTCTGGCCGTGGCGCTCTTCGTCTCGGGCCTCGCCATCGCTCCCACGATGATCACCACGATGGCCCTGATCGAGGCGCACGTACCCCGCGCGAAGCTGACCGAGGGCATGACCTGGATCAGCACCGGCCTCGCGGTCGGCGTCGCCGTCGGTTCGTCCGTGACCGGTCTGGTCATCGACGCCGCCGGGGCGCGCAGCGGGTACGTCGTCTCCATCTCGGCGGGAGCGGCCGCGGCGGCGGTGGCGTTCGCGGGATACCGCCGGCTGACGAGGCCGGCGCAAGGGGAGGGGCCCTCTAGCGATGGCGGACACAGCACAGACGGCAGGGAAGAACGGGCCGGCCACGTGGCGTAACTGGGCGGGGACCGTCACCGCCACGCCCACCCGCGTGGTGACCCCGGCCTCGGTCGGGGAGCTCCAGGAGGCGGTCCGCCGGGCCGCCGAGGAGGGACTGCGGGTGAAGGCGGTCGGCTCCGGCCACTCCTTCACCGCGGCCGCCGCCACCGACGGCGTGCTCGTGCGGCCCCAGACGCTGGCCGGGATCCGCGGGATCGACCGGGCCGCCGGCACGGTCACGGTGGAGGCGGGCACGGTCCTCAAGGACCTGAACCGGGCGCTCGCCAGGGAGGGCCTCTCCCTCACCAACATGGGCGACATCATGGAGCAGACGGTCTCCGGCGCCACCAGTACCGGAACCCACGGCACCGGCCGCGACTCGGCCTCCATCGCCGCCCAGATACGCGGCCTGGAGCTGGTCACGGCGGACGGCCGGCTCATGACCTGCTCCGAGAAGGAGAACCCGGAGGTCTTCGCCGCGGCCCGGATCGGGCTCGGCGCGCTCGGCATCGTCACCGCGATCACCTTCGCCGTGGAACCGCTCTTCTTCCTGACCGCCCGTGAGGAACCGATGGGCTTCGACCGGGTGGCCGCCGAGTTCGACGAGCACGTCACGGAGAACGAGCACTTCGAGTTCTACTGGTTCCCCCACACCGGCAACTGCAACACCAAGCGGAACAACCGCAGCCAGGGCCCCGCGGCCCCGCCCGGCCCGGTGAGCGCCTGGATCGAGGACGAGCTGCTCTCCAACGGAGTCTTCCAGGCGGCCAACTCGCTGGGCCGCGCCCTGCCGGCCACCATTCCCGCCATCGCCCGCGTGGCCAGCCGCGCCCTGTCGGCGCGCACCTACACGGACATCCCGTACAAGGTGTTCACCAGTCCGCGCCGGGTGCGGTTCGTGGAGATGGAGTACGCGCTCCCCCGCGAGCGGGTCATCGAGGCGCTGCGGGAGCTGCGCGCGATGGTCGACCGCTCCGGCCTGCGGATCAGCTTCCCGGTGGAGGTGCGGACGGCGCCGGCGGACGACATCACGCTGTCCACGGCCTCGGGGCGCGAGACGGCGTACATCGCGGTGCACCTGTACAAGGGCACCCCGTACCAGGCCTACTTCACGGCGGCCGAGCGCATCTTCACGGCGCACGGCGGCCGTCCGCACTGGGGCAAGGTGCACACGCGCGACGCGGCGTACTTCGCCGAGGTCTACCCGCGGTTCGGGGAGTTCACCGCGCTGCGCGACCGTCTCGACCCGGACCGGCTCTTCGGCAACGACTACCTGCGGCGGGTGCTGGGGGACTGAGCACCCGTCGGGTCCGGCCCGCGGCGCGAGGAGTAGCGTTTCTGCGGATACCTCGCGCCAAGTCACCCCGAAACGGACACGGGTGCGCCGCGGGCCGGACGCAGGGCAGCGCAACTCCCGCCGTCCGGGATAACTTCGGCGGCGCGGCGGTCCACCCAGGTGGCCCGAATGGAGTACTGTGGCGAGCCCTGGGGCTGTCCTTCCTTACGGATGTCCGGACTCGGGAGAGGGGGCCGGTAGATGGAAAACGGCGCTCAAAGACCGGTGATGCCGCGGTATTGCACGGGTTCCTGCTGCGCACAGTAATCAGTCGGTCACTGTGCGTGCCCAACAGGTAACCGTGCCATAACGGCGATCAAGGGCGCATGCCCGACACGCCGGTTTAACTCGGCAAGGTTGTGGCAGGCTGCACCCGGGCAGGCCACACTCGACTAGCGGAAGCAGCGACGCACGTGACGTCGGCAGGCACCACCCGGGAGGTCCCCATGCCCGAACTGCGTGTCGTGGCCGTCTCAAATGACGGCACACGACTGGTGCTCAAGGCTGGGGACAGCACGGAGTACACGCTTCCGATCGACGAGCGGCTGCGGGCTGCCGTGCGCAACGACCGCGCGCGCCTGAACCAGATCGAGATCGAGGTGGAGAGCCACCTCCGCCCCCGCGACATCCAGGCCCGCATACGAGCCGGTGCCTCCGCGGAGGAGGTCGCCCAACTCGCCGGCATCCCCGTCGACCGCGTACGCCGCTTCGAGGGCCCGGTGCTCGCCGAGCGCGCGTTCATGGCCGAGCGGGCCCGCAAGACCCCCGTGCGCCGTCCCGGCGAGAACGCCGGACCCCAGCTCGGCGAGGCCGTGCAGGAGCGCCTGACCCTGCGCGGGGCCGAGAAGGAATCCGTCCAGTGGGACTCGTGGCGCCGCGACGACGGGACCTGGGAGGTCCTCCTCGTCTACCTGGTGGCCGGTGAGCCGCACTCGGCCAGCTGGACCTACGACCCGCCGCGCCGGCTGGTCGTGGCCGTGGACGACGAGGCGCGCTCGCTGATCGGCGAGTCCGAGGACCTGCCGGCGACGCCGGAGCCGAGCTTCCCCTTCGTACCGAGGATCGCGCGGCTGCCGCGCGACAGGCCGCTGGACCGCGCCCTGGACCGGCAGCTGGAGCGCCAGCAGGAGCGCTCCGCCGGGCACGCGCCGCCCGCGCCCGATCCGGAGGAGGAGCGGGACACGCTGACGAGCCTGCTGGAGGCCGTTCCGAGCTTCCGCGGCGACATGGTGGTCCCGGACCGCTCCCCCGCCGAAGCCCCGGAGACGGAACCGGAGGCGGAGGAGCCGCCGGCCCCGGCCGCCTCGGCGGGCGCCGGGTCCGCGTACGCCGACGTCCTGATGCCCCGCACGGTGGCGGGCCACCGCGACCGCCTGACGGGCACCACCGACCGGCAGGCCGAGGCGGACGGGGTGCGCCCCGGACGCCGGGCGGCCGTGCCCAGCTGGGACGAGATCGTCTTCGGCACCCGCCGCAAGAAGCAGGAGTAGCGCCGCCGCCGGGGTGACCCGGCGGCGGCCTTCCACGCGCCGGGTCCGTGCTGTGGGCCCCGTGCTGCGGATCCGCGCCGCGGGCCCGTGCTGAGGGTCCGCGCCGCGGGTACGGGGCTACTGCGGGTCCGGGCCGGTCGCCACGGGGCGGGCCGGGTCGCTGGACCACTGCGACCAACTGCCCGCGTAGAGGTCGGACTCGATCCCCGCCACCGCCAGGGCGAGGACCTCATGGGCTCCGGACACCCCCGAGCCGCAGTACACGCCCACCGGGGTCCCCTCGGTCGCGCCCAGGGCCTCGAACCGCGCCCGCAGCGCCCCGGCCGGCAGGAAACGGCCGTCCGGTGCCACGTTCTCCGCCGTCGGGGCGGACACCGCGCCCGGGATGTGGCCCCCGACGGGGTCGATCGGCTCGACCTCACCGCGGTACCGCTCCCCCGCCCGGGCGTCCAGGAGCAGCCCCGCACGCGCCCGCGCGGCCGCCCCGTCCGCGTCCAGGAGTCCGACCGCACCCGGATTTGGCTTGAAATCGCCCTCTACAGGGGTCGCTTCGTCGGCCGTGACCTCGCCCCCGTCAGCCGTCCACGCGGTCAGTCCCCCGTCCAGCACTCGCACGTCCGGGTGACCCGTCCAGCGGAGCATCCACCATGCCCGGGCGGCCGCCCAGCCCTGCCCGCCGTCGTACACGACCACCGGCACGTCGGCGCGGACGCCGGCCCTCCGCATGACCGCGCCGAAGGCCTCCGGGTCGGGCAGCGGGTGCCGTCCGCCCGGCCCCGGCGGACCTGCCAGTTCGCGGTCGAGGTCGACGTACACGGCGCCGGGCAGGTGTCCGGCCTCGTAGGCGGGCCGCTGGTCAGGGCCACCGAGCTGCCAGCGGACGTCCAGCAGCACCGGCGGCCGCGGACCGGCCAGTTCGCGCTGGAGTTCGGCGGCGGAGAGGATCGCAGATTTCGCTGTCATGCCGGCCATCTTCCTCCCCGTCCGGCACCCGCGTCACAGGGCCGTCAACGGGGCGGCACAGGGATCCGGACATCTCCGTCCAGGGGCGCGGCTTTGCGGCCCGGTCGGGACGCGCGGGGTGCCGCGGAGTGGAAGCATCAGCACCGGTAAGCGGCACGACGGAGGAGACGGCTGACATGACCGAGGCAGCGGAAGCAACCCGGCGCACGCCCGGCACCCCGTGCTGGGTGAGTCTGATGGTGCACGGCCTCGGGACCACCGAGGACTTCTACGCCGACCTGTTCGGCTGGGAGTACGTCCCGGGTCCCGAGCAGCTCGGCCCGTACGTCCGCGCCGTGCTGGACGGCGAGGAGGTGGCCGGGATCGGCGAGATGCCCCCCGACCGGCATCTCCCGGTGGCCTGGACGACGTACCTCGCCACGGACGACGCCGACGCGACCGCCGAGGCGGTCCGCTCGTGCGGCGGCACGGTGGCGGTGGGCCCCCTGGACGCGGGCGCCGCGGGGCGGGTGGCGATCTGCTCCGACCCGCTGGGGGCGATCTTCGGGCTCTGGCAGGCGCAGACGCGCATGGGCACCCGGCTGCACGGGGCGCCCGGCACCCCGGTCTGGAACGAGCTGGTCACCCAGGACACCTCGACGGTCGGCAAGTTCTACGAGCACGTCTTCGGCCACGAGGCACTGGCCCACGAGGCGGCCTCCGGCGACTTCGACTACCTGACCCTGCGTCTGGAGGGCCGCCCGGTGGCCGCCGTACACGGCGTCGGACGGGCGCTGCCGCACGACCGGGGCCCGCACTGGATGGCGTACTTCGAGGTGGCGGACACCGACGCGGCCGCGCAGCGGGTGACCGAGCTCGGCGGGCGCGTGGTGGACCCGCCGCGGGAGGGGCCGACCGGCAGGGTGGCCACGGTCGCGGACCCGGAGGGCGCGGTGTTCGCCCTCGTGCGGTCCCGGCGGTAGTCCGGGGGGCACGGGAGCGCGCCGCGCCCGGGGCGGGTCAGGACTGGCTGTTGAGGAAGCCGATGAAGGTGGCGCCCCACCAGCCGCACTGGCTGACGGCGGCGGCGACGCCCGACTGGACGAGCAGCGCGCGCGGGACCGGCGTGTCCCGGTAGCGGTCGAGGCGCTGGCCGAGCCAGTGTGCGTACAGGCCGTTGACGGTGACGGCCAGGACGAGGCCGAGCTTGACCAGCGTCAGGGGCGAGTTCAGGTCCGGGCGCAGGAACAGGCCGGTGACGGTCAGGCCGGCCAGTCCGAACCAGATGGGTATCTGCAGGGCGCAGGCGGTGCTGGTGATGTCGGACAGGCCGCGCCGGCCCAGCAGCCACAGGACGGCGAACCAGTCGACGGCGAGCACGGCGCCCAGCCCGACCACGAGGGCCGCCACGTGGAAGAAACGGGCCACCGTCTGCAGGGTGGTGTCGGCGTGGACGTGGCCGGACAGCCAGCAGGCACCCGCGAGCACGGCCGACCCGAGGAGGCCGAGGAAGACGAGCATCCACACGGGGGTGAGCCGCTCCGGCCCGTCGGCGGACGCGGGCCCGGACGCGGACGCAGGCCCGGACGCGGGCACAGTCACGGTCACGGGCACAGGCCCGGACATGGCGGCCGACGACAGGTCGGTGACGAGGGCCACGGCTCAGCCCTCGGTCTTCGGGAGCGGGCGCAGGACGGGTCTTGGCATGGCTGAAAACCTTCGATGGAAGCTTAGGTAAGGCGTACCTAAGCGACCATCGGGCCGTGCGTCAAGTCGTCTCGCCATCCGAACATCGCCACAAAACGGGCGCCGAAGACGACCAGCCCGTCCCCGCAAGCAAGTTGAATGACCGTCACACCGGACCCACCCCCGTGTGCGGTTGACCACAAGGGCCGGCATCCGGACACCGGGCCGCGGACGGCGTCACACCTGCGTGAGGCCCGCCGCACCGAAGGAGACGTCGAAGCGGTCGCACCAGATGGTGACGCTGCTGTAGGCGGCGGGGTCCACCCCGGCCGGGATCTCGTAGTTCTGGTCGCCCTTGTTGCCCTTGAGCTTGCCGAGGCTGACGTACTTGCCGTCGTCGAAGACGCGCCAGCCGGCCACGCCCTCCTTGACGGGGGCGTCGGTGAGCCAGACCCGCAGGTCGGGACCGTTGCTGGTGTCCAGGTTCTCCAGCCGCAGGAGGTGAGAACCGTCCGGCAGGCGGACGAGCTTCACGGTGCCCGTGGTGGTGTGCTCGTGGCTGATGAGAACGCCCTGCGCGACGGTCCGCGGCGAGGCCGGCGCGGCGGCGGCGGACGGGGCGGCGGACGGGGCCGCAGAAACGGACGGCAGCGCCTCGCGCACCGTGTCGTCCTGCCAGATCTTCCACGGCTGGAACCAGTACAGCCCTGCGCCCAGCACCACCAGCGCCGCGATCGCCGCACCGATCACGATCCCGCCGCGCCGCCGCCTCACCCCTGCACTCACCGATGCCCCACCTCTCGCGAATCCGTCCCCCGCATTCAATGCGCCGCCCCGCCCGCACACCACCCCAGCAGCCATGACGAAACCCTTACGTCCCCGCGCGTCGCGGCCGTGGGCGATCTGGAGCGCCATCTGTGACGGACGCGGCCCCCCAGCCAAGGTGTATTCACCCCGGCCAACGTCAACGACGTCCCCAGCGGACCGTCACCAGTTCCCGTAGTCCTCCACCAAGTCCGCAACCAGCGCGGTCAAGGCGTCGACTCGGTGCCGGTCCTCGCGCTGGTCGCGCAGGGCCTCGTCGAGGGCACGGAGCCGAACCAGGGCGGCAGGATCCCGGCGCCTCACCCCGTCGAACAGCGGCGTGGTGACGAGGTCGAGGCATGCGGTGAGCAGGAGCCGGGTGGCCGGGGCGGGGGGAGCCGAATCGGGAGCGGCAAAGCCGGTGGTCAGGTAGCGCGCAGGGTCCGTGAGGCTCCAGCCGACGACGGTGCCGTGCTGGACCAGGAGTGCCACGTCGGGTGCGATGCCGATGCGAGCCTCCAGCGGCTCGTCGAGGACCTCGAGGTCGCGCAGGCAGGTCAGCACGGTGTCCCCGGGGTCGCGGCACAGCTCCATGGCCACTTCCAGGCGGAAGTCCCGGAAGTCGAAGCGCGGTGTGATGCGCAGGGGCTCGTCCGTGACCGTCGCGGTCCAGTCGTTGTCGAGCGTGAGTCTCATGGTGAACGCCGCCTCACCGGATCTGTACGACACGACAAGGGACAGGCACAGGCGTCGGGAAAAGGGTTCAGGCGTGGTTGACCGGGAGGACGTCCGGGGAGAGGGCGCCCGCGTGGGCTGCCGCCGAGGTCATGCGCTTGCGGTGGTGGCGGCGGCACAGGACCTCGTAGCCGACCTCCCCCGCCGGGCGGTTCACGTCGCCGACGACCACCTGCGCGCCCTCGACCACCATCTCCCCGCCCACCGTACGGGCGTTGTGCGTGGCGCGGGCGCCGCACCAGCACAGGGCCTCCACCTGGAGCTGCTCCAGACGGTCCGCCAGCTCGATCAGGCGCTGCGAGCCCGGGAAGAGCTTCGTGCGGAAGTCGGTCGTGATGCCGAAGGCGAAGACGTCCATGTCCAGGTCGTCCACGATCCGCGCCAGCTGGTCGATCTGGGCGGGGGTCAGGAACTGCGCCTCGTCCACGATCACGTAGTCCGCCTTGCCGCCCTTGGACAGCTGCGCGACCAGGTACGCGTACAGGTCCATGTCCTCCGGCGCCTCGACCGCCTCCGTCACCAGGCCCAGGCGGGAGGACAGCTTGCCCTCGCCCGCCCGGTCGTCACGGGTGAAGATGACGCCTTGCAGTCCCCGCGCGTCGCGGTTGTGGGCGATCTGGAGCGCCAGAGTGCTCTTTCCGCAGTCCATCGTTCCGGAGAAGAACACCAGCTCGGGCATGGGAAGTACAGGACCTTTCGGGTCGGGGGTTCAGGGCGGCGGACGTCGTGTGTCTGATCGGGCTCAGGTGCGGACTTCGAGCAGCGGTACGAGCTGCTCCGCGGCCGTCATGGAGCCGTGCATGCCGACGAGCGCGGACTCGTTGGGCTCGCGCCGCGAGGCGGTGATCGCGACGTCCGCCTGGGCGGCGGCGACCACGTCCCCGATGCGTCCGAGCACGCGCTCGTCGCACTCCCCCGGCACGCCGAACCAGCCCAGTTCCAGGGCCTCTTCGCGGCTGGCCACCCAGAACCGGTCGCCGAGCACCTCGCGCCACACGGTCAGTACGTCGGCCTGCGCGCCCGGGACCGCGTACACGTGCCGGGCGCGGCCCTCGCCGCCCAGCAGGGCCACTCCGGCGCCCAGCTCCCAGTCCTCGTCGAAGTCGGTCCGGGAGTCCTCGTCGAAGGGGACGTCGACCATGCCGTGGTCCGCGGTCACGTACAGCGCGGTGCGCGGCGGCAGCTGCTCGGCGAGCCGCTGGACGAGCCGGTCGACGTACATCAGCTGGCCGCGCCAGGCGTCGGAGTCCACGCCGTGGCGGTGGCCGGCCCCGTCGAGCTCGCTGTAGTAGGTGTAGACCAGCGAGCGGTCACCGGCCGCGAGGCGCTCGGCCGCGAGGTCCATCCGCTCCTCGCCGGTCATCCGGCCGAGGAAGGTGCCGCCGCTGAGCGCGACCTTGGTGAGCGGGGTGGTCTGGAAGGCGGGCGAGGACACCTGCGCCGTCGCCACGCCCGCCTTGTCGGCCTGCTGGAAGACGGTCGGGTACGGCTGCCACGCCTTCGGCTGGGTCCACGGGTGCCAGCGGAGCTGGTTCATCAGCTCGCCGGTGGCCGGGTTGCGCACGGCGTAGCCGGGCAGGCCGTGCCGGGCGGGCGGCAGGCCGGTGCCGACGGAGGCCAGGGAGGTGGCGGTGGTCGCCGGGAAGCCCGCGGTGATCGGGCGGCCGGTGCCGCCGCGCGAGCCGGCGAGGAGCGAGGTGAGGTACGGGGCCTCGTCCGGGTGGGCCTTGATCTGCTCCCAGCCCATGCCGTCGACCAGGAACACGCAGTTCCGGTCGGCCGGGGTGAGCTCCGCGAGGGAGGCGGTGAAGCCGGGCACGCCCTGGCCCGCCACGAGCGTGGGCAGCAGGTCGGCGAGGGAGCCGGCGCCGTACTCGGGGACGGGGGCGCCTGCCAGGTCCAGCAGTTCCGGCTCGTCCCAGCTCTGCGGCGCGGAGTACGCCATCAGCGCGAGGGGGTGGACGTGGCCGCGGTGGCCTCGGAGAGCGCCTGGGCGAAGAGCAGGGTCTGGCGCACCGCCTCGGGGCCGTCACCAGCCTCGCTGACGCGCAGGCTGAGGTCGTCGGCGGTGGAGTTGCCGGTGTAGCCGTGGTCGGAGTCGCAGTTCGGGTCGCCGCAGGCGGCGGGCTCCAGGTCGATCCGGGAGACCGCGCCCCAGCCGATGGTCAGGACGACCTCGCGGGGCAGGGTGCCGGGGGTGTAGGACTCCGGGTTGGCGACGACGCGGCTCAGCACCACGGAGGAGATGCTGGACAGCTTGACCGACTCGGTGGAGGTGGTCGCGTACGGGGAGGGGGAACCGGCGTCGGCGGCCTGCTCGTCGGTGTGGCTGACGATGAAGCGGTTGCCGGTCAGGACCAGCACCGTGACGTGGCGGCGCACCTCGTTGGAGTCGAAGGTGGTCTCCTGGTGGACCAGGTACGACGAGATCGGCTCGCCGCCCACCGCGGCCTCCACGGCCTCGGCCACGAGGGCCGGGTAGTAGCCGCTGCGCTCGATCGCCGTGCGCAGCCCCTGGGTCGTCGTACCGGATTTCGCCATGAGGTCCATCCTAAGGCCCGTACGGGGCGCCCCGGCCTCCTCGCGACGGCACCGCGTGAGCGGCCTCAGTAACTGGGCAGGGTGCGCGGGCCGAGGTCGCCCCGGGCGGGCGGGTGAGCGACGCGGACGGTGGCGCTGAGCACGGACAGCCCCTCGGTGGCGACCACGACGGGCTCCAGGGAGACGCCGATCACCTCGGGGTGGTCGTCCACGAGCCGGGACACCCGCAGGAGCAGCTCCTCCAGGGCGGCGGTGTCCACGGGGGCGCTGCCCCGCCAGCCGAAGAGGAGGGGTGCGGTCCGGATGGATCGGATCAGGCCCGCGGCGTCCCGGTCGGTCGCCGGGACGAGGCGGTGCGCGGTGTCGCCCAGCAGCTCGGAGGCGACGCCGGCGAGCCCGAAGGACAGGACGGCGCCGGCCGCCGGGTCGATGACGGAGCGCACGACGGTGTCGACGCCGCGCGGCACCATCGCCTGCACCACCGGCTGGAGCTCCGAGGGCTTGCCGAGCAGCGCGGTGAGGTCCTCGTACGAGCGCCTCAGCTCGGCCTCGTCCCTGAGGTCGAGCCGTACGCCGCCCAGGTCCGCGCGGTGGCGCAGGTGCGGAGCGGTGGTCTTCAGCGCCACCGGATAGCCCAGGATCCCGGCGGCGCGGACCGCCGCGTCGGGGCTCGGCGCGGGCAGGGCGGGCAGGACGCGGATCCCGTAGCGCCCGAGCAGCTCGCGCGCGTCCCACTCCGCCAGGGTCAGCACGGCCCCGCCGTCGACGTCGGCCAGCAGCCCGGCCAGCTGGGCGGCCGCCCCGGCCTCGTCTATGTCCTCGTACTCCGGGACGCGCCCGACCTCGGCGAGGGACCGCCGCCACTGCCCGTACCGCACGGCCTCGGCGAGGGCCCGTACGGCCCGCTCGGCGGCGGGGTAGCTGGGGATCCGGCCGGCCGTCGGGCCGTCCGCCGTGCCCGGGCCGTCCGGTGTGCGGGGACCGGGGGCCCAGGGGCCGCGCTCCGCGGACAGCGCGTCGACCAGCTCGCCGAGTTCCACATGGACGACGGCGACCGGCTTGCCCGGCACCTCGGCCACGGCCTCGCGCAGCGCGTCGGCCAGCTCGTCGGCCAGTGCCTGCTCGCTCACCCAGGGGATCGCCGTGACGACGACCGCGTCGCAGTCCTCGGAGGCCAGCGCCGAGACCAGCGCCGCCCGGAAGTCCTGCGGCGAGGCCGCCGTCGTCAGGTCCAGCGGCGCCAGCGGGCGCAGGCCCTGGGTCAGGCAGGCGTCGTAGGTGAGGACCCCGAGGGACTCGGAGTTGCCGAGGATCGCGATCCTCGGCCCGGCGGGCAGCGGCTGCGAGGCCAGCAGCAGACCGACGTCGACCAGCTCCGTCACCGTGTCGACCCGGATGACGCCGGCCTGCCGCAGCAGGTCGGAGACGGTGGCCTCGGGCAGTCTGGTGCCGGGGACGACGTGCCCGGCCGGGGTGTGGCGGCCGCCGCGGGCGACGACCACCGGCTTCTCGGCCGCGGTCCGGCGGGCGAGGCGGGTGAACTTCCGCGGATTGCCCAGGGTTTCGAGGTACATCAGGGCGACGTCGGTCGACTGGTCGTCGTACCAGTACTGGAGGATGTCGTTGCCGGAGACGTCGGCGCGGTTCCCGGCGGAGATGAAGGAGGACAGTCCCTCGCCGCGCCGGAGCAGCGCGGAGAGCAGGGCGATCCCGATCGCACCGGACTGCGTGAACAGCCCGATCCGGCCGCGCATCGGCATCGGGGCGGGAGTCAGCGAGGCGTTGAGCTCGACCTCCGGCGCGGTGTTGATCACCCCGTAGGCGTTCGGCCCGATCAGGCGCATGCCGTACGAGCGCACCTGGCGGACCAGTTCGCGCTGGCGGGCGAGGCCGGCGGGGCCGCTCTCCCCGTACCCGTCGGACAGGACGACGAGCCCCTGCACGCCGTGCTCCCCGCAGGAGGCGACCACGCCGGGGACCCGGTCGGCCGGAACCGCGATCACCGCGAGGTCGACGGGGGCGCCGATGGCCTCGATGGAGCGGTAGGCCCGAACGCCGTCCAGCAGGTCGCGCGTGACGGCCTCGTTGACGGCGTAGAGGTGGCCGTGGAAGCCGCTGTCGCGCAGGTTGCGCAGGGCGGCCGCGCCCACGCCCGCGCCGGAGCGGCTGACTCCGACGACGGCCACCGAGCCGGGGGTCAGCAGCCGTTGCACCGAGCGGGCCTCGGCGCGCTGTTCGCGGGCGCGCTGCACCGCGAGGGACTCGGCGGTGGGTTCGAGGTCGAGGGTGAGGTGGACGGAGCCGTCCTCGAAGCTGCGCTTCTGCTCGTAGCCGACGTCCGTGAACACCTTGATCATCTTGGTGTTGGCGGGCAGCACCTCGGCGGCGAAGCGGCGGATGCCGCGCTCCCGGGCCACCGCGCCGATGTGTTCGAGGAGCGCGGAGGCGACCCCGCGGCCCTGGTGGGCGTCCTGGACGAGGAAGGCGACCTCGGCCTCGTCGGCGGGCGCGGAGGCGGGCCGGCCGTCGGGGCCGATGCGGTCGTAGCGGACGGTGCCGATGAACTGCCCGCCGATGGTCGCGGCCAGGCCGACCCGGTCCACGTAGTCGTGGTGCGTGAAGCGGCGGACGTCGCGGTCGGAGAGGCGGGGGTAGGGGGCGAAGAAGCGGTAGTACTTCGACTCGTCCGAGACCTGCTCGTAGAAGCTGACCAGCCGGCCCGCGTCCTCGGTGGTGATGGGCCTGATCCGGGCGGTGCCGCCGTCGCGCAGGACGACGTCGGCTTCCCAGTGGGCCGGGTACGAGGGGTCCGACTCGATGGTCATGGGGCTACTTTACGGCCGGGACGGGCTGGGCGGTGCGTGCGCGGCGCATGAGGCGATACGGGGCAAACCGGTGCAAGCTGGGGAGGTCGAGCGACGGCGGATTCGGGCCGAGGGCCGGTCGGAGCATTCAGGGCGTCGTGAGAGACTGGTCTAGACAACCGTAAGAACCTGAAGGGCATCACCATGGCAGAGCGCCGCGTCAACGTCGGCTGGGCCGAGGGCCTGCACGCTCGTCCCGCCTCGATCTTCGTCCGTGCGACGACCGCTTCCGGCGTCCCGGTGACCATCGCGAAGAAGGGCGGCGACCCCGTCAACGCCGCTTCCATGCTGGCGGTTCTGGGCCTGGGCGCCCAGGGCGGCGAGGAGATCGTCCTCGCCTCGGAGGCCGAGGGTGCGGACGTCGCGCTCGACCGCCTCGCGAAGCTGGTCGCCGAGGGTCTCGAAGAGCTTCCCGAGACCGTCTGACCCTTCGGGTTCCACCCGAGCAGTACGCCGCGAAGCCGCGGGCCCCGGACGGCCGGGGGCCCGCGGCTTCGCCGTTGTGGCGCCCGGCCGGGGGGCGCGCGGAGCCCTGGAAACCCTCGGAAATCCAACCACGTAATTCAGCGCCGAAGAAAAAGAGCCCGGCGGACATCTCAGGCCCCTCCGCAGAAATGCGGCGCGCCGAATTCACCCCGTGCGCACCGCGCGATAAACGGGCGCGATGCCACGATGTCGTCCTTTGTATACGGCCCCTGTTAATGCCGCCCGCTCGACATGTTTACGGCAGGTTGCGAAGTGCTCACAGCCGGCCGGACCCGCCGCCGGTGCGCACCCGCCGCCCGGTCGGCGTGGAGCGCGGTCAGCGCCCGCGCCCGCTCCGCGTCCCCGCGGGCCACCGCGTCCACGATCGCACCGTGCTCCGCCCAGGACTCCACGGGCCGCAGGGGCGCCTCCACCACGTACATCCACGCGATCTTGTGCCGCATCTGGGTGAGCAGCGCGATCAGCCCGGGGCTGCCCGAGGACTGGGCGAGCGTCTCGTGGAACCAGCCGCCCAGGGACCTCAGGTCCTCTCCCTGGCCCCGCCTGGCCCGTTCCTGACCCAGTCTGACCAGCCCACGCAGCACCTTGAGGTGCGCCTCGGTGCGCCGCCGGGCCGCCCGGGCCGCCGCCAGGGGCTCCAGGAGCATCCGCAGCTCCAGCAGGTCGGCCGCCTCCTGCTCGGTCGGCTCGGCGACGCAGGCCCCCGCGTGGCGCCGCGTCGTCACGAACCCCTCGGACTCCAGGGTCCGCAGCGCCTCGCGGACCGGGACGCGCGAGACTCCGTACCGGCGGGCCAGCACCTCCTCGGTCAGCCGACTCCCCGGTTCGAAGACACCGGAGACGATGTCATCGCGGATTGCTGTGCATACTGCGTGCGCAGGAATACGCAAGACCGAACCTCCGCCTATTTCCGACTGCCAGCCTCAATGCGCGCACGTGCGCGTGCTGCGACTCTATTGCAACACACGATCATTTCCGAGAGCGGCCGGAAATACGAAACATTCACAGGGGGCGGATCCGGGCGGACACACGAAGACCCCGGCTCGGGGAGCCGGGGTCTTCGGTGAAAGGTGCGGGACGACGGATCAGAGATCGACGCCGTGCGAACGCATGTAGGCGATCGGGTCGATGTCCGAGCCGTACTGCGAGCCGGTGCGGGCCTCGAAGTGCAGGTGCGGGCCGCTGGAGTTGCCGGTGGAGCCCGACAGGCCGATCACCTGGCCGGCGGTGACCTGCTGGCCGACGGAGACGCTCAGCGAGTTCATGTGCCCGTACTGCGTGTAGGTGCCGTCGTTGTGCTTGATCACGACGTTGTTGCCGTACGCGCCGCCCCAGCCCGCCTCGACCACGACACCGACGCCCACCGCGTGGACCGAGGTGCCGGAGGAGGCGTGCAGGTCGATGCCGGTGTGGCTGCCGGAGGACCACATGCCGCCGCCCGCGTGGTACTGCGTGCTCACGTACGAGCCCTCGATCGGGGCGACGAAGGTGTTGAGGCGCTTGCGCTCCTCCTCGCGGGCCGCGCGCTCGGCGGCCTCGCGCTCGGCCTTCGCCTTGGCCTCGGCGAGGCGCTTGGCCTCGGCGGCCCGCTGCTTGGCGTCGGCCTCGGCCTGCGCCTTGGCGGCGGCGTGGTCGGCGGCGCGCTGCTGGGACGCGGCCTGGTCCGCGATGTCACCCGCGAGGTCCTCGGCGACGACGACGGCGCCCAGCCCGTTCTCCGGGGCGGAGCTGCTGTGGTTGTCCGCGGCGAAGGCCGGGGCGGCGAGGGAGCCGACGACGCCCGTGGTGGCGATCGCGGCGATGCCGGCGTAACCGGCGGTCTTACGGCTCAGGCGGCTGGATCCGCGGTGCTTGCCGGAACCAGCGGGACGACTGCCAAACGCCATGGAGGGTTGGATCCTTTCCTTCCTTCTCGCCTACCGGGTTAGCTGACGGGTTCGGAGCAGGAAGGTCTCCTACGGGCCTCCTCTGGCGAGGCGGCCCGATTCACCCCAGGGACACATGTGGGTCCCCGGCTCCCCAGGCTCGCGCCTGACGGGGACTCGGCGATCGCTGTCCGGTGCCGCGGGTGCGGCGGGCACAACTGACGGACAGCACGGACGACGCTAGGCGGATCATCAGTCAATCGCCAAACAGACGCGGCTTTTTGTTGCGTACGCCACACCACATAAAAGCAACCTCACCACCAAACGGACAAAAGGGCTCTGGCGGGATAAGTCCCGCCAGAGCCCCTCGCACCTGAGACACCGATCGCCCGATGAGGCGTCAGCCGACGGTCAGGTGGCCGTCGTCAGGTCGTCAGCCGCCGTCGTCAGGTCGTCAGTCGGTGACGACGGTGACCTCGCCGATCCCGAGTGCCCGTACCGGCTCCTCGATCTGCGCCGCGTCGCCCACCAGGATGGTGACCAGCCGGTCCGCCGGGAAGGCCTTCACGACCGCCGAAGTCGCCTCCACCGTGCCGGTTTCGGCCAGCTGTGCGTACAACTGGGCCTGGTAGTCGTCCGGCAGCTCCTGCTCCACCTGGTCGGCGAGCGTGCCGGCCACCGAGGCGGCCGTCTCGAACTTCAGCGGGGCCACGCCCACCAAGTTCTGCACGGCGACGTCCCGTTCGGCGTCGGTCAGACCGCCCTCCGCGAGGGTGCGCAGCACCGTCCAGAGGTCCTCCAGCGCCGGTCCGGTGTTCGGGGTGTCCACCGAGCCGCTGATGGCGAGCATCGAGGCGCCCTTGCCGTCGGCCGTGGAGCGCAGCACCTGGGCGAAGGCGCGCACGCCGTAGGTGTACCCCTTCTCCTCGCGCAGCACCGCGTCCAGGCGGGAGGTGAGGGTGCCGCCCAGGCAGTACGTACCGAGCACCTGCGCCGCCCAGACGCGGTCGTGCCGGTCCGGGCCGATGCGGCCGATCAGCAGCTGGGTCTGGACCGAGCCGGGCCGGTCCACGATGACCACCCTGCCGGTGTCGTCGGCGGTCACGGACGGCGCCGGGAGCGGTTCGGCGGTGCCGCCCGTCCAGCTGCCGAGGGTGTCCGCCAGGACGGCGTCGAGGTCGATGCCGGTCAGGTCGCCGACGACCACGGCCGTGGCGGTGGCGGGGCGTACGTGGGCCTCGTAGAAGGCGCGCACGGCCGCGGAGTCGATGCGGGCGACCGTCTCCTCGGTGCCCTGCCGCGGGCGGGACATCCGCAGGGACGCCGGGAAGAGCTCCTTGGAGAGCTGCTTGGCGGCGCGCCGCTGGGGGTTGGCCAGCTCGTGCGGGATCTCGTCGAGCCGGTTGCGCACCAGCCGGTCGATCTCGGCGTCGGCGAAGGCGGGGGCGGCGAGTGCCTCGGAGAGCAGGCCCAGCGCCTTGGGCAGCCGGGACGCCGGGACCTCCAGGGAGACCCGGATGCCCGGGTGGTCGGCGTGCGCGTCGAGGGTGGCGCCGCAGCGCTCCAGCTCGGCCGCGAACTCCTCGGCGGAGTGCTTGTCGGTGCCCTCGGAGAACGCGCGCGCCATGATGGTCGACACGCCGTCCAGGCCCTCGGGTTCGGCGTCCAGCGGGGCGGCGAGGTTGATCTCGACCGCGATCACCTGCTGGCCCGGCCGGTGGCAGGTCAGCAGGGTCAGCCCGTTGGACAGCACCGTGCGGTCCGGGGCCGGGAAGGCCCACGGCTGCGGTTCGCCGGCCTGCGGGCGCGGGTGGAAGGTCATCGTGACGGCTGCGGTCTCGCTCACTGCTCCGCCCCCTCGTTCTCGTCGCTCTCGCCGGACTGCGCGCCCTGGCCGGACTCGTCGTCCCCGTCGGTCTCCTCGGCCGCGATCGGCTCGTAGACGAGCACCGCGCGGTTGTCGGGGCGCAGCCGGGCCGCGGCCACGGCCTGGACCTCTTCGGCGGTGATGTCCAGGACGCGCTCCACGGCGGTCAGCGCCAGCCGCGGATCACCGAACAGCACCGCGAAGCGGCACAGTTGGTCGGCGCGGCTGGCCACCGTGCTGAGCCGGTCCAGCCACTCCCGCTCCAGCTGCGCCTGGGCGCGCTCCATCTCCTCGGCCGTCGGGCCCTCGGCGGCGAAGCGCGCGAGCTCCTCGTCGACGGCCGCCTCGATGGCGGCGACGTCGACCCCGCTGGAGGTCTTCACGTCGAGCCAGCCCAGCGAGGGCGCGCCGGCCAGGCGCATCATGCCGAACCCGGCCGCGACGGCCGTCTGGTCGCGGCGTACGAGGCGGTTGTGCAGCAGCGAGGACTCGCCGCCCCCCAGGATCGTCAGCGCCACGTCGGCGGCGTCGCACTCGCGGGTCCCGTCGTGCGGGAGCCGGTAGGCGGCCATCAGCGCGCGGGAGGGGACGTTCTCGACGACCTCCTCGCGCAGCTGCTCCCCGATGATCTCGGGCAGGGTGCCGTCGCGCGGCGGCTGCTTGCCGTCGTGCGCGGGGATCGTGCCGAAGTACTTCTCGACCCACGCGAGCGTCTGCTCGGGGTCGATGTCGCCGACGACCGACAGCACCGCGTTGTTGGGCGCGTAGTACGTACGGAAGAATTGGCGCGCGTCCTCCAGGGACGCGGCGTCCAGGTCCTCCATGGAGCCGATCGGCGTGTGGTGGTACGGGTGGCCCTCGGGGTACACCAGGGCGGTCAGCTTCTCGAAGGCCGTGCCGTACGGAACGTTGTCGTACCGCTGGCGGCGCTCGTTCTTGACCACGTTGCGCTGGTTCTCCATGGACTCTTCGTCCAGGGCGGTCAGCAGCGAGCCCATCCGGTCCGCCTCCAGCCAGAGGGCGAGCTCCAGCTGGTGGGTCGGCATCGTCTCGAAGTAGTTGGTGCGCTCGAAGCTGGTGGTGCCGTTGAGGGAACCGCCGGCTCCCTGGACCAGCTCGAAGTGCCCGGTGCCGGGTACGTTCGCCGACCCCTGGAACATAAGGTGCTCGAAGAGGTGAGCCAGGCCGGTACGGCCCTTGACTTCGTGGCGCGAGCCGACGTCGTACCAGAGGCAGACCGCGGCGACCGGGGTCAGGTGGTCCTCGGAGAGCACCACGCGCAGGCCGTTGGCCAGCCGGTGCTCGGTCGCTGTCAGGCCGCCGGAGCCGGCCTGGGCGGTGGCCGTGTGACCCATGGGCATGTGGTCCCTTCGATCGCGATGCAGAGATTTCTGTCAGACCTGCCACTGTATGCAAGCGCGTCGGCCGCCGGATAAGTTCCCGGGTCACACCCTGGGTCGGAGTCGGCGTTGTCGGTGCCTCGGGCCACAATGGTCCGCGTCGTACCCCCGCCGCACCCGCACGACCGCACGACCCGCACGCCCCTCACGACCCGTACGTCCGCACGACCAGACTCAGCCAGACACCCAGCACACCCCATCATTGGTTAAGGAGCCGCGCAGCGATGGCCCGCCGCAGCACGAAGACCCCGCCGCCGGAGGATTTCGAGGAGAAGATCCTCGACATCGACGTCGTCGACGAAATGCAGGGCTCCTTCCTCGAGTACGCGTACTCGGTGATCTACTCCCGTGCCCTGCCCGACGCCCGGGACGGCATGAAGCCGGTGCACCGCCGGATCGTGTACCAGATGAACGAGATGGGTCTGCGCCCCGACCGCGGCTACGTGAAGTGCGCCCGCGTCGTGGGCGAGGTCATGGGCAAGCTCCACCCGCACGGCGACGCGTCGATCTACGACGCCCTCGTGCGCATGGCCCAGCCCTTCTCGATGCGGCTGCCGCTGGTCGACGGCCACGGCAACTTCGGTTCGCTCGGCAACGACGACCCTCCGGCCGCGATGCGTTACACCGAGTGCAAGATGGCCGACGCCACGTCACTGATGACGGAGTCGATCGACGAGGACACCGTCGACTTCACCGCCAACTACGACGGCCAGGAGCGCGAGCCGGTCGCGCTGCCCGCCGCCTACCCGAACCTGCTGGTCAACGGCGCTTCGGGGATCGCGGTCGGCATGGCCACCAACATGCCCCCGCACAACCTCGGCGAGGTCATCGCGGCCGCCCGCCACCTGATCCGCCACCCCCAGGCGGACCTGGAGGCGCTGATGCGCTTCGTCCCGGGTCCCGACCTGCCCACGGGCGGCCGGATCGTCGGGCTCGCGGGCATCAAGGACGCCTACGAGAACGGCCGCGGCACCTTCAAGATCCGCGCGACCGTGGCCGTGGAGAACGTGACGGCGCGCCGCAAGGGCCTGGTCGTCACCGAACTGCCCTTCACGGTCGGCCCCGAGAAGGTCATCGCGAAGATCAAGGACCTGGTCGGCTCGAAGAAGCTCCAGGGCATCGCCGACGTCAAGGACCTCACCGACCGCTCGCACGGTCTGCGCCTGGTCATCGAGATCAAGAACGGCTTCCACCCCGAGGCCGTGCTGGAGCAGCTCTACAAGCTGACGCCGATGGAGGAGTCCTTCGGCATCAACAACGTGGCGCTGGTGGACGGGCAGCCGCTGACGCTGGGCCTCAAGGAGCTCCTGGAGGTCTACCTCGACCACCGCTTCGAGGTCGTCCGGCGGCGCAGCGAATTCCGCCGCACCAAGCGCCGCGACCGCCTCCATCTCGTCGAGGGCCTGCTGGTGGCGCTCATCGACATCGACGAGGTCATCCGGCTCATCCGCGACAGCGAGAACTCCGCGCAGGCCAAGGCGCGGCTCATGGAGCGGTTCTCGCTCAGCGAGATCCAGACCCAGTACATCCTGGACACCCCGCTGCGCCGGCTCACCAAGTTCGACCGCCTGGAGCTGGAGTCCGAGCGCGACCGGCTGACCGGCGAGATCGACGAGCTGACCGGGATCCTGGACTCCGACACCGAGCTGCGCAAGCTGGTCTCCACGGAGCTGGCGGCGGTCGCGAAGAAGTTCGGCACCGAGCGGCGCACGGTCCTGCTGGAGTCGGCGGGCACGGCGGTCGGCGCGGTTCCGCTGGAGGTCGCCGACGACCCGTGCCGGGTGCTGCTGTCCTCGACGGGCCTCCTGGCCCGCACCGTCACGGGCGAACCGCTGCCGGAGGCGGAGGGCGGCGCCCGCGCCAAGCACGACCTGATCGTCTCGCAGGTCGCCGCGACGGCCCGGGCCGAGGTCGGCGCGGTCACCTCGTACGGGCGGCTGCTGCGGCTGTCGGTGATCGACCTGCCGCAGCTGCCGGACACCCACGCCGCCCCGAACCTGGCCGGCGGCGCCCCGGTCTCGGAGTTCCTCTCGGGGCTGGAGGCGGACGAGAAGGTGATCTGCCTGCTCTCGCTGGACGAGTCCTCGCAGGGACTGGCGCTGGGCACCGAGCAGGGCGTGGTCAAGCGCGTCGTGCCCGACTACCCGGCCAACAAGGACGAGCTGGAGGTCATCACCCTCAAGGACGGTGACCGGATCGTGGGCGCGGTCGAGCTGCGCACGGGCGAGGAGGACCTGGTCTTCATCACCGACGACGCCCAGCTCCTGCGCTACCCGGCGAGCCAGGTCCGTCCGCAGGGCCGCCCGGCGGGCGGTATGGCGGGCATCAAGCTCGCCGACAACGCGAAGGTGATCCACTTCTCGGCCGTGGACCCGGGCCGGGACGCCATGGTGTTCACGGTGGCGGGCTCGCACGGGACCCTGGACGACTCGGTGCTGTCCGGGAAGCTGACCCCCTTCGACCAGTACCCGCGCAAGGGCCGGGCCACCGGCGGTGTGCGCTGCCAGCGGTTCCTGAAGGGCGAGGACGTGCTGGTCCTGGCCTGGGCGGGCGGCTCCCCCGTCCGCGCGGCCACGGCCAACGGCGCTCCGGCCGAGCTGCCGGCGGTCGACCCGCGCCGCGACGGCTCGGGCACGGCGCTCCCGTCGAGCGTGGCGGCGCTGGCGGGGCCCGCCCTGTAGGACGACCTCACCGTTCGGGTGGTACGCCCAAGGGGGGACGTACCACCCGAACGGCGACTAGTGTTTTCCCCCTTGGCACTGGTGGGTGGGGCGGGGAGAACAGAGCTGATGAGCCGTCGATCGAGCAGCGGACTGATCGGGACCTGGGCGGAGGCACAGCGCCGGCAGCAGCGCACGCAGCTGATCCAGCAGCGCGAGGCCGAGCGCAGGCAGCGGGCGTACGAACGGGACGTGGCCCGGGGGCAGCGCGAGCAGCAGGCGGCCTACAGACAGCACCGCGATGCGCAGGCGCGGCGGGCGACCGAGCGGCTCGAAGCCGAGGTGGCCGCCCTGCAGGGCCTGTTGGCCGCGGGCTGCCGGGCGCCAGCGTTCCGGATGGCCGCCCTGGTCCGGCCCGAGCAGCTGGAGCCCTTCAACCCGGGCACCCTGGCGCACCCGGTTCCGATGCCGCAGCTGCACCAGTTCCAGCAGCAGAGCGCGGGCTGGACGCTCGGCTCGAACCGGCGGGCGCAGGCCGAGCGCGAGGCCCACGCCCGGTACACCCAGGCCTGGCAGGCGGCGCACGCCGCGGAGACCCAGCGCCAGCAGCAGCTGGCGGCGTACCGGCAGCAGTACGACCGGTGGGCGGCGGAGCAGCTCGCCCAGATCCGCGGGCACAACAGCGGGCTCACCGAGCTGGCGGGGGCGCTGCGCGCCGGTGACGCGGAGGCCGCGGTGGAGTACTTCTCGGCGGCCCTGTACGCCTCGGCGGCGTGGCCGGAGGAGCTGCCCAGGCAGGTGTCGGCCGCCTACGACCCGGCGCGGCGCCAGCTGGTGCTGGACTGGGAACTGCCCCGCTACGAGGTGGTCCCGCAGGCCAAGTCCGTGCGCTACGTGCCGAGTACGGACCAGGACAAGGAGACGGCCCGCCCGGCCACGCAGCGGCGTGCGGTCTACCGCGACCTGTTGGCGCAGTGCGTGCTGCTGGTGGTGCGCGACCTGTACGCGGCGGACGAGTTCGGCGCGCTGGAGTCGGTCGTGGTCAACGGCTTCGTGGACGCCCACGATCCGGTGACCGGGCAGGAGGCGCAGCTCGTGCTCGCCTCGGTGTCGGCGGACCGGTCCGCGTTCGTGGGGCTGCGGCTGGAGCAGGTGAGCGCGGTGGACTGCCTGGTGGAGGGGCTGGGCGGGCAGCTCTCGGCACGGCCCGACCAGCTCGCCGCCGTACGCCCCGGGCGCAGGCCGCACGAGGTCGGCGGCGAGGTCGTCCGCCACGGCGGGCACGCGGGCGACGGCGAGGAGGAGCCGGACCTCTTCGCCATGGACCCCATCGCCTTCGAGAACCTGGTGGCGGAGCTCTTCCGGGCGATGGGCATGGAGGCGGTGACCACCCAGCGGTCGGGCGACGGCGGGGTGGACATCGAGGCGAACGACCCGTCCCCGATCACGGGCGGGCGGATCGTGGTACAGGTCAAGCGCTACCGCAACACCGTGTCGCCCACGGCGGTACGGGACTTGTACGGCACGGTCCAGGACAAGGGGGCGAACAAGGGGGTGCTGGTCACCACCGCGTCCTTCGGCCCGGGGTCGTACACCTTCTCCAACGGCAAGCCGCTGGAGTTGGTTCCCGGGGACAGGCTCGTGGAGCTCCTGCACCAGTACGGGCTGCGGGGCCGCCTGGGCGGCGCCGTCGCGAGCCTCCCGGCGCAGCGGGACTCCGAGCCGGCCGCCCCTTCCGCCGACCACAACGTCCTCGGCATGTCCTGGTCGGGCTCGGTCGCCCTGGACGTGTGCGCCCTGGTCTGCGCGGGCAGCCGGGTGCTGAGCGAGGACCACTTCGTCTTCTTCAACAACCCGCGCACACCGGACGGTTCGGTACGGGCCCGCGCGCACGCGGCGCCCGACAAGGCAGCGCTCGAAGTCTCCTTCGACGCGCTGCCCGCGCAGGCCGACCGGCTGGTCCTCGCGGCCGCGATCGACCCGGAGGTCAATCCGCACGCCGACCTGGCCGGCTTCACCGACGCCCGGATCCGGCTCCTCGATCCGGAGGGCGCGGAGGCCGGGCAGCTGGAGGTCTCCGACGGGCGGGCCGGGGAGACCGCGCTGGTGCTGGGCTCGTTCAGGCGCCGGGCCAACGGCGACTGGGACTTCGTGATCGGCGGCAAGGGCTACCGGGGCGGCCTGGAGGACCTGCTGCGCGAGTACGGCGTCGACGTCGCCTAGAAGCCGTCGGCCGCGTGGGAGTCGGCCTCGGAGGTGTCAGCCCCCGGCTCCGCCGGCTGCGCGACGTACCGCAGGACTCCCCACATGCTCTCGGGGCGCGCCTCCTGCGGCGCTTCCTCGCGGCAGGCCTCCAGCTCGCACAGCAGCCCCGCGCCGTCGGTGCCCGCGCCGATCATGACCAGTTGGGTCCGGCGCACCTCTCCCCGGCCCCACGGCTGCGGGGCGAAGCGCAGGAAGCGGCCGACCGCGTGGACCTCGTACTTCTCCTCGTGGCCGGGGACCCCGAACCACACGAAGCCCTTGACCCGGTAGAGCCCGGCCGGGCGCCGGTCGAGGAAGTCGATGAACCGGCGCGGGGACAGGGCCTGTTCGGCGGTGAACTCCGTGCTCTCGTAGGCGGCGTGCGCGTGGGTGCAGTGGTCGTGGCCGTCGGCCTGCGCCAGCAGGTCCTCGAAGGAGAGCTGGCCCCGGGTCTCGGTCCAGGGCCTGCGGTCGAAGAGCAGTTCCGGGTCGATGCGTCCGTGGTCGGCGGCCACGACCGGGGTGCCCGGGGCGCAGAGCGCGGCGAGTTCCCTCTCGATCCGGGCCCGTTCGCGGGCGTCCACCCGGTCGATCTTGTTGAGCACGACCAGGTCCGCGACCGCGAGGTGGCGGTCGGTCTCCGGGTGCTTGGCCCTGGTCGTGTCGAATTCGGCCGCGTCCACGACCTCCACCATCCCGCCGTACCGGACGGCGGGGTTCTCACTGGCCATGAGCATCCGGATCATCTCCTGCGGCTCGGCCAGCCCGCTCGCCTCGATGACGATCACGTCGATGCGGTGGACGGGAGCGGACAGCTTCTCCAGGTACGCGTCCAGCTCGCTGCCGTCGACGGCGCAGCACAGGCAGCCGCCGCCGAGGGAGACCATGGAGTCCCCCAGCTGGCCGGCCACCGACATGGCGTCGACCTCGATCGATCCGAAGTCGTTGACGACGACCCCGATCCGGGTGCCCCCGCGGCCTGCGAGGAGGTGGTTCAGCACGGTGGTCTTGCCGGATCCGAGGAAACCGGCGAGGACGACGACGGGGATGGGCTGCCTGCTGTTCACCCGGCCGATGGTAGTCAGGCGGCGTGTCAGCCGAGCGGCGGCACCGGCTGGGGCGGGGTGGGACCGGTGTACCGGGCGGCCGGACGGATGATCTTCGGGTCGGCGGCCTGTTCGAGGATGTTCGCGCTCCAGCCGACCACGCGGGCCGCGCAGAAGGTCGGGGTGAACATCTCGCGCGGCAGCCCGCACAGCTCCATGACCACGCCCGCGTAGAACTCCACGTTGGTGTGCAGTTCGCGACCCGGCTTGAGCTCGGCGAGTATCTCCTCGACCTGGCTCTCGACCTCGACGGCGAAGCCCACGAGGGGGCCGCCGAACTGGCGGGCGATGTCACGCAGCATGCGGGAGCGGGGGTCCTCGGTGCGGTAGACGGGGTGGCCGAAGCCCATGATCCGGTCGCCCGCCAGGACCCGCTCGCGGATCCAGGGCCCGATCCGGTCGGCGGTGCCGATGGCGTCGAGGGTGTCCAGGGCCCGGCTCGGGGCGCCGCCGTGCAGCGGGCCGGAGAGCGCGCCGATGGCCCCGGTCAGACAGGCCGCGATGTCGGCGCCGGTGGAGGCGATCACGCGGGCGGTGAAGGTCGAGGCGTTGAAACCGTGGTCGATCGTGGAGATCAGGTACCGCTCGACCGCGCGGGCCTTGACCGGGTCGGGCTCCTGACCGGTCAGCATGTAGAGGTAGTTGGCGGCGTACGGGAGGTCGTCGCGCGGATCCACCGGCTCCAGGCCCCGGCCCAGCCGGTACAGGGCGGTCAGCAGGGTCGGTACGGCGGCGCAGGCGGCCAGCGCGTCGGCGGCCCGGCGGCCGGGGTCGAGGTCGTACACGGGCCGGAAGCCGGCCGCGGCCCCGAGGAGCGACAGCGCGGTGCGCAGCCCGGCGAGCGGGCCGGAGGGCGAGCCGGCCCGGGCCAGTCCCGGCAGGGCGGCGCGCACCTCCTCGGGCAGCCGGCGCAGCGGGGCGGTCTCGGCGGCGAACGCGGCCCGCTCGGCACGGTCCGCGGGCAGGGCGCCGCGGAACATCAGGTGCCAGACGTCCTCGAAGCTGCGGCCGGCGGCGAGTTCGACGGCCGAGTACTGGCGGTAGTGGTAGAAGCCCTGGCGGCCTCGGACGTCGCCCAGCTCGGTTTCGGTGACCACGACTCCCGCGAGACCGCGGGGTACTTCTACGGCGGTGTTCATGCATCGACCATCCATGATGGATTGAATCCTTGTCAATGTTGATTGAATCAATACGACTCTCCATCTGTAGGGTGGGCGTCATGAGCGACGAGAGGGACGGCGGGCGCAGGCTCAGCACGCAGGAGGCGGCCCGGCTGCTCGGGGTGAAACCGGCGACGGTGTACGCCTACGTCAGCCGCGGCCAGCTCACCAGCCGCCGTGATCCGGCCGGGCGGGGCAGCAGCTTCGACGCGGCCGAGGTGGAGGAGCTGGCCCGGCGCAGCCGCCGCGAGGCGGCCGCCCCCGCCGGGGACCTCTCCGTGCGCACCGGCCTCACGCTCATCGAATCCGACCGGTACTACTTCCGGGGCGTCGACGCCGTGGCCCTGGCCTCGCGCTACCGCTTCGAGGAGATCGCCGAGTGGCTCTGGACGGGGGCGCTCACCCGCGGTGCGCGGTTCACCGCTCCCCCGGAGCCCCTGGCGGCGGCCCGCCGGGCGGTGGCCGCACTGCCGGAGCACGGCGGCCCCCTCGACCGGCTGCGCGTGGCGGTCGCCGCCGCCGCGGTCGCCGACCCGCTGCGCTTCGACCTGTCCGAGGAGGCCGTGCTCGGGTCCGCGCGCTCGCTGATCCCGACTCTGGTCGGCGCGCTGCCGGTGCGGGGCAGCGCCCAGTGGGCGGGCGACGGCCGGATCGCCCGGGAGCTGTGGCCGCGACTGACGGCACGGGAGCCGGACCCGGACGCACTGGCCGTGCTGGACCTCGCGCTGGCGCTGCTCGTCGACCACGACCTGGCGGCCTCGACCCTGGCCGTACGGGTGGCGGCCTCCGCGCGGGCCCATCCGTACGCGGCGGTGTCGGCCGGGCTCGGCGCGCTCGAAGGGCCGCTGCACGGCGCGGCCGGGCGGCTCGCGCACCGGATGCTGGTGGAGGTGCTGGACCAGGGCGGGGCCGCGCCCGTGGTGGCGGAGTACCTGCGGGCGGGGCGCCGGGTCCCCGGCCTCGGCCACCGGCTGTACCAGGGCGAGGACCCGCGCGCGGCGGCGCTCTTCGCCCGGCTGGAGGGGCTGGAGCAGGCCGGTCCGGCGCTGGACGCGGCGCGCGGTGTGGCCGCGGTGATGGCGCGGCAGGGCCGCGGGCTGCACCCGAACGTGGACCTGGCGCTGGCCGTGCTGACGGTGTCGTGCGGGATGGCGGCCGAGGCCGGGGAGACGGTCTTCGCGGTGGCCCGGACGGCGGGCTGGATCGCCCACGCCCTGGAGGAGTACCAGGAGCGGCCGCTGCGGATGCGGCCGAGCGGGCAGTACCACGGGCCTCGCCCGCCCCAGCCAATGCCCTGACGGGGTCCGGGCGCCCCACAGGGCGGCCCGGTGGCCGTGCGGGCCAGCACCTTCACCAGCACTTCCACGGGCACCGGAGCAGCGAGCGCTGCGGTCTGGAGATTCCGCTCCCGCGCCGACCGGCCTAACGTAGCTCCCCATGCGGTTCCCCCTCATGAGCGCTCGGCGCCTCGGGCTGCCCAGACGGGCCGTCTCCCAGATCCTGCTGACCCAGCTGGCCATCGCCGCCGGGGTCCTCCTCCTGGCGACCGGCCTGTTCCTGGCGCCGCTCAGCGCCCAGCTCGACGACCAGGCCATGCGCCGCGCCCTGGCCATCGCGCAGAGCGCCGCGGCCGACCCCTCCCTGGCCGCGGACCTGCTGGACTCCGGGACCTCGCCGGACAACCCGGTACAGGCCTCGGCCGAGCGGATCCGCCGCGCCACCGGCGCCGAGTACGTGGTCGTCCTCGACCTCGACGGCATCCGCCGCTCGCACCCCAGCTCCGACCGGATCGGGCTGCCCGTCTCGACCGACCCGAGCGAGGTCCTGGCGGGCCGCGAGGTCATGGAGATCGACGAGGGGACCCTGGGCCGGTCCGCGCGCGGCAAGGTTCCGCTCCTGTCGGCCGACGGCGAGATCATCGGGGCCGTCTCCGTCGGCATCGCCTACGACAGCGTCCGCGACCGGCTGCTCGGCGCCATCCCCGGCCTGCTCGCCTACGCGGGCGGCGCCCTCGCGGCGGGCGCCCTCGCCGCGTGGCTGCTCTCGCGCAGGATCCAGCGCCAGACCCGGGACCTGGCCTTCTCCGACATCGCCGGCCTCCTCGCCGAGCGCGAGGCGATGCTCCACTCGATCCGCGAAGGCGTCATCGCCCTCGCCCCGGACGGCCGGGTCCGGCTGGTCAACGACGAAGCCGCCCGGCTCCTGGGCCTCACCCCGGACTCCACCGCCACCTTCGCCGGCCGCCCGCTGGACGAGGTGCTCCCTGCCGGCCGCACCGCCGACGTCCTCTCGGGCCGCGTCACCGGCCGGGACCTGCTCACCGTGCAGGGCCCCCGGGTCCTGGTGGCCAACCGCATGCCCACCGAGGACGGCGGCGCCGTCGCCACCCTGCGCGACCGCACCGAACTGGAACGCCTGGGCCGCGAGCTCGACTCCACCCGGGGGCTGATCGAGGCCCTGCGCGCCCAGGACCACGAGCACGCCAACCGCCTCCACACCCTCCTCGGCCTGCTGGAACTGGGCCTGCACGAGGAGGCGGTGGAGTTCGTGACGGAGGTCGCCGGGGTGCACCGCACGACCGCCGAGCAGGTGACGGAGAAGGTCCACGACCCCCTGCTCGCCGCCCTTCTGGTGGGCAAGGCGACCGTGGCGGCCGAACGGGGCGTCCCCCTGCGGCTGGCCGCGACCTCCCTCCTCCCCGACCGCCTGGTGGACCCCGGCGGCCTCGTCACGATCCTCGGCAACCTGGTGGACAACGCCCTGGACGCCGCCGCCGGTTCGACGGCGCCCCTGGTCGAGGTGGAACTGCGCGCCGAAGGCCGTACCGCCGTGCTGCACGTGCGCGACAGCGGCCCCGGGGTCCCGGCCGCGCGGCGCGAGGAGATCTTCACGGAGGGCTGGTCGACCAAGCAGCCCCGGGCCCACCGCGAGCGCGGGCTCGGCCTCGCCCTCGTACGCCGCCTCGCGGAGCGGCAGGGCGGCAGCGCCCGGGCCTGTGAAGCAGCGGACGGAGGGGCGGAATTCTCCGTCGTACTCCCGGAGGCCCTGCGATGAACGAGACCCCGAGCAGAGTTCACGCCGTCCTCGTCGTCGACGACGACATGCGTGTTGCCCGGATCAACGCAGCGTACGTGGCGAAGGTTCCCGGTTTCCGGGTGACGGGGCAGGCGCATTCGGCGGCCGAGGCCCTGGAGTTCCTCAGCACGCATCCGGTGGAGCTGGTCCTCCTGGACCACTACCTGCCCGACGAGAACGGCCTGGACCTCGTCCGGCGCCTGCGCCAGCTGGGCCACCGCACCGACGTGATCATGGTGACCGCCGCCCGCGACCTCGCCACCGTGCAGGTCGCCATGCGCCTGGGCGCCCTCCAGTACCTGGTCAAGCCCTTCACGTTCGCGGGACTGCGCACCCGGCTGGAGGCGTACGGAGCCCTGCGCCGCACCCTGGACACGGGCGGCGAGGCCGAACAGGCCGAGGTCGACCGGATCTTCGGCACCCTCTCCGCCGCGGGGTCCGCGAACGAGCTGCCCAAGGGCCACTCCCCCACCACGGCGGAGCTGGTCCGTCAGGTCCTGCGCTGCGCCGACGGCCCCCTGTCCACCCAGCAGATCGCCGACCGCGCCGGCATCAGCCGTCAGACCGCCCAGCGCTACCTGAAGCTCCTGGAGCGCACCGGCCGCGTCACCCTGGCCCTGCGCTACGGCGAGACCGGCCGCCCGGAGCACCGCTACACCTGGCTCCCCTCCGAGGGGCCGGTCTGATCCACCGGCGCCCCGAGCGGCTCAGACCGCTCCGGCGCCGGTCAGGGAGCGGACCTCCGTCTCGGCGTGCTTGGCCTCGTCCGGTTCCTCGCCCGAGGTGACCGTGCCCAGCCAGCCGGCCAGGAAGCCCAGCGGGATGGAGACGATCCCCGGGTTCTGGAGGGGGAAGAGCTGGAAGTCCACGCCGGGGAAGAGGGATTCCGCGCTGCCCGACACCACCGGCGAGACCAGCACCAGCAGCACCGCCGGTACCAGGCCGCCGTACACCGACCAGACGGCTCCCCGCGTGGTGAAGCCGCGCCAGAAGAGCGAGTACAGCAGCACGGGCAGGTTGGCCGAGGCCGCCACGGCGAACGCCAGCCCCACCAGGAACGCCACGTTGAGGTTCTGGGCGAGCAGTCCGAGGGCGATCGCCACCGCGCCGATCCCGACGGCCGCGGCCCGGGCCACCGCGACCTCGCTGCGCTGCCTGGCGTGGCGGCGCTTGAGGGAGGCGTACAGGTCGTGGGCCACGGAGGCCGACGAGGCCAGGGTGATGCCGGCCACGACGGCCAGGATGGTCGCGAAGGCGATGGCGGCGACGAAGGCAAACAGCACCGCCCCGCCGGTGGTTCCGGCGCCCCCGCCGAGGAAGGCCGCGAGCAGCGGAACGGCCGTGTTCCCGGAGGCGTTGGACGCCCGCACCTCGTCCGGGCCCACCAGCGCGGCCGCCCCGAAGCCCAGCACGATGGTCATCAGGTAGAAGCCGCCGATGAGGCCGATCGCCCACACCACCGAGCGGCGCGCCGCCCGCGCGGTGGGCACGGTGTAGAAGCGCGACAGGATGTGCGGGAGTCCGGCGGTCCCGAGGACCAGCGCGAGGCCCAGGCTCATGAAGTCGACGCGGGCGGTCCAGTCCCCGCCGTACTTGAGGCCGGGGGCCAGGAACCGGTTCCCGTGCCCGCTGCGCTCGGCGGCGCCGGCGAGCAGCTCGCCGGCGTCGCCGTGGAAGCGCAGGAGCACGAGCCCGGTCAGGGTGATCGCCCCGCCCATCAGCAGGACGGCCTTGACGATCTGGATCCAGGTGGTGGCCCGCATCCCGCCGAAGGACACGTAGACGACCATCAGGGCGCCGACGCCGACCACGGCGAGGGTCCGCGCCAGGGCGTTGGAATTGCCCAGCAGCAGGCCGACCAGGCTGCCCGCGCCGACCATCTGCGCGACGAGGTAGAGGACGGAGACGACGACCGAGGAGGTGCCGGCCGCGATCCGCACCGGCCGCTCGCTCATCCGGGCGGCGACCACGTCGGCGAGGGTGAACCGGCCGCAGTTGCGGACCAGTTCGGCGACCAGGAACAGCACGACCAGCCAGGCGACGAGGAAGCCGACCGAGTAGAGCATGCCGTCGTAGCCGAAGAGGGCGATCAGACCGGAGATGCCGAGGAAGGAGGCGGCGGACATGTAGTCGCCCGCGATGGCGAAGCCGTTCTCCATGGGCGAGAACAGTCTGCCGCCCGCGTAGAACTCCTCCGCCGACCCGTGCCGGTTGCGGCTGACCCAGGTGGTGATGCCCAGCGTCACCGCGATGAAGGCGCTGAACAGGATCAGCGCGAGGGTCTGGTGTTCGGTGGTCACCGGCCGGCTCCCCTCGCCCGGGTACGCTCCTGGTCGCGCTCCTGCTCGAAGACGGTCCAGCGCAGGTCGAGCGCGGCCCGGTCCCGGCGCAGCCGCGCGTGCCGGGCATAGGCCCAGGTCAGCAGGAAGGTACTGAGGAACTGGCCGAGCCCCGCCAGCATGGCCACGTTGACCGCCCCGGCGACGGGCCGGGCCATCAGGCCGGGCGCGGTGGTCGCGGCGAGCACGTAGGCGACGTACCAGAGGAAGAATCCGGCGGTCGCCGGGACCACGAACCTGCGGTAGCGGCTACGGACCTCCTGGAAGGCGGCGCTGCGCTGCACTTCGAGGTAGATGTCGGATGCGCCGGACGCGGGGCGGCCGCCGGGGGCCGGGGGCGGCGGGGACTGCTCCTCGCCCTCCCCCCAGCCGACGGCCAGCGCGTCGTACCAGGGATCGTCCAGCCGGATCGTTCCGGCATCACGACCTTCGTGCTTGTCCACCGAACTCTCCTTGTCCGCTGCCGCATTGGCCGCGTGCCCACAAGGATGTGCGGAATGACTGTTTCCGGACTGGTGGACCGGTGCGCTTCACTCCAACAGGTGAGGGAGCGGAGCGCACCGGTGTGCCCTGGCGGCGGCCGGGCGGCCGCCGAGGGCCGCCGGCCGTGCCCGCCGGCACCGCCCGGTGTCAGGCGTCGATGCGCGAGCGGTCCAAGGTCGCCGCGGAGCTCGTGATGAACTCCTTGCGCGGGGCCACCTCATTGCCCATGAGCAGGTCGAAGACCTGCTCGGCCGACTCCAGGTCGCCGATGTTGATCCGGCGCAGCGTACGGAAGCGGGGGTCCATGGTGGTCTCCGCCAGCTGGTCCGCGTCCATCTCGCCGAGGCCCTTGTAGCGCTGGATCGCGTCCTTGTACCGGATGTTCTTGCGCTGGTACTCCAACAGGGTCTGGCGCAGCTCGTTGTCCGAATACGTGTACACGTACTTGTCCTGGCCCTTCTTGGGCTGGACCAGCTCGATCCGGTGCAGCGGCGGTACGGCCGCGAAGACCCGGCCGGCCTCGACCATCGGCCGCATGTACCGCTGGAAGAGGGTGAGCAGCAGGCAGCGGATGTGCGCGCCGTCGACGTCGGCGTCGACGAGGAGCACGATCTTGCCGTACCGGGCGGCGTCGATGTCGAAGGTCCGGCCCGAGCCGGCTCCTATGACCTGGATGATCGCCCCGCACTCGGCGTTCTTGAGCATGTCCGAGATGGAGGACTTCTGGACGTTGAGGATCTTGCCGCGGATGGGCAGGAGCGCCTGGAACTCCGAATTGCGGGCGAGCTTCGCGGTGCCGAGGGCGGAGTCACCCTCGACGATGAAGAGCTCGCTGCGGTCCACGTCGTCGCTGCGGCAGTCGGCCAGCTTGGCGGGGAGCGAGGAGGTCTCCAGCGCAGTCTTGCGGCGCTGCGCCTCCTTGTGCTGACGGGCGGCGATCCTGGTCCGGGCGGCCGCGACGACCTTCTCCATCACGGCGCGGGCCTGCTGCTTGTCGTCGCGCTTGGTAGAGGTCAGGAAGGCCTTGAGCTCCTTGGCGACCACGGCGGCGACGATCCGGTTGGCCGCGGAGGTGCCGAGGACCTCCTTGGTCTGACCCTCGAACTGCGGCTCCGCGAGGCGGACCGTGACGACGGCGGTCAGGCCCTCCATCGCGTCGTCCTTGACCACGTCGTCCTCGGCGACGCGCAGCAGCTTCGCCGAGCGCAGCGCCTCGTTCACGGTCTTGGTGATCGAGCGCTCGAAGCCGGAGACGTGGGTGCCGCCCTTGGGGGTGGCGATGATGTTCACGAAGGACTTGACGTTGGTCTCGTAGCCCGTGCCCCAGCGCAGGGCGATGTCCACGCCGAGCTCACGGGTGACCTCGGTGGGGGTCATGTGGCCGCGGTCGTCGAGGACCGGGACGGTCTCCTTGAAGGTGCCCGTGCCGGTCAGGCGCAGCACGTCGCAGACGGCCTTGTCCTGGGCGAGGTACTCGCAGAACTCGCTGATGCCGCCGTCGAAGCGGAAGAGCTCCTCCGTCTTGCCGGCCCCGTCGATGCCCCGCTCGTCGCGGACGACCAGGGTCAGCCCGGGGACGAGGAAGGCGGTCTGGCGGGCGCGCTGGTAGAGCGTCTCCAGATTGAGCCGGGCGTCCTTGAGGAAGATCTGGCGGTCCGCCCAGTAGCGGATGCGGGTGCCGGTGCGGCCCTTGGGGACCCGCTTGATCTTGCGCAGGCCGTTGGCGGGGTCGAAGGGGCTGTCGGGGCCCTGTTCGGTGAACATGCCGGGGGTGCCGCGGCGGAAGCTGATCGCGTGGGTGGAGCTGCCCCGGTCGACCTCGACATCGAGACGGGCGGAGAGGGCATTGACCACGGAGGCGCCGACGCCGTGCAGGCCGCCGGAGGCCGCGTAGGAGCCACCGCCGAACTTTCCGCCGGCGTGGAGCTTGGTCATGACGACCTCGACGCCGGACAGGCCGGTCTTGGGCTCGACGTCCACGGGGATGCCGCGGCCGTTGTCCCGGACCTCGACCGAGGCGTCCTCGTGGAGGATCACCTCGATGTGGTCGCAGTAGCCGCCCAGGGCCTCGTCGACGGAATTGTCGATGATCTCCCAGAGGCAGTGCATCAGGCCCCGGCTGTCGGTGGAGCCGATATACATGCCGGGGCGCTTGCGGACGGCCTCCAGCCCTTCGAGGACGAGCAGGTGCCGCGCGGTGTAGTTGGAACCGTCCCGGTCTGCTCCGGACAGCAGCGCGCTGGAAGGCACGGACGTGTCGGCGGTCACGCAGTTCGCTCCTCGCTGAATTTCTTTTCTGGCCCGCTGGGGCGCAGGGGTGGCTCGGCTGCCGCTCGAAGGGTACCGAGGCCAGGTAGAGCCCATGCAACGCCACCCTCGCGTGATCCTCAGCCTAGACCAGATCCGTACGGGTGTTCGATCCCCCGGAGGAGTGAAGGAAACATCACGTTCCCTTCCGCGCATGAACCATTTAGGGTTCGGGCACGTCCTCATGAACAACCTGGCACTCTCGCCGGGGAGGATGGAACTGCAACAAGCACACGGACTGACAACGCGAAACCGTAAAGCAACGCAATACGGCTCCTTCGCCGCCAACCGGCAACAGCCGGCCAGCTTCGGAAGGAAGTTTCGAGGAAAAGCCGCGAGCGGGAACGTTTTCGGCCTGGTTGGATGTTGACCCTGGTACGACAGCTCGTCGAGCTAGAGAAGAGGCGACGTGACTACTGTTCTGACACCCGCGACCCCGCTGACGGCCGCTGACCGATGCGACCGTTGCGGCGCCCAGGCATATCTGCGCGTCGTCCTGCTGAGCGGCGGTGAACTGCTCTTCTGCGCCCACCACGGACGCAAGTTCGAGCCGGAACTCAAGAAGATCGCCGCGGAAATACAGGATGAGACCGAGCGGCTCACGTCCGCTCCGGCTGCCCATGCCGAACCCGAGGACCGCTGACACAGGCCTGCACCTCGCATCCGACGAGCCAGGACCGGCCAGGCCGGTCGACGGGCGGCACCCCTGAGACCCAGGGGTGCCGCCCGTCCTCACATCCGCTGCATCCCGATCTATTCCGAGAGATGCCCCTCCAAGGGCCCTGTACCGGACCCGGAGGCCCTCGGGGCCTCCGATGCGGCCTCCTGAACCCCGCCCGAGCGCGCGTCCCTCTCCGGGGCCGTCACGAAGTCGGTCAGCGGGGCGATGCGCGTGTACACACCGGGGCTGTCGGCGCGCCCGCAGCCCCGCCCCCACGAGACCAGCCCGATGAGCCGCCCCTGGGCCACCAGCGGCCCTCCGCTGTCGCCCTGGCAGGCGTCCCTGCCGCCTGCGGCGTCCCCCGCGCACACCATGGAATCGGCCCGGTACTGTCCGTCGGAGTCCCCCGGGTAGGCGCGCGCGCAGACCTCGTCCGCCAGGAGCGTCACCCGCGCGGCGCGCAGGCCGTACGCGTAGTCGCCGAAGCCGCTGGTGTCGCCCCAGCCGTATACGGCCCCCTCGGTCCCCACCTCGTAGGCGGGGTGCCCCGTTTGCGCGAGGGGCAGCACGTAGTGGGCGGGCACGGGCTCGGCCAGCTCCAGTACGGCGAGGTCCCCGGCGTTGCTCTGCGGGTCGTACGCCGGGTTCACCCGGGCCCCGCGCACCGCGATCTCCTGGCCCTCGGTCGTATGCAGCTCCGTACGGCCTGCGATCACCCGGAAGTCGCTCACGGACTCGACCGGGCCGCCCAGCACCTCGCGGCCCAGGCAGTGCGCCGCGGTCAGGACCTTGGTCGGGGCGACGATCACGCCCCCGCAGAACTGCCCGGCCCGCGTACCCCCGAACCGGTCACGGCTGGCCAGTGCCACGACCCAGGGACTGTCGGCCACCTGGACCGGCTTCCCGCCGATCACCACGCTGTCCGCGGCCGCCTGCGGCACCTGGGCGAGCGGGGCCGCGGCCGCTCCCGCCGCCACGGTCAGCGCGCCCGCCAGGGCACGGGCAAAGGGACGACGCATGAGGCCTCCTGACTCCGAGTGTGCATGACTCCACCCAGAGTGGGATGCCCGGTGGCCGAGCGCACCCGCGCGGCCACCGGCGTGCGGCCCCCGGCCGCCCTCCCGGTCAGTCCAGGTAGTCGCGCAGCACCTGGGAGCGGGAGGGGTGGCGCAGCTTCGACATCGTCTTCGACTCGATCTGGCGGATCCGCTCGCGCGTGACCCCGTAGACCTTGCCGATCTCGTCGAGGGTCTTGGGCTGGCCGTCCGTGAGGCCGAAGCGCATGGAGACCACGCCGGCCTCGCGCTCGCTCAGAGTGTCGAGCACCGAGTGGAGCTGCTCCTGCAGGAGCGTGAAGCTCACGGCGTCGGCCGGGACGACGGCCTCGGAGTCCTCGATGAGGTCGCCGAACTCGCTGTCGCCGTCCTCGCCGAGCGGCGTGTGCAGGGAGATCGGCTCGCGGCCGTACTTCTGGACCTCGATGACCTTCTCGGGGGTCATGTCCAGTTCCTTGGCCAGCTCCTCCGGGGTGGGCTCGCGGCCCAGGTCCTGGAGCATCTGGCGCTGCACGCGGGCGAGCTTGTTGATGACCTCGACCATGTGCACCGGGATGCGGATCGTGCGGGCCTGGTCGGCCATCGCGCGGGTGATCGCCTGGCGGATCCACCACGTCGCGTACGTGGAGAACTTGTAGCCCTTGGTGTAGTCGAACTTCTCGACCGCGCGGATCAGGCCCAGGTTGCCCTCCTGGATCAGGTCCAGGAAGAGCATGCCGCGGCCGGTGTAGCGCTTGGCGAGGGAGACCACGAGGCGGAGGTTGGCCTCCAGCAGGTGGTTCTTCGCGCGGCGGCCGTCCTCGGCAATGATCTCCAGCTCGCGCTTGAGCTTGGGCGCCAGCTTGTCGGAGTTCGCCAGCTTGTCCTCGCCGAACAGACCCGCCTCGATGCGCTTGGCGAGCTCGACCTCCTGCTCCGCGTTGAGGAGGGGGACCTTGCCGATCTGCTTGAGGTAGTCCTTGACCGGGTCGGCCGTGGCTCCGGCCACCACGACCTGCTGGGCGGGGGCGTCGTCCTCGTCGTCGGAGATGACGAAGCCCTTGTTCTCGCCGCCCTCCTCCTCTTCGTCGGCCTCGGCCTTGACGGCGTCGGGACCCTCGTCGCGGGTCTCGTCGTCCCCTGCCTCGTCGGCGTCCTTCTTGGCGGCGGTCTTCTTGGCGGCGGTCTTCTTGGCAGCCGCCTTCTTGGCGGGCGCGGCCTTCTTGGCAGCGGTCTTCTTCGCCGCCGCCTTCTTGGCCGGGGGCTCGGTTCCGGGATCCTGCGCCAGGGCGTCCGGGGTCTGCGCGTCCGCCGTCTCGGCCGCCGGGGCCGCGGGGGCGGCCGGGGTGCTCGCTGCCGTCGTCTTCGCCGCCGTCTTCTTGGCGACGGGCTCGGTGGCCGTCCGCTTGGCCGGGCTCTTCGCTGCGACGCTCTTGCGGGGGGTGCGCTTGGGCGACTCCGCGGCACTGACCATCAGCGTCACACCCTCTTCCTCGAGGATCTGGTTGAGGCTGCGCAGAACATTCTTCCACTGGGTCGCAGGAATCTGGTCAGCCTCGAAGGCCCGACGCACGTCATCGCCGGCGATCTGCCCCTCGGCCTTGCCCCGCTCGATGAGCGCCATCACAGACTCGGAATCGGCGATCTCCGGCGGGAGCGTACGGGATGTGCTGGCCGACACGAACAACCTCTCGGAACGATGGAAACGGCTTCCGACCCCGGGCCTGGTGGTGCTGGACCGGAGCCGACGACCTCCGACCGGGGATGGGCCGGCGGCGCGGGCAGGGGCCGGGGAGCTGCACAGCATCCCCAAGGGCTGCTGTCTTCCCTCCGTCGGCCATCACCTCTTAGGTCATCGCGTGACCTCGCGTAGCGTTACGCCCAATCTTGGTGTCCCGAGTCACACCCCGTATGCACGAACGCCGCTCATAGGGTCATATGCGGGCGTCCGAGCCCTCCCCAGGGTCTGCTGGGGCCTCCATACGGGTGTCGCCGGACCCGACCGGGCCCGGCGACACGTCGTACACCCCCACTCCCCCGCGCATCCGACCGTCAGTGCTCGCGCGGGGCGGGAACCACGCGCTCGACCTCCGGATGAACGGTCAGGAGCTGACGCATCGCGTTCTCGGCGCCCACCGCGTCACCCGCGGCGATGGCCTCGACCATCCGCGCGTGGTGCGCGACGCAGGTCTCGCTCGGGCGGTCGCAGGCCGTGATCGGGCTGCCGGAGACCTGGAGGGCGGCGGAGACGATGCCGGAGAGGTGCTCCAGCATGCGGTTGCCGGCGACCTGGATGAGGAGCGCGTGGAACTCGTTGTCGGCGCGGGCGAAGGTGATCGAGTCGCCCTGACCGAGGGCGTGGCCCATGATCTCGACCATGTCGGCGAGGCGCTGCTGGATGTCCGGCCGGCCGTGGCCGGCGGCGAGGCGGGCGGCGAGGGGTTCGATGGTCCAGCGGAGCTCGCCGAGCTCGCGGCGCTGGTCGTCGCGCTGGGGGCCGAAGGCGCGCCACTCGATGATGTCGGGATCGAGCAGGTTCCAGTCGGCGACCGGGCGGACGCGGGTGCCGACGTTGGGGCGGGCGCTGACGAGGCCCTTGGCCTCCAGGACCCGCAGCGATTCGCGGACGACCGTACGGGAGACCTCGAAGCGCTGGCCGATCTCCTCGGGGACCAGCGGGCGGTCCGCTCCGAGGTCGCCGGAGACGATCATCTGGCCGAGCTGCTGGACGAGTTGGCCGTGCAGTCCGCGTCCGCGGCTGCCAGCCGCGCGGCGGCCGACGCGGCTCAACTCGACGTCGGCGCCGTCCCAGCGGGGCGCTCCGACGCGGTCGGACCCCGGGGTCTCCGCGTAGGGGTAGCGGTCGAGTTCGCCCGGGCCGGCGAGGCCGGAGTCGGCGTGGCGGGCGGCGGTCATCATGGTGTGCGCAAGGGTACTCACGAATCCTTTGTCGGCCGTGCCTCGATGACCCTTGAGGTCTTTGGTGAAAAGCACACGAAAGGGTGATCGGTGCCACCTACGCAATTGACGACTTATCGTAAAGAACCGGGCCTATTGCGGGGAGTTGCGGTCCGCTTCACGCGACACGGACCGCAACGGTCCCGTCCGGGACCACTCCCGCACCGGAACGATCACCAACGGACCCTGCTGCGCAGTCCGGTGAACCCATAGGCGCACAACAGGACCATCAGCGACAACACCAGTGCGGTGCCGACGGGTTGGGCCATCACCCGCAGCGCCCCCACGAGCAGACGGTCCGCCTCCGGCGGCCACTGCCCCCAGGTCAGGCCGCGCAGCCGGGCCGCGAGACCGGTCACCGGGTACGCGGACGAGCCCTCCAGCACCCGCCGCACCAGCGGAACCACCGCCACCGGTACGGCGAGCACGGCGGCCAGTCCCGCGGTGGCGGACCGGAAGACCCCGGAGGCCAGGACTCCGGCCCAGGCGCAGCCGATCAGCAGCCCGGCCCAGCTCACGGCGGGCGCCAGCCACTGCGCCGGGGTGCGCAGCGGACCGCTGTCGAAGACGAGGGCGAGCGCGGCGGCGTCGGACGCCACGACCAGGGCCCCCATCAGCAGGGCGAGGGCGGCGCAGACGACGAGCTTGGCGGTGAGCAGCCCCATCCGGCGGGGCACGGTGCCGCGGTCGGCGGCGAGCGCGGGGTAGCGGTACTCCTCGCCGAAGGCCAGGGCGCCGAGCAGTCCCGCGCCGAGGGCTGCGGGCGGCAGCGGCAGCAGCTGCGGCCAGGCGGCGAGCAGCCGGTTCTGCGGGGTCTGCCCCACCCGGGCCAGCACCAGGGCGGTGAGGACCGAGACGGCGACGACGAGGGCGGCGGTGAGGACGGGGGTGGCCGTGCCGAAGACCCGCAGCAGCTCGTAGCGCAGCGGCCTGAGCGGCCCGCCCACCCGGCGCACGGCGGAGGCCGGCTGCCGGGAGCGGGCGCGGCGGGCGCGGCTGCCGGAGGCCCCGGCGGAGGCCTCGCCGCGCTCCGGCGGGCCCCCGGCAGCGCGTGCCTGCGGGACGGGCGCGGACGGGGCGCCCGCGTCACCCGTCTCGTCGGCGAGCTGGTGGACCAGCACGCCGTGGCGGAACGCCGCCTCGCCGACCTCGGCGCAGTTGCTGCCGTACACCGACAGGCGGCTGCCGCTCTCCTCGACGATCTCCACCGAGCGCTGCGCCGCGCGGGCCTCGCGGCCCAGTACGTCGGCCAGCCGGGCCGCGTGCGGGGTGCGCACCGCGACCCGCGGCCGCAGTCTGGTCCGGGCGAACTCCGCGGCGTCCTGGTCGGCGACGAGCCGGCCCGCCTCGATGCTGATGACGCGGTCGGCGCTGCGGGCGGCCTCCTTGGCGTCGTCGGTGGTGAACAGCACCGCTCCGCCGAGGGAGGCGTGGCCGCGCAGGAGCCCGTGCAGCCAGGCCCGTTCGCGCGGGGACAGTCCGGCGCCGGGCTCGTCCAGGAGCAGGGTGCACGGATCGGCGAGCAGCGCGGAGGCGAGCGCGACCCGGCGTTCCATGCCGAGCGACAGCGAGCCGAGCCGCTGGTCCCGCAGGCCGCCGATGCCGACGACGTCCATCATCGTGTCGGCCCGGGAGGCCGGCACTCCGGCGGCGGCGCAGAGCATCCGCAGCTGGTTGCGGACGGTTCGCGACGGATTGCCGGGGACGTCGCCGAGGACCACGCCGACCTCACGGCCGGGGTGCGGGATCCGGTGCAGCGGGCGGCCGCGGAAGTAGGTGACGCCTCGGCCCGGTTCGAGTTCGAGCATGAGCCGCAGTGCGGTGGTCTTGCCCGATCCCGGCTCGCCGAGCAGGGCGGTCACGGTGCCCGGGCGGGCCTCGAAGGTGAGGTCGTCCACCACGGGCGGGGCGTCGGGACGGGGGTTGCTGGTGATTCCGATGGCCTGGAGCATCGCTTCTCTCGCGGGGGGTGAGACCGCTCTGCGGCAGGGTGAGTACCGCAAGCAAGATAACGCGATATGTCCGATTTTCGGCGCAACCGGTCCGACAGGAGACCGACCGCGCCGTCACGTCCGGCGGCGGGGGCGGGTCCGGGTGCGGCGCGGGCGCGCGTGGCGCGGTGTCAGACTTCCGGACGCAGCATCGGCGGATTGAGCAGGGTCGCCCCGCCCGCGCGGAACAGCTGGGCCGGACGCCCGCCCTGACGGGTCGTCGTCCCCCCGGCCGGCACCAGGAACCCGGGGGTGCCGGTGACCTTGCGGTGGAAGTTCCGCGGGTCCAGGGCCACTCCCCAGACGGCCTCGTAGACCCGGCGCAGCTCGCCGACGGTGAACTCGGGCGGGCAGAAGGCCGTGGCCAGTGAGGAGTACTCGATCTTCGAGCGGGCCCGCTCGACGCCATCGGCGAGGATCTGCGCGTGGTCGAAGGCGAGTCCCGCGGCGCCCTCGTCGGCGGCGGCCAGCAGCTCGTCGACGGGGGCCCAGCGCGCACTGTTGGCGTCTCCCCCGGCCCGCGGCGCCGGCAGGTCCGGAGCCAGCACCAGATGCGCCACGCTGACGACACGCATCCGCGGATCGCGCTGGGGATCGCCGTAGGTCGCCAGCTGTTCGAGGTGGGCCCCGGTGCCCGCGCCCGGCAGGGCGGGGTCGTGGGCGCACAGCCCGGTCTCCTCGGCGAGCTCCCTGGCGGCGGCCGCCGCCAGGTCCTCGTCCCCGCGGACGAATCCACCGGGCAGCGCCCAGCGGCCCTGGAACGGCTGCTCACCCCGTCTGACGACCAGCGCGCAGAGCGCGTGGCGCCGTACGGTGAGCGCGACCAGGTCGACGGTGACGGCAAAGGGCGGGAAGGCCGACGGGTCGTAGGGCGACATGCCGCGATCATAGTCGTCTGCCTGACGATAAACAGCGCTTTGGTGACCTTGAAGACACCGTTCCACGGCCTGGCACCCCCTCGCCGACCAGCATGTCCGGTCACGGCGCCAGGGGTCGCCCCGGTGATCGCGCCGGGCTCGCGGCGCCCGACACCGCGCCTCGGCCCGGCCTGATCCACAAGGCACCCGTCAGCCGCCCAGTTGGAGCGCATCCGCGGCCTCCTCCACCATGCCGAGGCCGAGCCGGCTGATCCGGACGGCGAAGGACTCTCCCGAGACGCGCAGCCCCGAGAGCCGCAGCGCGCCGAGGGGGGCGCCGGGGAGGGGGGCGAGGGCCACCGTGCCGGCGGGGGCGTCGGGGCGGATCCCGGCGAGGGCGGTCAGGGCGTGGACCCCGGCCACCGCTGCCACCGCGGCCGGGCGGCAGGCCGCCGGGTGCGGGATCGGGGCGCTGCCGGCGGTGCGCTGCTCGGCCGCGAACATCTCCGGCAGCCGGTACCCGAAGGCCTCCGCCGCGTCCAGCAGGCCCCGCAGCAGACCCGCGGCCTCCTTCTCGAATCCCGCCTGCGCGAGGCCCGCCACGGCCACCGCGCTCTCGTACGCCCGCACCGCGCCCGAGCGGTGGCCGTACGGGTTGTGTCCCGGCTCCTTGACGGCCATGCTCCGCAGCCCCCATCCGCAATCCATGGCGGGGGCTCCGAGCAGCCTCGCCAGCTGCTCGGTGCGGGCCCGGTCCAGGAGTCCCGGCGCGAGCCGGCCGCCTCCGAGCAGTCCCGTGTCGAGCAGGTGGGCGGCGGCGCCGGTCAACCGCGGCAGCGGCCGTCCGTCGGGGTGCAGGGCCGCGGCGGGACGGCCGCCGTCCGGGCCGTCGATCCAGAAGCGGGCCCGGAACCGCTCCCGCAGCGCGGCCGCCCGCTCCCGCCACTCGGCGGCGCCGGGCCGCCCGCAGGCGGCGAGGAGGTCCGCGCCGAGGACGGCGGCCCGGTGGGCGTGGGCCTGGGTCTCGCAGCGCCGCGGACCCGGGACGGGGTCGGCCAGGAAGCCGTCCTCGCCCCAAGCGCCCCGCAGCCAGTCGAGGCACCGCTCGGCGGCCGGGAGCAGAAGGGCCACCTCCTCTTCCGGCATCCCCCAGAGCCGGGCTTCGGCGAGCACCGCCGGGAAGGCCAGGGTCGCCTCGGTGCCGGTGCATCCCGGCGGGAGCTGCGGGCCCGCTCCGCGCAGCGGGCCGGGGATCTTCCCGGTGTCGGGCCCGCCCCCGCCGGTCTGGGTCCGGGCCAGGACGCGCAGGGTGGCCGCGGCGAGAGCGGTGCCGAGCGGCAGCGCCATCCTGGCCGCCCACAGCGACTCGGCCGGGGCCAGGCCCAGGCGCCAGGGCGCCCCCGCCGCCGCGAAGGAGTCGCCCGGCTGCTCCGGATCTCGCAGGAGCAGCGCGCCCAGGTCCTCGACACTGGTCCGGAACCACGCCTCGGCCCTCGGGTCGTCCCCCTCGGCCCGGGCGCCGGCCAGCGGGTTCGCCGCCTGCCCGGCGAAGGCACGCACCGGGCGGTCGTGGGTGGTGCGCAGCTCGATGGTGCGGGATTCGCCGGGGCCCAGTTCGAGCTGCCAGCGCAGCAGCCCGGCCGAGGCGAGCGCGTCGTCCGGCGGCGGATCGGCGGCGGTGACGGCCTGGGCCTCGCCGGTGCTCCAGCGCAGTCCGGCGGCGTGCACCCCGGCGGGCAGCTCCGGCCCGGCCCGGCCGGCGGCCACGGCGGCCAGTTCGGCCAGGTCGGTGCCGAGGAGGACCTCGACCGGGAGGCGTACCGGCCGGGACGTGAAACTGCGCAGGGTGATCCGCTCGGTGCCGTCTGCGTGGCGGACGCGTTCCACACCGATGTCGGGGTCGGGGCCGGGGTCCGCACCGGTGCGTACCGTCGCGGTGAAGGCGGCCCGGTCCGCGCCGAGGCTGCGTCCCTGGACGGAGACCGGGTCCCGGCCGCCGACGCGCAGCACGCAGCGCGACAGCAGCCGGCGCCCGGAGCGGTAGATCCCGTCGATCCCCCGCCCCGTCAACTGGCCGTGCTCCGGCGAGATGACCAGGCAGGGCGCGGCGACGCAGATGACGGCTCCGTGCACGGGCGGCAGTTCGGTCCTGCGGGCGTGGGGCACGCCGGGTGGGCGGGGAGGTGCGGGGTGAGACATGCGTCGCCTTGTCTGCGCTCCGGTCGGTTCAGCGGGGCGGCGGCGTGGCCGGGCACCCACCGCCCCCCAGCTGAACGCCTCCACCCCCGCCCGGGTCACGCCCGGGACGCCGCAGTGCGGCCGCCGCGGGGTGCGGTGCGTGAGCCGGCGGGCGTTCACTGCTCGCTCCCCGCGGTGCGGCGGGGCCCGCGGCGGGGCGCCGTCCGGGCCCGTCGGCCGGGCGGGCGGGTGCCGTCCGAGGAGCGCGCGCGCCGGGGCCGGCGGCGCGCCCGCTCCTCGCGCAGGCACTGCCGCAGCCCCTCGGGGTCGATCCCCTCGTTGCACGCGTGGTGGAGCAGCTGCGCGAAGCGGTAGTCGGCGTCCGCCCGCAGGGCCAGGCCCAGGGCGATCCGGGCGGTCGGCTCGTCCCCGGTGGACCAGGAGACCCAGCCGGCGAGGGTGAGGGGGGCCGCGGCGTGCTCGCCGTAGGCCCCGACACAGCGCCGGGCGAGGGCCCGCCAGAGCCGCAGGGCGGGGGCCGCCTCCTCGTCCTCCATCCACTCGGCCGCGATGTCCCGGATCTCGCGGTCCTGGAGGCCGAGGATCAGCGAGGCCGCCTCGTCGTGGCCGAGGAGGGCGTCGTCCCAGTCGTCGGCGAGGGGACCGCCTTCCACGGGCGGGGCCAGGGTCAGGCGCCTCAGCAGCGCCTGCGCCAGGGCGATGGTCTCGGCGCCGACCTCCTCGCGGGTGGCCCCGTCGAGGATCCTCGGCATCAGGGCGTTGGCGGCCCGGTCCAGGGCCCGTTCCGCCTCCTCGGCCACGGGCCCGCGCAGCGGCGCCAGCCTGTTCTCGATCTCCTTGAGGGAGCCCCGGACCTGGAGCCCGGCGAAGGTGGCCGCCGCGGCCATCACCGAGGTGCCGACGGCGGCCAGCCGGCTGCCCTCGGCCGGACAGCACCGCTCGTCGGGGCAGACGTAGGACCAGAACCGTCCCGCCGACAGGCACAGGGCCTCCAGTACGGGGACGTCCAGTGCGCCGCAGGCCAGCCGGATCCGCTGGGCGAGCGGCCGCAGGCGGGTCATCACCCGCTGACCGCTCTCCTCGCCGCGCGGCTCCTGGCAGAGGAAGACGACGATGCCGTCGGGCTTGCCCTCGCGTCGTTCGCTGCCTCGGATGAGGCAGTCGGCGACCTGCCGGGCGGTGTCCTCCCACTCGGCGGGGGTGGCGGGAATGCCGACGCGCAGGCGGCCGCCGAAGCGCCCGCCCTCGCCGTGCACCGCGACCATGACGAGGGAGTCGGTCGGGTGGAAGCCGAGCATGTAGGGCAGCGCGTCGGCCAGTTCGGCCGGGCTGCGCAGGGTGATCTGTGGGTCGGTGGCGGCCCCGGCCGGGCTGAGGGAAGGCCGGTCGGACGGGGTGCGTGAGGTGTGATCGTTCGTCATGAGACGACGGTCCCGCGGAGGTTCACATCCCGAAAGCCCTGTGGATAACCATTGACGCTTCAACATCCACAGGCCGAGAGGGCAGCAACGCGCTGTCAGGAGAACTGGGTTATATGAGAGACGGCCTAGCCGGCCTGGGCGAGGACCAGGGGCAGCACCCGGTCGGCTCCGGCCGCGCGGAGGAGGCGTGCGCCCACGGCCAGGGTCCATCCCGAGTCGGTGTAGTCGTCGACGAGCAGGACGGGACCGGGGGTGGCGGCCAGGGCGACGGCGAGCTCCTCGGGCACCGTGAAGGAAGCGGCCAGGGCCCGCAGCCGCTGCGCGGAGTTGCTGCGGTGCGGCGCGTGGTCGCCGGCCTGCTCGGTGTAGGCCAGGCTGCCCAGCAGCGGCAGCCTGCCGATCCGGGCCAGCCCCCCGGCCAGGGAGGCCACCAGCTGCGGGCGGCTGCGCGAGGGCATGGCGACGACTCCCACCGGGCGGGCCATCGCGTCGGGGCCGCCCGCGGACCAGCCGCCCGGCGAGCGTGCCCAGTCGGCCACGACCGTCACCACCGCGGCCAGGACGTCCTCCGGAACCGGGCCGTCCGCGGCCTGCTCCGACAGCAGCGGGCGCAGCCGGTTGCCCCAGCCGATGTCCGACAGCCTTCCCAGCGCGCGCCCGGCGGCCGCCTGCTGGCCCTCGGGGATGCGGCCCTTGAGGTCGATCCCCACCGCGGACATCCCCGTCGGCCACATCCGGCGCGGCTCGACCTCGACGCCCGGCCGGTCCAGCTCGCCCGCCGCGCCCGCGAGGGCGCCGGGCGAGACGGCGGGATCCAGCCAGGGCCCGGCGCAGGAGTCGCAGCGGCCGCACGGGGCCGCCTTCTCGTCGTCGAGCTGCCGCTGCAGGAACTCCATCCGGCACCCCGTGGTCGCCACGTAGTCCCGCATCGCCTGCTGCTCCGCCGCCCGCTGCCGGGCCACCCACGCGTACCGCTCGGCGTCGTACTCCCACGGCTGACCGGTGGCGGTCCAGCCGCCCTTGACGCGTTTGACCGCCCCGTCCACGTCCAGGACCTTCAGCATCGTCTCCAGGCGCGAGCGCCGCAGGTCCACCAACGGCTCCAGCGCGGGCAGCGACAGCGGACGCCCCGCCTGTTCCAGCACCGCCAGCGTGCGCCGCACCTGCTCCTCGGGCGGGAAGCCCACCGACGCGAAGTACGCCCAGATCGCCTCGTCCTCCCGCCCCGGCAGCAGCAGCACATCGGCGTGGTCCACGCCGCGCCCGGCTCGCCCCACCTGCTGGTAGTAGGCGATCGGGGAGGAGGGCGACCCCAGGTGCACCACGAAGCCGAGGTCGGGCTTGTCGAAGCCCATGCCCAGCGCGGAGGTCGCCACCAGCGCCTTCACCCGGTTCGCCAGCAGGTCCTCCTCCGCCCGCAACCGGTCGGCGTTCTCGGTCTTCCCGGTGTACGACGCCACCGGATAGCCGCGCTGGCGCAGGAACGCCGCGACCTCCTCGGCCGCCGCCACCGTCAGCGTGTAGATGATCCCCGAGCCGGGCAGGTCCCCGAGCCGTTCGCCCAGCCAGGCCAGCCGGTGCGCGGCGTCCGGCAGGACGAGCACGCCCAGCCGCAGGCTCTCCCGGTCCAGCGGGCCGCGCAGCACCAGCGCGCCCCCGCTCCCGGTCCCCAGCTGCTCGGCCACGTCCGCCGTGACCCGCGCGTTGGCCGTCGCGGTCGTGGCCAGGACCGGCACTCCGGGGGCGAGATCGGCGAGCATCGAGCGCAGCCGGCGGTAGTCCGGGCGGAAGTCGTGGCCCCAGTCGGAGATGCAGTGCGCCTCGTCGACCACCAGCAGGCCGGTCGTGGCCGCGAGCTTGGGCAGCACCTGCTCGCGGAAGTCCACCGAGTTGAGGCGCTCGGGGCTCACGAGGAGGACATCGGTCTCGCCGCGCTCGACCTCCCCGTAGATGGTGTCCCACTCCTCGGGGTTGGCGGAGTTGATCGTGCGCGCCTGGATACCGGCACGCGCCGCCGCGTCGACCTGGTTGCGCATCAGCGCCAGCAGCGGGGAGACGATCACCGTCGGGCCCGCGCCCCGCCGGCGCAGCAGCGCGGTCGCGACGAAGTACACCGCCGACTTTCCCCAGCCGGTGCGCTGCACCACCAGCGCGCGCCGGTGGTCCTCCACCAGGGCGGCCACCGCCTGCCACTGGTCCTCCCGCAACCGCGCCGAGCCCCGCGGGGCACCGACCAGCTCAGCGAGGATGGCATCGGCTTCGGCGCGGAGCTCCAGGTTGTCCATGCCCCCATGCAACCCGATGGCACGGACAATCGGCCAATTCACCCTGCGTGACGACCGCTGCCCTACGGTGCCCCAGCGGCCCGGCGGGCCCGGGGGACGGCGGGGACGGGAGGGGACGGCGGGAGAAGCAGGGCACGGCGGAGGACGGCTTCCACCCGGGACCGGCCGCGTGCGCGTCGTCACCGGCGTGGCGGGGCAAGGATATGAACGGCATACCGGCGAATTCCGGTCGGCGCCATCAATTGCTCGTTGCCGCACGCTCGCCTGCCACGCGAGAATTGGAGTGCTCCCGCTCGGCTCCTCGGCACTCTCCTGGGCCGCGCTGCGGCGCGCCCAACTCCAGCCGTGCCCGTCGACGGGCGTGTACCCGAAGGGAGGACCGTGACCTTCGGATATGCGCCGCCCTCGACCACGTCCCTGGCGACGACCACCGGTTCCAGCAGCCGGCACGGCCGGCTGCTGGAACCGGCCGAGTGGACGGCCGCGGGCATTCCGCTGCTCCGCAATCCCCGCGAGATCGTCAGCGGCCTGCATTCCCGGCACAGCCCGGTGCCCTCGACCGCGGTGATCGCCGTGCTCGGCCCGGAGGAGCAGCTCGTGGCGAGCGCCTCCTTCGTGCAGCGGTCGGTCTCGGCCGACGGCTGGGACTACCGCAACGCCCTGCTGTCCCGGCTGCGCCGCGTCCTGCCGCACGACCTGCGGCGCCGCACCCCGGTACGGACGGCGGTGCTGCTCTACTGCCGCGAGGGCGACGAGCGGTGGACCGAGGAGGACGGGGCGTGGATGTGGGGGCTGCGGGACGCCTGCACCCTGCACGGGCTGCGCTGCGGCGCGTACATCACGCTGACCCGCGGCGGCTGGCAGGTGCTGGGCGAGGGCCGCGGCGGCCGGCGGCCGGGCTCGGACTCCCGTCCGCAGCGCCTCGGCGACACCGTGGCCGAGTTCTCCCCGCTCGCCCTGCACACCGGCGGCGGCTCGGTCGAGGCCCTGCGCCGGACCGCCGCGCGCTGACCCTCGTACCGCCGCCCGAGCGGCATGCGTAAGGGAGCAGACGGGCACGGACGCGCGTCCGGCGGATCAGATACGGGGCTTCAGCGGGGCCGGCTCAAGGCCCGCCCCGCCCCTCCCCCGTACTGGCGTACAGGGCGTCAGACGCCCGCACCCAGCACGGAGTTGATCTGCTGCGGGTCGCCGCACACGATCAGCAGCGCACCCGCCCGGGTGAGCGCGACCGGCAGGCTGCCCGCGACCGTGTCGGCCGCTCCGCCGTTGGCCGCGAAGACCACGACGGGACGGCCGGCGGCACGCTGGACCTGCGCCGCGTCCGCGTAGAAGACGTCGTCCCCGGCGTCGTGCAGGCCCCAGTACGCGGCCTCGCCGAAGGACAGCTCGTGCGCGGCCCACGGGTGCGGGTCGCCGGTGGTGAGCACCAGGATGTCGCCGGGCGCGCGCCCGGTGTCGAGCAGCAGGTCGACGGCCTCTTCGGCCGCGTCCAGCGCACCCTCGGCGGAGGCCGGGATCAGCTGGATCTGCGGCACCGCCGCGGAGACGGACGGCGCGGTGGGGGCAGCCGGGGCTGCGGGAACGGATCCGGCGGCGGCCTGCTGCACACGCGGTGCGGGCGGTGCGGGCCGGGCCGGTCCGGGGCGTCCGGGCCGCGGGACGGCTGCGGGACGCGGACCAGGTACGGGGCGGGGGGTCTGCGCGGTGCGGCTCGCGGCCGGCGTGACGCGGGGACCCTGGGCACTCTCGTGAATCTGAGGCTCCTCGATGGCGGGTGTGAGAGGCGTGACGTGATATCTATCAAACAACGGTACGAAACGTACCGGCGGTGGCACAGGGGTGCGATCAGAAATCGAAGCCGAGTTGGCCTCCGTTTTCCAGCTCCGTCAACTCCTCGCTGCGGCGCACCTTCTTGAGGTGGCGCCAGCGGGGCAGCGCGTCGAGGTACGCCCACGAGAGCCGGTGGTAGGGGGTGGGCCCCAGTTCCTCCAGCGCCGCCCGGTGCACGGGCGAGGGATACCCGGCGTTGGCGGCGAAGGCGAAGTCGGCGAGCCCGGCGCCCTGTTCGGCGAGTTCGGCCATCATGCGGTCGCGCCGGACCTTGGCGATGACCGAGGCCGCCGCGACGGCGATGCAGGACTGGTCGCCCTTGATCACCGTACGGACCTGCCAGGGCGGGCCGAGGTAGTCGTGCTTGCCGTCGAGGATCACCGCGTCGGGCCGCACCGGAAGGGCATGCAGCGCCCGCTCCGCCGCGAGCCGCAGGGCGGCCGTCATCCCCAGTTCGTCGATCTCCTCGGGCGAGGCGTGCCCGAGGGCGTACGCGGTGACCCAGCCCTCCAGGACGTCGAGCAGGGCGTCACGGCGCTTGGGGGTGAGCAGTTTGGAGTCGGTGAGTCCCTCGGGCGGCCGACGCAGGCCGGTGATCGCCGCGCACACGGTGACGGGACCGGCCCAGGCCCCTCGTCCGACTTCGTCGACCCCGGCGATGACCTTGGCGCCGGTGGTTGCACGGAGGGAGCGTTCGACGGTGTGGGTGGGTGCTTCGTACGGCATGGCGCGAGCAAGGTTACGCCGCCCCGGGCCGACTGCACACCCCGGCCCGGGCCGCGCCCGCGTCCGCCCGGGGGCGCGGCGCGCTCCAAGCACCCCGCGGCGGGACCGGCGCGGCTCACACCCTGAGCAGCGGCACCATCACCCCGTCGATCAGCTCGGCGATCTCGGCGTCCACCCATTCGCTACCGCACACCTTCGCGCGGTACATCAGCATCGCCGGAATCACGTCCACGACGAACGGACCCGTCGCGTCCGGCCGCACGTCACCCCGCTCGATTCCGCGCAAGAGAAGCTCTCTGATCAACACCTGGGCCGGCTCGTGCACCCCGGACAGGATGACCCCGTGGAACCGCTCCGCGTGCACGGGATCGCATTCGTGAAGCACTGACCGCAGGGCCTGCCCGGCTCGCGAGTGCATGACGTCCCGCATCCGCACGCACAGCAGCCGCAGGTCCTCGCGGATCGATCCCCGGTCGCCGATCTCACCGATCTGCGGCAGCCCGGTCCGCAGCGCCTCGTCCACCAGGTCCGCCTTCGACGCCCACCGGCGGTAGAGCGAGGCCTTGCCGGTCTGCGCGCCGGCCGCCACGCCCTCCATCGTCAGCGCGTTCCAGCCGACGGTGCTCAACTGTTCCAACGCGGCGTCCAGGATCGCCCGTTCGAGCTCGGGACCCCGCCTGCGCACCGACGACCCCGCCGACCAGCGTGAATCCACCATCTCCCCCTCTCCCGCCCGGCCCCCGCGCCGAAAACTCATGATGTCGACGTTAGAGAACGCTTGCGTTCCCTAACGTCCGGCTCCTACGGTAGCCCGTAGTGAACGAACACGTTCACTATTTCACTTTGGGGGGGGATCCTCAGTGACGACTTCTCAACTCTCCACACCCCGGATACCGGGGGCGGCACGCCGGGAGGGGCGCCCCGGAGTGGCGCTCACCGTCATCGCCGCATGCCAGCTCATGGTCGTCCTCGACGCGACGATCGTGAACATCGCCCTTCCGCACATCCAGAGCGCCCTCAGCTTCAGCACCACGGACCTCTCCTGGGTGCTCAGCGCCTACACACTGACCTTCGGCGGGCTGCTGCTGCTGGGCGCGCGCGCCGGTGACATCCTCGGCCGACGCCGGGTGTTCCTGACCGGCATCCTGATCTTCACCCTCGCCTCCCTCCTCGGCGGCTTCGCCCAGGAGCCCTGGCAGCTGCTCGCCGCCCGCGCCCTGCAAGGGGTCGGCGGCGCCATCGCGTCCCCGACCTCGCTCGCCCTGATCACCACGACCTTCGCCGAAGGACCCGAGCGTAACCGCGCCTTCGGGGTCTTCGCCGCCGTCTCCGCGGGCGGCGGCGCGATCGGCCTCCTGGCCGGCGGGATGCTCACCGAGTGGCTGGACTGGCGCTGGGTCCTCTTCGTCAACGTGCCGATCGGCGTGCTGATCGCGGTCCTGACCCCGCTCTACATCAGCGAGTCCGAGCGCCACCCCGGCCGCTTCGACATCGCCGGAGCCGTCACGTCCACCGGCGGCATGGCCTCGCTCGTCTACGGGTTCATCAGTGCGTCGGAGGAGGGCTGGCGCGACGCGGTCACGCTCGGCTCGTTCGCCGCGGCGCTGGTCCTGCTCGGGCTCTTCGTCCTCATCGAGTCGCGGGCCCCCGAGCCGATCGTCCCCTTGCGCATGTTCGCCGAACGCAACCGCACCGGCACCTACGTGATCATGCTCGGCCTCGCCGCCGCGATGTTCGGCATGTTCTTCTTCATCGTGCAGTTCGTGGAGAACGTCCTGGGCTTCTCCCCCATCCAGGCCGGACTGGGCTTCCTGCCCGTGACGGTCGCCATCGTCACCGCCGCCGGTCTCTCGCAGCGCTTCCTGCCGCGCTTCGGCCCCAAGCCCTTCATGATCCTCGGCTCCTCGCTCACCGGAACCGGGCTCATCTGGCTGACCTTCCTCCAGACCGACAGCTCCTACCTCTCCGGGGTGCTCGGGCCGATGCTGCTGTTCGGCTTCGGCATGGGCCTCAACTTCGTCACCCTCACCCTCACGGCCGTCTCCGGAGTGGCGCCGCACGAGGCCGGCGCGGCCTCCGGCCTGCTCAACGCCAGCCAGCAGGTCGGCGGCTCGCTCGGCCTGTCCATCCTGGTCACCGTCTTCGGCACCGCCAGCCGCACCGAGGCCGAAAAGCAGGTCCCGGCCTTCATGGCGCAGGCGGATCCGGACCAGCTGGCCGCCTTCCAGCAGACCAGGCAGCTGCCCGACCCGTGGGGGGATCTGGTGCTCGCGCAGGGCATCTCCACCGCGTTCCTCGCCGCCGTCGCCATGGCCGGACTCGCCCTGGCCACCGCCGTGCTGGTGATCCGGGTGCGCAAGAGCGACCTGGAGTCCCTGGCCGGAGCCGCCGCGAAGGCCGGTCCGGCCGCCTGAGGACGGCCCGCAGCAGCGCGCGTACGCAGGCCCGGGCGCGGGAGAACCTTCCCCGCGCCCGGGCCCTCGTACGCGCCTAGTACTCGGTGCGGCTGCCGAAGGCGCCCAGGCGCGAACAGGTGTCGTACGAGGCCGTGACCGGGCGCTCGCGCAGGATCTGCCGGGCGCGGTACTCGCCCAGGCTCATCGCGTACCAGGGGACGTCCCCGGCCCGGGACATCTCGTCGTTGATCCCGCGCAGGGCGCAGGACCGCTGGGGCTCGGGCAGCCGGTCCAGGGCGGGCACGGCGTCCGCCGACAGGGACTGGAAGTAGGCCAGGTCGATCTTCGCGTCCTTCTCGAAGCGGGCCACGTTGCGCTCGGCCACCATCCCGTCCGGGGACAGCAGGCCGAAGACCAGGACCGCGACCGCCGCGCTGCCCGCGAACGCGCGCGGCAGCCAGCGCGCGCCGAACACCCCGGCCGCCATGATCAGTACGATGACCAGCCCGAGCCACAGCTCCATCGCCGCCACCGACACGCGCAGCCTGGTCAGCCCGTACGCGTCCACGTAGAGGTCCATGCGGCGCAGCGCGGCGGCGACCACGACCAGGGTCAGCGCGCACAGCACGCCCAGCACGACGCGGACGAACCGGCGGTCGCCGGCTCCCTCGCGCGGAGCCCAGCGCAGGGCGAGCGCGATCACGGCGAGGGTGAGCAGGGTGGCCCAGAGCAGCTGCCAGAAGCCCTGGCGGGCGTATTCGGCGTAGGTCTGGCCCGTGCTCTCCAGGACCTTGTCGTAGCCGCCGAACAGGACGGCCAGCTGGACGGCGTTGAAACCGGCGAAGAGCAGGTTGAGCACGACGAGCGGAAGCGCCCATTCGACGCGGGAGCGCGGCTTGCCCGGGGCCACCTTGATCCGGTCCCAGCGCACCGGGGCCGCGGCGGTGCGGGCGGCGGCGAGCGCGAGGAGGGCGCCGAGGGCGAACAGCAGGAACCGGATGGGCCCGTCCTCGACCGACACGTCGGGCATCAGGCCGCCGAGGAGATCGGCGAAGGCGGCGTCGGCGGAGGCGAACAGCGCGCCGAAGAGCACCAGCAGGACCACCGCCACGACGCCCGCCTTGGCCACGGGGAGCCAGCGCTCCTTGCTGACCCCGCCGCGCGACCGCAGTCCGACCAGGGCCCAGGCCAGCCCGGACACGGCGGAGTCGAAGAATCCGAGCGGGCTGAGCAGGACGCCGGGCCAGGTGCGGCTGCCGTGCAGGGCCAGCGCGCCCAGCAGGACGGCCGACAGGATCGCGAGCGTCGAGGGCCACGCGGAGTCGCGCAGCGCGGGCACGGCGAGCAGCGCCAGGCAGCCGATCGCCCAGACCACCGTCCACGGGCGGGCCGTACGGCGGGCCGCGCGGGCGGCGGCGTAGGCCGCGGCGACCGCGGGCACCACCGCGAGCAGGAGGCCGATTCCCAGCCCGTCACCGAGGAGCAGTGCGGCGGCAAGTCCGGCCACGAGGGCGGCGACCAGGGTCGCGGTCGGCACGGGCGCGGCCTCGGCGGGGCGCACCAGCGTGGCCCACCCGGGCGAGCCGGCGGGGCGTGCGCCGGCCCTCGCCCCGGCGGCGGTGCGCTGCCACTGCTGCTGCGCCTGCCAGGCCTGCCACGCGGCGGCGTCCATGGGAGCCTGGGCGGCGGCCCCGGGCTGCTGCGCCTCGGGCTTGGCAGCCGCCTCGGGCTTGGCCGTGGCTTCGGGCTTGGCGGCGGACTCGGGCTGCTGCGCCTCGTCCGGCCCACCTGTGTTGTCTGACATCGGTTCCCCTCCCCTGTCGGCCGCCCCGTCGTTCGGGTGGGGGCGGCGCAGCGACAGAGTAGGCGGGTGCGATGCAGTTTTGAACAGGCTCAAAATCCGTCTGTGGCAGGACCGTGACAATCGGAACGGACCATTTCCCCCACGGCGCCCCACTCATCGGGCGCCTTGACGGGCCTTACGCGGCCGCCGCCTCCGGCAGCCAGGCCGGCAGGGCCTCCGTGCGCGCCAGCCACGCTGCCGGAAGCACCGCGTCCCCGCGCGCGCCCAGCACCCCTCCGACGATCGCGCAGGTCGTGTCGACGTCGCCGCCCACCTGTGCGGTCGTCCAGAACGCCCGCTCGTAGTCCTCCAGCGAACGCGCCGCCGACCACAGCGCGAAGGGCACCGTGTCGTGGGCGCTCGTGCGGCGCCCGCAGCCCAGGACCGCCGCGACCGTGGTCGCGTCGTCGTAGTCCAGCATGTCGCGCGCCCGCCGCAGCCCGGCCCCCACCGCGCTGCGCGGCACCAGCGCGATCACGCCGTCCAGCAGGTCGGCCGCCTGGGGCGGACGGTCCCCGGACGCCGCCAGCGCGGCGGCCGCGGCGACGGCCATCGCCCCGCACACGGCCTCGCGGTGCTGGTGGGTGGTGTAGGCGGAGATCTCCGCCTGGTGCGTGGCCTGCTCGGGGTCGTCGGCGTACCAGGCGCCCAGCGGCGCGATGCGCATGGCGGCGCCGTTGCCCCAGGAACCCTGCCCGTTGAACAGCTCGGCGGCCAGGGTCCGCCAGTCCTCCCCGTTGCGCACCAGCCGCAGCATCCGGTTCACCGCGGGCCCGTAGCCCCGGTCGAAGTCGTGGTGGTGGGCGAAGGAGAGCGCGAGCGCGTCCTGGTCGATGCGGCCGTGCTCGGCCAGCACGGCCACCACCGAGCAGGCCATCTCGGTGTCGTCGGTCCACTGCCAGGTCTGGGTGCCGGAGGGCAGTTCGCGTCGCTTGAGGAGCGGGTAGTTGGCGGGGACGAAGTACTGGGAGCCCAGGGCGTCACCCAGCGCCAGCCCGCGGAGGCTGGACATGGCGCGTGCGTAGCGCCGTTCGGGAGTGGAATGAGGGGTCATCGCGGGCCACTCTAGCCGTCCAGGTCGTAGGGCTCGGGTGTGGTCCAGCGTTCGAATGGGCGGTCCAGCCGGTACCGGCCGTCCGGCCCCAGCATGAGCACCCGGAATTCTCCGTTCCCGGGATTGGACAGGGACTCGAACTCGGCCACCGACCAGTGGAACCAGCGCATGCAGAACAGCCGCATCGTCAGCCCGTGCGTCACCAGGAGCACGTTCTCGGGGTGGTCCGGGGCCTCGAAACTGCGGTAGAGGCTCTCCAGGAAGGAGCCGACCCGGTCGTACACGTCGGCCCCCGACTCGCCCTGCGCGAACCGGTAGAAGAAGTGCCCGTAGGCGTCCCGGTAGGCCTTCTGCAGCCGTACGTCCTCCCGGTCCTGCCAGTTCCCCCAATCCTGCTCGCGCAGCCGGGGCTCCTCGCGCATCCGGACGCGCCTGGGGTCCAGGCGCAGCTCCCGGAAGGTCTGCAGGGTCCGGCGGTAGGGGGAGACGTAGGCGCTGATGGTCTCGTCGCCGAAGAGCTCGCGCAGCCGCTCACCGACCGCCGCGGCCTGCTCGCGCCCCTTCGGGGTCAGCCGCAGGGCGTGGTCGGGCTCCCGCTCGTACACCGAGTCATCGGCGTTTCCCTCCGATTCCCCGTGCCGGACAAGGACGATGCGCCGTGGTCGAACCATCTCACGACCCTATTCGGCCATCGGCCGGACGGCCGACCGGGCACGCCGGTCCGCCTGGCGGTCGTCGTACGGTCATACCGTCCAGGAGGGTTCGAGGTCGACGACGTCCCCCGTGAGCGCCTCCACGTCGGCCTGGATCTGCGCCCGCAGGGAGAGCCGCTCGACCCGCTCCTGCCGGTACTTGCCGTGCTCGGCCGCCGCGTGCCACATCGACAGCACCAGGAACTCCCGGCCGGGCGCCTCCCCGAAGAGCCCGCGGACCATGCCGGGCGAGCCCGCCATGGCCGGATTCCACACCTTCTCCTGCATGAGCGCGAAGTGGTCGACCCGGCCCTCGCGGACCCGGGTGTGCGCGACCCGCACGACGTCGGCATCCGTGAAGCGCGGCTCGAAGCCGGTCTTCACGTCGAAGCGGTGATCGAAGAGCGTCACCCGCAGGTCGGTGTAGGTGCCGTTCTGAGCGGCGGCCAGCCGGTCGTGCGAGCGCGCCATGAAGGAGTCGTAGAAGGAGCGGCTCTCCCAGAACGCGAAGACGTGCGCGACCCCCTGCCGGCCCCGGCTCCAGCCGCCGCCCTGCCCCCGGAAGCCCGGCTCGCCCGGCAGCCCCGCCCATTTTCGCTGTCCGCGCTCGAACCCGCGTCGGTCCGTCACCGTGCAGCGAATCCACTTGACCAGCACTGCGCCATCGTACGGGCCCGGCGCGGCCCCGGTCAGTCCCCGGCGCTGTGGATCCGCACCAGTTCCGCCGCATCCCGCTCGGGCGACCGAAGCCCGAACGCCCGGGCGAGCGAGGCGACCGGGCCGAGCCCTTCGCCCGGACCGGATTCGTCGAAACCGCGGGCCGCCACGGCGGTGGCGCGGCACGGCAAAGGGGGCCGGCCTCTCGGCCGGCCCCCTCCGTGCGCTGCTGGTCAGTCGGCTACGCCGGACACTGCGACCGGGGCGAGCGCCTGGGCCCGTGTCAGCTGCATCCGCTGGTGGAGCCGCAGCCCTCGCAGATGTAGCAGGAGCCGGCGCGCTGCATCTTCGTACCGCAGGAGAAGCAGAGCGGGGCGTCGGCGGAGACGCCGAGCTGCATCTCGGCCAGTTCGGCGTTGCTGTGCGCCGTCTTCGGGGCCGGGACCGGGGTCGCCGGGGCGGCCGCGACCGGCTGCGGGGCCGAGGGCACCGCGGCGAGCGGGGCCGACTGCGCCAGCGACTCGGTGTCCAGCTCGTCCTCGAGGGGCTCGTAGGAGCCGGTCTCCAGGTGGCGCTGGCGCTCCTCGGCGGTGTGGATGCCGAGGGCGGAGCGGGTCTCGAAGGGCAGGAAGTCCAGCGCCAGGCGGCGGAAGATGTAGTCGACGATCGACTGCGCCATCCGCACGTCCGGGTCGTCCGTCATGCCGGCCGGCTCGAAGCGCATGTTGGTGAACTTCGAGACGTAGGTCTCCAGCGGCACGCCGTACTGCAGGCCGACCGAGACGGCGATCGAGAAGGCGTCCATCATGCCCGCGAGGGTCGAGCCCTGCTTGGACATCTTCAGGAAGACCTCGCCCAGACCGTCGTCCGGGTAGGAGTTGGCGGTCATGTAGCCCTCGGCGCCACCCACCGTGAAGGAGGTGGTGATGCCCGGGCGGCCCTTGGGGAGGCGCTTGCGGACGGGGCGGTACTCGATGACCTTCTCGACGGCGGCGCGGATGGTCTCCTCCGTCTTGGCGGTAACCTCCTCCTTCTCCTCCTCCTTCTTCTTGGCGGAGAGGGGCTGGCCGACCTTGCAGTTGTCGCGGTAGATCGCGAGCGCCTTGACGCCCAGCTTCCAGGCCTCGAAGTAGATCTCCTCGATCTCCTCGACGGTCGCCGTCTCCGGCATGTTGACCGTCTTGGAGATCGCGCCGGAGATCCAGGGCTGGATCGCGGCCATCATGCGGACGTGACCCATCGCGGAGATGGAACGCTCACCCATGGCGCAGTCGAACACCGAGTAGTGCTCGGGCTTGAGGCCCGGGGCGTCGACGACCACGCCGTGCTCGGCGATGTGGGAGACGATCGCCTCGATCTGCTCTTCCTGGTATCCCATGCGGCGCAGGGCCTGCGGGACCGTGCCGTTGACGATCTGCATCGAACCGCCGCCGACGAGCTTCTTGAACTTGACCAGGGCCAGGTCCGGCTCGACACCGGTGGTGTCGCAGGACATGGCGAGACCGATGGTGCCGGTCGGCGCGAGGACGGAGGCCTGGGAGTTGCGGAAGCCGTTCTTCTCGCCGAGGCGCAGGACGTCCTGCCAGGCCTCGGTAGCCGCGGCCCAGATCGTCTTGTCCAGGTCCTCGGTGCGCGGCGCGACGGCGTTGGCGTCGGCGTGCTGCTTCATGACGCGCTTGTGCGACTCGGCGTTGCGGGCGTAGCCGTCGTACGGGCCGACGATCGCGGCCAGCTCGGCGGAGCGCTTGTAGGCGGTACCGGTCATCAGCGAGGTGATCGACGCGGCGAGGGTGCGGCCGCCGTCCGAGTCGTACGCGTGGCCGGTGGCCATCAGCAGGGCGCCGAGGTTGGCGTAGCCGATGCCCAGCTGGCGGAAGGCGCGGGTGTTCTCGCCGATCTTCTGCGTCGGGAAGTCCGCGAAGCAGATGGAGATGTCCATCGCGGTGATGACGAGCTCGACGACCTTGGAGAAGCGCTCGGCGTCGAAGGACTGGTTGCCCTTGCCGTCGTCGTTGAGGAACTTCATCAGGTTGAGCGAGGCGAGGTTGCAGGACGTGTTGTCCAGGTGCATGTACTCGCTGCACGGGTTGGACGCGGTGATGCGGCCGGACTCGGGGCAGGTGTGCCAGTTGTTGATCACACCGTCGTACTGGATGCCCGGGTCGGCGCAGGCCCACGCGGCCTCGGCGAGCTTGCGGAAGAGCGCCTTGGCGTCGACCTCCTCGATGACCTCACCGGTCATGCGGGCGCGCAGGCCGAACTTGGTGCCGTTCTCGACGGCCGTCATGAACTCGTCGTTCACGCGGACGGAGTTGTTGGCGTTCTGGTACTGGACGGACGTGATGTCGTCGCCGCCCAGGTCCATGTCGAAGCCCGCGTCGCGCAGGGCGCGGATCTTCTCCTCCTCCTTCACCTTGGTCTCGATGAAGGCCTCGACGTCCGGGTGGTCCACGTCCAGGACGACCATCTTGGCCGCGCGGCGGGTGGCGCCGCCCGACTTGATCGTTCCGGCGGACGCGTCGGCGCCGCGCATGAAGGAGACGGGGCCGGAGGCGTTGCCGCCGGAGGAGAGGAGCTCCTTGGAGGAGCGGATGCGGGAGAGGTTCAGGCCGGCGCCGGAGCCGCCCTTGAAGATCATTCCCTCTTCCTTGTACCAGTCGAGGATCGACTCCATGGAGTCGTCGACGGCCAGGATGAAGCAGGCGGAGACCTGCTGCGGCTGGGGGGTGCCGACGTTGAACCACACCGGGGAGTTGAAGCTGAAGATCTGGTGCAGGAGGGCGTAGGTCAGCTCGTGCTCGAAGATCTCCGCGTCGGCGGGCGACGCGAAGTAGTCGTAGTCCTCGCCGGCCTTCGTGTACGTCTTCACGATCCGGTCGATGAGCTGCTTCAGACCGGTCTCGCGCTGCGGGGTGCCGACCGCGCCGCGGAAGTACTTGCTGGTGACGATGTTGACCGCGTTCACCGACCAGAAGTCGGGGAACTCGACGCCGCGCTGCTCGAAGTTGACCGAACCGTCGCGCCAGTTGGTCATGACGACGTCACGGCGCTCCCAGCTCACCTCGTCGTAGGGGTGCACGCCGGGGGTGGTGTGGATGCGCTCGATACGCAGGCCGCCCTTGGCAGCCTTGGTTCCCTTGGCGCGGGAACCACGTGCCGAGCTGCTCGCCGTCTCTGTCATGCCAGGCCTCCCATATGCGGGCAAAAACGCCCTAAAGTGCCAGCGCTATTCCGCGGCACGGTGCTGTGATTCTGTTTCTACGCTTCTTCGCCTGACTGACCGGCCGTGTCGCACCGCGCATGCGGTGCGACACGGGCCGTCCGGTCAGTCGGCGGCGGAGGCGGGCACGGGGACCGGAGCGGTCCCGCCGAGCTCGCGCTCATCAGGGTGAGGCCGCCGCTCGCGCAGTTCCACGATGGCGGTCTCGAAGTCTTCAAGGGTGTCGAACGCTTTGTAGACGGACGCGAAGCGCAGGTACGCGACCAGGTCGAGCTCCTGCAACGGGCCGAGTATGGCCAGACCCACGTCGTGGGTGGTCAGCTCGGCGCTCCCGGTGGCGCGCACCGCCTCCTCGACCCGCTGGCCGAGCTTGGCGAGGGCGTCCTCGGTGACCGGCCGCCCCTGGCACGCCTTGCGCACGCCGGAGATGACCTTGGTACGGCTGAAGGGTTCGGTCACCCCGCTGCGCTTGATCACCATCAGCGAGGCCGTCTCCACCGTCGTGAAGCGACGGGAGCAGTCGGGGCACTGACGGCGCCGGCGGATCGACGTGCCGTCGTCCGTGGTGCGGCTGTCGACGACGCGGCTGTCGGGGTGCCTGCAGAAGGGGCAGTGCATGGTTCCCTCACCCTCCCTCTTGGCACGACTGAATCACCTCACGGGGCCCCTGAACGACAGGGAAACGCCCTGCCTGGGGCTCGTGAAGCAGCCACCAGCATATGCGATCCCAGGAGCCTCAGCAGACCCGGGGACCACAAGTTCTGGGCGGCCGCGCTCATCCAACCACTAGATCTTGGGTTGTGGTGCATTTGCGCGGCTGCGCGTGTCGCGGCGTCCGATAGCCGGATACGAGCCCCTGCGGTGTCACACTGGACGCGGCCCCGGCCGGTCGCGATCCGACCGGGAAGGGTACCGTAAGCGGCAGGAGCCGAGCCGAACCGGCGTTCGACGAACCGATCGTCCATACACTCCGCGATATGCCCACGCAGGGCGATCTGCGATTTTTCACTCGAACGTGTGTTTGGCGCAACCTTTCGAAAGCTACTACCGTTGTCCAGCTAGGGAGAACATTTCGAGAGGGGCCGCCGTGACCACGACCGCAGACAGTGCCGCCATCACTGCCCAGAACCGCTCCCAGAGCCGACTTGAGCCGGTGCATGCCATGAACGACGCACACCTGAATCCGGATGCGGAGCCCGTAGTACGCCCCGCACGCTCGCTGCCAGGTCGACCTCCAGGCATCCGCGCCGACAGCTCCGGGCTCACGGACCGGCAGCGGAGGGTCATCGAGGTCATCCGGGACTCCGTGCAGCGCCGGGGTTACCCGCCGTCGATGCGGGAGATCGGTCAGGCGGTCGGCCTGTCCAGCACGTCGTCGGTCGCGCACCAGCTGATGGCCCTGGAGCGCAAGGGCTTCCTGCGCCGCGACCCGCACCGCCCCCGCGCCTACGAGGTGCGCGGTTCGGACCAGCCGAGCTCGCAGCCCACGGACACCACCGGCAAGCCCGCCGCCTCCTACGTTCCCCTGGTCGGCCGGATCGCGGCCGGCGGCCCGATCCTCGCCGAGGAGTCGGTCGAGGACGTGTTCCCGCTCCCCCGCCAGCTCGTCGGCGACGGCGAGCTCTTCGTCCTCAAGGTCGTCGGGGACTCGATGATCGAGGCCGCCATCTGTGACGGCGACTGGGTCACCGTCCGTCGCCAGCCGGTCGCGGAGAACGGGGACATCGTCGCCGCGATGCTGGACGGCGAGGCCACCGTCAAGCGCTTCAAGCGCGAGGACGGCCACGTCTGGCTCCTCCCGCACAACGCCGCCTACCAGCCGATCCCCGGTGACGAGGCGACCATCCTCGGCAAGGTCGTCGCGGTACTGCGTCGGGTCTGACCCCGCCGCCTCCAGTCAGCCCCCGGGATCCACTGCGCCGGTCCCGGGGGTTGTTGTGTGCCCGGGACCGTTCGGGCCACCGCCGGGTCTCTCCCGGAGGCTTCTTCGCGTCGGCTACCCCGTCGGCTACTTCCCGTCGGCCTGGGCCTTCGCGTCGATCGCGGCGAGGGAGCGACGGACCTGGTTGCGGTCCGTGGTGTACCAGAAGTCCGGCAGCGTGGCCCGCAGGAAGCTCCCGTACCGGGCCGTCGCCAGCCGCGGGTCCAGGACCGCGACGACGCCCTTGTCGCCGGTGGCCCGTACGAGACGGCCCGCGCCCTGGGCCATCAGCAGAGCGGCGTGCGTTGCCGCGACGGCCATGAAGCCGTTGCCGCCGTGCTCCTCCACCGACTTCTGCCGCGCGCTCATCAGCGGGTCGTCGGGGCGCGGGAACGGGATCCTGTCCATGACCACGAGCTGACAGCTGGGCCCGGGCACGTCCACGCCCTGCCAGAGCGAGAGCGTCCCGAACAGGCAGGTCTTCGGATCGGCCGCGAACGCCTTGATCAGCTCGCCCAGCGTCTCCTCGCCCTGGAGCAGGATCGGGTGGTCGAGCCGCCCGCGCAGCTCCTCGGCGGCCGCCTTGGCGCCGCGCATGGAGGAGAAGAGCCCGAGGGTGCGCCCGCCGGCCGCCTCGATCAGCTCGGCGAGCTCGTCCATCATGTCGCCGCGGGTCCCCTCGCGGCCCGGTGTGGCCAGGTGCTTGGCGACGTAGAGGATGCCCTGCTTCGGGTAGTCGAAGGGCGAGCCGACGTCCAGGCCCCTCCAGACCGGTACGTCGTCCCCCTCGACCCCCTCGGGCGACAGGCCGAGGGAGGCCGCGACCCCGTTGAAGTCGCCGCCGAGCTTGAGGGTGGCCGAGGTCAGGACCACCGAGCGGTCCGCGAACAGCTTCTCCCGCAGCAGGCCGGAGACGGACAGGGGGGCGACCCGCAGGGTGGCGCCGAAGCGGTCGTGGCGCTCGTACCAGACGACGTCGAACTCGGATCCGTTCGTGATCCGCTCCGCCACCCCGTGGACGCCTTCCACCGCGGCCAGGGCCTGCTTGCGGACCGCGTCCTCGTCCTGGACGGACTTGTCGCGGGTCGAACCGATCGCCGAGATGACGTTGCGCGCGGCGTCGCGCAGCGCCATCAGCGCGTAGCCGAGGTCCTCGGGGATTTCCTCCAGACGGCCCGGGAGCGCCAGCTCCATGACCCGCTCGAAGGACTCCGAGGCGGTCTGCAGGGCGTCGGCGGTCTTCTCGTCCACCAGCTTGGCCGCACGCTTCACGGCCCGGTTGACCTGCCCGGGGGTGAGCTCGCCGGTGGCGACCCCGGTCACGCGGGAGACCAGCTCGTGGGCCTCGTCCACGATCAGCACCTCGTGCTGGGGCAGCACCGGGGCGCCCTCGATGGCATCGATGGCCAGGAGCGCGTGGTTGGTGACGACCACGTCCGCGAGCTTGGCGCGCTCGCGGGCGGCCTCCGCGAAGCACTCGGCCCCGTACGCGCACTTCGTCGCGCCCAGGCACTCACGGGAGGAGACGGAGATCTGCGACCAGGCCTTGTCCGAGACGCCCGGGGTCAGATCGTCGCGGTCGCCGGTCTCCGTCTCGTCGGCCCAGTCGCGCAGGCGCAGCAGGTCCTTGCCGAGCTTGCTGGTGGGGGTGGCCGCTTCGAACTGGTCGAAGAGGCCCTCCTCCTCGTCCTGCGGAGCGCCCTCGTGCAGGCGGTGCAGGCACAGGTAGTTCGACCGGCCCTTGAGCATGGCGAACTGCGGGCGGCGGCGCAGCTGCGGATGCAGTGCGTCCACCGTCCGGGGCAGGTCGCGCTCGACGAGCTGGCGCTGGAGGGCGAGGGTCGCGGTGGCCACGACCACGCGCTCGCCGTGGGCGAGGGCCGGCACCAGGTAGCCGAGGGACTTGCCGGTGCCGGTGCCGGCCTGGATGAGCCGGTGGGAGCTGTCGTCGATCGCTTCGGCGACGGCTTCGGCCATGGCCACCTGGCCGGGACGCTCCGTGCCGCCGACGGCGGAGACGGCGGCGTGCAGCAGGTCGGGGAGGGAGGGCTTCGTCATAGCACTGCCAACCCTACGGGGCGCCACCGACAGTGAGCACACTCCCGAGGGCTCATGGCCGGTACAAGGGGTTGGGCACGGTGCCGTACTGCACCGCATGGGGGCGGTCGGGGCGGTCGCGGTAGCCGTCCTCGTAGAGCCGGTTCCGGTTGAGGCAGAGCCGGCCGATGCGTTCTGCGAGCAGGTCGAAGAGCTCGTAGCGGTCCTTGAGCTCGGGGAAGCGCGCCTGGTGGCGCAGGATCTCCGCTCGCACCAGGGACCAGAAGTCGTCCTCCGGGACGCCGAGGCGGTCTTCGCACAGGGCCGCGAGGTAGCGGAATACGCCGACGAACAGCCCGGAGTGGATGAACTGGGGCAGGAAGTCGGCCGGCTCGGTGAGCAGCACGGCCCGGACCTCGTCGGGCAGGGAGTCCAGCTCGGGCAGCGGCTCGTCGCTGATGTTGATGTCGTCCACGAAGTCCTTGACCGCGAGCCGCACCGGGACGTCGTGCTCGTCGAAGATCACGATGGCGTTCTCGCCGTGCGGGGAGAAGACGGTGCCGTAGCGGTAGAGGAAGTGCAGGAGCGGGGGCAGCAGGGCGGCGAAGAGCCGCTGCAGCCAGACGGCGGGCGCCAGCCCGGATCGCGCGACGAGCTCGGCGGTGAAGGACCGGCCGCGCGGATCGGTGTGGAGGAGGGACGCGAGCGTGCGGGCGCGCTCGCCCGGTGCGAGGAGGCCGGTGAGGGGCTCGCGCCAGATCGCGCCGAGGAGCTCCTTGTACTGGTACGGGACCTCGGGGAGCTCGTCGTAGACGGGGTGGCGGACGGTGACGGAGGCGACCTCGCCGAGCAGGACGACGCGGCATTCGTCGCGGAGGAAGGGGTCGGCGTCGCGGAGCGAGTGGATCCAGGCGGTGACGGCGGGCGCGGCGAGCGCGAGGTCGGAGGGCAGACCGCGCCAGACCATGGTGTTGAAGACGGAGAGCGGCAGCTTGACGCTGTGCCGGTCCGGGCGGCTGAGGTTGAGGAAGGTGCGGATGGACTGCTGGGGCAGCCGTTGGTCGGGGTCCGCGGGGAGCGGTACGAGGGCTCCGGAGGCGAGGGCGGGCGCGAAGAGGGGCAGGACCACCTCGTCCCACTGCCAGGGGTGCACCGGGAAGTAGAGGTACCGCAGCGGATCGAGACCGCGGTCGCGCAGGGCCTGGTCGAAGGCTGTGCGGGTGAGGGGGTCGAGCTCGGCGGAGTAGAGGCGGGCCGGATCTTCCAGGCCGCCGGTGCCGCGGTAGGCGGCGAGGGAGGTGTGGGCGGCGAGCCAGGGCAGGCGTTGGCGGGCGCGGGCCTCGGGGGCCCAGGCGGCGGTATCGGAGGCGGAGAGTCCGATACGGCCCTTGTTCAGGACGAGCCAGGGATGGCCGCTCTGGTGGCCTTCCAGCGCCGCGTAGTCGAGGTCGGCGAGGACGTCGGCGGTGAGGGCGGTGTGCTCGATCCGGGCGTCGGCGGCGAGGGTGGCGCTGAGCTCGCGGACGAGGTGGCCGAGCGTGGGTCCGTCGACGCCGAGGAGGGTGCGGGCGCGAATGAGGAAGGCGTACGGGTCGCCGAAGGCGGTGGGGCCGGCGAGGGCGGTCGGGCTGGCGGGGACGGTCGGGCTGGCGGGGACGGTCGGGCTGGCGGATGTGGCTGGGGAGGGCGGCGGGGCCGGGGACCGTAGGGGCGTGAGGGTGATGGTGTCCGGGGCGACGTCCCAGCTGCCGTACGAGCGGCGGCGCGCCCGGAAGCCGAGACTGCTGCCGTCGTCGAGGGTCAGGGTCCAGGCGTCACCGGCGGCGGCCCGCGCGGGGACGGGGCGGATGATCTCCTCGTAGGCGAACTCGGCCAGCATCTTGGCGAGCAGGCGGCGCGCGGCGCGGTCCCAGGTCGCACGGGTGAGCTCGGGCGGGGTGCGGGGGTCCTGGGGCGACTGCGGCACGGCGGGTTCCGCCGAATGAGGGGCGGAGGGGACGTTCGGCACGGGACTCCTCGAAGATCGGGAACTTTGCTGCGCGACGCAGAGTTTTCGAAGGGAGAGGTGCGAAGCGGCGACGACGGCAGGGCATGCGGGGCGGCACTCAGAGGAGATTGCGCAGCGCCCGCTCCCGGACCATCAGGGCGGCGCGCTTCTCGGGTAGGTCGATTTCCGCGTAACAGCGGAAGCCGGAGCTCAGGAAGGCTGATACGGAGGGGGTGTTGCGGATGTCCGGTTCCGCGATGACGCGTGTGCAGCGGGGGCGGTTGCCGAGGATCAGGTCGGCGACGGCTCGCAGCAGGGTCGTGCCCAGACCGCGCCCGCGGTTCGTGCCGTCTCCGATGAGCAGGTGGATACCGGTGTCGTGGGGGCGCGCCGGGTAGTGCCGGGAGAGCGGGTCGAGGTCGGCCCGGTAGATCTCCCAGTAGCTCATCGGCGTGCCGTCGAGGAGGCCGAGGCAGGGGATGCTGCGGCCGTCTCCGTCGAGCTGGGCCCGCAGGTGGGCGGCGGTGACGGCGGCGGGGCCGGCGAGCTCCCAATAGGCGGCCACCTGTGGGTCGTTCATCCAGCGGGTGAGGAGCTCCAGGTCGTATTCCGGTCGCACCGGTTCGAGGCGGAAGGCTCCGGCGTGCGTGGGGACGCCGCCCCAGGTGGCCGGGGAGTCGAGCAGGTCCGCCTCGGCGAGCAGGGGCAACAGGCCGGCGTTGAGGCGTGTTTCGTCGGTGGAGCGCATCGGGGCTCTTCTCCGCGTCGGCTCCGACGCGTCAATGGTGAAGGGGGTTGGTGAGGGTGACGTAGACGGACTGGGTGTCGACGGGGCCGACCAGCTCGTCGAGACCGCCCAGGCGGGTGAGCAGGTTCGCCTTGCAGCGCAGGGTCGGCGAGTCGAGCAGCCGCGTGGGCAGCGGGCCGAGGTTCGCGGCCTTGGCGAGGAAGCGGCGGGTGGCGGCGAGCAGGACGCGTTCGTCGGCGAGGCGCTGGGATCCGAAGGCACCGATGAGCCCGAGCACGTTGTTGATGCCGAGGTAGTAGGCGAAGCGTTCGTCGGTGACGTCGTCGGAGACGAAGGTGTCGCTGCGTCGGCCGATGCCGGGAAGCCGGCGCTCCAGCTCCGCGCGGCGGGACGCGCGGAAGTAGTACCCCTGGTTGTCGCGGTAGCGGCCGCCGATCGGCCAGCCGGCCGGGTCGAGGAGGACCAGGGTGTTCTGCTGGTGCGCTTCCAGGGCGATGCCGGCGAGCGCGTCGAAGGCGAGGACCGGCAGGACCACGTGGTCCAGGTAGCGCAGGAACCACTCGGCGGCGACGGCGGACGTGGTGTGTCCGGTGGCGGCGGCGAGGCCGGAGACGATCTCGGCGAGGCGGGAGCTCATGGTGGCCCGGCCGGGCCACGGGCGGGGAGAGGTCAGCGCGGCGATGCAGACGGTGTCGTCGCCCGAGCGGAAGGGGTTGTGGCGCAAGAGGACGTCGAGGCCGGGGACCGGGGTGCCGTCCGGGGCGTCCACGGCGACCCAGGCGGGGTCGCGGACGATGTCGAAGCCGGGGTGGGCCGTCTGCCACTGCTCGGCGAGACCGGTGCGGAGCAGCCGGTGGACCTCCACACCGCGGTGGAGTTCCTTGCGGAGGTTCTCCCGGCGGGAGTTGGTGATGCGCAGGCCCAGGGAGAGCTTGAGCATCGCGGGTGCACCGGGTCGGTGGACGGTGCGAACGGAGGAGGTGGGGTACCAGGGCGCGCCGTACGGGCCCAGGTCGTGCAGGAGTCCGGCGTCGCGCAGGGCGGTGACGGCAGGGCGCTGGAGCAGGTCGCGGGCCTGCCAGGGGTGCAGAGGAAGGGGGGTGGCGCCGTCGGGTACCGGCAGTCCGGGGGCGAGGCGGCCGAGGAGCTGTGCGGCGCGGACGGGGCGGCCGCGCTCGGTCCAGGCCGATTCGGTGGCGAGCGCGGCGGGTTCGACCGCGACCCAGTGCAGGGGGAAGGAGCCGTGGAGTTCGGGTGAGTAGTGGCGGACTTCGGTCTCGGAGAGTCCTTCGCGGCTCTTCGGGTCCGGTTGGAAGGGGTGACCGAGAAGGAGTGACTGTTCGGCGGTGAGGAAGAGGTCCCCGTCCACGGGGGCCGGGGCGGTGGGGCGTTCTCGGCGGTGGGCGATGAACTCGGTGGTACGGCGCACCGAGTCGGCGACCCGGCCAACGAGGTCGGCGTTGCCTCGGCCACCGCCGGCGCCCTCGCGGGAGATGAGCGCGGCGAGGGTGACGGCGTCCAGGTCGGGTGCGGTGGCGGGTGCGTCTTCGAGCCGGGCCGGGCCGAAGCGGTGCCAGCCGGTGTGGGACCAGTGGCGGACGGCGACGCGCAGGGCGGTGCCGGAGGCGGGGAGGGGGATGCGCAGCGGGGTTTCGGCCGGGCCGTCGGGGCGGCCCAGTCCGGCTTCGCGGACCCAGCACCGCAGGAGGTTCTCCACCGCCGCCGCCTCGGCGGCGATGGCCGGGTCGGGGTGGTTCAGGGGGTCGGGCAGCGCGGCCGGAGCCGGCCGGGCGGGGCTCTTCCAGCCGGTCTGGGGTCTGGGGGTGCCGTCCTTCTGCCGCGGCACGGTGGCCGCCGCTTCGGCGCCGACGGCCGGGCCCTGCTGGAGCGGTGCGCCGAGCGCGCTCGCCGCGGCCGGTGTCGGCTCCGGCGTGGCCGCGGCGTGCGGGGCCGGCGCGACGGAGCGCGGCTCGGTAACCGACTCCGCAGCGGCGCCGCGCGCATCGCAGGCACCGGCCGCCGAAGCCTCCGCCCGCCCGGAAACCGCGTCCGCAGCGGCGCCGCGCGCATCCCGGGCACCGGCCGCCGACACGGGCGCCCGCCCGGCTCCCCCAGCGGGAGGGGTGTCGGCCCGAGGCGTACTCGGGGGCGCGGCCGGTGACGACGTGGCCGGGCTCGGGGCCTGCCACGCAAGAGCGGACGCGGGCGCCGCGGCCGGCGGTGCTGAGGGCTGCCCGGGGGCGGGGGCTGGTGCGGCGGCGGGCGGGGGCGTCGGCTGCCCGGCGGGGTCGGGGAGGGCCTCCGGGTGCGCCGCTGTACGCGGCCGGACGGAGGCCGGCGCGGGCTGCGGGTACGCGGCTGCCTGCGGCTCGGCGGACTCCGGCGCTGCCTGCGGCTCGGCGAACTCAGGCGCGAGGTGCGGGGGCTGGGGCGGGGCGGGGGGTGGTGTGGCGGCGGGCGGGGGCGTCGGCTGCCCGGCGGCCTCAGGGAGGGCCTCCGGGTGGTCCGGTGCCTGCGGTCGGGCGGGGGCCGGCGCGGCCTGCGGGGGCGCCGGGGGCTGCGGCCCGGCGGGGGGCGGCGCGAGGTGCGGGGGCGCCGGGGGCTGCGGCCCGGCGGGGGGCGGCGCGAGGTGCGGGGGCGCCGGGGGCTGCGGCCCGGCGGGGGGCGGCGCGGACTCGGGGCGCGCCGCGGGCGGCGGCCCGGCGGGGTTCGGCGCGAGGTGCGGGGGCGCCGGGGGCTGCGGCCCGGCGGGGGGCGGCGCGGACTCGGGGGGCGCCGCGGGCTGGGGTGGGGTCGGGGGGGTTGGGAGGGGGGTGGGCTGGTGGGGGTCTGACATCGCGGGTCCTCGGGGTGGCGGGTCAGTGGGTCCGGGCGGCGGCGGCCGGGATGGCGTCGGCCAGGCGGTCGAGGACCGCCGCGGCCTGCTCGTCGGTCAGGGTCAGCGGGGGGAGCAGGCGGACGACGGCGCCGTGGCGGCCGCCGAGTTCGACGATCAGGCCGCGGTCCAGGCACTCCTGGCGGACGGCCGTGGCGAGGGCCGGGGCGGCGGCCCCGGTGTCGGGATCGACGAGTTCGACGCCGAGCATCAGGCCCCGCCCCCGGACCTCGCCCATGCAGGGGTGGTGGGAGGCCAGGTCCCGCAGGGCCGTCAGCATCCGCTCGCCCAGGGCGGCGGCCCGCTCGGCGAGCCGGTTCTCGCGCACGAAGGCCAGCGTCGCGGTACCGGCGGCCATGGCCAGCTGGTTGCCGCGGAAGGTGCCCGCATGCGCCCCGGGGCCCCAGACGTCCAGGCCCGACCGGTACACGATCACCGCGAGCGGCAGGCTGCCGCCGATCGCCTTGGACAGGACCATGACGTCCGGCACCACCCCCGCGTGGTCGACCCCCCAGAAGGCGCCGGTCCGGCCCACCCCGGTCTGCACCTCGTCGGCGATCAGCGGGATCCCCCGCGCCTCGGTGATCTCCCGCATTCGGCGCAGCCAGGCGTCCGGGGCGGGGATGACCCCGCCCTCGCCCTGCACGGGTTCGACGATCATGGCGGCGGGAGCGGGCACCCCGCCCTTCGGGTCGTCCAGCAGGTTCTGCGTCCAGCGCGCGGCCAGTTCGGCGCCCTCGGGTCCGCCGACGCCGAACGGGCAGCGCAGGTCCTGCGGGTACGGCAGCCGGGTCACCCGTACGTCCGGGGCGCCCCCCGAGGCGCCCAGGGCCCCGGCGGTCATCCCGTGGTAGGCCCCGGTGAAGGCGAGCAGCCCGCGGCGCCCGGTCGCGGCGCGGACCAGGGTGAGCGCGGCCTCCACGGCGTCCGTGCCGGCCGGCCCGCAGAACTGGATGCGCGCGTCGTCGGCCAGCGCGGGCGGCAGGTTGGCGAACAGCTCGGTGGTGAAGGCGTCCTTGACCGGGGTCGCCAGGTCCAGCACGTGCAGCGGCGCCCCCGAGTCCAGTACGCCGCGGATGGCTTCGAGCACCACGGGGTGGTTGTGCCCCAGGGCGAGGGTGCCGGCGCCGCTGAGGCAGTCGAGGTAGCGGCGCCCGTCGGCTCCCTCGATGGTCAACCCGCGGGCCCGGACCGGGACGATGGGCAGGGACCGCGCGTACGTCCGCGCGGCGGACTCCCGTTGGGACTGCCTGCGCAGGATCCCGTCGGCGCCACCACCGCCGGGAGCTGCCACCCGGCCTGCCTGCGGCGGTACGTGCGGCGGGGTCTGTGTCGCGGCCACCGCCGCGGCCGGCTCGGTCAACGCCACGAGTGTCGGTCCTCCCGCACTGATTGCTCTTCCGGATTGCGCCTCGAACACGAACGCTGCCCCCGTCCCCCGTACGTACCAACGACGGTGACGGCGACGGATCACGGGTGGGGCCAAGATCCTTGCCCCGTAAGGGCGGGGAGCGAGGAACCGCGCCCCCGGCCTGTGTCGTCCTGGGCGGCAGCGGCATAGTGGGGGGCTGCACTCCACGCCTTGACACCACCAGGGGGACGAACGACATGCGACCGATCCGACCGGTCACCGCGATCCTGTGCGCGGCCGCGCTCGCGCTGACCGCAGCGGCCTGCGGCCCCGGCGACGGGGAGGCCGGCGGCGACGCCAAGCCGACCGTGGCGGCGACCAGTCCGGGCACGGACGGGATCAAGATCCCGGACCAGCTCAGGGACAAGCTCAAGGCCCACGGCATCGACCTGGAGAAGTGGAAGGGGGGTGCGTGGAAGAACTGGAAGAAGGAGGACTGGCTGCGCGAGGCGGGCGACTACATCAACCCGATCATCGAGGACCTGTGGGACCCGGACCGCATGCGTGACGCCGAGCAGCCGCAGCGCCCGGCCGTCGACCCGGACGCGGGCAAGGACCAGGGCGCCTCCGACCCGACCCCGGCGCCGGTGACGGCCAAGGCGGCGAACCCGCCCTACCACCAGAGCGTGCCCGAGTCCGGCAAGGTGTTCTTCGACGGTCCCGAGGGGTCGATGGTCTGTTCGGCGACCGTGGTCAAGGACCCGGCGCACCCCGGCAAGTCCAACATGGTCTGGACGGCCGGCCACTGCGTGCACGCGGGCAAGTCCGGCGGCTGGTACCGCAACATCGCCTTCGTCCCGTCCTACAACAACGCGGGCAAGCCGTCGGCGCAGCTCAAGGGCGCGCCCCGCGAGCAGGTGGCTCCGTACGGCGTCTGGTGGAGCGACTGGGCGCAGACCTCCGACCAGTGGATCGCGACGGGCGGTCCGACCGGCGGCGCGGGCGCCCCGTACGACTTCGCCGTGCTGCACGTGACGCCCGAGAAGGGCAGTGGGAAGTCCCTGGAGGAGACGGTCGGTTCGGCGCTTCCGGTGGAGTTCGCCGCTCCGGCCGCGGCGAAGATCGCGAGCATTACGGCGACGGGCTACCCGGCCGCGGCTCCGTTCGACGGCCAGAAGGCCTTCCAGTGCACGGACAAGCCGGGCCGTCTGTCCCTGAACGCGACCGACCCGGCGATGTACCGCATCGGCTGCACCATGACCGGCGGTTCCTCCGGTGGCGGCTGGGTCGCGGCGGGCGCCGACGGCAAGCCGGCGCTGGTGTCGAACACCTCGATCGGCCCGGCCAAGGCGGGGTGGCTGGCTGGACCCCGGCTGGGTCCGGAGGCGAAGGGCGTCTTCGACGCCGTCAGCCGCAAGTTCAAGTAGCTGACTCTCACGGCAGGCAGTACTGACGACGACGGAGGCCCCCTGCGCAGCGCAGGGGGCCTCCGTCGTCACCGCTGGGTCGGACTCACCGCTTGGCGAGCGCGTACGGAGCCAGGTCCGCCGCCAGCTCCTGGTGGACCCGGGCCTTGAGCAGGGTGCCGTCCGGGGTGTGCTCCTCGGAGATCACCTCGCCCTCGGCGTGCGCCTTGGCCACCAGCGAGCCCCGCGTGTACGGGACCATGGCCTCCACCTCGACCTCGGGCCGCGGCAGCTCGGAGTCGATGAGCGCGAGGAGTTCCTCGATGCCCTGGCCCGTCCGCGCCGAGACGGCGATGGAGTGCCGCTCGATCCGCAGCAGCCGCTGCAGGACGAGCGGATCAGCCGCGTCCGCCTTGTTGATCACCACGATCTCCGGCACGTTCACCGCACCGACCTCGCGGATCACCTCGCGCACCGCTGCCAGCTGCTCCTCCGGCGCGGGGTGCGAGCCGTCCACGATGTGCAGGATGAGGTCGGAGTCGCCGACCTCCTCCATGGTGGAGCGGAACGCCTCGACCAGGTGGTGCGGCAGGTGCCGGACGAAGCCGACCGTGTCGGCCAGGGTGTAGACCCGGCCGCTCGGCGTCTCGGCCCGGCGCACGGTCGGGTCGAGGGTGGCGAACAGCGCGTTCTCCACCAGCACGCCCGCGCCCGTGAGGCGGTTGAGCAGCGAGGACTTGCCCGCGTTGGTGTAGCCGGCGATGGCGACCGAGGGCACCTTGTTGCGGCGCCGTTCCTGCCGCTTGATGTCGCGGCCGGTCTTCATCTCCGCGATCTCCCGGCGCATCTTCGCCATCTTCTCGCGGATCCGTCGCCGGTCCGTCTCGATCTTGGTCTCACCGGGGCCTCGGGTGGCCATGCCGCCACCGCCGCCGCCACCCATCTGACGGGACAGCGAGGCACCCCAGCCTCGCAGGCGCGGCAGCATGTACTGCATCTGCGCCAGCGCGACCTGCGCCTTGCCCTCTCGGGACTTGGCGTGCTGGGCGAAGATGTCGAGGATCAGGGCGGTGCGGTCGACCACCTTGACCTTGACGACGTCTTCGAGGGCGATGAGCTGGCCGGGGCTGAGCTCGCCGTCGCACACGACGGTGTCGGCGCCGCTCTCCATGACGATGTCACGCAGCTCGCGCGCCTTGCCGGAGCCGATGAAGGTGGCCGGGTCGGGCTTGTCGCGGCGCTGGATCACACCGTCGAGCACGAGGGCGCCCGCCGTCTCGGCGAGTGCGGCGAGCTCCGCGAGGGAGTTCTCCGCGTCGGTCACCGTGCCCGAGGTCCAGACACCGACGAGCACGACCCGCTCCAGGCGCAGCTGGCGGTACTCGACCTCGGTGACGTCTTCGAGCTCGGTGGAGAGGCCGGCCACGCGGCGCAGGGCCGCGCGCTCCGAGCGTTCGAACTGCTCGCCGTCCCGGTCTCCGTCGATCTCGTGGCTCCAGGCGACGTCCTCTTCCATCAGGGCATCGGCCCGAAGGCTCTCGGTGAAGCTCTGCGCGTCGCGCACGTCCTGGGTGTCCTGTGCGTCCCGCGCGTCCTGGGAAGGGGAAGAAGAGGAGGTCATTGGATCCTTACGTCGATTCGAATAGCAGTGTCACATTGACTGTCCTGTCCAACGTGTCACATCGTCCGGGGATTCCCCGAACGGCCCGTCGATGGTGACATGCCCGCTGCCCGCCGGTCACACGCTTTATCGGGCGGGTCCGGTCCCGCTCCACTCCGGGTGCCCCGGCATCGCGGGGGTCGTCTTCCCGTACAGCCAGGGCGTGAGGAAGGCCGTCAGGTCGCGGCCCGCCTCCTGCGAGGCCAGACGTACGAAGTCGTCGGTGCCGGCGACGCCGTCCCGGTGTTCGGTGACCCAGCGCCGCTCGACGCGGTCGAAGGCCTGGACGCCGATCTCCTGGCGCAGCGCGTAGAGGATCAGTGCGGCTCCGTCGTAGACGACCGGCCGGAACAGCCCGATCTTCTCGCCGGGTGCGGCGGCCTTGGGGGCGGCCGGGGGCCCGCCCGCCGCGCGCCACTGGTCGGAGCGCTGGTACGCCTCGCGCATGCGCCGCTCCAGGGAGTACTTGCCGAGCCCGTCCGCGTACAGGGCCTCGTACCAGGTGGCGTGTCCTTCGTTGAGCCACAGGTCGGACCAGGTCCGCGGGGTGACGCTGTCGCCGAACCACTGGTGGGCGAGCTCGTGGACCATCACGGCTTCGACGTACCACTCGGGGTAGCCCTCGCCCGCGAACAGGCTCCGCTCGAAGAGGGAGAGGGTCTGCGTCTCCAGCTCGAAGCCGGTGGACGCGCGGGCGATCAGTACGCCGTAGTTCTCGAAGGGGTAGCGGCCGACGCGCTCCTCCATCCACGCCACGTGGCCCGCGGTCTTCTTCAGCCACGGCTCCAGCTTCTCGCGGTCGACGGCGGGCACCACGTCCCGCAGGGGCAGCCCGTGCGGTCCGGTGCTGTGGACCACGGCGGAGCGGCCGACGGAGACCTGGGCCAGCTCGGTGGCCATGGGGTGCCGGGTCTTGTACGTCCAGGTCGTCGAGGGACCGAAGCGCAGGGCGGGGAGCGCGGGCGTCCCGTTGGCGACGGCCGTGAGCCCGGCCGGGGCGGTGATGCGGAAGGTGAAGAACGCCTTGTCGGCGGGGTGGTCGTTACAGGGGAAGACCCGGTGGGCGGCGTCCGCCTGGTTGGCCATGGCCAGGCCGTCCTCGGTGGGCACCCAGCCGCCGTCCCCGCGCCCGCGCGGGTCGCTGGTGTGCCGGACGGTGATGTGCAGCGGCATGCCGTGCAGGACCGGCTGCGCGGGGGTCAGTACGAGGTCCTCCCCCGCGCTCTCGAACCGTGCCGGCTTCCCGTTGACCTCGGCGGACGCGACGGCGCCGTGGGTGAAGTCCAGATTGATGCGCTCCAGCGGCTCCAGCGCCCGGGCGTCGATCACGGTGACCGCGTCGAGCGGGGTCCGGTTGTCCTTGTAGGTGAAGGACAGGTCGTACGAGAGGACGTCGTAGCCCGGGTTCCCGAGCTCGGGGAAGAGCCGGTCGCCGATGCCCAGCGGCTTCGGCGGGGGCAGTACGGCGGCTACGAGGGTCAGGGAGGCCGCGGCGAGCAGGGCGGCGCGCAGGCGCGCGGAGGAGAGCTGCATCCCCCACCGCTTACCAGCGCCCGCCGCACGGCCGCGCACGGCGCGCGACGGGTCCACCCGAACGGGACCTTCCGGCGCCGCCCGGTGACACGCGGAGGCCCTTTTCGGTCACAGCACTAGACCCGGCTGACGTCGTACACGCCCGGCACGTCCCGCATCGCCCGCATCAGCGCGGGCAGCCCGGCCGCGTCGGGCAGCTGGAGGGTGTAGCTGTGCCGGACCCGCTGCTCGACGGGGGGTTCCACGGTCGCGGAGACGACCTCGACCCCCTCCCGGGCGATGGCCTCGGTCAGGTCGGCCAGCAGGTGCGGGCGGCCGAACGATTCAGCGAGCAGGGTGACCCGGCAGTCCGCCGTGGCCCGCCAGTGGACGGCGACGGAGGTGCGGCCCACCGCGCGCATCTGCGCCACCGCCGCGCAGTGGATGCGGTGCACGGTGACGGCGCCGCCCCGGACCACGAATCCGGCGACGGCGTCCGGCGGCACCGGCGTGCAGCAGCCGGCCAGCCGCACGGGCGCGCCGGGCAGGTCGGCGACGGCGTTGGCCCCGCCGCCGCGGGCCCCGATCACCGAGAGCGGCGCCCGTGCGGCGGTGGTGGTGGACATCGCCCGGCCGGGGTGGGCTTCGAGCCAGGTGCTGATGGCGAGCCGGGCGGCGGGGGTCCGCGCGTGGTCCAGCCATTCGGCGGCCGGTCCCGAGGTGGCGTCGTGCGCGAGGAGCAGTTGCACGGTGTCCCCGTCGGACAGTACGCAGGACAGGGAGGTCAGGCGCCCGTTGACCCGGGCGCCGATACAGCCGTGGGCCGCCTCGCCGTGCTGCGCGTAGGCGGCGTCGATGCAGCTGGCTCCGGCGGGCAGGCCCAGGGTGCCCCCGTCCGCCCGGAAGACGGTGATCTCCCGGTCCTGTGCCAGCTCCGCGCGCAGCACGCTCCAGAAGGTGTCGGGGTCGGGCGCGGACTGCTGCCAGTCGAGCAGCCGGTTCAGCCAGCCGGGCCGGGTGGGGTCCACCCGCTCCTCGTCCGGGTCGGCGGCGGGGTCGGGCATTCCCGTGGCGTACGGGTTGCCGAGGGCGACCACCCCGGCCTCCGCGACGCGGTGCATCTGCCGGGTCCGCACGATGACCTCGGCGACGTGGCCCTCGGGCGTGGCGACGGCGGTGTGCAGGGACTGGTAGAGGTTGAACTTCGGGGTGGCGATGAAGTCCTTGAACTCGGAGACCACCGGGGTGAAGCAGGTGTGCAGCTCGCCCAGGACCCCGTAGCAGTCGGCGTTCTCGCCGACGAGGACGAGGATGCGGCCGAAGTCGGAGCCGCGCAGTTCGCCGCGCGTCCGGGCGATCCGGTGCACGGAGACGAAGTGCCGGGGCCGGACCCGTACTTCGGCGGCGATGCCGGCCTCGCGCAGGACGGCCCGTACGGAGTCGGCGATGGCGGGCAGCGGGTCGCGTTCGCCGGTGTGCGCTGCGATGAGCGCGCGGGTGCTCTCGTACTCCTCGGGGTGCAGGATCGCGAAGACGAGGTCTTCCAGTTCGGTCTTGAGCGCCTGGACGCCGAGCCGTTCGGCGAGCGGGATGAGGACGTCCCGGGTGACCTTGGCGATGCGGGCCTGTTTCTCGGGGCGCATCACGCCCAGGGTGCGCATGTTGTGCAGCCGGTCGGCGAGTTTGATGGACATCACGCGGACGTCGTTGCCGGTGGCGACGAGCATCTTGCGGAAGGTCTCCGGCTCGGCGCCGGCGCCGTAGTCGATCTTCTCCACCTTGGTGACGCCGTCGACGATGAAGCAGACCTCGTCACCGAACTCCGCACGGACCTGATCGAGGGTCACATCGGTGTCCTCGACGGTGTCGTGGAGCAGAGACGCCGTCAACGTCGTGGTCTCGGCGCCGAGTTCGGCAAGGATCAGGGTGACGGCGAGGGGATGTGTGATGTACGGCTCACCACTTTTTCGCATCTGACCGCGGTGCGAGGTCTCCGCGAGCAGATAGGCGCGCCGCAGAACGGACATATCGGCGTCCGGATAGTGGGCGCGATGCGCTTCCGCGACATGGCCGATCGCGTCCGGGAGCCGGTCGCGGGACGTGGGCCCGAGCAGGGCCGCGCGCCCGAGCCGGCGCAGATCGAGCCTGGTCCGGCCACGTCTGCGGAGCTCAGGGGGCGCTTCGGGGTGTGCTTCGGGGTTCGTGGCCTCTGCACTCATGGGCACCTCCGGCGGCTTCGACCGGCGGTGGCGGGCATGGGGTGAGCCCTCAGGGCCGGTGCCTGATGTTACCGACCCCACCACGTGGCGCAGTCCACCTCTCGCTCAGCGTGAAACGGATCACCCATTAGAGGGAAGCTTCAGCCGAAAGCCGTTTCGGTGAGCCAGGCTTCGTCGAACTCCCCCGTGGCCACGATCACGGCCGGTCCGGTCATGTCGATCCGCCCGTCGGGGTGTTCGGTGATGACCAGGGTGCCGCCGGGCAGGTCGACGGTGTAGGTCACCGGTTCGCCGGTGGTGGCCGGGTCCGCGCCGTCGCGGCGGATGGCGGCCACGGCGACGGCGCACGCGCCGGTGCCGCAGGAGCGGGTCTCGCCGGAGCCGCGCTCGTGGACGCGCATGGCGACGTGACGCGGGCCGCGGTCGACGACGAACTCGACATTGACCCCGGTCGGGTAGGCGGACGCCGGGCTGAACTCGGGGGCGGTGTACAGAGTCCCGGCGTCGTCGAGGCTTTCAACGAACGCCACCGCGTGCGGGTTCCCCATGTTCACGTTGCGCGCGGGCCAGGTGCGGGAGCCGACGCCGACCGTGACCTCGCCCTCGGGGAACTCGGCCCGGCCCATGGAGACGGTGACGTCGCCGCTCTTGTCGAGGTGGACCCGCTTGACGCCGCCGCGGGTCGCGACCGCGAGGTCTCCGGGCTCGACGTGGCCGGCGTACTGGAGGTAGCGGGCGAAGACGCGCACGCCGTTGCCGCACATCTCGGCGACGGAGCCGTCGCTGTTGCGGTAGTCCATGAACCACTCGGCTTCCTCGGCCAGGTGCGCCGCCTCCGGGTGCGCGGCGGACCGGACGACGTGCAGGACGCCGTCCGCGCCGATCCCCGCACGGCGGTCGCAGAGCTTCGCGACGGCCGTCGGGGGCAGCTCGATGGCGTTGTCGGGGTCCGGGACGATCACGAAGTCGTTCTCGGTGCCGTGGCCCTTGAGGAAGGAGAGGCTGGTCTGCGTCACCGGTTCATGGTACCGAGCCCCTGCTCACGGGCGCGGAACCGTCCGGTGGGCGGTCAGCGGAGCCGGGCGACCCGGTACACGGCGAGCGCGACGACGGTCAGCACCACCACGGCGTACAGCGCGGCCAGGCGCCAGTCGGGGCGGCGGCCGCTCCCCCGGGCCGGGAGCCCCGGCCACGTGTAGCCCACGCGGCGGGCGGCCATCATGCCCCAGCCCCCGGCGCAGCTGCTGATGAGGAAGCCGAGCATGGCGACCACGGCTCCGCCGTCGCCGAACTCGAAGGCGAGGGGGAAGGCGAACATCAGCGAACCGGCGGCCGCGAGCATCACGATGGGGGCGATCTGCCACAGCCGCAGGCGGCGCTGCGGGCGCAGCTCGACCTCGAACTCGGGACCCGCGGCGGCCTCGGCCTCGGCCGAGTCCGGCGTGTCCGGGCCGTCGGTGGTCAGGCGCGCGGGGTCGGCGGGCAGCCCGAGACCTGCGGGTCCGTCGGTCCCGTCGAGCAGCGTCGGGTCCGCTTCCCGCCGGGTCTCGTCCCGCCCGGTGTCGCGAGGGCCGGCCTCCATCGCCACGCGCCCTCCCCACTCGGACTCAGTACGCCGCCGTTCACCGCAGGTGACCGCACCTGCCTGAGTTTGATGATGGCACGCCCCCGGCCCCACTACGGGCGCCCGGGGCGTCCCGATGCCATCACGTGATCAGGCTGTGACCGCTCGTTCGACCAACGACTGCGCGAGTCCGGGGAGTTCCCCCCGGTCGGCGACGCCCCCGCTGAGCCAGTGCACGCGCGGATCGCGGCGGAACCAGGAGTCCTGGCGGCGGGCGAACCTCTTGGTCGCGCGGACCGTCTCCGCCCGGGCCTCGTCCTCGGTGCACTCCCCGGCGAGGGCGGCCAGCACCTGCTGGTAGCCGAGCGCCCTGGAGGCGGTGATTCCGTCCCGCAGCCCCCGGGCCTCCAGCGCGCGGACCTCGTCCACCAGCCCGTCCTCCCACATCCGGTCCACCCGCAGCGCGATCCGCTCGTCGAGCTCCGGCCGGGCGACGTCGACGCCGATCTGGACGGTGTCGTAGACGGACTCGTGGCCGGGGAGGTTGGCGGTGAAGGGGCGGCCGGTGATCTCGATGACCTCCAGCGCGCGGACGATGCGGCGGCCGTTGCTGGGCAGGATCGCCCGGGCGGCGGCCGGGTCGGCGGCGGCGAGCCGCGCGTGCAGGGCGCCGGGGCCGCGCAGGGTGAGCTCGTCCTCCAGCCGGGCGCGGACCTCGGGGTCGGTGCCGGGGAACTCCATGACGTCGAGGGCGCCGCGGACGTACAGGCCGGATCCGCCGACGAGGACCGGCGTACGGCCCTCGGCGAGGAGCCGGTCGATCTCCCGGCGGGCCAGGCGCTGGTACTCGGCGACGTTGGCGGTGTCGGTGACCTCCCAGATGTCGAGGAGGTGGTGCGGGACTCCGCCGCGCTCCTCGGTCGTCAGCTTGGCGGTGCCGATGTCCATCCCCCGGTACAGCTGCATGGAGTCGGCGTTGACGACTTCGCCGTCGAAATGGCGGGCCAGGGCGACGCCCAAGTCGGACTTTCCTGCCGCGGTGGGACCGACGACGGCGATGACCCGCGCTGCGGGGGCTGCTTTCCTCACGGCCCCAGTCTCGCAAACCCCACGGGGTGTACCCGATCGAGTTACGTGACGGGTCGGGGGCGGGGTCGTTGCCCTGGCGAGGTTCCGGCCCGGCGCACGCCCCTCGCATGCCCGGTGGAGGCCGGTCCGGCCAAGGCGGAACTTCACTCACGCGGGTACCGTTACAGGAGTAGACATGGGCGTTTTTGATCGGTTTTTTCGTCGTAAGGACGAGGTTGCGACCGAGGAGGTCGTGGCCGAGGACGTGACGGCGGAGTCCGCTACGGCCGACGAGGCCGAGGCCGACCCGGTTGTTGCGGAGGTTTCCACGGCGGAGTCCGTGGAGATCCCCAAGCAGCAGTCGGCCGAGGTGGCCGCGGACAGCGAAGCCGGCGAGGGCGCCCGTACGTAGCGACCGCCAACGGAAGGTGACCCATGGGCCTGCTCGACAATCTGAAGGCCAAGCTCGCTCCCGCCAAGGAGAAGGTCGGCGACCTCGCCCAGAAGAACGAGGGCAAGATCGCCGAGGGTCTGGACAAGGTGGCCAAGGCCGTGGACTCCAAGACCCACGGCAAGTACAGCGACCGGATCACGAGCGGCACGGGCAAGGCGAAGGACGCCCTGGGCAAGATCGCGCACAAGGACACCCCCGGCGGGCCGACGCCGCCGGCAGCTTCCTGACGCGGTCCCGGAAGGGGCGCGGGAGCGGCTGAGGCCGCTCCCGCGCCCCTTCGCTGTGAGGAACGGCGTCCCGTCAGGACCAGACGGCCACGAAGTACCCCACGCCGTACGGGGCCTCCTCGCACAGCAGACGCCCGTCGAGGCCCGCTCCCCGGGCCGCGCCGGCCAGCACCTGCCAGGGGGCCCGCCCGGCGGCCTGGAGCTCGGCGGCGAGGGCGGGGTCCAGCGCGGCGAGGGCGGCCACGTCGGCGGCGGCCAGCGCGCGGCCGACGGCGGCGTCGAAGGCGGCGGCGCGCTCGTCGAGGTAGCCCGGGGCCTTCAGGGTCCGCTTGGCACTGCCGTCGCCCATCACCAGCAGCGCGATCCGCTCGTCTCCCTCGGCGATCTCCCGGCCCGCCTCCAGACACCGCGCGGTGTCCAGCGAGGCGTCGATCGCGAGGCCCTCCAGCGGGGCGGCGCCCCACCGGGCGTGCCCTAGGAGCCAGGCGCCCACGGCCAGCGAGGTGGGGAGCGGGCGCGGCCCCTCCTCGCCCTCCCCGAGCCGGACCTCGGTGTCGACGCCGAAGCCGCGGAAGGTGCCGCGGGCGCCCTGGAGGTAGGCGCCGGCCTGTTCCTCCTCGGCGGCCCCCACCACGACGAGCAGGTCGGGCCGGGACGCGGCGAGCACCGCCAGCGCGTCGGAGCAGGCGGTGCGGGCGTCGCCGAGTTCGGCGGCGGCCCCCGCGGCGACCTCCGGCACGAGCAGGGGCGGGGCGGGACAGACGGCAGCGGCTACGAGCATGATCCGCAGCCTAACGCCAGCGCGGCGCGGGCGAGGGGGGCTCGGCGTTCAAGGACGCCCGCGCCCGGCCGCATGCGTACGGCAGGGTTACCGGGGCGCCGCGCAGCCCGAGGTCGCCGCCGGCAGGGGGGCCGGAACGCCCAGCGTCGGGATGCCGAGCATGACACCGGCGGGCTGGGCCGGGGCGGCGTTGCGCCTCTCCCAGGCGTCACCGGCGCGGGTGCGGCGTACGGTCAGCGTCGGGCCCTCGGCCAGCAGGTGGTGCGGGGCGGCGTAGGTGATGTCCACGGTGACCACGTCACCCGGTCGGACCTCCGCCTCCGGCTTCGTGAAGTGGACCAGGCGGTTGTCGGGGGCGCGGCCGGACAGGCGGTGCGTGGCGCCGTCCTTGCGGCCCTCGCCCTCCGCGACCATGACCTCCAGGGTGCGGCCGACCTGCTTCTTGTTCTCCTCCCAGGAGATCTCCTCCTGGAGGGCGACCAGGCGCATGTAGCGGTCCTGCACGACCTCCTTGGGGATCTGCCCGTCCATGTCGGCCGCGGGGGTGCCGGGGCGCTTGGAGTACTGGAAGGTGAAGGCGTTCGCGAAGCGGGCCTCGCGCACCACGTGCATCGTCTGCTGGAAGTCCTCCTCGGTCTCGCCGGGGAAGCCGATGATGATGTCGGTGGAGATCGCGGCGTGCGGGATCGCCGCGCGGACCTTCTCGATGATGCCGAGGAAGCGCTCCTGGCGGTATGAGCGACGCATCGCCTTGAGGATCGGGTCCGAGCCGGACTGCAGCGGCATGTGCAGCTGCGGCATCACGTTCGGGGTCTCGGCCATCGCCGCGATCACGTCGTCCGTGAAGTCGCGCGGGTGCGGGGAGGTGAAGCGGACCCGCTCCAGGCCCTCGATCTGCCCGCAGGCGCGCAGCAGCTTGCTGAAGGCCTCGCGGTCGCCCAGGTCGGAGCCGTACGCGTTCACGTTCTGGCCGAGCAGGGTGATCTCGGAGACGCCCTCGGCGACCAGGGCCTCCACCTCGGCGAGGATGTCGCCGGGGCGGCGGTCCTCCTCCTTGCCGCGCAGCGCCGGGACGATGCAGAAGGTGCAGGTGTTGTTGCAGCCGACGGAGATGGAGACCCAGGCGGCGTACGCGGACTCGCGGCGGGTCGGCAGCGTCGAGGGGAAGGCCTCCAGCGACTCGGCGATCTCGACCTGCGCCTCCTCCTGGACGCGGGCGCGCTCCAGCAGCACGGGGAGCTTGCCGATGTTGTGCGTACCGAAGACGACGTCGACCCAGGGGGCCTTCTTGACGATCGTGTCGCGGTCCTTCTGCGCGAGGCAGCCGCCGACGGCGATCTGCATGCCGGGGCGCTTGGTCTTCATCGGGGCGAGCCGGCCGAGGTTGCCGTACAGCTTGTTGTCGGCGTTCTCGCGGACGGCGCAGGTGTTGAAGACCACGACGTCGGCGTCGCCGTCGGAGCCCTCGGGCGCCCGGACGTAGCCTGCGTCCTCCAGCAGACCGGAGAGCCGCTCCGAGTCGTGCACGTTCATCTGGCACCCGTAGGTGCGCACCTCGTAGCTTCGCTTCACGTCCACTGCCTGGCTCCGGTCGCTGCTGGTCATGGAACAAGGGTAGGCGGTGCGCGGAAGGCCTCCGGTCCCCCGGGCGGCTCACGCCGTGACAGGACGGCGGGCGGGTGGCAGGATCGCGGCCATGCCTCTCGTACCGCCCCGTGTCAGCAGGCGCCACGCCCTGCGGGTCGTGGCGGCCGCACTCGCCGTGCTCGGTCTGCTGATCTGGTGGCTGGGGCCCTTCGGGGACCGGGAGCTGCGGGGCGAGCTGACCTTCAGCACCGGGGCGCGGACCGGGGTCTACCACCGGTACGGACAGCTGCTGGAGCAGGCGCTCAAGCGGGACGTGCCCGGGGTGGACGTAGAGCTGAAGACGAGTGAGGGCTCGCGGGAGAACCTGCAGCGGGTCGCCTCGGGCGAGGCCGACTTCACGGTGGCGACGGCGGACGCGGTCGCCCAGTACCAGCACGACGGGAAGCCCGGCGCGGAGCGGCTGCGCGGCTGCGCCCGGCTCTATGACGACTACGTGCAGCTGGTGGTGGCGGCCGGGTCCCCGGTGCAGTCGGCGCGTGACCTGCGGGGCAAGCGGGTCGCCATCGGGCAGCCGGGATCCGGGGTGCGGCTCGTCTCCGAGCGGCTGCTGGTCGCGGCCGGACTGGACCCGACCCTGGACATCACGCCGGTCTCCATCGGCATCGACACCATGCCGGGTGAGCTGGAGGCGGGCCGGATCGACGCGTTCTTCTGGTCCGGCGGGCTGCCCACCAACGCGGTGCGCGAGCTGTCGGAGCGGTTCGACATCCGGCTCGTGCAGCTCGGCGACCTGGTGGAGCCGCTCCAGCGGGGCGGCAGCGCCGCGGGCTACTACCGCACGGCGGTGATGCCGCAGGACGCGTACGCGCGGGCGCGCAACACCAGCGCGGTGACGACCGTGGCCGTGCCGAACCTGCTGGTGACCACCGAGGGGACCGACGCCGGGCTGACGGAGCTGCTCACGCGGACGGTGATCCTCAGCCGCGACCGCGTCGGGCGCGAGGTGCACGCCGCGCAGCTGGTCGACCTGCGGACCGCGATCTACACGCAGCCGCTGGACCTGCACGAGGGCGCGCGCCGGTACTACCGGTCCGTCAAGCCCTGACGGTCACGACGCCTGACGGTCACGCCGAAGGGGTGTGCGGCAGCAGCATCGCGGCCGCCGCGGCCGCCCCGATCAGTCCCGCGTCGGTGCCCAGGGCGGCCGGTACGACGCGGAGCTCCTGGACGAAGGAGAGCCTGGCGTAGTCCGCGAGGTGGGTGCGGATCGGGGTGAAGAGGGTGTCGCCGGCGGCGGCGACCCCGCCGCCGATGACCGCGATGTCCGTCTCGACGAGGGTGGCGGTGGCCGCGATGGCGGCGGCCAGGGCGCGGCCCGCGCGGTCGAAGGCGGCCAGGGCGATCGGGTCGCCGGCGGCGGCCGCAGCGGCCACGCCCGCGGCGGTCGCGTCCCCCGTACGGGAGGGGTTGCGGGCGGCGGCGGGGGTACGGCCGTTGCCTGAGCCCTCCCCGCCCGGCGCCGGGGTCCAGCCCTGGGCCAGGGCCCAGCGGGCGATCGCCGTGCCGGAGGCGATCGACTCGACGCAGCCGCGGCCGCCGCAGGCGCACGGTTCGCCTGCGCCGTCGAAGGCCACGCTGATGTGGCCGATGTGCCCGGCGTTGCCCGTGGGGCCCGGGTGGAGCCGGTTGTTCAGGATGAGGCCGCCTCCGACGCCCGTGGAGACCACCATGCAGAGCGCGTTCGCATGGCCCCGGGCGGCGCCCAGCCAGTGCTCGGCCGCGGTCATCGCCACGCCGTCACCGGCCAGCACGGTAGGGAGCTCGGCCCCGCGCGCGGCGAGCTCCGCCGCGACCCGCTCCTGGACGGGGAAGGCCCGCCACGCACCGATGTTCACCGGGCTGACCGTGCCCCGCGAGGTGTCCACCGGGCCGGCGCTGCCGATCCCGCAGCGGACCGCCGAAGGCCACAGCGGCGAGTCCGCCAGGTCCGCGACGACCTCCCCGACCGCGGCCATGACCGCGTCCGCGTCCACCCCGCGGGGCGTCGGGCGGCGGGTCGTGGCCGTCATCGTGCCGTCGGGGTGCACCAGCGCACCGGCGATCTTCGTACCGCCGATGTCGATCGCCACCGTCAGGCCGGCGGGCGCGGCGACGGCCCCGGGTGCGGGGAACGGGGCGGTGGGGGTGATCACGGTGGCGGCTCCAGGAGGGGGTCAGGATTCAGTATGCGCCGGGGGCGGCGCCGTGCTCTCGCGAGGCTCCAGTCGCGGCCGCTCGCTCGTGCGGACCCCGGCGGGGCTTCCGGCGAGGACGGCGAGGAGTTCCTCGGCGGCGAGCCGGCCGAAGCCCGCGGTGTCGCGCACCAGGGCGGTGAGCCGGGGGTGGGTGACCCGGCAGAGCGCGGAGTCGTCCCAGGCCACGATCGACAGCCGGCCCGGCACGGGGATGCCGAGCTCGGCGGCGACCGCGCTGCCCGCTATGGCCATCACGTCGTTGTCGTAGACGAGCGCGGTGGGGGGCTGCGGCTCGGCCAGGACCCGGCGGGTGGCCGCCGCGCCCTCGGCGTCGGAGTAGTCGGTGACCACCGAGCGCACCCGGTCGGAGCCGAGCCCGCGCCGTGCGGCCTCGGCCCGCAGGGACTCCATGCGGCGGGCCGTGTGGGCGAGGCCGGGCAGCCCGGCGACGTGGACGATCCGGCGGTGGCCCAGCCCGTACAGGTGGTCCAGGACCTGCACCATGGCCCCCGCGTCGTCGGCCCGCACCGCGGAGAGGGTCGGGTCCGGGGAGAGGGCCGGGTCCGGGGAGAGGGTCGAGAGCGCCGGGTCCGCGGAGGCCGCGCCCTCGCCGATGCTGACTGCGGGCAGGCCCAGCTGTGTGAGCAGGGCCGGGCGGGGGTCCTGGGTCCGGGGATCGACCACCAGCACGCCGTCCACCCGCCGCTCCGCCCACCAGCGGCGGTAGAGCGCGCACTCGGCGTCGATGTCCTCGACGACCTGGAACAGCAGGGCGGTTCGGGCGGCCGAGAGCACCTCCTGGATGCCGGAGACGAGCTGGAGGAAGAAGGACTCGACGCCCAGGGTGTGCGCGGGCCTGGCGAGGACCAGGCCGACCGCTCCGGAGCGTTCGCCGGACAGGGCGCGGGCCGCGCTGTTGGGCTGCCAGCCGAGTTCCTCGGCGACGCGGCGGATCCGGGCCCGGGTGTCCTGCGAGACGCCGGGCCGGTCGTTGAGCGCGAAGGACACGGCGCTCTGCGACACCCCCGCCCGGCGGGCGATGTCCTTGATGGTGGGTCTGCGGGCCATGGCCTGCCTCATTCATCCTTCGGTGCGGACTGCGACGGCCGGACCGTACGGGATCCCGCGCCCGGCCGGAGCGGCCACCCGCCGCCCGGTGCCGCTCCCGGCGGCCCGCAATTCCGCTGACCCTTTCCACGCTAAAGCGCATTAGTCACGCAGCATCTGACGGGAAGAACCCTTGTGTCAACTGGGCTGAAGCGCATAAGTACGGGCTCTGGAGGCCCTGTTGACTTTCCCCGACCGCCCCGGCAGGTTGTGCCCACCCGGTGCATTACTCCAGAGCCCCAGAACTCCAGGACGTCCTGTGCCCGTTGACGCGCTCCGCTTCGGTGCCAACTACACGCCGACCCGCGGCTGGTTCCACCACTGGCTGGACTTCGACCTCGACGAGGTCAGAGCCGACCTCGACTCGATCGCCGCCCTCGGGCTGGACCACGTCCGCGTCTTCCCGCTGTGGCCGCTCTTCCAGCCGAACCGCACCCTGATCCGGCCGCGCGCCGTCGAACAGCTCGTCGCGCTCGTCGACGCGGCCGCCGAACGCGGACTGGACGTCGCCGTGGACGGCTTGCAGGGCCATCTGTCGAGCTTCGACTTCCTCCCCGCCTGGACCCGGACCTGGCACCGGCGCAACCTCTTCACCGACCCGGACGTGGTCGCCGCGCAGGAGGCCTACCTGGGCACGCTGGCCGCGGCCCTCGCCGGCCGGCCCGCCTTCCTGGGCATGACGGTGGGCAACGAGGTCAACCAGTTCTCCGGCACCCCGCACCCCGACCCCGACCCGGCCACGCGCGACCAGGCCGCCCGCTGGCTGGGCCGGATGCTCGCCGCGTGCGAGCGGGGCGCGCCCGGCCGCCTCCACGTACACGCCGAGTACGACGCCGCCTGGTACCAGGACGGGCACCCCTTCACCCCGGCCCAGGCGGCCCGGCTGGGTGCGGCCACCGCCGTGCACTCCTGGGTGTTCAACGGCACCGCGCAGCGCCACGGCCCGGACGGGACGGCCACCGAGCACCACGCCGCGTATCTGATCGAGCTCTCCAAGGCCTGGGCCGCGGACCCGCACCGTCCGGTGTGGCTCCAGGAGGTCGGCGTCCCGGCGCCGCTGATCGGGCCGCGGCACGCGGTCCGCTTCACCGAGGCCACGCTCGCGGCGGCCCTGGACTGCCCGGACCTGTGGGGCGTGACCTGGTGGTGCTCGCACGACGTGTCCCGGGAGCTCGCGGACTTCCCGGCGCTGGAGTACGGCCTCGGCCTGCTGACCAACGACCGCCGGACCAAGCCGGCGGGCGCCGCCGTCGCCCGGTTCGCCGAGGAGTGGCGGGGGCGCGCGCACCGGCCCGCCGTACGGTCCACCGCGCTGGTGGTGGAGGTGGGCCCCGCCGAGGAGGCGCCCGGCCGGTCGGTGTGCGCTCCGGGCGGCGCGTTCTTCGAGGCCTGGGCGGCGCTCACCGCGGACGGGGTCCGGCCCGCGGTGGTCCTGGCCGAGCTCGCCGAGGACCCGGCGCACCTCACCGCGCGCGGCATCACGGAGGTGCTGCGCGTGCACGACGTCAGCTGATCAGTCCACCCGTCCCGACCGCCTCCCCTCCGTCCGACCGCCCTGTCCTCCGTCCCGACCGCCTCTCCTCCGCAGGAGCCCGCATGTCCGAGAACGACGACGGCGTCGACGCTCGTACCCCGCACCCTCCGACCGCGATACGGCCACCGGCCCGGCGCACCGTGCTGGCCGCCGGGGCCGGTGCCGGGGCCGCCGCCCTGCTGGGCGCGCCCGGCCTCCTCCCGCCCGCCTCGGCCGCCCAGGCCGCGCCCGCGACCCCGGCCGACCTGGCCCCGTACGCCTCGTACTGGTTCCCCGACTCCCTCCCGCAGGGGACCCCCGGCCCCGGGATCGTGTGGCGCTCGCTCAAGCAGTGGACTCCCGAGAGCGACCCCGACCTCGCCCACAACACCGCGACCGTGCCCTTGGCGCAGCGGTTCACGCCGGTCCCGGCGAACCGGGAGGCCCGCGCCGGCCAGGCCCGGATCGCCTCCCTGGTCTCCTTCGGCCCGACCGCCGGAAATCCGGCCCAGGGCTCGGCGACCGCCGACTACTACGCGCTCACGCACTGGGCGTACATCGACGAGCTCGTCTTCTGGGGCGGCTCCGCCGGCGAGGGGATCGTGCTCGCCCCGAACGCGCCCGTGGTCGACGCGGCCCACCGGCACGGGGTGCGGGTGCTGGGCAACGTGTTCCTGCCGCCCGTCGCCTACGGCGGCGACCTCCAGTGGACGCGCGACCTGGTCCAACGGGACTCCGACGGCCGCTTCCCGATCGCCGACCAGCTCGTGCGGGTGGCGCGGACGTACGGATTCGACGGCTGGTTCGTCAATGCCGAGACGGACGGCGGGGACAGCGCGCTCGCCACCCGGATGCGGGAGTTCCTGCGGGCCCTGCGGGCGGCGGGCGCCCCGCACGGCCTGCGGATCACCTGGTACGACGCCATGAACTGCACCGGCCGGGTGGGCTGGCAGGGCGCCCTCAACGCGCTCAATCAGGAGTTCTTCGAGGACCGGGCCGGGAGGGTCGCGGACAGCGTGTTCGTGGACTTCCGCTGGACCCCGGACACCCTGGCCGCCTCGGGCGCGCTCGCCGACCGGCTGGGCCGCTCCCGGCACGAACTGTGGGCGGCCGTCGACACCGAGTCCCACGGCTGGGATTCCGCGGTCCGCTGGGACGCGATCGTCCCGAGGGACCGGGACCACGTCGTCAGCTACGGCTTCTACCGGCCCGAGTGGACCCGCAACCACCTCACCGACCGCTCCCCCGGCGCCTTCCACCGCGCCGACGACCGGTTCTGGACGGGTGAGTCCCTGGACCCGTCCCGGCCCGCGCCGGAGTCCCGCTGGCGGGCCCCCGCCACCGCCGTCGCCGACCGGTCCACCGTGGCCGGGCTGCCCTTCGCCTGCTCCTTCAACACCGGGCACGGGCTGCGCTGGTACGAGGAGGGCGAGGTCGTCTCCGACGCGCCGTGGAACCACCTCGGCCTCCAGGACCGGCTCCCGGGCCGCCGCTGGGCCGTGGAGAGCGCCGGGCGGCGCCCGCAGGTCGGGCTGGACTTCGCGGACGCCTGGCGCGGGGGCTCCAGTCTGCTCGTCGAGGGCGCCCTGACCGCTCCCGCGGTCATCGGCCTGCACTGCACGCGGCTGCCGCTGACCCGCCGTACGGTCGTGGAGCTGGTCCACGCCGCCGCGTCGGGCCCGGTCGCGGTGGAGGTCGGGGTGGCCACCCGCGAGCCCGAAGCCCCCGGCGAGCCGGTGCCGTACACCTGGATCAAGACCACGCGCACCGGCAGCGGGCGCGGCTGGGGCAGGGCGCGGGCCCCGCTCGCGTCCCTGGCGGGGCGCACCGCCTACGCCCTGGCCGTACGGATCACCGCGCGCGGCGGCGAGCCGGTGGCGTGGCGGCTGGGAGCCCTGTCGGTGCGCGACGAGACCCGCACCGGGCGCCCGGCCCCGCCCCTGGCGCCGGGCGTGAGCGCCTCGGTCCGGCGCGATGACGTGGCGTGGCTGCGGCTGTCGTGGCGGCGGGCGGCCGGGCCGGTCCGGCACTACGAGGTGTCGCGCGTCCTTCCGGGCGGCGCACGCCGCTTCCTCGGCGGCACCTGCGCGGCCGCGCTCCACCTCCCCGCCGTCCCGCGCGCAGGGCGGGAGCGGGAGGCCGTCTTCGAGGTGCGGGCCGTCGACGAGCTGTACGCCGTCTCGGCCCCGGCCCGCGTCCGCCTCGCCTGGTAGCGGCCCGGAGCGGTCAGGGCGCGTGGGGTTCGGTGCGCGGCACGGCCACCGTCACCCGCAGCCCGTGCGGCGGGTTCGTCTCGTACGAGAGGGACCCGCCGCCCGCGGCGAGCAGCGCGCGGGAGATCGACAGGCCGAGGCCGGAGCCCTTGACGTTCTGGTGGCGGCCGCTGCGCCAGAACCGGTCGCCGACGCGGAGCAGCTCGTCCGGGGTGAGGCCGGGACCGCGGTCGGCGACGACCACCTCGACGCCGCGCCCCGACACGGAGACCGACACCTCGACCTCTTCGCCCGTAGGAGTGAACTTCAGGGCGTTGTCGATGACGGCGTCGAGCGCGCTGGACAGGGCGATGGGGTCGGCCCAGCCGGTGGCGGCGGCGCGGCCCGTGCGGGTGAGCCGTACGCCCTTCTCCTCGGCGTACGGGCGCCAGGCCGCGACCCGTTCGTCGGCGAGCGCCCCGATGTCGGTGAGGCTGATCTCGGCGGAGGCGTGCTCGGCCAGCGCCAGGTCCAGCAGGTCGTCCAGGACCTGGGTCAGGCGCTTGCCCTCGGTGCGGACCGAGGCGATCTCCGCGTTCCCCTCGGGCAGTTCGAGCGCGAGCAGCTCGATGCGCAGGAGCAGCGCGGCGAGCGGGTTGCGCAGCTGGTGGGAGGCGTCGGCGACGAACGCCCGCTGCTGTTCCAGCACCTCCTCGACGTTGTCGGCCATCTCGTTGAACGAAGCGGCCAGGCGCTGGAGTTCCGGCGGTCCGCCGGCGGCGGCGACGCGCGAGTTCATCCGCCCGGTGGCGATGCCGTGGGCGGCCGCGTCCAGGGTCCGCACGGGCTTGAGCACCCAGCTGGTGAGCCGCAGCGCGGCGCCGAAGGCGACCAGCATCGCGGCGGAGAGCCCGCCCGCGATGAGCAGCCAGCCCTCCAGGATCCGGCCGCGCATGAGGTCGGTCGGCGATTCGGTGGCGACGACCGCGACCACGTCGCCGTCGAGGACGACGGGCGAGGCGACGAGGAGCTTGCCGTGGGTCTGCCACGGCCACACCTGCGGCGGATCGTGGCTGCGCCGCCCGGCGAGCGCCTCCTCGAAGGCGCGGCGGCCCTCTCCCGCCTCGGGGAGCTCCCACCAGCTGGGGGACCGGGCCATGGCGTTGTCGTCGCGCAGGAAGATGCCGACGCGGATGCCGTACAGCTCCTGGTAGCGGGCGAGTTCGAGCTGGAGCATCTCGCGGCGCTCGCCGGCGCCGGTGGATCCGGAGCCCTCGGCGTCGATGACGAACTGGGCGAGGGCGGCGAAGCGGGCGGTGTCGTCGATGCGGTCGACCACCACCCGCTGCTGCTGTCCGGCGGCCAGGCTCACGGCGAGCGGGAAGCCGAGTGCGAGCAGCGTGCCCGCCATCAGGACGACGAGGAGGGGGAGCAGGCGGGCGCGCACGGCGGAGGGCCCCTAGGGGGCCGCCGGGGCGACGAGCCGGTAGCCCACCCCGCGGACGGTCTCGATGAGGGCGGGCATGCGCAGCTTGGAGCGCAGCGAGGCCACGTGGACCTCCAGGGTCCGCCCGGTCCCCTCCCAGCTGGTGCGCCACACCTCGCTGATGATCTGTTCGCGGCGGAAGACGACGCCGGGCCGCTGCGCGAGCAGGGCCAGCAGGTCGAACTCCTTGCGGGTGAGCGGTACGTCGGTGCCGTCCACGCTGACCCGGCGGGTGGGCAGCTCGATGCTGACGGGGCCGAGGCGGACCGTGTCGGGCGCACCCGTGGCGGCCGCCTCCTCGGAGGCGCCGGTGCGCCGGGCGACCGCGTGGATGCGGGCGAGGAGCTCGCCGGTGTCGTACGGCTTGGTGACGTAGTCGTCGGCGCCCATGTTCAGGCCGTGGATGCGGGAGCGTACGTCGGCCCGCGCGGTCACCATGATCACGGGGGTGGTGGTGCGCTTGCGGATCCTGCCGCACACCTCGTAGCCGTCCTGGTCGGGCAGGCCGAGGTCGAGCAGGATCACCCCGTAGGGGGAGGCGGCGGTGGGCGGGGCGCCGGCGGGGAGCAGCGCCTGCAGGGCCTCTTCGCCGCTGCGGGCGTGGGTGACCTGGAAGCCGTGCCGCGCGAGGATCGCGGACAGGGCGGCGGCGACGTGGTCGTCGTCCTCGACGAGCAGCAGTCTCATGTCGTCCCCCTCTCCCCTTCTCGCTCTGGTGCCGTCGTGGTACTCGGCCGTCCGGCCGGCCCGCTCGTCGGGCGCGCTCCGTGGCCGCCCGTGCGGGGCCACCCTGCATCCACGCCGATACGGACTGCCACGTCAAGCGGGTTCCGCTCCGACGCGCCTTCCGTTATGGACCCGGTACACGTTCATAGTCGACCACGCCGCACCGCGTACGGAGCGTATCCGGGGGAGGCCGGATCGTTATGCTCAATTCTCCCTCAGATGTGATGACGCTGTGCGCATCTCGTCACTACTGTCCTCCCAACCGAGGAGGACGGAGCTAGAAGCCGATGAGCGGAGTATCAGTGACCAAGGACGTGCAGGACGCGGCCGGTACCGCGGACGACCTGGTCGTACTGAGCAACGTCAACAAGCACTTCGGCGCGCTGCACGTGCTTCAGGACATCGATCTGAGCATTGCCCGCGGTGAGGTGGTCGTGGTGATCGGCCCCTCCGGGTCGGGCAAGTCCACGCTGTGCCGGACCATCAACCGGCTGGAGACGATCGACTCGGGCACCATCACGCTCGACGGCAAGGAACTGCCCTCGGAGGGCAGGGAACTGGCCCGGCTGCGCGCCGACGTCGGCATGGTCTTCCAGTCGTTCAACCTCTTCGCGCACAAGACGGTGCTGCAGAACGTCATGCTGGGCCAGCTCAAGGTCCGCAAGGTCGACTCCGCCACCGCCCACGCGAAGGCGGTGGCCCTGCTGGAGCGGGTCGGCGTCGCCTCTCAGGCCGACAAGTACCCGGCGCAGCTCTCCGGCGGCCAGCAGCAGCGCGTGGCGATCGCCCGCGCGCTGGCCATGGAGCCGAAGGTGATGCTGTTCGACGAGCCGACCTCGGCTCTCGACCCGGAAATGATCAACGAGGTGCTGGAGGTCATGCAGCAGCTCGCCCGGGAGGGAATGACGATGGTGGTCGTCACGCACGAGATGGGCTTCGCCCGCTCCGCGGCCAACCGGGTCGTCTTCATGGCCGACGGGAAGATCGTCGAAGAGGCCACCCCCGAGCAGTTCTTCAGCAACCCGCGCAGTGACCGCGCCAAGGACTTCCTGTCGAAGATCCTGCACCACTGAGGGTCTCGTCTGGTAGTCATCCGTAAGCGGATCACCGCCGGAATCGTTTCTGTCGGCCGTGCATGCGCCGTAAGCGTCGCTCGTCGTTCAACAACGTCTCATCCGAGGGAAGTTCACCATGAAGATCTCCAAGGCCGCTGCGGCCGCGGCCGTCGCCGTCGCCCTTGCCCTGACCGCGACCGCCTGCGGCGGCAGCAGCGACAAGAGCAGCGGCACCGGCTCGACCGGTGGCGGCAAGGACAAGATCGTCGTCGGTATCAAGTTCGACCAGCCCGGCCTGGGCCTGAAGACCCCGGACGGCAAGTACACGGGCTTCGACGTCGACGTCGCCACCTACGTGGCCAAGGAGCTCGGCTACGAGCCCGACCAGATCGAGTTCAAGCAGGCCATCAGCGCCGAGCGCGAGAACCTCATCGCGAACGGCGACGTGAAGTTCGTCGTGGCCACGTACTCGATCAACGACAAGCGCAAGGAGAAGGTCGACTTCGCCGGCCCGTACTTCCTCGCGCACCAGGACCTGCTGGTCCGTGCCGACGACACCTCCATCACCAAGGCGGAGGACCTCAACAAGAAGAAGCTCTGCTCGGTCACCGGCTCCACCTCGGCGCAGAACGTCAAGACCAAGCTGGCCCCCGAGGCCGACCTGCTGGAGCTCGGCGGCTACTCCGACTGCCTGACCGGTCTGGAGAACAAGAAGGTCGACGCCCTGACCACGGACAACTCGATCCTGGCGGGCTACGCGGCGCAGGAGAAGAACAAGGGCAAGTTCAAGCTGGTCGGGCTGAGCCTGAGCAACGAGAACTACGGCATCGGTCTGAAGAAGGGCGACAAGGAGCTCCAGACCAAGATCAACGCCGCGCTCAAGAAGATGGTCGCGGACGGCGCCTGGGAGGCGGCCGTGCAGAAGAACCTCGGCCCGGCCAACTACAAGAGCGAGCCTGCCCCGCAGATCACCGAAGGCAGCTGATTCATCGGTGAGGGGCGTCGCCGCCCGCCTGTCACGGGCGGCGGCGCACCTCACCGGCCATCCTGGGGAGAGCGCAGGGCATCGTGTTCGATTTTCTTGAGTCCGGGCAGTACGACCTGCTCGGAGCCTTCTGGGTGACGGTTCAGCTCACCCTCTACTCGGCGGCCGGATCTCTGATCTGGGGCACCGTCCTGGCCGGGATGCGCGTCAGCCCGGTCCCGCTGCTGCGGGGCTTCGGCACGGTCTACGTCAACGTGGTCCGCAACACGCCGCTGACCGTACTGATCATCGCCTGCTCGCTGGGCCTCAACCAGACCCTCGGCATCGAGCTGGGCGCCTCCACCTTCAAGGACATCGGCTTCCGGCTCGCGGTCCTCGGGCTCATCGCCTACACCGGCACCTTCGTGTGCGAGGCGATCCGCTCGGGCATCAACACGGTGCCCGTCGGCCAGGCCGAGGCGGCCCGCGCGCTGGGCCTGAGCTTCTTCCAGGTGCTCACGCTGATCGTGCTCCCCCAGGCCTTCCGGGCGGTCGTCGCACCGCTCACCAACGTACTGATCGCCCTCACCAAGAACACCACGGTGGCGGCGGCCATCGGCGTGGCCGAAGCGGCCCTGCTGATGAAGGAAATGGTCGAGAACGAGGCGGACGCGCTCTTCGCGGTCTTCGGGGTCTTCGCCCTCGGCTTCGTCCTGCTGACCCTGCCCACCGGCCTGCTCCTGGGCTGGGTGGCCAAGCGAGTGGCGGTGAAGCGATGACCTCCGTGCTGTACGACACCCCCGGCCCCAAGGCCAAGGCCCGCAACTGGCTGTACACCGGCGTCTTCGTCGTGCTGCTCGGTCTCGCCCTGTGGTGGGCGCTGTCCCTCATGGCGGAGAAGAACCAGCTCGACGCCGACAAGTGGAGCCCGTTCGTCACCGACAGCCAGATCTGGACGACCTTCCTGATCCCCGGCCTGCTGGAGACCCTGAAGGCCGGCGCGATCTCCATGGTGATCGCGCTCCCGCTGGGCGCCCTGCTGGGCATCGGCCGCCTGTCCGACCACGCCTGGGTACGGGTACCGGTGGGCACGGTCGTGGAGTTCTTCCGCGCCATCCCGGTCCTGATGCTGATGCTCTTCGGCTACCAGCTCTACGTGCAGTTCACCGGCGTCCCCTCGGACGTCCGGCCGCTCTACGCCGTGGTCACGGGCCTGGTCCTCTACAACGCGGCCGTCATCGCCGAGATCGTCCGGGCGGGCGTGCTCTCCCTGCCCTCCGGCCAGACGGACGCGGCCAAGGCGATCGGCATGCGCAAGGGCCAGACCATGGCCTACGTGCTCATCCCGCAGGCCGTCACGGCGATGCTGCCGGCCCTGGTCAGCCAGCTCGTGGTGATCCTGAAGGACACCGCGCTGGGCGGCGCGCTCCTGGGTCTGGCCGAGCTCATGTCGATGAACCGGCAGATCTCGGCGAACTACAGCAACCCCATCGCGGCCCTGTTCGTGATCGCACTGCTGTTCATCCTGGTCAACTTCGCCCTCACCACCTTCGCCTCCTGGCTGGAAGGCCGGCAGCGGAAGTCGACCAAGGGCACCGGCGCGGTCGTCGCCGGTGACGTGGCCGAAGTCGACGCGGGCGGCGCCGCCGGCGTGGGCGAGGCCCCCTGACACCGGGTCAGTACACTGGCGTGACACGTGTGGTGCGGCGGACTCGTTCCGCCGCACCACACGGCGTTGTCAGGACCGGCGTCACTTGACGCAGGCACCTCCAGTGGGTTGCATACGTTCTGTGATCACATACCGGACATCGGGAGCCGCGCCATGGACCCGGTGATCGTCGTCGGCGCGGGGCCCGTCGGGCTATCCCTGTCCCTCGCCCTGGCCGGCCAGGGCGTGCCCTGCATCGTGCTCGACGAGGGGCCCGGCAAGGAGGAACCCCGCCCGGCCCGTTCGGTCGTCCTGCACGGCGACACGGCGGCCATGGCGCACCGGCTGGGCTGTACGACGCTGCGCGACGAGGGGGCGTACTACGCCGCCTGGCGCACCGTGCGGCGCGGCCGGCCCGCCCAGCGGATCACCTTCGAGGACCACCCGGCCCCGCTGCACCTGCCGCAGCACGCCCTGACCCGGGGGCTGCGCGACGCCGCGACCGCGCACCCGCTCGTCCAACTGGTCACCGAGAGCAAGCTGGACACCCTGGAGCAGGACGAGCGGGGGGTCACCGCGCACACCCGGGGCGCCGAGACCACGTGGTGGCGCGGGAGTTACCTGGTCGGCTGCGACGGCGCCCGCTCCACCGTGCGCAAGCTGCTCGGCATCCGCTTCCCCGGCCGCACCGCCGTGGAGCGGCACGCGGTGGCCGCGCTGCGCACCGAACTGCCGTGGCCCGGCGAGGCCTTGCTGCACCGCAGCCCGCCGTCCGGCCCCGAGGAGGTCACCTCCCGGCCCCTGCCCGACGGGGTGTGGCGGCTGGACTGGCTGCTCGCGCCGCGCGGGGACCTGGTGACCCCCGACGCGCTGGTGACCCTCGTCCGGGACACCCTCGCGGTGTGGTGCGGCGGCACGACTCCCCCGTACGACCTCCTCGACACCGGCGTGTACACCCTGCACCACCGCCTGGCCCGGCGCTGGCGCGACGGCCGCGCCTTCCTCGCCGGGGACGCCGCGCACCTGCTGGGCGCGCTCGGCACCCAGGGGGTCGGGGAGGGCCTCCGGGACGCCGAGAACCTGGCGTGGAAGCTGTCGCTGGCCTGGCACCAGGGCGCCTCCGAGGCCCTGCTCGACAGCTACGAGGACGAGCGGCGCACGGCCGTCGCGGGCCGGCTGCGCGCGGCCGACCAGGCGATGCCGGCACTGCGGGCCGGGAGCGGGCTGCGCACCTACCTCCCCGGGGCCGCGCGTTCCGCCGAGATCCTGCTCACCGACGGCCACCTGGGGCGCGGCCCCCTGGGCGGGGAGCCGACGTACGCCCCGCCGGTGGCCGTACGCGAGGTCCCGACGGCCACGCAGCCGGGCGGTCCGGTGGCGAACGTCCCGGTGACCGCGCCCGACGGGTCGACCGTGCCGCTGCGCGACCTGCTCGGGCAGGGCCGGCTGCTGGTGGTCCTGGTCGCCCCGGGCACCGGGGTCTGGGACCGGCGCCACTGGCTCGGCGCCGGGCTGATGCCCCGCCTGGCGGCGGCGGTCAGCGCCCTGCCGGTCCGTACCGACCTGCTGGTGGCGGACCGTTACCCGGGGGCCCCGGCGCACACCGTGCTACTCGTCCGGCCGGACGGGCACCTGGCGGCGACCTTCGCCGGGGTCCGCCCCGCGGAGCTGTACGAGGCGGCGGACGCCGTCCGGGCGGGCGCGCCCGAGTCCCGGGCGGCGGCGCCGTCCCCGACACCGACCGCGGTGGTCGATTGACCGTCTCCCGCGGTCCGTGGTTCACTCGCGAAATGACCGGCAACGACGTGCGCCTGTGGCGGAGGGTCCATATGGACCTGCTCCGCTACGCGGGCTGCGTGTGTCGTCCTTCCTGCTGATTCGCCCTCACCTCCGCGCGCCCCGTGCCGGTCTCCGGCCTGCGCGCACTTCCGCGAACCCAGGACGGTCCCCCTTCATGTCTGCACCCGCGTACACCGCCGAGCCCGTGCTCACCGCCGGCCCCACCGCCGCCGAACTCCTCGACTTCGCCCTCCGCACGGCGGCCGACCCGCAGATCGTGGGGTCCCTGCCCCTCGACCCCGAGGGCCGCACCTGGATCCGGCTGGAGGGGCCGGGCGGCAGCGAGGCCTGGCTGATCGGTTGGCCGCCGGGGACCGGCACCGGCTGGCACGACCACGCCGAATCGCGCGGCGCGTTCGCCACCGCCCGGGGCCGGCTGACCGAACGCTCCCTGGCCGTACGCCTTCCCGCGCAGGGCTGGACCTCGCTGGAGCTGGCTGCCGGCGTGGACCGCACCCTCACCCTGGACGCGGGCGCCGGGCGGGCCTTCGGGCAGCACCACGTGCACGAGGTCCTCAACGAGTCCCCGGCCGAACACGCGGTCTCCGTACACGCCTACTACCCGCCGCTCCCCCTGATCCGCCGCTTCAGCCGCAGCGGCCCGGTGCTCGGCCTCGTCCACGTCGAGCGTCCGGCGGACTGGCAGTGAGCGCCCCGACGGGAATCGACGAGCTGCTGGAGCGGGTCCGCGCGGGCTACACCCGTCTCGGTCCGCAGGAGGCGTACGCCGCTTCGCGGGCCGGCGCCCTGCTGGTGGACATCCGCTACCAGGCGCTGCGCGAGCGCGACGGGCTGATCCCGGGCGCGCTGGTGGTCGAGCGCAACGAACTGGAATGGCGCCTGGACCCCCAGGGCAGCCACCGCGCCCCGCAGGCCACCGGCCACGACCTCCACGTGGTGGTGATCTGCAACGAGGGCTACGCGTCCAGCCTGGCCGTGGCCTCCCTCCACGCCCTGGGCCTCCACCGCGCTACGGACCTGACGGGCGGATTCCAGGCGTGGAGGGCGGCCGGCCTGCCGCTTTCCTGAACGCGTGGCCGGGTGGGGGCGCCCCACCCGGCCACGCCTCACGCCCCGGGGGCCGGGCTCAGGACGTGGGTGAGGCCACGTCGACCGGCCGTACCCGCAGGGCCACCCGGCCCGCGAGGGCGGTGGCCGCCAGGGCCAGCAGCCCGCCCACCCCGAGCACCACCGCGTAGGCGACGGGCAGCACCGCCGGCGCCGCCGCCCCGGTCATGCCCACGCTGAACGCGGTCAGTACGGCCAGCGCGATCCCCGAGCCCAGCACCGCCCCGATCAGGAGCACCCCCAGCGCCTCGGCCCGCAGCATCCGCAGCACCTGCCGGCGCTGTGCCCCGGCCAGCCGCAGCAGCGCGAACTCCCGGAACCGCTCGGCGGTCGACATCGCCAGCGTGTTGACCACCGCGATCGCGGTGAAGGCCAGGACCAGCCCCATCGCCAGGAGGTTGATCTCCGCCCCGGCGTCCTGCCGCCGCGCGCGCACCTCGTCGGCGTCCGCCGCGGACAGCACCCGCACGTCGGGGAACCCCTTCAGCGCCGCCGCCAGTTGCTCCCGCCCCGTGCCCGGGCCCGGCTGCGCCGCCAGCAGCACACTGGCGGCGAGGGGGTTGTCCGCGTGCGCGGCCACCAGCCCGTGCGGCAGGGTCAGGTCCCCGAAGGCCAGGCCGCGCGCGTACACGGCCTGGACCGTCAGGGTGACGGGAGCGCCGTCCCCCAGCGTCAGCTTGAGCGGGCTCCCGGGCTTCAGGCCCAGCTGGTCGGCGGCCAGTTCGCTCACCGCCGCCATGCCCTCCCCGAACCCGTCCAGGCTCCCGCCGGTGACCTGGGGGTCCCAGGTCCGGGTCAGGCCTGCCGTGCTCACGCCCTGCGCGGCGTACTTCGTCAGCCCCACCCGCACGGAGGTGTGCACGATCTCGGTGGCCGCCGTGACCCCGGGGGTACGCCGGATCCGCTCGGCGGCCTCCCGCGTCACGCCGGGACCCTGCGCGGCCAGGACCCAGTCGGCCCGGATCCCGTCACGGGCCTGCGCCCGGGCGGCGTCCCCGAGCGTCGGGGTGATGAACAGCACGGTGCAGGTCATGCCGACCAGCAGCGCGAGCGGGGTGACGGCGCCCGCCATCCGGGTGGCGTTCCCGCGCAGGTTCGCGGTGGCCAGGCGGCCCGCCGGACCGGCCTGCCGCAGCGGACCGGCGAGCAGCGCGGTGGCGCCCCGTACGAGCAGCGGGCCCAGCAGTGAGACGGCCCCGGCGAGGACCACCACGGCCAGGAAGGTGACCGGGGTCGACGCCGGCTCGGTGCGCAGCGAGCCGAGCACGACGACCAGCACCGTGCCACCGGCCAGCAGGAGCAGGCCGAGGGCGGTACGGGTCCAGCGCGGCCCGCCCCGCTCGACGGCGGCTTCGGCGAGTGCCTCGGCCGGGCGGATCCGGGAGATCCGCCGCCCGGTGATCCACGCGGCGGCCCAGGCGCCGAACAGGCTGGCCCCAACCGCGGCGACCATGGGGGCGACGCCGGCGGTGCGCTCCAGGGTGACGGGGACGACCCCGCCGTCGACGAACCGGCCGTGCAGCCAGGCGGCGAGCGGCAGCCCGGCGAGCGCCCCGGTGACGCCGGCGGCCAGGCCGACGAGCAGCGCCTCCTGGCCGATCATCCGGCGCACCTGCCCGGAGGTGGCGGCGATGGCCCGCAGCAGGGCGAGTTCCCGGTAGCGCTGCTGGACGAAGAGCGAGAAGGTGCCGACGACCACGAGGATCGCGACGAGCAGCGAGGTGCCGCCCATCGCGCCGCCCATGGAGACGAGCTTGATCCGGGCGCCGGCGGCGTCGAGGAACTCGACGGGTCCGCGCCCGTCCCCCGTGCTGACCCGCGCGGTGGTCGGGGCGGTGGTCGGGGCGCTGGTGTTCTTCAGGGCGTGCTCGACCCGGTGGGCGAGCTGTCCGGGGTCGACGCCGGGCGCGGGCAGCACCCCGATGGCGCTGACCTGCCCGTCACGGGCGGCGAGCCGCCGGGCCTCGTCGTCGCTGAAGAAGAGCGCGCTCTGGTGGACGAGGTCGCCGCGGGCGCTCTGCGCGACCCCGCTCACCCGGTACGTCCTGGGCTCGCCGGTGGACTGCACGGTGAGCTCGGAGCCGGGCCGCAGGCCGGCCCGGGCGGCCAGCGCACGGTCGACGACGACCTCGCCGGCGCCCTGGGGGGCGCGGCCCTCCGCGATCGTGAAGGGGGTGAGCGCGGCCGAGCTCCAGGCGTGCCCGTACGAGGGCTTGCGCCCGCCGGGGGTCTCGGCCAGGGGGACCGCCTGGAACGTGAGCTCGGGCACGGCCCGCTCGACGCCGGGCACGGCACGGACCGCGTCCACGGTGGAGGCGGGGAGCCAGGCCCGCTCGGCGACGGGCTTGGCCTTGTGCTTCGTCTTCGCCTTGCCCTTCTTCGCCTTGACCGTGGTCTGGTGGACGTTCTGGTCGGCGGAGACGAGGACCGGCGTGGCCGCGTACCGCTCGGTGCCGATCCTTCCGCGCAGTCCCGTCTCCAGGAGCGTCCCGCAGGCGGTGACGAGGGCGGCCGCGCACAGCAGCGCGAGGAAGGCACCGAGGAAACCGGCCTTGCGGTGTCTGACGGTCCGAAGGGCGTAACGCAGCATCATGGAGCCAACTCTGCGGCCGGGCGCGCCCGGTGACATTGGCGTACCCCGGCGTCCCCACCCGGGGGCTACCCCCACCCCGAGGTGCCGGACACCCCCTGCCCCGGTCCGGGGCCCGCTGCCGGGCTGGCTGCCTCTCCCCCGTACCGCTCAGCCGGTCACCCGAGGTCGTCGGCGTCCTCGCCCTCCGCCTCCAGGGCACGCCGGACCACCCGCAGGGCCATACCCTCCGGGTACCCCTTGCGGGCGAGCATCCCGGCGAGGCGCCGGATCCGCTTGTCGCGCTCCAGGCCCCGGGTGGCGCGGAGCTTGCGCTCCACGAGCTCCCGGGCGGTCTGCTCCTCCTGTTCGGAGTCCAGCTGCTCCAGGGCCTCCTCCACGAGGGTGGCGTGCACCCCCTTGGTCCGGAGCTCCTGGGCGAGCGCCCGACGGGCCAGGCCCCGGCCGCGGTGGCGGGACTCGACCCAGGCGCCGGCGAAGGCGGCGTCGTCGATCAGGCCCACCTCCTCGTACCGGGAGAGGACCTGCTGCGACACCTCCTCGGGGATGCCCCGCTTGTGCAGGGCGTCCGCGAGCTGGCGCCGGGTGCGCGGGCTCCCCGTGAGCAGGCGCAGGCAGATCGCCCGCGCCTGCTCCTCGGGGCTCTGGGGCGGCAGCTCCGGGCGGGCCTCACGGCCTCCCCGGCGCTCGCCGCCCTCCTCCTGCTCCCGCACGGGTCAGCTCTTGGCTGCGGCGGCCTTGGCCGTCGTCTTGGCCTTCGACGCCGGGGCGGGCACGGCAGCGGCCGCGGTGTCGGTCGCGTCGGCGGCGGCCTCGGCGGTGGCGGCGGCGTCCTTGCGGACCCCCACGCCCAGCTTCTCCTTGATCTTCCGCTCGATCTCGTTGGCGAGATCCGGGTTGTCCTTCAGGAAGTTGCGGGCGTTCTCCTTGCCCTGGCCGAGCTGGTCGCCCTCGTACGTGTACCAGGCACCGGCCTTGCGCACGAAGCCGTGCTCCACGCCCATGTCGATCAGGCCGCCCTCGCGGCTGATGCCCTGGCCGTAGAGGATGTCGAACTCGGCCTGCTTGAACGGCGGCGCGACCTTGTTCTTGACGACCTTGACCCGGGTGCGGTTGCCGACCGCGTCCGTGCCGTCCTTCAGGGTCTCGATGCGGCGGATGTCGAGGCGGACGGAGGCGTAGAACTTCAGCGCGCGGCCACCGGTGGTGGTCTCCGGCGAGCCGAACATCACACCGATCTTCTCGCGGAGCTGGTTGATGAAGATCGCGGTGGTCTTGGACTGGTTGAGCGCACCGGTGATCTTCCGCAGCGCCTGGCTCATCAGACGGGCCTGCAGACCCACGTGCGAGTCGCCCATCTCACCCTCGATCTCCGCACGCGGCACGAGGGCCGCCACGGAGTCGATGACGATGAGGTCGAGCGCGCCGGAGCGGACGAGCATGTCCACGATCTCCAGCGCCTGCTCGCCGGTGTCCGGCTGCGACAGGATGAGGTTGTCGGTGTCGACGCCGAGGGCCTTGGCGTACTCGGGGTCGAGCGCGTGCTCGGCGTCCACGAAGGCGACGGTGCCGCCGGCCTTCTGCGCATTGGCCACGGCGTGCAGGGTCAGGGTCGTCTTACCGGAGGACTCCGGCCCGTACACCTCGATCACGCGGCCGCGGGGCAGCCCGCCGACACCGAGCGCGATGTCCAGCGCGGTCGACCCGGTCGGGATGACCTCGATGGGGTCGTTCGGCTTGTCGCCGAGGCGCATGACCGCACCCTTGCCGAATTGCCGTTCAATCTGTGCGAGAGCGGCGTCGAGAGCCTTCTCGCGGTCGGTGCCTGCCATGGGTTCCACCCGGTTTGCTTGAGTCGATCGCTTCACGCCATTGACGCTAATGCCTGCCACTGACAATGCGCCTCCACGCCCGTTCCGGCTGTGGATAACTCATCAGAATGGATGTTCGATTTCCCTGTCAAGCGCGCCACGCCCACCCGCGTCAGAGGGAGAGCGCGGTGCCGAGGGAGTCGGCGCACCAGATCTTCGGCCCCTCCTCGTAGAAGACGTCGAGCGCCGTGACCGTGAAGCCGGCGGTCGTCAGCAGGTCCGGGGCGGACCGGGTGAGGTGGCAGCCGCCGAGGAGCCGCATGTTCAGCGGTTCGAGCCGTCGCTGCCAGCGGCGCACCCGCCAGTCGCCCTCCGGGGCCAGTCCGTGCTCGATGAAGTGCAGGGTGCCGCCGGGCTTGAGCACGCGCCGCACCTCGCGCAGGGCCGCCAGGACGTCCGGAATGGTGCACAGCGTCCACGTGGACAGGGCGGAGTCGAAGCTGTCGTCCGCGAACGGCAGCGACTGGCCGTCGAGACCGGCCCGTCGCACCGGGACGTGCGAGGCCCTGACGCGGTCGCGGGCCAGCCTCCAGCTGAGGTCGGAGGGTTCGATCGCGGCCACACCGGTGAGGTCCCGCGGGTAGAAGGGGACGTTGTGGCCGGTGCCGAAGCCGATCTCGACGACCTCACCCTCCAGGCCGTCGCAGACCCGGCGCCGCAGCGGCTGCGACGTCTTGGCCCCGCAGGCCAGGTTGATGATCCGCGGCAGGACCCGGTCGGTGTAGCACCCCATCGCGACCTCCGTGTCTCGTCCCCAGCATGGCATCGCGGGCCCCCGGACGCCCGCCGCGCCCGCCGGTCCCGCACAATCAGGGCTTCGACGGACCTTGAGGGGACGGCAGTACGTGAACAGGGTGGGGAACAGCAAGACGCGCCGTACGGCGGCGGTCGCGGCCGGCGTGGCGGTCGTCCTGACGGGCGCCGTGGCCTGCGGGGGCGGCAAGGAGGGCGGGGCGCCGTCCGGCACGGGCCCGGCCGCGAGCACGAGCGCCGGCGCGAGCACCGGGGCGGGCACCGGATCCGCCGCGGCCGGACCGGGCGCCGAGCGCCTCAAGGCCTTCGCGCTCGCCCCGGGCGACAAGGCGGGCCGGTACGAGGCCTCCGAGCCGCTCCTGGACGAGCCGATGAGCGAGCTGTACGACGCGCGGCCCGCGGCCTGCCAGCCGCTGACCGGCCTCGGCAAGGCGGGCCACACGGCCCAGGCGTACGCCAAGACCGACGTGCCCGGCGAGTGGCAGGCCGTCGGGACCGAGATCCTGCTGCGCTCCTACAAGGACGGGGGCGCGGCCTCGGCCGTGAAGGCCCTGGCCGAGGCGGGCCGCCAGTGCGCGGGCGGATACACCGAGGACCGCGCGCTCGCGGAGGCGAAGATCCTCAAGGTGGAGCCGGTCAAGGCTCCCGCGCTCGGGGACGAGGCGCTCGCGTACCGGATCGTCGTCCAGGACGTGAAGGACCGGAACATCTCGCTCTACAAGTACCTGACGGTGATCCGCTCCGGGCCGGTGACGCTCTCCTTCCGGTCGGACGCCATCGACACGAAGGACTTCGGCGGGGTGCCGGAGGAGGTGGTGACGGCTCAGTGGGAGAAGTTCTCGAAGGCCGGAGGCACGGCGCCGGCTTCGTAGGCGCCGACCTGCGGGCGGCGCCGGCCGCCCCCTAGTGACAACCCTGGGTTGACAGTGCAGCGGCTGTCAACCTAGGGTTGCACCCATGACGAACCCTTCCGTGGAACCCGTTCGCATGACCAACCCGGTACGCCTCGACGACCTCATCGAGGCCATCAAGAAGGTCCACACCGACACGCTGGAGCAGCTCAGCGACGCGGTCGTCGCCGCCGAGCACCTCGGCGACGTGGCCGACCACCTCATCGGTCACTTCGTCGACCAGGCCCGCCGCTCCGGGGCCTCCTGGACCGACATCGGCAAGAGCATGGGCGTCACCCGCCAGGCCGCCCAGAAGCGCTTCGTCCCCAAGGCCGACAAGGAGGGCGACCCCGGCCTCGACCCCCAGCAGGGCTTCGGCCGGTTCACCCCTCGCGCCCGCAACGTCGTCATGACCGCCCAGAACGAGGCCCGCGCCGCGGGCGGCACCGAGATCCGCACCGAGCACCTGGTCCTGGGCCTGCTGGCCGAACCGGAGGGCATCGCGGGCATCGCCCTGCGCGCCCAGGGAGCGTCCGCCGACGAGGTGCGCGCCGCCGTGGCCGCCGTACTGCCCCCGGCCAGTGCGGAGGTCCCCGACCTCATCCCCTTCGACGCGTCCGCGAAGAAGGCCCTGGAGCTCACCTTCCGCGAGGCGCTGCGCCTGGGTCACGACTTCGTCGGCACCGAGCACATCCTGCTCGCGCTGTTGGAACTGGAGCACGGCGAGGGCCCGCTGAGCGGCCTCGGGGTGACCAAGGAGGCCGCCGAGGCGACCGTCACCACCACCTTGGCCACCGTACTCGGCGCCGCTGGCGGGCAGTAGAGGCGTCCGCGTCCTTCGTCAGCTCGTAGCGCTTCACGTACGCGCCGAGGAAGGCCTGCAGCGTGGCGACGGCCGGGATCGCGATGAGCGCCCCGACCGCACCGAGCAGGGCGGTGCCGGCGATGACCGATCCGAAGGCCACCGCCGGATGGATGTCCACGGTCTTCGAGGTCAGCTTCGGCTGGAGGACGTAGTTCTCGAACTGCTGGTAGATGACCACGAAGCCCAGCACGTACAGCGCGTACCAGGGGTTGACGGTGAAGGCGATCAGCATCGGCAGCGCGCCCGCGAGATAGGTGCCGATGGTGGGGATGAACTGGGAGACCAGCCCCACCCACACGGCGAGCGCGGGCGCGTACGGCACTTCGAGGATCACCAGCAGGATGTAGTGCGCGATGCCGGAGATCAGCGCCATCAGCCCGCGCGAGTAGAGGTAGCCGCCCGTCTTGGCGACGGCGATCTCCCAGGCGCGCAGCACCTCGGACTGCTTCGAGGGCGGCAGTACGGAGCACAGCGCGCGCCGCAGCCGCGGTCCGTCGGCGGCGAAGTAGAAGGAGAACAGCCCGATCGTCAGCAGCTTGAAGAGGCCGCCGAGCACCGTGGCGGACACGTCGAGCACGCCGGTCGCGCTGTTCTCCACGTACGTGCGCAGCCAGTCGGAGCGCAGCAGGCTCTCCTGGATGTCCAGCCGGGAGAACTCGGTGTGGAAGGTGGCGTTGACCGACTTGATCACCGAGTCGAGGTAGCGCGGGAAGCCCTCCACCATCTCGACGATCTGCCCGGCGAGCATCGAGCCCAGCAGGGTGAGGAAGCCGGCGACCGCGATGAACACCCCGAGGAACATCAGGAAGGTGGCGAGCCCGCGGCGCATGCCGTGGGCCGCCATCCTGGACACCGCGGGTTCGATCGCGAGCGCGAGGAAGAACGCGATCAGGATGTTGACGAGCAGCCCGATCAGCTGGTGGAAGGCCCAGCTGCCGAGCTGGAAGCAGGCGACGAGGGCCAGTACCAGCACCACGGCGCGCGGCAGCCAGCGCGGCATCCGCGCGTCGGCTCCGGCGTGGTCCACCGGTTGCGGTGGGCTGCCGGGCCCCGCGGACCCGGCCTGCGGGGGTGTCGGGGCGTGGGTCGTCGTCTCATCACTGGCTGCCACGCCGCCCAGTGTGTCCCACGGGCGGTACGGCCCGCACGCGCGCCCTGTCCGGCAGGCCCTGTGGCCTGCCCGGGCGCGCTGGCCTCAGCGCAGCCGGGCCGGCACGTCCATCGCCGAACACACCGCGCGCCACACGTCCTTGGTCTCCCAGCCCGCTTCCAGCGCCTGGTAGACGGTCCGGCCGCCGAGCTCCGCCATGACGTGGTCCCGCGCGAAGGACTCGGCGTAGGCCGCACCGAAGTGCTCGGCCATCCGCTCCCAGAAAATCGTCAACCGCATGCCCCCAGTATCCCGCCCCGGGAGAGTGCACCGGCCGCGTTCGGCCCTCCTCGCCGCACCGCCGCGCCCTACGTTGCACGCATGCCCGGAGACGAAGCTTCCGCTCCCACCCCGCCGACGCCGCTGGCCCGCGCCGAGCAGTTCATCTGGCTCACGGCCCGCGTGCTGGAGCAGCGGCGGTTCGCGTACCACTTCCTCGGCGGGGACGCCGACCCCGTGGACACCGCCCTCGGTTCGTACCTCAACGACGACGGCGGCTACGGCCACGCGCTCGATCCGGACCTGCGCGGTCCGCTCAGCCAGCCGCTGCACACCGCGCACGCCCTGCGCGTCCTGGACAGCCTGGGCCGCTGCGCCGGCCAGCGCATCGAGCGGCTCTGCCGCCACCTCACCCGGATGTCCACCGCGGACGGCGCGCTCCCGGTGGTCTTCCCGGCCCCGCGCGCCTACCCCGCGGCCCCCTACCACCCGGTGCACGACGACCCGCCGGGCGAGCTGCTGACCACGGGCCCCGTCGTGGGCGTGCTGCACCGCAACCGGGTCTGGCACGCCTGGCTCTTCCGGGCCACGGACTTCTGCTGGGACCGGATCGAGGGCCTGCGCCACTGGCATCCGTACGAGGTGCAGAGCGCGGTGGTCTTCCTCGACGGCGTCCCCGACCGGCCGCGGGCGGCGGCGGCCGCGGACCGGCTGGGCCGGCTCGTGCGCGAGCGGAGACTGGCGGTGCTCGATCCGGAGCGGCCCGAGGAGTACCCGCCCGCTCCCGGCTGCGCGCCGGGCGAGCAGCTGTTCCCGTACGACTTCGCGCGGCGGCCCGAGTCGCTGGCGCGCGGCTGGTTCACCGACGAGGAGATGGACCGCTCGCTGGACTTCCTGGCCGCCCGGCAGGAGCCCGACGGCGGGTGGCCGGTCCACCGCAGGGCCTGGGCGCCGGGGAGCTCGCTGGAGCGGCGGCCGATCGCCACCCTGGAGGCGCTGCTGACGCTGCGGGCGTACGGCCGCCTGCCGGCCCCGGCGCTCAGCCGCCCAGGGCCCGTACCCCCGCGGTGACGAGGACGGCGGCCGCGACCACGACCAGGAACGGAGCCCGCAGCAGCAGGGCGGCCCCGGCGGCGGCGAGCCCGGCGGCGCGGGCGTCGAGTACGAGCGCGTGGCCGGTGCTGAAGGTCTGCTGGGCGGTGAGCGCGGCGAGCAGCGCGACCGGCAGCAGCCCGGCCAGGCGGCGCACCACCGGCCGCTCCAGGGCCCCGGCGGGGACGAGCAGCCCGGCGAGCTTGACGGCGTAGCAGCCGACGACGGTGAGGGCGATGGCGATCCAGACGTTCATGCCGGTCATGCCGTTCACGGGCGGCGTCCCTTCATCCAGAGCACGACGGGGGCGGCCAGGGCCGCGGTCAGGACGGGCACCCCGGCGGGCAGTACGGGCAGGAACCCCAGGCCGAGGACGAGCGCCAGGGCGGCGACGGCCCGCTCGGTGGAGGTCTTCAGCATGGGCGCGAGCAGGGCCAGGAACACGGCGGGCCCGGCGGCGTCCAGCCCCCACGCCCGGGTGTCCCCGATGGCCTCGGCGCCGAGCGCGCCGAGCAGGGTGGTGAGGTTCCACAGGACGTACAGGCTGAGGCCGGTGACGGCGAAGCCGAGCCGGGCCGACCTGCGGCCGTCCTGCGCCAGGGCCACGGCGGTGGTCTCGTCGATCACCCAGTGCGCGGCGAAGGGCCGTACGGCGCGGGGCAGGGCGAGCAGCTGGGACAGCCGCAGCCCGTAGAAGGCGTTGCGGGTCCCGAGGAAGAAGGCCCCGGCGGCGGCGGTGAACGGGTTCCCGCCCGCGGCGAGCGCCCCGACCAGGGCGAACTGCGAGGCCCCGGTGAAGACGAGCAGGCTCAGCACGCAGGCCTGGAGGGTACTGATCCCGGCGCCGGCGGCGGTCACCCCGAAGGCGAAGCCGGACAGCCCGACGGCCACCCCGACTCCGAGCGCGTCCCTGATGACGGCCGCGCGCGGCCGCCCGGCTGTCCCTCGTGTCTCTGGCTCCGTGACCATCCGCTGTTCTCCCACACGCCGAACCTATGCGGGGCCGGACGGGCCGTCTTGTACGTTCTTGCGCGCACCCGGTGCGGGGACGGGGGCCACGACGGGCCTCAGGCCCGCTCCCGGCGGTAGGCGCCCGGTGGGACGCCCACGATGCGGGTGAAGTGCCGGTTCAGGTGCGGCTGGTCGGTGAAGCCGACCGTCACGGCGGCCTCCGCCGGCAGGATGCCCGCGTCGAGCAGCCGGCGGGCCCGGCGGACCCGGGCGTCGGTCAGCCAGGTGTGCGGCGGCATCCCGTACCGCTCGCGGAAGGCCCGCAGCAGGGCGAAGGGGCTGGTGCCCAGCTCCGCCGCGAGCTGCTCCAGCGACGGCGGGTCGGCCATCCGCTCCTCCAGGACGCCGCGGGCCCGGGCCGCGTCGGCGCCGCCCGCGCCGCGGACCGTACGCGCGGGCAGCGGGCCCGCGTGCCGGCTGAGCATGCGGGCGACCGCGCCCCGCAGCAAGGTGTCGGCGGCCAGTGCGTTCCCGGCCTCGGCGGCCCGGTGCACCTCGGTGATCGTCCGGGCGCCCTGCGGGTCGGGGACCACGTCGGCCGTGAAGCCGGGGGTGCCGCGCAGGGTGGCGATCTCGTCGGCGACCTCGGCGATCAGGTCGCGGGAGGGGTAGAGGGTGGCGTAGGCCCAGCCCTCGGGCGCCCCGGCGCGGGCGCTGTGCGGCACCTCGGGGTTGATCAGGACCACGCTGTCCGGCCCGGCCCGTACCGTGCCGCCGGGGAGCCCGACCTCCTCGATGCCCCCGGTGACCGCCGCGATGACGTACCCGTCGTGGGCGTGGCGGGGGAAGGTGTGGCGTACGTAGTGCGCGCGCAGCAGGTCCAGCCCGGGCAGTTGCGCGTACTGCCAGTGCCGTGCCCACTCCCGGCGCCCCTCGTCCGTCCCCATCCCCCCATTCTGCGCTCCGCCCGTGACGCGCGTTCGCCCAGGTCTTCCCAGGTCCGGCCCGTTGTCAGTGGCCGGGTGCACGATGGGGGCATGGCAGGAGCTGCACTCGACTCGTTCTCCCCCGCGACCCGCTCGTGGTTCACGGGGGCCTTCGTCAGGCCCACCGACGCCCAGGAGGGCGCCTGGCGGGCCATCGCGGAGGGCTCGGACGTGCTCGTCGTCGCGCCCACCGGCTCCGGCAAGACCCTGGCGGCCTTCCTCGCCGCCCTCGACCAGCTCGCCTCGACCCCGCCGCCGGCCGAGCCGGGCAAGCGCTGCCGCGTCCTGTACGTATCGCCCCTGAAGGCCCTGGCCGTGGACGTGGAGCGCAATCTGCGCAGCCCGCTGACCGGCATCCGCCAGGAGTCCGTCCGCCTGGGCCTGCCCGAGCCGGAGATCCGGGTCGGGATCCGCTCCGGCGACACCCCGCCGGCCGAGCGCCGGGCGCTGGCCACGCGCCCGCCGGACATCCTCATCACCACGCCCGAGTCGCTGTTCCTGATGCTGACCTCGGCGGCCCGTGACGCCCTGGCCGGGGTCGAGACGGTGATCCTGGACGAGGTGCACGCGGTCGCCGGGACCAAGCGGGGCGCCCATCTGGCCCTGTCCCTGGAGCGGCTGGACGAGCTGCTGCCGCGCCCGGCGCGCCGGATCGGGCTGTCGGCGACGGTCCGGCCGGTGGACGAGGTGGCCCGGTACCTCGCGCCGCGCGGCAGGGTGGAGATCGTCCAGCCGCCCTCCACCAAGGAGTTCGACCTGTCGGTGGTCGTCCCGGTGCAGGACATGGGCGAGTTGGGGGGCTCGCCCGCCACCGAGGGCAAGGAGGGCGGCGACAGGCCGTCGATCTGGCCGCATGTGGAGGAGCGGATCGCGGACCTGGTGCAGGCCCACCGCTCGACGATCGTGTTCGCCAACTCCCGCCGTCTCGCGGAGCGGTTGTGCAACCGGCTCAATGAGATCGCCTACGAGCGCGCCGTCGGCGAGAAGCTGCCCGAGGGGGCGTCCCCGGCGCAGGTCATGGCCCAGTCGGGCGCCGCGCAGGGCGCGCCGCCGCTGCTGGCCCGCGCGCACCACGGCTCGGTGTCCAAGGAGCAGCGGGCGCTGGTGGAGGAGGACCTGAAGGCGGGCCGGCTGCCCGCCGTGGTCGCCACCTCCAGTCTGGAGCTGGGCATCGACATGGGCGCGGTGGACCTGGTGGTGCAGGTGGAGTCCCCGCCGTCGGTGGCCTCCGGCCTCCAGCGGGTGGGCCGCGCCGGCCACCAGGTGGGCGCCGTCTCCACGGGCGTGGTCTTCCCCAAGTACCGCGGCGACCTGGTGCAGGCGGCGGTGGTCACCGAGCGGATGCGCACGGGCTCGATCGAGTCCCTGCGGATCCCCTCCAATCCGCTCGACGTCCTCGCGCAGCAGCTGGTCGCGATGACCGCGATGGACACCTGGCAGCTGGACGACCTGATCGCCCTGGTGCGGCGGGCGGCCCCCTTCGCGGCGCTGCCGGAGTCCGCGTTCACGGCGGTGCTGGACATGCTGGCGGGCCGCTATCCGTCGGACGCGTTCGCGGAGCTGCGGCCCCGGGTGGTGTGGGACCGGGTGGCGGGGACGATCACCGGGCGGCCGGGCGCCCAGCGCCTGGCGGTGACCTCCGGCGGCACCATCCCGGACCGCGGGCTCTTCGGTGTCTTCCTGGCCGGTTCGGACCCGAAGAAGGGCGGGGGCCGGGTCGGCGAGCTCGACGAGGAGATGGTGTACGAGTCCCGGGTCGGGGACGTCTTCACCCTGGGCACCACCTCCTGGCGCATCGAGGACATCACCCGCGACCGCGTCCTGGTCACCCCCGCCCCGGGGGTGCCGGGCAGGCTGCCGTTCTGGAAGGGCGACCAGCTGGGCCGTCCGCTCGAACTGGGCCGCGCGGTGGGCGCGTTCCTGCGCGAGCTGGGCGGCCTGTCCGAGGAGGACGCCCGGCTGCGCCTGCTGGCGGCGGGCCTGGACGCCTGGGCCGCGCAGAACGTGCTGGCGTATCTGGCGGAGCAGCGCGAGGCCTGCGGTCACGTCCCGGACGACCGGACCATCGTCGTGGAGCGCTTCCGCGACGAGCTCGGCGACTGGCGGGTCGTGGTCCACTCCCCCTTCGGCGCGCAGGTGCACGCCCCGTGGGCGCTGGCGCTGGGCGCCCGCCTCGCCGAGAAGTACGGCATGGACGCGCAGGTGATGCACGCCGACGACGGCATCGTGCTGCGCCTGCCGGACGCCGACCTGCTGTCCATGGACCTCCTGGACCACGACCCCGCCGGAGCCCCCGCCTTCGAGTTCGACGACGAGCAGGCCCCGCTGGGCGCGGCCGACGTCGCCTTCGACCACGGTGACATCACCCAGATCGTCACCGACCAGGTGGGCGGCTCGGCGTTGTTCGCCTCCCGTTTCCGCGAGTGCGCGGCCCGCGCCCTGCTGTTGCCGCGCCGCAGTCCGGGCAAGCGCACCCCGTTGTGGCAGCAGCGCCAGCGTGCGTCCCAACTGCTGCAGGTGGCCTCGGAGTTCGGTTCGTTCCCGATCGTGCTGGAAGCCGTACGCGAGTGCCTCCAGGACGTCTTCGACGTGCCCGGCCTGACCGAGCTGATGGGCGACATCGAGGCGCGCCGCGTCCGCCTGGTCGAGGTCACCACCCCGGAGCCCTCCCCCTTCGCCCGTTCCCTCCTCTTCGGGTACGTCGCCCAGTTCCTCTACGAGGGCGACTCGCCCCTCGCCGAGCGCAGGGCGGCCGCGCTGTCGCTGGACTCCCGGCTCCTGGCCGAGCTGCTGGGGCAGGCCGAGCTGCGCGAGCTGCTGGACGCGCAGGTGCTGGAGGAGCTGGAGCGCGAGCTCCAGTGGCTCACCGAGGACCGGCGGGCCAAGGACCCCGAGTCGGTCGCCGACCTGCTGCGCATGCTCGGCCCCCTCACGGAGGGCGAGCTCGTCGAGCGCGGGGCGGATCCGGCCTGGCCGCAGGAGCTCGCCGCGGCCCGCCGCGCCATCCTGGTCCGGGTCGGCGGCGCGGACCACTGGGCGGCGATCGAGGACGCGGGCCGGCTGCGGGACGCGCTGGGCACGGCGCTGCCGGTCGGGGTCCCGGAGGCCTTCACCGAGCCGGTCAAGGACCCGCTGGGGGACCTGCTGGCCCGGTACGCCCGCACCCACGGGCCGTTCACCACGGCCACCGCCGCCGCCCGCTTCGGCCTGGGCGCGGCGGTGACCGAGGGCGCCCTGCACCGGCTCGCCGCGGCCGGCCGGGTGGTCCAGGGCGAGTTCCACCCGGCGGGCATCGGCCAGGAGTGGTGCGACGCCACGGTGCTGCGCAGGCTCCGTCGCCGCTCGCTCGCCGCGCTGCGCCAGGAGCTGGAGCCGGTCCCGCCGACCGCGCTGGCCACGTTCCTCCCGCAGTGGCAGCACCTGGGCGGGGCCCTGCGCGGCCTCGACGGCCTGGCCCGGGCGGTCGAGCAGCTCCAGGGCGCCCCCGTCCCGGCCTCGGCGCTGGAGCGGCTGATCCTGCCGTCGCGGGTGGCCGGCTACTCCCCCGGCCTGCTGGACGAGCTGACCACCACGGGCGAGGTGATCTGGGCGGGCGCCGGGGCACTGCCGGGCAAGGACGGATGGATCTCCCTCTATCTGGCGGAGGCGGCCCCGCTGCTCCTGCCCCCGCCGCACCCGCTGGAGCAGAGCCCCCTCCACCAGGCGGTCCTGGCCTCCCTCGCGGGCGGCTACGGCCTGTTCTTCCGGCAGATCTCGCAGGCGGTCCGCGCCGAGTTCCCCGAGGCCTCCGACCTCGCGCTGTCCGAGGCCGTGTGGGACCTGGCCTGGTCGGGCCGGCTCACCAACGACACCCTGGCCCCGCTGCGCGCGCTGCTGGGCTCGGGCCGCACCGCCGGTTCCACCGCGCACCGGGCCCGGCGCACGGTCCCCCGGGGCCGGTACGGCACGCTCAGCGCGACGGCGTCCCGTACGGGCCCGCCCACGGTCTCCGGGCGCTGGTCGCTGCTGCCGTCCGCGGCCCCCGACCCGACCCACCGGGCCCACGCCCTGGCCCGCACCCTGCTGGACCGGCACGGGGTGGTGACCCGAGGGGCGGTCGCCGCGGAGGGCGTGGAGGGCGGCTTCAGTGCGGTGTACCGCGTCCTGTCGGCCTTCGAGGACAGCGGGCAGGCCCGGCGGGGCTATGTGGTCGAGGGGCTGGGCGCGGCGCAGTTCGCGATGGACGGCGCCGTGGACCGGCTCCGGGCGGCCGAGCGGACCCCGCCCCCGCTGGCGGCGGTGGTCGTGGCGGCCGCTGACCCGGCGAACGCGTACGGCGCGGCCCTGCCCTGGCCGGAGCCCCCGGCGGGGGCCACCCACAAGCCGGGCCGCAAGGCGGGCTCGCTGGTGGTGCTGGTCGACGGCGAGCTCACCTTGTATCTGGAGCGCGGCGGCAAGACCCTGCTCGCCTGGCCGGAGGCCGGTGATCCCCGCCTGGCCGCGGCCGTGACGGCCCTGGCGGCCGCCTCCCGCGCGGGCACCCTCCCGGCCCTGACGGTGGAGCGGATCAATGCGGCGGCCTCCCTCACGTCCCCGCTCGGGCCGGCTCTGGAGGCGTCCGGTTTCCACGCGACACCGAGAGGACTGCGTCTGCGCTCCTGACCGCCACGAAACGGCATCACCTGTTCCGCTGATGTCTTGGGCATGTCACAAGACCGTCGCCAAGGGCCACCTGGGCTGGAACGGGCGCTTATTCATCCCTTATCAAGATGATCACAGGCATCACACAGACGATGCACCGTCATGGGGGACAGAAGAGTGAGCACCATCAGCATGCGTGGAACCACCCTGGGCGCGGTCGCCCTGGCAGTCGCCGGCACCCTGGCCCTGACCGGCTGCAAGAACGGAAACGAAGAAGTGGCTCCGGCGCCGCCGAGCCAGTCCGCCGGCGCCGGCACCCCGAGCGCCGCCTCCAGCGCCCCGGCCAGCCCGTCGGCCGGCGGCAGCGAGGCCCCCGCCGGGGCCGCGGGCACCGCCAAGTCCGGTCAGGCGTTCAAGCTCGGCGAGACCGCCACGGTCCCGTTCGACTACGGCAACAACAAGGGCGGCACGATCGCCCTCACCGTCACCACGGTCGAGCAGGGCAACCCCTCCGACCTGGACTCGCTGAACCTCGGCGACAAGGTGAAGGGGATGATCCCGTACTACGTCCGCTACACGGTCAAGAACGTCGGCACCACCGACCTGTCGTACTCCTCGGTGGGCCACATCAAGGGCCTGCTCCCGGACGGCAGCGAGGCGCAGGGCGTCGCGGTCATCGGCAAGTTCGAGAAGTGCAAGGACGACTCGCTGCCGAAGGGCTTCACCAACGGCCAGAGCCAGGCCGGCTGCGCCATCGCCCTGGCCCCGTCCGCACAGACCAAGGTGGTCGGCGCCCAGTACTGGGGCAACCCCTACAACAGCCTGAGCAACGGCAAGCCCCTCACCTGGAAGTAACGGGCCGCCTCTGAAGGCCCTCCACCCTTGCCACCACGAGCCCCCGCGACGGCGCCCCGCCGCGGGGGCTCGCCGTGTCCCGCCCAAGCTCCCCGTCAGCGCATCACCTTGATGCCGAACCGGCCGCCGCCCAGCGCGAACTGGATCGCGCTGTGCAGGTGGGTGTACATCTCCATGCCGCGCGCGGAGACGAGGGGACCGAGGTCGAGGACGTCCCGCCAGCCGTAGGCCCTCAGCAGCTCGGTGACCTGCGCCTTGGCCTCGTCGTCGTCACCCGCGATGAACATCGTGTGGTCCCCTCCGGCCACGGCCTTCGGGTCGACGGCGGTCTCCTGCTCTTGGGTCACGCAGGCCTTGACCACCCTGACCGCCGGGAGGGCGCGCTGGATCCGCTCGCCCAGACTGTCGTGGTCCACCGGGTCCAGCGCGGGCATCACTCCCCAGGGCGTGGGCCAGGGGTGGGCCTGCTCGGGGTTGTAGACGAAGGGGACGGCGTAGTCCATGAGGGTCTTGCCCGCCAGGTGCTCACCGATGCCGCTGAGCACGCGCACCGCGTTCGCCCCGTCGATCCCGTTGATGACGAAGTCGGCGGCGCTCGCGGCGGCGTCGAAGTTCAGGAGCTCGATCCCCGGGTGCTCGGCGAGCCACTGTCCGAAGGGGTCGATGCCCATGAAGTCGGTTTCGTTGCGGCTGAGGGTGACCTCGGAGTCCCGGGTGCCGACGTACACCTCGTGACCGAGTCCCAGCAGCCTGGCGGCGTGCGCCCGGCCTCCGCCGCCGGTTCCGAGGACTGCGACCTTCATGCCGGTGCTCCCTTCCCGTTCGGGCGGCTGCCGCCCGCGCTCGCCTCAGGACCCGTGACGGCCCACGGGCCATTGAAGACCGCGACCGCGACCGGCGCGGTCCGCCGCGCCGCACACGCGCGCCACGGCACGCACACCACGGCGCGCACCACCGCACGCACAGCACCGCACGCGCACAATGAGGACATGCCCGAAGGAGACAGCGTCCGGCGCGCCGCTGACCGGCTGCACGCGGCCCTGGCCGGCCGCCCGCTCACCCGCAGCGACCTGCGCGTGCCACGGCTGGCCACCACCGACCTCACCGGCCGGACCGTCCTGGAGGTGGTACCGCGCGGCAAGCACCTCCTGGCCCGGATCGAGGGCGGGCTGACCCTGCACAGCCACCTCCGCATGGACGGCGCCTGGCAGGTCTTCGCCACCGGCGAGCGCTGGCACGGCGGCCCCGCCCACGAGATCCGGGCCGTGCTCGGCACCGCGCAGTACACGGCGGTCGGCTACCGCCTGCCCGTCCTGGAACTGCTGCGCACCGCCGAGGAGGACCGGGCCGTGGGGCACCTCGGCCCCGACCTCCTCGGCCCCGACTGGGATCCCGACCGCGCCGTCGCCAACCTGCGCTCCGCCCCCGAGCGCCCCCTCGGCGAGGCCCTGCTCGACCAGCGCAACCTCGCCGGGATCGGCAACGTCTACAAGGCCGAGCTCTGCTTCATGGCGCGGGTCACCCCCTGGACGCCCGTGGGCGACGTCCCCCCGGCCACCCTCGTCAAGATCCCGGGCGCCGCGCACCGCCTGCTCGCCGCCAACATCGGCCCCGGCCACCATCCCCGCAACACCACCGGAATCCGCCGGCCCGGCCAGGAACTCTTCGTCTACGGTCGCGCCCACCGGCCCTGCCTGCGCTGCGGCGCGGCGATCCGCGAGGCCCCGCAGGACGACCGCCCCACGTACTGGTGCCCCCGCTGCCAGAGCGGCCCCGTGGGCGGCGACCCCCGGGCGGCCGTACTGGCCTTCAACGACCGCATCACCGCCCACGACCTCGACGGCCTGGCCGCCCTGATGTCACAGGACCACACCTTCGTCGACGCGGCCGGGACCGTCCTCGCGGGCAAGCAGGCCTGCCTCGACGCCTGGCGGAGCTTCTTCGCCGCCTTCCCCGACTACCGCAACGTCTTCACCTCGGTGGTCGCGCACCACGACGTCGTCAGCGCCGCCGGCCGCTCCGAGTGCTCCGAGCCCCGGCTCGCCGGACCCGCCCACTGGACCGCCACCGTCCAGGACGGGCTGGTCACCCGCTGGCACGTGTACGAGGAGCCCCGTCCGCCCAGTTGACGCCCCGTCAGATCCCCTCGTACCGTCCCGGCATGCCCACACCCACAGCCCCGTACGACCTCACCGGCCGCACCGCACTGGTCACCGGCGCCGCCAGCGGCATCGGCCGCTCCACCGCCGTCGTCCTCGCCGCCGCGGGCGCCCGCGTGCACTGCGCGGACCGCGACGAGAAGGGCCTCGCCGAGACGGCCGCCCTCATAGCCGAGGCCGGCGGCAGCGCCCGGGTCCACGTCCTCGACGTCACCGACCGGGCCGCCCTGCGGGCGGCCGTCAGCGCGGCGGGGCCGCTCGACATCACCGCCGCCATCGCCGGCGTGATGCACACCAGCAGCGTCCTGGAGACGACCGACGAGGACCTCGACCGCGTTCTGGACATCAACTTCAAGGGGGTCCTGCGCACCTGCCAGGAAGCCGCCCGCTCCATGATCGCGGCGGGCCGCCCCGGCTCGATCGTCACCATGGCCTCCGGCGCCGTGGACGCCGCCCAGCCCGGCCTGCTCTGCTACAGCGCCGCCAAGGCCGCCGTCGTCCAGCTGACCAAGACCCTCGCCACCGAGGCCGGCCCGCACGGGATACGCGTCAACGCCGTCGCCCCGGGGTGGATCCGCACGCCGATGACCGGCCGCCACAGCCCCGAGGTCCAGGAGCAGACCGAGGCGGCGATGATCCGCATGTCCCCCCTGCGCCGGGTCGGAGAGCCCGAGGACATCGCCCAGGCCGTGCTCTACCTGGCCTCGGACGCCTCGTCCTTCATGACGGGCCAGATCCTTCGCCCGAACGGGGGAGTCTCGATGCCGTGGTGACGCCGTCGCCAGGTCCCGCCTCACCGCCGGAGCCCGCTTCACCGCCGGGCCCCGCCTCCGCTGCCCGCCTCCGGGCCCTGCGCGCCGGCTCCGGCACACAGTGCACCGGCAGCAGCCCGAGTCCCCAGCCGCCCACCGCCACCGCGCCCTCCACCGCCCCCGACTCCTCGGGGGCCAGCACCAGCCGCAGCACGGCCCACCACCACAGCGCACCCACCGCCAGCGCGAGGGCCAAGGCCGCAGGTATGCGCAGTAACCGCCGCACGGCCACCTCCCAGGGGCCAGGACCCGTACGGGCCCCATCCTCCCGCACGGCCCCCGCCACCGCACCCAGAACGGCCGGGAGCCCCGGCCGGTGCCTCAGGCACCGGCCGGGGCTCCGGCCACGCTCATACGCTCACGTACTCGCTCACGCGGCTACGACATTCACCGCTTCCGCAGGTGCCTTGATGGTCACCCGCTCCGGCCCACCCGTGACCGAAGCCATGGAGACCGAATTGAGCATCGGGCGGACCGGCACGCTCACCGGTTCGCTAGCCGCGGCCGACTGTGCCAGCTCGGCCAGCGACAGTTCATCGCTGACTTCGCGCATCAGCTCGGACATCCGTACGTCCAACGCGTCGCAGATCGCGGAGAGCAGCTCGGAGGATGCCTCCTTCTGCCCCCGCTCCACCTCGGAGAGATAGCCGAGCGAAACTCGGGCCGACGAGGAGACTTCGCGCAGAGTACGGCCCTGGCGCTGGCGCTGCCGACGCAGCACGTCACCCAGCAGGCGACGGAGCAGAATCATCGGTGGCTCCCTCCTCTGACCGTGTAGCCGCATCCTTCACGCCCCACCGTACCGCCTCGCGCCGCGGCCGTGCGGGGAGCGATGTCGTGTTCACTCAGGGCTGCAAACATCAAATCCCCCCGTTCTGTTCCGTATCCTGCCTCCGCGCATTCTCACGCAGTTGGCCTGAGAGAAGTTCCAGTACTGTGCGTGCACTCTCCCTACGAATTTCCGTACGGGAGCCTTTCAACCTCAACAGGGCCGTTTTCCTGCCCCCCGGACCGTCCACGGCGACGAAGACGGTGCCCACCGGCTGCCCGTCCTGCGGCTGCGGACCGGCCACCCCGGTGGTCGCGATTCCCCACGAAGCGCCCATCAGCTGCCGCACACCGGCCGCCATCTCGGCCGCGACCTGCGCGTTCACCGCGCCCTCGGCCTCCAGCAGTGCCGCGTCCACCCCCAGGACCCGGTGCTTGACCTGCGTCGCATAGGCCGTGACCGAGCCACGGAAGGACAGCGAGGCACCGGGGACGGCCGTGATCTCGGCGGCCACCATGCCTCCGGTCAGGGATTCGGCCACGGCGAGGCTCTGGTCACTCTCCGCGAGCAGCCGCAGCACATCCGCAGCCACTCGGGCCACTGTGCCCTCTCCCGCCTCCGCGGCACCGGCTTGCGCCGCCGCGGAACTCCCCGCCGCGTACGTCACCGCTCGGCCCGCTCCGCGGCGAGACCTTGGCGGCGCAGCACGACCGCCTGGCGGATGTAATCCAAACCGGTGACGACCGTCAGCACGACGGCCACCGCCATCACCCAGAAGCGCAACGTCGCCAGCGGTCCGGTCAGCGCGAGCACGTACATGCCCAGGGCCGTGCCCTGGGCCAGGGTCTTCAGCTTGCCGCCGCGGCTGGCCGGAATCACGCCGTAGCGGATGACCCAGAAGCGGAGCAGCGTGATCCCGAGCTCCCGCCCGAGGATCACCCCGGTCACCCACCAGGGGAGGTCACCGAGCCAGGAAAGACAGATCAGCGCCGAGCCCATGATCGCCTTGTCGGCGATCGGGTCGGCGATCTTGCCGAAGTCGGTGACCAGGTCGTACGCCCGGGCCAGGTGCCCGTCGAAGATGTCCGTGATCATGGCGACGGCGAAGGCCGCCCAGGCAAGCGCCCGCCAGACGGGGTCGTAGCCCCCGTCGGCGAGCAGCAGCAGGACGAATCCCGGCACCAGGACGAGCCTGATCATCGTCAGGATGTTGGCGATGTTCCACAGGCTGGCCTGATTGACGGCCGCGGCCCCCAGCTTCGCGCCGGGCGCGGGCCGGCGGCCGGTCCCGCCCGCCGCAGATGCCGGGACTCCGGTCATCCGGCCGCCTCCTCGAGGTCCATGCCCAGGGGCTCGGCCACCAGGTCCACACCCAGGGTGCCGACCACCTTCGCCGTGACGATACGCCCGGGGACCAGGCCCGCGCCGTCGGTGAAGACGACCTGGCCGTCGGTCTCGGGGGCCTGGTGGGCGGCGCGCCCGTAGGCGCCCTCGCCCTCCTCCGCCTCGTCGAGCGGGACGACCGTCTCGACGAGTACCTCCAGGGTCTCGCCGATCCGCTCCTCCGCGCGCTGCGAGGTGAGCTCCTCGGCGAGGCGCTGCATGTGGGCCAGGCGCTCGGCGATGGTGTCCTCGTCCAGCTTGTGGTCGTAGGTGACGGCCTCGGTGCCGTCCTCGTCCGAGTAGCCGAAGACGCCGATGGCGTCGAGGCGGGCGTGGGTGAGGAAACGCTCCAGCTCGGCGAAGTCCGACTCCTTCTCGCCGGGGAAGCCGACGATGAAGTTGGACCGGACGCCGGCCTGCGGGGCCTTGGAGCGGATGGTGTCCAGCAGCTCCAGGAACCGGTCGGTGTCACCGAAGCGGCGCATGGCGCGCAGCACGTCGGGGGCCGAGTGCTGGAAGGAGAGGTCGAAGTACGGCACGACCTTGGGGGTCGAGGTGAGCACGTCGATCAGGCCGGGGCGCATCTCGGCCGGCTGGAGGTAGCTGACGCGCACCCGCTCGATGCCGTCCACCGCGGCCAGCTCCGGCAGCAGGGTCTCCAGCAGGCGGATGTCGCCGAGGTCCTTGCCGTACGAGGTGTTGTTCTCGGAGACCAGCATGACCTCCTTGACGCCCTGCTCGGCCAGCCAGCGGGTCTCACCCAGCACGTCGCTGGGACGGCGCGAGACGAAGGAGCCGCGGAAGGACGGGATGGCGCAGAAGGAGCAGCGCCGGTCGCAGCCGGAAGCGAGCTTCACGGAGGCCACCGGACTCTTGTCCAGGCGGCGGCGCAGCGGCGCGCGCGGCCCGGAGGCGGGCGCGATCCCCTCGGGCAGGTCGGCGGGGGCCTCGGCCGGCTCCTCGGCGGGTGCCTGGGCGTGGCCCGGCAGGGCCACCGTGGCGCCCTGGCGCTCCGCCGGGCTGATCGGCAGCAGCTTGCGCCGGTCGCGCGGGGTGTGGGAGGCGTGGATGCCGCCGTTGAGGATGGTCTGGAGGCGGTCGGAGATGTCGGCGTAGTCGTCGAAGCCGAGCACGCCGTCCGCCTCGGGCAGCGCTTCGGCGAGCTCCTTGCCGTAGCGCTCGGCCATGCAGCCGACGGCGACGACGGCCTGGGTCCTGCCGTGATCCTTCAGATCATTGGCTTCCAGCAGGGCGTCTACGGAGTCCTTTTTGGCGGCTTCGACGAAGCCGCAGGTGTTGACGACGGCTACGTCCGCATCGGCGGCGTCCTCGACGAGCTCCCAGCCATCCGCCGCCAAGCGGCCTGCGAGCTCCTCCGAGTCCACCTCGTTACGGGCGCAGCCAAGAGTGACAAGGGCGACGGTACGGCGTTCGGGCATGGACTCAAGACTACTTCGTCCCGGCGTCGGCCCCTGCCGCACGTCCCCGCACATCGAGATCCCCGGAGTGCGGCGCTGCACTCCGGGGATCCGGATTCAAGCCTTCCGCCCTAGGGCGGCCTCGGGTCAGCCCGCCTGGGGCTGGTCCTGGAGGGGGTCGGCCTTGGTGTATGTGAGACGTTCCACCTGACCGGGCTGGAAGTTGTCCTTGATCTCCTTGCCGTTCACGAAGAGCTTCACGGCCCCGGCGTCGCCGAGCACGAGGTCGACGGACTCCTTGTCCGTGAAGGTCTTGGACTCGCCCTGCATGAGGGTGCCGTCGAAGAGCAGCCGGCCGGTGGAGTCCTTCGCCGAGATCCAGCTCTCGCCGGTGTCCGCGGTCAGGACGACCGTGACGAGGTCCTTGGGCGCGGCGGCGATGGCGCTGTCCGAGGGCTCCGGCTTGGGAGCCTGCGGGGTCTGGGGCGCGGCGGGCTTCCCGCCGGTCTGCTGGGGTGCCGCGGGCTTCGGGGAGGCGGAACCTTCCGCCACCGGCCGCTTGCCCTTCTCGTCGCCGCCGCTGAAGGCGGTGAAGCCCACGAAGCCGATCACGGCGACGATCGCGGCGACCATGGCGGCGGTCCAGTTGGGCCGCTGCCGTTCGGGGCGGATGCGCTCGGCGTCGAACATCGGTGCGGCGGGCGTGGGTGCCGGCCGACCGCCGTGGGCCGCGTCGTAGGCATCGACCAGGGGTACCGGGTCGAGGTGCACGGCGCGGGCGAGCGTACGGATGTGACCGCGGGCGTAGACGTCGCCGCCGCACCGCGTGAAGTCGTCACTTTCGATGGCGTGCACGATCGGGATGCGCACGCGGGTGGTGGAACTGACCTCGTCGACGGTGAGCCCGGCGGCGATCCGGGCCTTCTTGAGGGCCGTCCCGATGGACGGTCCTTCGACGGAGCGTTCGACGAGCCGGTCCTCGGACCGGTCGTCGGTCGAAGGACGCTCTTCTTCGGGGGAGTTGGAGTTGCCGATGGACACGTGGGCGCCTTTCGAGCGTGTAGCCACCTGCTGGATGTCCAGTCTAGGGGGGTGACGAAAGGGTGGAGCAACCGGAGGGTGCACTTCCTACGCCATCCGAATGGCGACGGGAGGCGCGTCCCGGTCGGTGCGGCGGCCCGGCGCAGTGCGCAGTGCCGCCACCTCCCTTCAACGGGACGCGCGCCCCGGGGAAACGGTTGCCCGTGATGTGGCTACGGATGCGCTTCCCCGCGGATGACGGCGAGCACGCCGTCCAGCTCGTCGGCCTTCAGCAGGACGTCGCGCGCCTTCGAGCCCTCGCTCGGGCCCACGATCCCCCGCGATTCCATCAGGTCCATGAGCCGTCCGGCCTTCGCGAAGCCCACCCGCAGCTTGCGCTGGAGCATCGAGGTCGAACCGAACTGCGTGGAGACCACCAGCTCCGCCGCCTGGCACAGCAGGTCCAGGTCGTCGCCGATGTCCTCGTCGATCTCCTTCTTCTGCTTCTGCCCGACGGTGACGTCCTCCCGGAAGACGGGCGCCATCTGGTCCTTGCAGTGCTGCACGATCCCGGCGATCTCGTCCTCGGTGACGAAGGCGCCCTGGAGCCGGACCGGCTTGTTCGCGCCCATCGGCAGGAACAGCCCGTCGCCCTTGCCGATGAGCTTCTCCGCGCCGGGCTGGTCCAGGATGACCCGGCTGTCGGCGAGCGAGGAGGTGGCGAAGGCCAGCCGCGAGGGCACGTTCGCCTTGATCAGGCCGGTCACCACGTCCACCGAGGGCCGCTGGGTGGCGAGCACCAGGTGGATGCCGGCCGCGCGGGCCAGCTGGGTGATGCGCACGATCGAGTCCTCGACGTCGCGCGGGGCCACCATCATCAGGTCGGCCAGCTCGTCGACGATCACGAGCAGGTACGGGTACGGGCTGAGCTCGCGCTCGCTGCCCGGCGGCAGCTTGATCTTGCCGTCGCGGATGGCCTGGTTGAAGTCGTCGATGTGCCGGTAGCCGAAGGCGGCCAGGTCGTCGTAGCGCAGGTCCATCTCGCGCACGACCCACTGGAGCGCCTCGGCGGCCCGCTTGGGGTTGGTGATGATCGGCGTGATCAGGTGCGGGATGCCCTCGTACGCCGTGAGCTCCACCCGCTTGGGGTCCACCAGCACCATCCGGACGTCCTCCGGTGTGGCGCGGACCATGACGGAGGTGATCAGGCAGTTGATGCAGGAGGACTTGCCGGAGCCGGTGGCGCCGGCCACCAGCACGTGCGGCATCTTGGCGAGGTTGGCCATGACGTAGCCGCCCTCGACGTCCTTGCCGAGCGCGACCAGCATCGGGTGGTCGTCCTCCGCCGCGTCCGCGAGGCGCAGGACGTCGCCCAGGTTGACCATCTCGCGGTCGGTGTTCGGGATCTCGATGCCGACCGCCGACTTGCCCGGGATGGGGCTGATGATCCGCACGTCCGGCGAGGCCACGGCGTAGGCGATGTTCTTGGTCAGCGCCGTGATCCGCTCGACCTTCACCGCCGCGCCGAGGGTGACCTCGTACCGGGTGACCGTCGGGCCGCGGGTGAAGCCGGTGACGTCCGCGTCGACCTTGAACTCGGTGAAGACGTTGCGCAGCGAGGCCACCACGGCGTCGTTGGCGGCGCTGCGGGTCTTGCCCGGCCCGCCCTTCTCCAGCAGGTCCAGCGAGGGCAGGGCGTACGTGATGTCCCCGCGCAGCTGGAGCTGCTCGGCGCGCGGCGGCAGCGACTGGGGCTGCGGCGGGGCCTTGGTCAGATCGGGCACCGACAGCGTGCCCGAGGCCGCGGCGGTGGTGGCGTGCGGCTCCTCGGCCGGCGCCGGGGCAGCCGCAGCGGCGGCCGCAGCCGGTACGGGGCGCTCCCCGCGGGCGGTCGGCACCGGGGCGGTGGGCTCCGCGCCCTCCCGCTCCACGGTGATCCCCTGCGTCAGGTCGGCGACCAGCGGGGAGGGCGGCATGCCTCCGTAGACCACCCCGTCCAGCGCGGCGGCGGCCGCCGCGGCCACGTCGACGGCGTCCATCTCGCGGTCCCCGGCCGGGCGGGCGGCGGCCCTGCGCGGCCTGCGCCGCCGGGCGAGCGCCTCCTCCTCCACGGCGTCCACCGGGTCGGCGAAGTCCGCGCCGGGCCCGCCGCGGGCCCGCCACTGCTCGGGGTCGTGGCGCTCCCGCCGCTCGGGGGCGGCGCCCTCGCCCTCCTCGTAGCCCTCGTCGTACTCGTTGGGGGCGATGACCCCGAGCCGGATGCCCAGCCTGCGCAGCCGCTGCGGGATCGCGTTGACCGGGGTCGCGGTGACCACCAGCAGCCCGAAGACCGTGAGCAGCACCAACAGGGGCACGGCCAGCGGCGCGCCCATGGTGAAGATCAGCGGCTTGGAGGCGCCCCAGCCGATCAGCCCGCCCGCGTCCTGCATGGCGGCGGTGCCCTCGTCCCGGCCGGGCGCCCCACAGGCGATGTGGACCAGGCCCAGGACTCCGATGACGAGAGCGGAGAGCCCGACGCCGATGCGGCCGTTGGCGTCGGTCTGCTCGGGATGGCGGATGAAACGGACCGCCATGACGCCCAGCAGGATCGGAACGAGCAGATCCAGTCGTCCGAAGGCGCCGGTGACCAGCATGGTGACCAGTTCCCCGACGGGACCGCTCAGGTTCGACCAGGTTCCGGCGGCGACGATCAGCGCGAGGGCGAGCAGCAGCAGCGCCACGCCGTCCTTGCGGTGGGCCGGGTCGAGGTTCCTGGCCCCCTGGCCGATGCCGCGGAAGACCGCGCCGACCGCGTGCGCGCAGCCCAGCCACACGGCGCGCACCAGCCGCACCACACCCCCCGTCGGGGAGGGCGCGGGCTTGGCCGCGGCCTTCTTGGCCGGGGCGCGCTTGGCGGGCGCGGCCTTCTTCGCGGGGGGCTTGCGCGCGGGGGCCGTCTTCTTCGCCGGCGCCGTCGTACGGCCGGTGCGGCCCTTCGCGGCGCCCGCGGCGCTCTGGGAACCCTTGCCGGACGTACGTGAGGCCATGGGCCCGAGGTTACCGGTGCGCGTGCCGGTGGACACGCGTGCCCACCCCTTCACCCGTTCGTGTCGTCGGCTCGGCCGGCGCTTTGACGCACCGCGTCCGCGCCGTGACGCACCGCCAGACCCGGTGCGGGCGCGGTCAGTTCCCGACGTCAGTTCTGCGAGGGCAGGACCGGAGCTCCTCCGGCGGTCCCGGGCTCCAGCGCGTCGAGTGCCCGCCGCAGTCCGGTGAGCTTGCGCTCCAGATGGGCCGCGGTCGCCACCGCGCCCGCGTCGGCCGAGTCCTCGCCGAGCTGCTTGGTCAGCGCCTCGGCCTGCTCCTCGACCGCCGCGAGCCGCGCGGAGAGCTCGGCCAGCAGTCCGGCCGTCTCCTTGCTGCCGTCCACGCCGTTCGAGCTGCCGCCCTCCAGCTGGAGACGCAGCAGGGCCGCCTGCTCCCGCAGTTGGCAGTTCTTCGTATACAACTCGACGAAGACCGAGACCTTGGCCCGCAGCACCCACGGGTCGAAGGGCTTGGAGATGTAGTCCACCGCGCCCGCCGCGTAGCCGCGGAAGGTGTGGTGAGGACCGTGGTTGATCGCGGTCAGGAAGATGATCGGGATGTCCCGGGTCCGCTCCCGCCGCTTGATGTGCGCGGCCGTCTCGAAACCGTCCATCCCCGGCATCTGCACGTCCAGCAGGATGACCGCGAAATCGTCCGTCAGCAGCGCCTTGAGCGCTTCCTCCCCCGACGACGCCCGGACCAGTGTCTGATCGAGCGCGGAGAGGATGGCCTCCAGCGCCAGCAGATTCTCCGGCCGGTCGTCGACCAGGAGGATCTTGGCCTTCTGCACCATGCCCTGTCCTCCTCGCCCCGGCACGGGGCCTCCCCGGCTCCTGGCTCCGGCCTGTGCGCCGGGCCCCGCCCCAGAGGACGGCATCCTTGCGCCGTCCGTCCTTGTGCCGGTCATCGTAGCCCCAGTCCCGAGATCGCCACACCCTGTCACCAGGATGTCACTGTGCACGTAGGTCGTGTCCTCGGACAGACCTATCAGAAACGTGGGGGGAGAGCAGAAGGTTCCCCGTTTACGGGGGTCCCACACCGCCCCGGCCACAGCCGGTCGCCCAGGGGGCTCCTTCCGCTCTCCCGGCGGTCACTTCCCGCGCATCCACTGCTCCATCACCGACAGCAGGTAGTCGGGGTCGACCGGCTTGGTGACGTAGTCGGAAGCCCCGGAGTCGATCGCCTTCTCCCGGTCCCCCTTCATGGCCTTGGCCGTCAGGGCGATGATCGGCAGCCCCGCGAACTGCGGCATCCGCCGGATCGCCGAGGTCGTCGCGTACCCGTCCATCTCGGGCATCATGATGTCCATCAGCACGACGGTCACGTCGTCGTGCTGCTCCAGGACCTCGATGCCCTCCCGGCCGTTCTCCGCGTACAGCACGGCCAGTCCGTGCTGCTCCAGCACGCTGGTGAGCGCGAAGACGTTGCGCACGTCGTCGTCCACGATGAGCACCTTCTCGCCGTGGAAGTCGTACGTGCGCGGCGCCGCCGGAAGCTCCTCCTCCGGGTTGGACCAGGCGTCCTGCGTACCCGTCGCGTTCGGCTGTCCGGGCACCGCGGTGCGCGGCTCCAGGTCGCTCAGCGCCTTGCGCCTCCGCCGGAACAGCGCGGACCCGCCCCCCTGCCCCTGCCCGGCCGGTTCGGCCGCCGACGGGCCGGGACGCGCCTGCTGCGGCTGCGCCGGCGGCAGGGCCGGCGCCGATCCGCCCGGCGCCACCGGCCGCGCGGTCCGGGCCCCGTCCAGGGACCGGCGGTAGAGCTCGCCGCGGCCGCCGCCGGGCGTGGGCGGCGCGTAGCCCTGCGGGGGCAGCTCGCTCGGGTGCAGCGGCAGGTACAGCGTGAAGGTGGACCCGCGGCCCGGTTCGCTGGCCGCGTGGATCTCGCCGCCCAGCAGGCGGGCGATCTCCCGGCTGATGGACAGCCCCAGACCCGTGCCGCCGTACTTGCGGCTCGTCGTCCCGTCCGCCTGCTTGAAGGCCTCGAAGATCACCAGCATCTTGCTCGCCGCGATCCCGATCCCGGTGTCGGTGACCGAGAAGGCGATCAGGTCCGCGTCGGCCTCCCGCAGCGAACCGGCCTCCAGCAGCTGCTCGCGGATCGCGAGGGGCACATCGGCGCCGGCGGGCCGGATCACCAGCTCCACCGCCCCGCTGTCGGTGAACTTCACCGCGTTCGACAGCAGGTTGCGCAGCACCTGGAGCAGCCGCTGCTCGTCGGTGTGCAGGGTCGCGGGCAGCTCCGGGGAGACCCGCACCGAGAAGTCCAGGCCCTTCTCCGCCGTCAGCGGCCGGAAGGTGGCCTCCACGTAGTCCACGAGCTGGACCAGCGCGATCCGGGTCGGAGACACGTCCATCTTCCCGGCCTCGACCTTCGACAGGTCGAGGATGTCGTTGATCAGCTGGAGCAGGTCGGAACCCGCGCCGTGGATGGTCTCGGCGAACTCGACCTGCTTCGGCGAGAGGTTCTCGTCCGCGTTGTCCGCGAGCAGCTTGGCGAGGATCAGCAGCGAGTTGAGCGGGGTCCGCAGCTCGTGCGACATGTTCGCCAGGAACTCGGACTTGTAGCGCATCGAGACCGCAAGCTGCTCGGCACGCTCCTCCAGGACCTGCCGGGCCTCCTCGATCTCGGTGTTCTTCACCTCGATGTCCCGGTTCTGCTGGGCCAGCAGCTCGGCCTTCTCCTCCAGCTCCGCGTTGGCCGCCTGAAGGGCCTTCTGCCGGTTCTCCAGCTCGTCGGAACGCTCGCGCAGCTGCTCGGTCATCTCCTGCGACTGCTTGAGCAGCATCTCCGTCTTGGAGTTGACGCTGATGGTGTTGACGCTCGTACCGATCATCTCGGCGATCTGGCTGAGGAAGTCCTTCTGGATCTGCGTGAAGGGCGTGAAGGAGGCCAGCTCGATGACGCCCAGCACCTTGCCCTCGAAGAGCACCGGCAGCACGATCACGTGCGCCGGCGGCGCCTCACCGAGACCCGAGGAGATCTTCAGGTAGCCCGGCGGGGTGTTCTCGACGAGGATCGTCCGCTTCTCCTCCGCGACCGTCCCGATCAGCCCCTCCCCCGGCCGGAAGGACATCGGCATCTGACCGCCCGCGTACGCGTAGCTCCCGCGCATCCGCAGCTCGTACGAGCCGTCCGCGCCCCCCTCGGTCCCGATCTCGGTGGTGCCCCCGGTCGGCAGCGCCAGGAAGAAGGCGCCGTGCTGCGCCGAGACCACGGGAGTGAGCTCGCTCATGATCAGCGAGGCCACGTCGTCGAGCTCCCGGCGGCCCTGCATCAGGGCCGAGATCCGCGCCAGGTTGCCCTTGAGCCAGTCCTGCTCCTTGTTGGCCAAGGTGGTGTCGCGCAGGTTGACGATCATCGTGTTGATGTTGTCCTGGAGGACCTGGATCTCGCCCGCCGCGTCCACGTCGACCTTCAGGCTCAGGTCGCCGCGGGTCACCGCGGTGGCGACCGCCGCGATCGCGCGCACCTGCCGGGTCAGGTTCCCGGCCATCTCGTTCACGGACTCCGTCAGGTCCCGCCAGGTGCCGTCCACGTCGCGCACCCGCGCCTGGCCGCCCAGGATGCCCTCGGTACCCACCTCGCGGGCCACCCGCGTCACCTGGTCGGCGAAGGAGGACAGCTGGTCGACCATCGTGTTGATCGTGGTCTTCAGCTCCAGGATCTCGCCCCGGGCGTCGATGTCGATCTTCTTGGTCATGTCGCCCTTGGCGATGGCGGTCGTGACCATGGCGATCTGCCGCACCTGTCCGGTGAGGTTGGAGGCCATGAAGTTCACCGAGTCGGTGAGGTCCTTCCACGTCCCCGAGACGCCCGGCACGTGCGCCTGACCGCCGAGGCGGCCCTCCGTGCCTACCTCGCGCGCCACACGCGTGACCTCGTCCGCGAACGACGACAGGGTCTTCACCATCGTGTTGACCGTGTCGGCGAGCTGCGCGACCTCGCCGCGCGCCTCGACGGTGACCTTCTTCGTCAGGTCGCCGTTGGCGACCGCCGCCGAGACCTGCGAGATGTTGCGCACCTGGGAGGTCAGGTTGTTCGCCATGAGGTTGACGTTGTCGGTCAGGTCCTTCCAGATGCCCGTCACTCCCCGCACCCGGGCCTGACCGCCCAGAATGCCCTCGGAGCCCACCTCGCGGGCCACCCTCGTCACCTGCTCGGCGAACGACGACAGCTGGTCCACCATCGTGTTGACGGTCGTGACCAGTTCGAGGATCTCGCCCTTCGCGTCGACGGTGATCTTCTTGGAGAGGTCGCCCATGGCCACCGCGGTGGTCACCTCGGCGATGTTGCGCACCTGCGACGTCAGGTTGTTCGCCATGAAGTTGACGGACTGGGTGAGGTCCTTCCAGGTACCGGAGACACCCTTCACCTCCGCCTGGCCGCCGAGGATGCCCTCGGTACCCACCTCGCGGGCCACCCGCGTCACCTGCTCCGCGAAGTTCGAGAGCTGGTCGACCATGGTGTTGAGGGTGTTCTTCAGCTCCAGGATCTCGCCCCGGGCGTCCACGTCGATCTTCTGCGACAGGTCACCGCGCGCGACCGCCGTGGCGACCTGCGCGATGTTGCGCACCTGCGAGGTCAGGTTCCCGGCCATGCCGTTCACGGAGTCGGTGAGGTCGCGCCATACGCCGGCCACCCCGGGCACCTGCGCCTGGCCGCCCAGCCGGCCCTCCGTACCCACGTCCCGGGCCACCCGGGTCACCTGCTCCGCGAAGGCCGACAGCTGGTCGACCATCGTGTTGATGGTGTTCTTCAGCTCCAGGATCTCGCCCCGGGCGTCCACGTCGATCTTCTGCGACAGGTCACCGCGGGCCACCGCCGTCGTCACCTGGGCGATCTGGCGCACCTGGGAGGTCAGGTTGCCGGCCATGAAGTTGACGGAGTCGGTGAGCTCCTTCCAGGTACCGGACACCCCCTCCACCCGCGCCTGGCCGCCGAGGCGGCCCTCCGTACCCACGTCCCGCGCCATCCGCGTGACCTGGTCCGCGAAGGAGGACAGCTGGTCGACCATCGTGTTCACGGTGTTCTTCAGCTGGAGCATCTCGCCGGAGACGTCCACCGTGACCTTCTGCGACAGGTCGCCGTTGGCCACCGCCGTCGTCACCTGCGCGATGTTGCGGACCTGCCCGGTGAGGTTGCGGAAGGCCGTGTTCACCGAGTCGGTGAGGTCCTTCCACGTCCCCGCCGCACCCGGCACCTGCGCCTGACCGCCCAGCTCACCCTCGACGCCGACCTCACGGGCCACACGCGTCACTTCCGCACCGAAGGACTGGAGCTGGTCCACCATCGTGTTGACGGTGTTCTTCAGCTCCAGCATCTCGCCCGCCACGTCGACCGTGACCTTCTGCGAGAGGTCGCCGTTGGCCACCGCCGTCGTCACCTGCGCGATGTCGCGCACCTGCGTCGTGAGGTTGCGGAAGACCGTGTTCACCGAGTCGGTGAGGTCCTTCCACGTCCCCGCCGCGCCCGGCACCTGCGCCTGCCCGCCGAGCAGACCCTTCGCACCGACCTCGCTGGCCACGCGCGTGACCTCGTCCGCGAAGGTCCGCAGCGTCTCGGTCATCTGATTGATCGTTTCGGCCAGCTGCGCGACCTCGCCGCGCGCGCTGACCCGCACCTTCTGCGACAGGTCACCGTTCGCGACCGCCGTCGTGACCTGCGCGATCCCGCGCACCTGGGCCGTCAGGTTGCCGGCCATGGTGTTGACCGAGTCCGTCAGGTCCTTCCACACGCCCGCGACCCCGGGCACCTTCGCCTGGCCGCCCAGCTCGCCCTCCGTACCCACCTCGCGGGCGACGCGGGTCACCTCGGAGGAGAAGGACGACAGCTGGTCCACCATGGTGTTCACGGTGTTCTTCAGCTGGAGCATCTCGCCGGCCACGTGCACCGTGACCTTGCGCGACAGATCGCCCTTGGCCACCGCCGTCGTCACGAGAGCGATATCACGCACCTGAGCGGTGAGCCGGTACGCCATCGTGTTGACGGAGTCGGTCAGATCCTTCCAAGAACCCGACATTCCGCGCACCTGGGCCTGACCGCCGAGCTTGCCCTCGGTACCCACCTCCAGCGCCACGCGCGTCACCTCGTCGGTGAACGCGGACAGCTGGTCGACCAGGTTGTTGACCGTACGCCCGACCTTCAGGAACTCCCCGCGCAGCGGGTGCCCGACCCCCTCGGGGCTCTGCGTCCGCAGGTCCATCCGCTGGTCCAGGTCGCCCTCGGCCACCGCCGACAGCACCCGGCCCACCTCGGACACCGGCCGGGCCAGGTCGTCCACCAGCTGGTTCGAGGCGTCGATCGCGGCGGCCCAGGAGCCCTCGCACGCGCCCGTCTCCAGCCGCTCGCTCAGCTTGCCCTCACGGCCCACCATCCGCCGGACCCGGGACAGCTCACCGGTCAGGTGGAGGTTGCGGTCGGCGACCTCGTTGTAGACGGCGGCGATCTCCGCCATCACGCCTTCGCCGGACACCGTCAGCCGCTTGCGGAAATTACCGTCCCGCATCGACACCAGGGCCGTGAGCAGCCGGTTCAGCGCGGCGGTATCGACCTCCGTCGTCCCGCCGCGCCGGGAACGTCCGCCCTTCGGGCGCGTTCCCGTACGCCGCACCGCTGCGCCAGACTCCACCGTGTCCCTCCCGAAAGGGTCGACCACTGTTCCACCGGACACTTGAATCCTCACAACCCGGTTCTCCAAGCCTGCCCAGTGTTTCACCCTGGCCGAACCCGGCCATAACACTTCGGCACCATCGCACACCCGCCGCATCCCGTGGGTGGATTCCCCGACGACCGCACCACGCCGACCGCGAAGGTAAGTAACCTGGCACCCGATGTCCAACCGCGTCGAAGGAGACTTGTGATCACGGCACGGGCGGCTGCCAGTTTCGACCCCCTCGGGCGTTCGGTCGCCGCAGCTCGCGCGTTCGTCCGCGACACCCTGCAGGGCTGGGGCTTCGCGGACATCATCGACGACGCGGTGGTCCTCACCAGCGAGCTCGTCACCAATGCCGTGGTCCACGCCGGAACCCAGGCCGAGGTCCTGTGCCTGCGCTCCGAGGACGGCGTACGCGTGGAGGTCGCCGACCGGTACCCGGAGCGCGAGCTCCCCCTGCGGCCCCCCGGCGACCGCCCGTACGCCGACGCCGAGCGCGAGAGCGGCCGCGGCCTGATGCTCTGCGCCGCTCTCGCCACCCGCTGGGGCGTCGAGTACACGGCCACCCACAAGCACGTGTGGTTCCGCCTCGACCTCCCGGACCGGCCGGTCGGTACCCGCTCCGCGGGCCCCGTCGTCCCCGACCAGCTGCTCCCCCTCGCCGAAAGCCGCGTCCGCGTCGCCGTCCTCCAGATCGACTCGGCCGACTCCATCTCCGCCTGGAACGAGGACGCGGAGCACATCTTCGGCTACGCGGCGCAGAAGGTCGTGGGCCGCCAGCTCGCCGAGCTCGCCGCCTGGCCCCAGACGCCCGGCACCGGCACCGGCATCGCCGAGGCCCTGCGCCTGTCCCGCTGGGAGGGCAGCTACGGCCTGCGCGGCTCCGACGGCCGCGTGATCCCCGTCTACGCCTCCCACCTGCGGGTCCGCGACGCCCACGGCGAGCCGTCCATCGTCTGCCTCCTCGTCCACGACGACGAGCGCGCCCTCCTCCAGAGCCCCGCACGGGTCCCCAGCACCGACAGCGGCCACTTCGGCGACCCGCGCCCCACGGACCCCTTCGAGGTCTTCATCGGCTCCCCCGCCCCCGACGACCTCGACGGACTCCTCCAGCGCACCGTCGAGCGGGCCCGCGACCTCCTGGACGCCGACGCCGCCTTCCTGCTGCTCGCCACCGACGACGAGACCGAGCTGGAGGTGCGCGCCACCACGGGCCTGCCCTCCACCCGCCAGCGCTTCGCCCGCGTCCCCGTCGAAGCCGGCACCAACCGGTACGGCTCCGCGCGCATGCCCGCCGTCCACGACGACCTCACCGCCGTCCCCGGAGCCGTCCCGCTCCTGGAGTCCACCGGCATGCGCTCCGCGGTCACCGTCCCCCTCAAGGTGGAGGGCCGGCTCACCGGCTCCCTCGGCGTCGCCGCCGAGACCCCGGGCCGCTACACGAACGAAGAGGCCCTGCACCTCCAGTTCGCCGCCGACCGCATCGCCCTGGCCGTCGAATCCGCCCGCCTCGGCGAGCTGGAACGCCTGCGCCGCGGCTCCCTGTCCTTCCTCGTCGAGGCCTCCGACCTGCTGGCCGGCACCCTCGACCGGGACCAGACCCTGGCCCTCATGGCCCAGATGACCGTCCCGACCCTCGCGACCTGGTGCGCCGTCTACACCATCGCCGACCAGTCCTCCGACCCGTACCTCTCCTACGTGCTGCACGAGGACGAGGAGCGCATCGACGACCTGAAGGACCTCCTCTCCGAGGTCAGCCCGCCCGAACCGGTCCGCGAGGCCGGCGCCCGCCCCTGGTCCGAGGCCGCGGTCGCCGTCGGCGGCGAGACGGTGGTCCTCCCCCTCCTCGCCCGCAACCGCGTGATCGGCATGCTCACCCTCGGCAAGCCGCGGGAGGAACACTTCCGCCAGGAGATCCTCGAACTCGCGGAGGACCTCTCCCGCAGGGCGGCCCTGGCCCTGGACAACGCCCGCCTCTACTCCGAGCGCACCGCCATCAGCCGCTCCCTTCAGCGCAGCCTGCTGCCGCCCGGCTCCCCCGCCGTCCCCGGCATGGAGGTCGAGGTCATCTACCGCGCGGCCGGCGAGGGCAACGAGGTGGGCGGCGACTTCTACGACGTCTTCCCGATCCGCGAGGGGGTGTACGGCTTCGCCATCGGCGACGTCTGCGGTACGGGCCCCGAGGCGGCCGCCGTCACCGGCCTCGCCCGCCACGCCCTGCGTCTGCTGGCCCGCGAGGGCCTCGGCGGCCCGGCGGTCCTGGAACGCCTCAACGCGGCCATCCTCGACGAGGGCGCCCGCAGCCGCTTCCTCACCCTCCTCTACGGCGAGCTCCACCCCCAGCCCGAGGGCGGCGCCCTCATGAAGGTCGTCTGCGCGGGCCACCCGCTGCCCTTGCGGCTGCGCCCGAACGGCGTGGTCGAGGCGGCGGCCGAGCCCCAGCCGCTGCTCGGGGTCATGGAGGACCTGTCCCTCTACGAGCAGACCCTCACCCTGCACCCGGGCGACGTCCTGCTCTGCGTGACGGACGGGGTGACGGAACGCCGCGAGGGCACCCGCATGCTGGGGGACGACGGCCTCGCCGAGGTCCTGACCACCTGTACGGGCCTCACCGCCGGCGCGGTCGCCTCGCGCGTCCTGCGCGCGGTGGAACGCTTCGCGGCCGAACCCGCCTCGGACGACATGGCCATCCTGGCCTTCCGCGTCCCGCACCAGCGCGAAGGCGACTGAGCCCAGCCGCCCCGGGCCGCTCCTACCGGAGTCGCGCCGACACGATCATGAACGACGGGGACGCCATCTCCGCGGCCCAGCAGGCCCTTCCGTCGTCGAGGACCGCGCCGGCGGGTGCCGGCGCGACGTCCGGCGGAATCGGCGGGCGTACGTCAGCGGCTTCCCGCCGGGGCGTCACGAGGACGAGCAGGCGGCGTCGGATCGTTGCGAGGGTCATGAGAGCGGTCCTTTCCGCAGATCGAGGTGCGTGCTCCCATTGCGCCCCGGGCGGCGGCCCCGGTCACGGCCCGAACAGTCGGGACTTGACACGACGCGAAACTGGCCACAACGCAAAAAGGCCCCCGCCAGAGGCGGGGGCCTTTTCATTGTGGAGCCCTTTAACGGAATCGAACCGTTGACCTTCTCCTTACCATGGAGACGCTCTACCGACTGAGCTAAAAGGGCGGGTTGTTCGGCGGCGTCCTACTCTCCCACAGGGTCCCCCCTGCAGTACCATCGGCGCTGAAAGGCTTAGCTTCCGGGTTCGGAATGTAACCGGGCGT
>NZ_JBIBRZ010000001.1:1396500-1746943 GCF_043076955.1 Streptomyces sp. NPDC016562 | reverse complement strand
GAAACGCCCGGTTACATTCCGAACCCGGAAGCTAAGCCTTTCAGCGCCGATGGTACTGCAGGGGGGACCCTGTGGGAGAGTAGGACGCCGCCGAACAATCATTGCGGAAGCCCCGCACCAGCCCCTTTACGGGGGTTCGGTGCGGGGCTTTTCTGCGTTTACGGGCACGTGTGCGGTCTCCTGTAGGGTCAAGGGGCATCGAACGACCGATTTCTACAGTCACAGTGGAGGCCCCCGGGTGGAGGTCCAGGAGACTCGGGTTCAGACTGACCGAATTTTCACCATTCCGAACATCCTGAGCATGGCTCGCCTGGCCGGCGTGCCCCTGTTCCTGTGGCTGATCCTCGCGAAGCACGACGGATGGGCCCTGGCCGTCCTCATGCTCAGCGGGATCAGTGACTACCTCGACGGCAAGCTGGCCCGGCGCTGGAACCAGATCAGCAACCTCGGTCGGCTGCTGGATCCGGCCGCGGACCGTTTGTACATTCTCTCGACGCTCTTCGGGCTGACCTATCGGGAGATCCTGCCGCTGTGGGTCACCGGAGCCCTGCTCGCGCGTGAGCTGATGTTGCTGGTCATGGTGTGGATCCTGCGGCGTCACGGCTATCCGCCCCCGCAGGTCAACTTCCTCGGCAAGGCCGCGACCTTCAACCTGATGTACGCGTTTCCGTTGCTCCTGCTCAGTGACGGAAGCGGCTGGTTGGCCTGGACGGGGTCAGTTTTCGGATGGGCGTTCGCCGGATGGGGTACAACCCTCTATTGGTGGGCAGGAGTCCTTTATGTGGTTCAAGTCCGCCGTTTGGTGAAGGCTGACGCCACAGCCGATTGAGCTCGCCCCGGGCGGCCTGATGACGCGGTGGAGTTGCCGAGTCACCGACCGAGACGGGTGATGTCGGTACGACTGTCATCTCTCAAGGAGGACTCTTCCGACATGAAGGCCGTCGTGATGGCCGGTGGCGAAGGCACACGTCTTCGTCCCATGACCTCGAGCATGCCCAAGCCGCTCCTGCCGGTGGCGAACCGGCCGATCATGGAGCACGTGCTCAGGCTGCTCAAGCGCCACGGGCTCAACGAAACCGTGGTCACCGTGCAGTTCCTGGCGTCGCTCGTCAAGAACTACTTCGGGGATGGCGAAGAGCTCGGGATGGAGCTCACCTATGCCAACGAGGAGAAGCCACTCGGCACCGCCGGCAGCGTGAAGAACGCCGAGGAGGCCTTGAAGGATGATGCCTTCGTCGTCATTTCGGGCGATGCGCTCACGGACTTCGACCTCACCGATCTGATCCGTTTCCACAAGGAGAAGGGCGCCCTCGTCACGGTGTGCCTGACGCGGGTGCCGAACCCGCTGGAATTCGGCATCACGATCGTGGACGAGGAAGGGAAGGTCGAGCGCTTCCTGGAGAAGCCGACGTGGGGGCAGGTGTTCTCGGACACCGTCAACACCGGTATCTACGTCATGGAGCCCGAGGTCTTCGACTACGTGGACCCGGACGTCTCGGTCGACTGGTCCGGCGACGTCTTCCCGCAGCTCATGAAGGAAGGCCGGCCCATCTACGGCTACGTGGCCGAGGGCTACTGGGAGGACGTGGGCACGCACGAGAGCTACGTCAAGGCCCAGGCCGACGTGCTGGAGGGCAAGGTCCAGGTCGACATGGACGCCTTCGAGATCTCGCCCGGCGTGTGGGTCGCCGAAGGGGCGGAGGTGAGCCCGGACGCGGTGCTGCACGGCCCGCTGTACATCGGTGACTACGCCAAGGTCGAGGCCGGGGTCGAGATCCGCGAGCACACCGTCATCGGGTCGAACGTCGTCGTCAAGAGCGGCGCCTTCCTGCACAAGGCCGTCGTCCACGACAACGTGTACATCGGGCCCCACAGCAATCTCCGCGGCTGCGTCATCGGCAAGAACACCGACATCATGCGGGCCGCGCGGATCGAGGACGGGGCCGTCATCGGCGACGAGTGCCTCGTGGGTGAGGAATCGATCGTCCAGGGGAACGTGCGGGTCTACCCCTTCAAGACGGTCGAGGCCGGAGCCTTCGTCAACACCTCGGTCATCTGGGAGTCCAGAGGCCAGGCCCATCTGTTCGGTGCGCGGGGAGTCTCCGGCATCCTGAACGTGGAGATCACGCCCGAGCTGGTGGTCCGGCTCGCCGGTGCCTACGCGACGACCCTGAAGAAGGGGGCGACCGTCACCACGGCGCGTGACCACTCCCGAGGCGCCCGAGCGCTCAAGCGGGCGGTGATCTCAGCGCTCCAGGCCAGCGCCATCAACGTACGGGACCTGGAGAACGTCCCGCTGCCCGTGGCGCGGCAGCAGACCGCGCGGGGCAGTGCGGGCGGCATCGTCCTGCGGACCTCACCGGGCGTGCCCGACTCCGTGGACATCATGTTCCTGGACGAGCGGGGAGCGGACCTCTCGCTCCAGCAGCAGCGCAAGCTCGACCGGGTGTACGCGCGCCAGGAGTACCGGCGTGCGTTCCCCGGTGAGATCGGTGACCTGCAGTTCCCGGGCAGTGTCTTCGACGCCTACACCGGCTCGCTGCTGCGGCGGGTGGACACCACGGGGATCAGCGACGCCGGGCTCAAGGTGGTCGTGGACGCCTCCAACGGCAGCGCCGGGCTTGTCATGCCGAGCCTGCTGGGGCGGCTCGGCGTGGACGCCCTGACGATCAATCCCGGGCTCGACGAATCCAGGCCGACGGAGACCACGGAGTCACGGCGCGCCGGGCTGGTGCGGCTGGGCGAGATCGTCGCCTCGGCCAGAGCGGCCTTCGGGGTGCGGTTCGACCCGGTGGGCGAGCGGATCTCCCTGGTGGACGAGCGCGGGCGGATCATCGAGGACGACCGGGCCCTGCTGGTGCTGCTCGACCTGGTGGCCGCGGAGAAGCGCAGCGGCAAGGTCGCGCTGCCGGTGACCACGACGCGGGTCGCGGAGCAGGTGGCGGCGTACCACGGCACGCAGGTGGAGTGGACGACCACGTCGCCCGACGACCTGACGCGGGTGGGGCGTGCGGAGAACACCATCTTCGGCGGGGACGGCCGCGGCGGTTTCATCGTTCCGGAGTTCAGCAGCGTGTTCGACGGGTCGGCGGCCTTCGTGCAGCTCCTCGGGCTGGTGGCACGGACGCAGCTCACGCTGAGCCAGATCGACGCGCGGATCCCGCGGGCGCACGTGCTCAAGCGGGACGTTCCGACGCCGTGGGCGGTGAAGGGGCTCGTCATGCGGCGGGTCGTGGAGGCCGCCGGCGACCGTCAGGTGGACACCACCGACGGGGTGCGGGTGGTCGAGGCCGACGGGCGGTGGGCGCTGGTGCTGCCGGACCCGGCGGAGGCGGTCACCCATCTGTGGGCCGAAGGCCCCGACGACGCCTCCGCGCAGGCCCTGCTCGACGAGTGGGCGGCCGTGGTGGACGGCGCCGGGCACTGAGTGCCGGGCGAGCGTTGACGTAGGACCGAGTCCGGCGGGCCGGGTGCGGGGGAATGCTCCCCGCCCCGGCCCGTCGGACAGGCGCATTCGGTGTGCAGGGCGCCGACATGCGACGATGTGCGGCATGTCGCAGCCGCCCCCCAGCCGGAGTTCGGCCTCCCCTGTGCCGCCCGCGCGCCCGGACGCCTCCATGTCGCTGCTGACGCACGTGATGGACCACAGTCTCGACGAGGGCTACGCGGAGGCCTCGGCCCGGCGTGAGGCGCAGGGTACGGCGGGTCTGCCCCGCACCCTCAGGGCGAAGCTGGGGCTGGCCGCCGGGCTCGTGCTCGCCGCCATGGTCGTCACGCTGGGCGCCGCCGAGGCGCGGATAGCCGCGCCGGTGCTGGCCAAGGAGCGTCACGAGCTGATCGACCGGGTCGAGCGGGCCGACGAGCGCGCCAACGGCCTGGAGCGGGACATCGAACGGCTGAGGACGGACGTGGCCGCCCGCCAGCGCGCGGCCCTGCAGCAGCCCAGTGGTGGTCAGGGTGAGCTCGTGGCGCTGCTGTCCGGTGCCACGGAGGTCCGCGGGCCCGGGGTCAAGCTGGTGGTGGACGACGCGAAGGGTGCTTCCTCCAAGGGGGGCGGACCGCGCGAGAGCTCCGGTTTCTCGGACACCGGCCGGCTGCGCGACCGCGACATGCAGAAGATCGTCAACGGGCTGTGGCAGTCCGGGGCGGAGGCCGTCTCCATCAACGGGCAGCGGCTCACGGCGCTGTCGGCGATCCGGGCCGCGGGTGACGCGATACTGGTCGACAACAGGCCGCTGGTGCCGCCGTACGAAGTGCTGGCGGTGGGGGACAAGAAGCGGCTCGGCACGGCCTTCCAGGACTCGGCGGACGGCCAGTACCTGCACGTGCTGCAGGAGAGCTACGGGATCCGCTACACGCTGTCCCCCGTGGACGAGGTGCGGTTGCCGGCCGCGTCGAGTCTGACCGTACGTACGGCTACAGCAGCAGAGCAGCAGAAGGGTGCATCGTGATCGCGGTACTGGGCCTCTTGGCCGGAGTGGTGGTCGGGCTTCTGGTCCGGCCCGAAGTACCGGCCGTGGTGGAGCCTTATCTGCCGATCGCCGTGGTCGCGGCGCTGGACGCGGTGTTCGGCGGTCTGCGCGCGATGCTGGACGGGATCTTCGTGGACAAGGTCTTCGTGGTGTCGTTCCTGTCGAACGTGGTGGTGGCCGCGCTGATCGTCTTCCTCGGCGACAAGCTCGGCGTCGGCTCGCAGCTGTCCACGGGTGTCGTCGTGGTCCTCGGCATCCGCATCTTCTCCAACGCCGCGGCCATCCGCCGGCACGTGTTCCGGGCGTGAGGCCGATGAGTACGAACGACAGCCCCGAGGAGCCGCAGGGTACGGGGGAGCCCGCAGGGGAGCCCGCGCCGCCCGAGCAGACCGGCCGTCAGCGGCTCGCGGCGGGGCTCTGGCCGCCGCGGGTGAGCCGCGCCCAACTGATCGTGGCGCTGCTGCTGTTCGTCCTGGGGCTGGGTCTGGCCATCCAGGTGCGCTCGAACAGCGACTCCAGTGCGCTGCGCGGGGCCCGTCAGGAGGACCTCGTGCGGATCCTCGACGAGCTCGACGGGCGGACCAAGCGCCTGGAGGACGAGAAGCAGAAGCTGGAGGATCAGCGCAAGGAGCTGGAGAGCAGCTCCAACCAGGCCGAGGAGGCACGCAGGCAGACCGTCGAGAAGGAGCGTCAACTCGGCATCCTGGCCGGTACCGTGGCGGCTCAGGGGCCGGGCATCACGCTGAAGATCACCGATGCCACGGGTCAGGTGCGGGCCGACCAGCTGCTCGACACGCTCCAGGAGCTGCGGGCGGCCGGCGCGGAGGCGATCCAGATCAACGGTGTGCGGATCGTCGCGGGCTCGTACTTCTCGGAGGAGAACGGCGGGGTCGGAATCGACGGTAAGAAGATCACACAGCCCTATGAGTTCAGGGTGATCGGAAAGGCCCAGGACCTGGAGCCCGCGCTCAACATTCCCGGCGGTGTCGTGCAGACGCTGGAGAAGGAGCAGGCGACCGTCGTCGTCACACGGTCGGCGAAGATCGTTGTGGATGCCTTGCGGGCTGCGAAGCAGCCTGACTACGCTCGGTCGTCATCGTGATGATGCGGAGTGAAGAGTGGACCGGCTCACGCGGGCGGATGCCTGCGGGGGGTCGGCGCACCGAAGTCGCGGTGCGTGGTGGAAACTGTCTGGTGGTTACGGACGTTGTGTTGATGTCAGGGTCGGCAGGTGTCTGCATTCGGAGTTCGTCCTGCCCCACGGGCGGGTCTGTTTCGGTCAAGGGGAATCGCCCGTGAAGTTGTTTGAGAAGTTGTTCGGCAAGAAGAACCGCGAGGAAAGCGGCGCGGCGAGGCACCGTGCGGGCCACGGCGACGTGGAGGGGCAGGGCGACCGGCCGCTCTTCCGCGACGAGGTCGCCGGTGCGGGCGATGTCTCCGGCGCGCCCGGCGCGTCGGCCGTTGACCCGGCCGGTACCGGACGCATAGGTTTCGGTGAACCATCAACCTCAAGTACGGGTGGAGGGTTTGCCCCCGACCCGTATGCCACCCATGCCTCCGCGGGGCAGCCGCGGCGCGAGGAGCCGTCCATGTCGGCCGAGCAGGTTTGCAGCAGGTGCGGGCACCGCAGCGATGCGGCCAGTCGGTTCTGCTCGAACTGCGGCGCGCCGCTGCGGGCGGGCCTGACGCCGGAGCGTGCCTCGGAGACCACGTCCACCATCTCGATCTCGGGCCTGGAGGCCTACGAGGCCGAGGTGTCGGGACAAGCGCACGTGTCGTCCTCGCTGTCCCCCGAGGCCCAGGCCGCGGTGGAAGCGCTGCCCCCCGGTTCCGCGCTGCTCATCGTGCGCCGCGGACCCAACTCCGGTAGCCGCTTCCTGCTGGACGGCGAGCTGACCACGGCGGGCCGGCACCCGCAGAGCGACATCTTCCTGGACGACGTCACCGTCTCCCGGCGCCATGTCGAATTCCGCAGGAGTCCGGACGGCGGTTTCACCGTCAGCGACGTCGGCAGCCTCAACGGCACGTACGTGAACCGGGAACCGATCGACTCCGTCGCCCTGCACAACGGCGACGAGGTGCAGATCGGAAAGTACCGGCTGGTCTTCTACGCGAGCCTGCGGGGCGTCTGACCCTTCAAGGGAAGGTCCCATGCTGCGTACCCCGACCGGCGGTGCCCCGAAGGACGGCACCGCCGGCAGTACCGGCTCGGCCGGGCGGCTGGTGAGCATCGGCACGGTGCTCACCACGCTGCGTGACGAGTTCCCCGACATCACGATCTCGAAGATCCGTTTCCTGGAGGCGGAGGGGCTTGTCGAGCCCCGGCGCACCCCTTCGGGATACCGCAAGTTCAGCACCGAGGACGTGGAGCGCCTCGCCCGCATCCTGCGCCTGCAGCGCGACCACTACCTGCCGCTGAAGGTCATCCGCGAGCAGCTCGACGCGCTCGCCCGTGGCGAGCAGATCCGTATCCCCGCGCCCGCCGCGCACGGGGAGTCCGTCGACCCCGAGGGCCCCGCGGCCGTCTACGGCGAGGTGGGCCGGCAGCGGCCCCCCGTGGCCCGTGTGGGCCGCGCCGAGCTGCTCGAGGCCGCCGGGGTGGACGAGGCCCAGCTCGTCGAGTGGGAGTCGTACGGGCTGCTCGCGGAGGGTCCGGAGGGCGGGTTCGACGCCGAGGCGGTCACGGTGGCCCGTCTCGTGGCCGACCTGGGGCGCTTCGGACTGGAGCCGCGGCACCTGCGGGCGATGAAAGCCGCCGCGGACCGGGAGGCGGGCCTGGTGGAGCAGGTCGTGGCGCCGCTGCGCCGGCACCGCAACCCGCAGACCAGAGCGCACGCCGAGGCCACTTTGAAGGAGCTCGCGGGGCTCTCCGTACGGCTGCACGAGGCGCTCGTACAGACCGCTCTCGGGGTCCGGCTGAGGTGACCGAGGGGGCCCCGACTACCCAAACCTGCCGGGCAGGTCCTAGGGTTGCTGTGTGAACGAGCTCGACGTTGTGGGTGTCCGGGTGGAAATGCCCTCCAACCAACCGATCGTGCTCCTGCGTGAAGTGGGAGGCGACCGGTACCTCCCCATCTGGATCGGTCCTGGGGAGGCGACCGCCATTGCCTTCGCGCAGCAGGGGATGGCCCCTGCCCGTCCGTTGACGCACGACCTGTTCAAGGACGTGCTGGAGGCGGTCGGCGAGGAGCTCACCGAGGTCCGGATCACGGATCTGCGGGAGGGCGTCTTCTACGCGGAGCTCGTCTTCGCCAGCGGGGTCGAGGTGAGCGCGCGGCCTTCGGACGCGATAGCGCTCGCCCTGCGGACGGGGACGCCGATCTACGGCAGTGACGGCGTGCTGGACGACGCCGGAATCGCCATTCCCGACGAGCAGGAGGACGAGGTGGAGAAGTTCCGCGAGTTCCTCGACCAGATCTCGCCCGAGGACTTCGGTACCGGTCCCGGCCCGCAGTGAGGGTGTCGACCGCGTCGTCCCCGAGGGCTTTCGGCCCATTCGAGTAGCCTTTCCCCGCAAACGGATACGTGAAACCACTCTCAGGGTGATTATCACTCGGCGTGCCGAGTGTGGCGATCGTTGACGCACCCCTGGTGACTGCCTACCTTCGAGGTGGGCAGGTCAAGGACGGAGGGTCGGCGTGAGGATCACGGGCGACGGTACGACCGGGGGCACCCCCGTACGGAGTGATGCTGGACCGTACCCGCTGCACGGCGGTGCGGTCGGTTCCGCGCGCCGTCAGCCGGAGTCGACGCCGGTCGGGCCGGTGGAAGGCGAACCGGCGCCCGAGCAGATCGGATACCGCGGGCCGACGGCGTGCGCCGCGGCGGGCATCACCTACCGGCAGCTCGACTACTGGGCGCGGACCGGCCTGGTGGAGCCCAGCGTGCGGCCCGCGTACGGTTCGGGCACGCAGCGCCTCTACAGCTTCCGCGACGTCGTGGTCCTCAAGATCGTCAAGCGTTTCCTGGACACCGGGGTGGCGCTGCAGAACATCCGTACGGCCGTCCAGCACCTGCGTGACCGGGGGATCCAGGACCTTGAGCGGGTGACGCTGATGAGCGACGGCGCCTCCGTGTACGAGTGCACCTCGCCGGACCAGGTCGTGAGCCTGCTCCAGGGCGGGCAGGGGGTCTTCGGGATCGCCGTGGGCGTGGTCTGGCGCGACGTCGAGAGCGCGCTGTCCCAGCTGCACGGGGAGCGGGTGGACACCGGCGAGACCCTGGTCGGGAAGAATCCGGCGGACGAGCTGGCGGCCCGGCGCAACCGCGCCGTCTGACGCCGTCCGGGCTGCCCGATGCCGTCCGGCCTGTCCGACGCCGTCCGGCCCCACGGCGTCCGGCCTGGGGAATGTCAGTGCCGTAGGGCAGCATCGGTGCTGTGAGAGCCGCGCCGACCATTCTGCATCTGGACATGGACGCCTTCTACGCCTCCGTGGAGCAGGCGTCGAAGCCGAGTCTGCGCGGCAAGGCCGTCATCGTCGGCGGGCTCGGGCCGCGCGGGGTCGTCGCCACGGCCTCGTACGAGGCCAGGCGGTTCGGGGTGCACTCGGCGATGCCCATGGCGCAGGCCAGGAGGCTCTGCCCGAACGGTGCCTGCCTGATCCCGCGCTTCAGTCTCTACCGGCAGGTCAGCGACGTGGTGATGGCCATGCTGCGGGAGCTCTCCCCGCTCGTGGAGCCGCTCAGCCTGGACGAGGCCTTCGTGGACCTGGAGGCCGGCGGGGTCGCCTTCGACGCGACGACCGCCCGGGAGGTCGGGGAGCGGCTGCGGGCGGACATCAGGGCCGCCACCGGGCTCAGCGGGTCGGTGGGACTGGCCGGGTCCAAGATGCTCGCCAAGGTGGCCTCCGAGGAGGCCAAGCCGGCCGGGCTGCTGCTGATCGAGCCCGGCACCGAGCGCGAGCTGCTCGCCCCCATGTCGGTACGGACCCTGCCCGGGGTGGGGCCGGCCACCGGGGAGCACCTGCGCCGCGCCGGGATCACCACCGTGGGGGAGCTGGTGGAGGCCGGGGAGGACGAGCTGGTCCGGATGGTCGGGCGCGCGCACGGGGTGGGGCTCTACCGGATGGCGCTGGGGCTGGACGACCGGCCGGTGGTCGCGGAGCGGGACGCGAAGTCCGTGTCGGTCGAGGACACCTTCGACGTGGACCTGCACGACCGGGTACGGATCCGGGGCGAGGTGCAGCGGCTGGCGGACCGGTGCGTGCAGCGGTTGCGGGCGTCGGGGCACTCGGGGCGCACGATCGTGCTGAAGGTGCGGCGCTACGACTTCTCCACGCTCACGCGGTCGGAGACGCTGCGGGGGCCCACGGACGACCCCGGGGTGGTCCGGGAGGCGGCGGGGCGGCTGCTGGAGGGCGTGGACACCACGGGCGGCGTGCGGCTGCTGGGGGTGGGGGTCACCGGGCTCGCGGACTACACGCAGGAGGACCTCTTCGCGCAGTCGCTGGCCGCTGAGCCGGACGGGGCTGCGGGGTCGGACGGGACGGACGGGGCGGACGGGGCTGCGGGGTCGGACGGGGCGGACGGGGCGGACGGCGTCTCCGGCGGCGCCGGGCGCTCGGAGGCCGCCGGCGGGCCCGGGGAGCCTCCGGCGGGGACGGAGCTGCCGGGGGAGCCGGCGCCGGATCCGGCTCCCGAGCGGCGCTGGACGCCCGGGAGCGACGTACGGCACGCGGTGTACGGGCCCGGGTGGGTCCAGGGCAGCGGGGTCGGGCGGGTCACCGTCCGCTTCGAGCAGCCGGGATCGCAGCCCGGCCGGGTGCGCACCTTCCGGGTCGACGACCCCGAGCTGGAGCCGTCCGACCCGCTGCCCCTGGTGGGGGAGGGCTCTTGAGACGGCCTAGCCCTCGTCGCCGGCCAGGTGGCCGAAGTCGCGCTGGAACTCCGAGGGGAGGGTCGTGTCCAGACCGTAGTGGTGGTAGAGCTGCAGCTCCTGTTCGGGGGAGAGGTGGCGGCCGACGCCGAAGTCGGGGGCGTCCCTGATCAGGGAGCGTTCGAAGGGCACGCGCAGGGTCTCGCCCACCAGCTCGCTCGGCTCCAGCGGGACGAAGGCGTCCCGGCTGAAGAGCCCCGTACGGACGGCCGCCCACTCCGGGACGCCCGTGGCATCGTCGAGGTAGACCTCGTCGACGGTGCCGATCTTGGTGCCGTTACGGTCGAACGCCTTGCGGCCGATCAGGCTGCGCGGATCGATGTCGGTCTGCACGGTCCCTCCAAATGGTCGCAACACTTCCGTAATGACTACAGAAGTGCATATTCGGACAGGAGGCCACTCGGGGAGTGTCCGGATCCTCGCTGGTAGGCTGGGTGATGGCTGTCGACCCTGTGCGGGAGAGTCCTCCGAGTGAGCAAGACGGAGGCGCCGAAGGAGCAAATCCTCCCCGGAATCTCTCAGGCATACGTACCGCACGGACGAGGCCACTCTGGAAAGCAGGGGCGGGTACCAGGCGCGCAGTGCCGGTCCCTCCCCTCACCGACGGTGAAAGCCGGAGCTCACGGGCAACCCCTGGACTCCGGTGAAACTCTCAGGTTGAGATGACAGAGGGGGAGGCCGTCCGGGTGCCCGCGCCGTGGTGCCCCTCGCAGGTCATACGACCAGGAGGCCTCCGTACATGACCGCCAACCGCATTCCGCTCTCCCAGCTGGAGCGAGGCATCCCCTTCGAGCAGCGCCACATCGGCCCTGATGCCGGGGCCCAGGCGAAGATGCTCGCGCAGGTGGGCTACGGCTCCCTGGACGAACTGACCGCCGCCGCGGTACCGGATGTGATCAAGACTGCCGAGGCGCTGAACCTGCCCGAGGCGCGCACCGAGGCCGAGGTCCTGGCAGAGCTGCGCTCGCTCGCCGACCGCAACCAGGTCCTCTCCTCCATGATCGGTCTCGGCTACTACGGGACCTTCACGCCGCCGGTGATCCTGCGCAACGTCATGGAGAACCCGGCCTGGTACACGGCGTACACGCCCTACCAGCCGGAGATCTCACAGGGCCGCCTCGAAGCGCTCCTGAACTTCCAGACCGTCGTGGCCGACCTGACCGGCCTGCCGACCTCGGGAGCCTCGCTGCTCGACGAGGGCACCGCGGCCGCCGAGGCCATGTCCCTGGCCCGCCGCGTGGGCAAGGTCAAGGACGGCGTCTTCCTGATCGACGCCGACGCGCTGCCGCAGACCATCGCCGTGATCGAGACCCGCGCCGAGCCCACGGGCGTCGAGGTCGTCGTCGCCGACCTCTCGAACGGCATCCCCGCCGAGATCGCCGAGCGCGGCGTCTTCGGCGTGCTGCTCCAGTACCCGGGCGCCTCGGGCGCCGTGCGCGACATCAAGCCGGTCATCGACCAGGCCCACGGGCTCGGCGCCATCGTCACCGTCTCGGCCGACCTGCTCGCCCTGACCCTGCTGACCTCCCCGGGTGAGCTCGGCGCCGACATCGCGGTGGGCACCACGCAGCGCTTCGGCGTCCCCATGGGCTTCGGCGGACCGCACGCCGGCTACATGGCCGTCCAGGCCAAGCACGCCCGCTCGCTGCCCGGCCGTCTCGTCGGCGTCTCCGTGGACGCGGACGGCAACAAGGCGTACCGCCTGGCCCTGCAGACCCGCGAGCAGCACATCCGCCGCGAGAAGGCCACCAGCAACATCTGCACCGCGCAGGTGCTGCTGGCCGTCATGGCCGCCATGTACGCCGTCTACCACGGCCCGGACGGCCTGCGGACGATCGCCCGCCGCACCCACCGCTACGCGGCCCTGCTCGCCGCGGGCCTGACGGCCGGCGGGGTCGAGATCGTGCACGGCGCGTACTTCGACACCATCACCGCCCGCGTGCCGGGCCGGGCGGCCGAGGTCGTCGCCGCCGCCCGTGAGGGCGGGGTCAACCTCCACCAGGCCGACGCCGACCACGTCTCCGTCTCCTGTGACGAGACCACGCTGCGCGCCGACATCGAGGCCGTCTGGGCCGCCTTCGGCGTCAGCGCCGACATCGAGGCGCTCGACGAGACCGCCGCGGACACCCTTCCCGAGGGGCTGCTGCGCTCGGACGAGTACCTGACGCACCCCGTCTTCCACCAGCACCGCTCCGAGACCGCGATGCTGCGCTACCTGCGCAAGCTCTCGGACAAGGACTACGCGCTGGACCGCGGCATGATCCCGCTGGGCTCCTGCACCATGAAGCTCAACGCGACCACCGAGATGGAGCCGGTGACCTGGCCCGAGTTCGGCCAGCTGCACCCCTTCGCCCCGGTGGAGCAGGCCGAGGGCTACCTCACGCTCATCACCGAGCTGGAGGAACGACTCTGCGAGGTCACCGGCTACGACAAGGTCTCCATCCAGCCGAACGCCGGCTCCCAGGGTGAGCTCGCCGGCCTGCTGGCCGTGCGCGCCTACCACCGCGCCAACGGCGACGAGCAGCGCACCGTCTGCCTCATCCCGTCCTCCGCGCACGGCACCAACGCCGCCAGCGCCGTCATGGCCGGCATGAAGGTCGTCGTGGTCAAGACCGCGGACGACGGCGAGGTGGACGCGGACGACCTGCGCGCCAAGATCGAGCAGTACCGCGACGAGCTCGCCGTGCTGATGATCACCTACCCGTCCACGCACGGCGTGTTCGAGGAGCACGTCGCCGAGATCTGCGCCCAGGTGCACGAGGCCGGCGGCCAGGTCTACGTCGACGGCGCCAACCTGAACGCCCTGGTGGGCCTGGCCAAGCCGGGTCACTTCGGCGGCGACGTCTCGCACCTGAACCTGCACAAGACCTTCTGCATCCCGCACGGCGGCGGCGGTCCGGGCGTCGGCCCGGTCGGTGTCCGGGCCCACCTGGCCCCGTACCTGCCGAACCACCCGCTCCAGCCGACCGCGGGCCCCGAGACGGGCGTCGGCCCGATCTCGGCCGCGCCGTGGGGCTCGGCCGGCATCCTGCCGATCTCCTGGTCGTACGTGCGCCTCATGGGCGGCGAGGGCCTCAAGCGCGCCACCCAGGTGGCGGTGCTGGGCGCCAACTACATCGCCAAGCGCCTGGAGCCGCACTACCCGGTGCTCTACACCGGCCCGGGCAACCTGGTCGCGCACGAGTGCATCATCGACCTGCGCCCGCTGTCGAAGAGCACGGGCGTGAGCGTGGACGACATCGCCAAGCGCCTGATCGACTACGGCTTCCACGCCCCGACGATGTCCTTCCCGGTCGCCGGCACGCTGATGATCGAGCCGACGGAGTCCGAGGACCTCGCCGAGATCGACCGCTTCTGCGACGCGATGATCGCCATCCGCGGTGAGATCGAGCGGGTCGCGGCCGGCGAGTGGCCGGTGGACGACAACCCGCTGGCGAACTCCCCGCACACCGCGGCGGCGCTGGGCGGCGAGTGGAACCACCCGTACACCCGCGACGAGGCCGTCTTCCCGGGCGGGGTCACGGCCGCCGAGAAGTACTGGCCGCCGGTGCGCCGCATCGACGGCGCGTTCGGCGACCGGAACCTGGTGTGCTCCTGCCCGCCGCTGGACGAGTACGACAACTGAGCGCCGACGCGTGAGCTCGCGGGTGCGTGAGCGCGTGACCTCATGAAGGAGGGGCCGGTCCGGGAGGTTCTCCCGGGCCGGCCCCTTCGTCGTGGTCCGGATCGCTCACGCCGCCGCGAGCGGGCGGTGCGGGGCGATGATCTGACCGTCCGGCAGCAGTTCACCGGTGTCCTCGAAGAGCAGGACGCCATTGCACAGCAGGCTCCAGCCCTGCTCCGGGTGGTTGGCCACCGGGCGTGCGGCCTCCCGGTCGGCGGATTCGGCTGACGGGCAGGCAGGCTGGTGCTGGCACATGGATGCGTTCTTTCGCTGCGGTGTGGTCTGCGTGCTACGGCTCGACGGGTGTTTCATGGCCGTCCCCCTGGGTCATCCCCGCACCCGCGGGGAGCTTGTCCTCAGTCTTCCCCCACGACAGCCGCTTCGCAGGTATTTCCCGGCAGCTGTCCTCATAGAGTGAGGACGCATCACTCGTGCGGGCGGTTCAGGCCAACTCCCCTGTCATTTCGGATGGTTCGCCGATGACCCAACCGGGCTAGGCCGAATGGGTCATCCGAGCCGGGCGGCCGTCCGGGGCCTACGCGGCGGGCGCGGCCAGCGTCGGCGGGACCGGGGGTGCCGGGGGCGCCGCGGGGGTCAGCCGGTGGGTCAGTACGGGCAGCAGCTCCGACACCGGATGCGGCCGGTACGCGGCGATGCCGGGCGGGGCCGGTGCCAGCGGCACCAGCAGGTCCGCGCCGGCGGGCAGCCCGGCGGAGGCGTCGGCGCCCACCGCCCCGTGCAGCCACAGGGTCAGCATGTAGAGCTCCGGTACGGACAGCAGCCGCGGCTGGTAGTTCCCCGGGAGCGACTCCGCCTGGCGCAGGGCGCGTTCGGTCGCGGCGACGTAGGGCCCTTCGAAGAAGTGGGAGAACACCCACCCGTCCGGTGTCAGCCGCGTGTCGGCCGCCGCGACGTGACGCTCCCCGCCGCGGATCAGGAACCGCCAGCCGGTGAGCCGGGTGCGCGGCGGCCTGCCGCCCGCCGCGAGACCGGAGACGTTCAGCCGGTCGAGGACGTGGACCGGCAGGGGCAGTTCCGGGGTCAGCGGCCCCTGGGCCGCACGCAGGGCCGGAGTGCGTGCCTCGTGCACGGCGGTGGGGGAACCGAGGGCCGCGAGGACGCTGCGCAGGGCGGGCGCGGGAGCCGGGGGGACATGCAGCGGCATGGTGGGTCGCCTCTCACTTGGGAGACCTGTGGATCGGGGGCAGGTGCGGACGGAGCTGTCGCATTCTGGGGCCAGAGGGGGGCCGAGGGGCAATGGCCGCGCGCCAACTCTCTGCCTCGTTTGCGGAGTTTATACGACATGTGTTCACCCAGTGTTTCGGCTAGCTGTCCCGCCTATTGCGGACAAGGCGCTTACCGGTCCCACTGGCATGGCATTCATGCCGGATGCGCGCGGACATGCCGCGCTGACCTCGGAGGTTACCGGACGGGGGCTCGGCTGGAAAGCACCGGTTATCCAGAAACGGCAAAGTCGGAGCGGAATTTGCGCAGAGCGACTTGCCAGGTGAATGTGCCGAAGCGCCGTTCGGCCAAACCGGCGCGCGCTCCGCGCCACGCACGCCCCCCGGGCGTTACGGATCACGCTGCCGGGGCATCATCGACCGTAATGCGTGCCTGGATGTTCCGAGCCGGGCCCACTCGAGGAGGGGACGCTTCGATGGGGGAGAAGGTCGTGGCGGGCGGATTCGACCTGTCCGATCGGCAGCGGTATCGAAGGAAACTTCACGAGTGTCTGGAGGGACTGGAGCGGCTGCTGGCGGAGAAGAGGTTCGATCGCCCGAAGAACATGATGGGGCTGGAGATCGAGTTGAATCTCGCGGGCGCCGACGGGCTGCCGAGAATGCTGAATGCGCAGGTGCTGGAGCGGATTGCGAGCCCTGATTTCCAGACCGAACTCGGAATGTTCAATCTGGAGGTGAACGTTCTCCCGCACCGGCTCGGCGGCCGGGTATTCGACCAGCTCGCCGAGGAACTGAGTGCGGGGCTGGGCTATGCCCACCGGCAGGCCGCGGAGATCGACGCCGGAGTCGTGATGATCGGTATTCTGCCGACGGTCTCCCGCGCGGACCTGGTCACCGCGAACCTCTCGGCGGTGGACCGCTACTCCCTGCTGAACGAGCAGATCCTGATGATGCGCGGGGAGGACTTCACGCTCGACATCGACGGGGTCGAGCGGCTGGTGTGGAGCTGCGGGTCGATCGTGCCGGAGGCCGCCTGCACCTCCGTACAGCTGCACTTGCAGGTGACGCCGGCCCGCTTCTCCGACGTGTGGAACGCGGCGCAGGCGGTGGCCGCCGCCCAGATAGCCGTCGGCGCCAACTCGCCCTTCCTGTTCGGGCGCGAGCTGTGGCGGGAGTCGCGGCCGCCGCTGTTCACGCAGGCCACCGACACCCGGCCGCCCGAGCTCCAGGCCCAGGGGGTGCGGCCGCGCACCTGGTTCGGGGAGCGGTGGGTGGACTCGGCGTACGAGCTCTTCGCCGAGAACGTCCGCTACTTCCCGGCCCTGCTGCCGATCTGCGACGAGGAGGAGCCCCTGCGGGTGCTCGACGCCGGCGGGGTGCCCGGGCTGCAGGAGCTGGTCCTGCACAACGGCACCGTCTACCGGTGGAACCGGCCCGTGTACGGGGTCGCGGACGGGGTGGCGCACCTGCGGGTGGAGAACCGGGTGCTGCCCGCCGGGCCGACGGTCGCCGACGTCGTCGCGAACGCCGCCTTCTACTACGGGCTGGTCCGCACCCTCGCGGACGAGCCGCGCCCGGTGTGGAGCCGGCTGCCCTTCGCCGAGGCGGAGGCGAACTTCGACGCGGCGTGCCGGTACGGGATCGACGCGCGGCTGCGGTGGCCGCGCCGGGGCCGGGCCGGGGGACTGGCCAGCGTGCCCGCCGTGCGGCTGGTCCTGGACGAGCTCCTGCCCATGGCGGCGGCGGGCCTGGACGCCTGGGGCATCGAGCCCGCGGACCGGGACCACTACCTCGGCATCATCGAGGAGCGCTGCCGGCGGCGGGTGAACGGCGCGACCTGGCAGGTGGACACCTACCACCGGGCCCTGGCGTCCGGTCTGGAGCGCGACGAGGCGCTGGCGGCGACCACCCGGCGGTACAGCGAGCTGATGCACAAGGGCGACCCCGTGCACACCTGGCCCGTCGGGCTCGGGGAGGTGAGCGCTCCGGTGCCGGCGGCGCGCTGAGACGCCCGAGCCGTCCCGAGCCGTCCGGAGCCGTCGGGCGCCGCAGAGGCGTCCGGGACCCCCGCGGTGATCCTCCGAGCCGCCCGAGGAGGCAGTATGGGGTGGTCGCAACGGGATGGCAGGACGGGAGTCGGGCGTGCGGGCGGAGCCGGAGCCGGTGGTCGTGGGGCTGGGCGAGGACGGGCGGCGGCGGGGTGTCCTGGGCACCGAGACGCTGCTCGTCCTGGCGCTGTCGCTGGGCGCGAGCGCGGTGTCGGCCCTGATCAGCTTCATCGGCTCGCTCACCAAGCCGGGCGGACTGAAGGACCAGGCCGCCACGCTCAACGGCTCGTACGCGCCCGGCCGGCCCTGGCTGGACCTGGCCTGGCAGCTGTTCGGCACGTCGACCGCGCTGGTGCCCGTGCTGCTGGTGGCGCACTTCCTGACCCGTGAGGGCGCCCCCGGCCTGCGGGCGCTCGGCTTCGACCGCACCCGGCCCGGGTGGGACCTGGGCCGGGGCGCGCTGGTCGCCGCCGGTATCGGCAGCGCGGGCCTGGCCTTCTACCTGGCGGCGCGGGCCACCGGCTTCAACCTGACGGTGGTGCCGGAGGCGCTGCCCGACGTGTGGTGGAAGTTCCCCGTACTGATCCTCTCCGCGCTGCAGAACTCCGTGGTGGAGGAGGTCATCGTCCTGGCCTACCTGCTGCGCCGCCTCGACCAGCTGGGCTGGTCGCCGACGGCCGCGTTGCTGGCCAGCTCGGTGCTGCGCGGCTCCTACCACCTCTACCAGGGCATCGGTGGCTTCCTCGGCAACATGGTGATGGGCGTCGTGTTCGTCCTGGCCTACCGGCGCTGGGGGCGGGTGGGGCCGCTCGTGGTGGCGCACGCGCTGCTCGACGTCGTGGCCTTCGTCGGGTACGCCCTGCTCGCGGGCAAGGTGGGCTGGCTGCCGACGCCGTGAACGGCCCGGCCGCGCTCAGGGGGCGGTGAGCAGCTCCCCGTCGAGGACGGTGACCGCGTGCCCGGTCAGCAGGGTGCGCTCCCCGGTCAGGGTGACCTTGACCAGCCCCTGGCGTGCCCCGCCCTGGAGGCCGGTCAGCTCGGTGCGGCCCAGGCGCTGCGCCCAGAACGGGGCGAGCGCGGTGTGGGCGCTGCCCGTGACCGGGTCCTCGTCGATCCCGAAGGCGGGGAAGAAGCCGCGGGAGACGAAGTCGTACCCGCGTGAGGGATCCTCGGCGGGCGCGGTGACGATGACCCCGCGCTTGGCGAAGGCGCGCAGGGCGGCGTGGTCCGGCTCCAGTTCGCGGACGGTCCTCTCGTCGGCGAGCTCGATCAGCACGTCGCCGATGTGGGCGGCGGTGTCGTGCACGGAGAGGATCGGCGCCCCGCCGAGTGCGTGGTCCACGGCGGGCGGGACCGGGACCGGGGTCAGTGAGGACGTCGGGAAGTCCAGGGTGATCGCGCCGTCCGCGGCGGCCTCGGCGGTGAGGATGCCGCAGCGGGCGGTGAAGCGGATCAGCCCCGTGGCCAGGCCCTGTTCGCTCAGGACGTGCGCCGTGGCGAGCGTGGCGTGACCGCACATGTCGACCTCGGCGGCGGGTGTGAACCAGCGCAGCGCCCAGTCGGCGTCCCCGCCGGGCGGCAGCGGGTGGGCGAAGGCGGTCTCGGAGAGGTTCATCTCGGAGGCGACCTGCTGGAGCCAGGCGTCCGGGGGGAACGCGCCGTCCAGGAGCAGGACTCCGGCGGGGTTCCCGTGGAAGGGGCGGTCGGTGAAGGCGTCGACGGTTCGGATGCGCATCCCCCGACGGTAGGGGGATTTCTCGATCGACGACAAAGGCCAATCCGGGGTGACTGGCCTTGCTGCGACTCCCTTGCCGACAGCACCGGCCCAGCACCGGCCCGGCCTGTTCGCCGGACTAGTTTCCGATATATCGTTGACGCATCGCGATGGATCATCGATAGTGGATACATCGGACAACCGATCCGCGAGAAACAACGGTGAAAGGAGCGCAGGCATGCGTTCACATGGACAGCACGGACCGTCGGGACAGCCCGGCCACGGTCACGGACATGAGCACGGGCGGGGCCACGGTCACTGCGGGCCCGATCGCCGGGAGGGGTTCAAGGGGCTGCGCGCCGCCTTCGGGCCGTTCGGGCCGCCCTTCGGGCAGGGCCCCTTCGGTGGGCGCGGCGGACGCGGGGGGCCGCGGGGCCGGGCGCGGCGCGGTGACGTGCGCGCCTCGATCCTGGCGCTGCTCACCGACCGGCCGATGCACGGGTACGAGATGATCCAGGAGATCGGCGAGCGCAGCGGCGGGGCCTGGAAGCCCAGCCCGGGCTCGGTCTACCCGACCCTCCAGCTGCTGGAGGACGAGGGGCTCATCACCAATGAGAGCGAGGGCGGCAAGAAGCTGTTCACGCTCACCGAGGCCGGCCGGGCCGAGGCCGCGTCGGGGCCGGACGCCCCGTGGGCGGACGCCGGGCGGGGCTTCGACGTCGAGGCGATGCACGAGGTCCGCACGGCCGGCATCGGCCTGATGGAGGCCTTCGGGCAGGTCTTCAAGACCGGCTCGCCCGAGCAGCGGGAGAAGGCGCTCGGCGTCATCAACGACGCCCGCAAGAAGCTCTACCTGATCCTGGCCGACGAGCACTGAGGGCCGCAGCCCCCGGTGTGTGACGGCGCGCCCCGCGAGTCCGCTCGCGGGGCGCGCCGTCATGTGCGCGGGGGGTCGCCGTTCCGCAGGGGTGGGGACGGTCAGGCGACCAGGGCGGCCAGCTTGCGCAGGGACTCGTTCAGTGCGGCGGTGGCCGAGTCCTTGAGCTTGCCCGCCATCAGCGAGACGGCCGCGCCGGTGAACTCGCCGTCGATGCGGACCGTGGTGCCCGCGCCGTCCGGGGTCAGGGTGTAGCGGGTGAGGACGGCCACGCCCATGGGGCCCTTGCCGGTGATGGCGAAGAGGCGCTCCTCCTCCAGCTCCGAGACGGTCCAGAGCACTTCGGCCGGGAAGCCCATCATCTTCATGTTCTCGGCGAAGGTGGAGCCGACCGCGAGGGTCTCGGGCCCGCCCTTCGGGAAGTCGGTGTGGGTCATGCTCCACTGGCCGTACGCGTCCCAGTCCGTCAGCTGGGACCAGAGCTTCGCGGCGGACGCCTCGATGCGTGATTCCGCGGTGACTTCAGCCATGCGACCACCCCTTCTCGTCGGGTACGTGCGGCGGAAGGTAGCCGGGGCGGGTGCAACATTCAATACTGACGACCTGTCAGATATCGCGGTGCGCGGCGGGCGGCATACCGCGTGCGTCTCAACAGGTGTCACCCTCGTGACGCTCCTGACCCACCCCTGCGATGATGGCCCGATGCAAGCGTCAGGGAGACATGCCGGACTGGGCCTCGCCCTGGTCTCGGCGTTCGCGTTCGGTGGTTCCGGCGTGGCGGCGAAGCCGCTGATCGAGGCGGGTCTGGACCCCCTCCACATGGTCTGGCTCCGGGTGGCCGGGGCAGCGCTCGTGCTGTCCCCGCTCGCCTGGCGCCACCGCGGTCTCGTACGCCGCAGGCCCGCGCTGGTGGCGGGCTTCGGGCTGATCGCCGTGGCCGGTGTGCAGGCCTTCTACTTCGCCTCGCTGTCCCGGATCCCGGTCGGCGTGGCCCTCCTGCTGGAGTACCTCGGCCCCGCGCTGCTCCTCGGTTACATCCGCTTCGTGCAGCGCAAGCCCGTGACGCGGGGCGCCGCCGCCGGCGCGGCCGTGGCCGTCGCGGGCCTGGCCTGCGTGGTCGAGATCTGGGCCGGGCTGAGCCTGGACCTGCTCGGCGTGCTCTTCGGTCTGGCCGCCGCCTGCTGCCAGGCCTTCTACTTCGTCTTCGCCGATCAGGGCGCGGACGGGGACGAGGTCCCCGACCCGCTCGGCGTGATCGCGTACGGCATGCTCGTCGGAACCGTGGTGATGACGGTGATCGCCCGGCCGTGGGAGATCGACTGGCAGGTGCTCGGCGGGCGGGCGGCCCTGGGCGACACGATGGTGCCGGCGCCGGTGCTGCTCGGCTGGGTCGTGCTGATCGCGACGGTCTTCGCCTATCTGACCGGCGTGGTCTCCGTGCGCAAGCTGTCGCCGCAGGTCGCCGGTGTGGTGGCCGTCCTGGAGGCGGTCGTCGCCACCGTGCTGGCGTGGATCCTGCTCGGCGAGCACCTGTCGACCTGGCAGATCGTCGGCGGCGGGCTGGTGCTGGGCGGCGCCTTCATCGCGCAGTCCTCCCGGTCCGGCCCCGCGGCCCAGCCGACGCCGGCGGCCCCCGCGACGCCGGAAGCACCAGTCACTCCGGAAGCACCCGTCACTCCCGAAGCCGACGCGGCGGGCCTGGACCGCGAGACGACCAGAGCCTAGGGTGGCGATCATGCCTTCGACCGTGCTTCCGCCTCCCGCCGCCTAGCGCGGGCGGCGCCTCCACCTTGGTCCGACCCGGCCCGGGAGTCCCCGGGCGGGTCCGCGCTGCCCGCGAAGCGATGACCTGCTTCTCTCATCCTTCACGCATGCGCGGAGACCTCTCGTGTCGAACCATTCGCCCGCTGCCGGGCGCAGTCTGCTGTACCTCGTCATCGCCGGAGCCGCCTGGGGCACCGCCGGGGCGGCCGCGTCGCTCCTCTTCCTGGCCAGTGACCTCGGCCCGCTCGCCCTGTCGTTCTGGCGGTGCGCGGGCGGGCTGGTCGTGCTGCTGGGGGTGCTCGCCGTCCGGCGGAACCGCCGCGAGCCCGGGCGGACGCGGCCCTCGGCGGGCTCGCTGATCATGACCGGGCTGATGTTCACGCTCTTCCAGGCCGCGTACTTCGCCGCCGTGCGCGAGACGGGCCTCGCGGTCGGCACCGTGGTCACCCTGGGCGCCGGACCCGTGCTCATCGCGCTGGGCGCCCGGCACTGGATGGGCGAGCGGCTCGGCCGCGGTGGCGCGGCCGCCGTCCTCGGGGCGCTGGCCGGGCTCGCCGTACTGGTCCTGGGCGGCGGCGGGGCCGAGGTGCGCCCGCTCGGCGTCGGCTGGGCGCTGCTCTCGGCCGCCGGGTACGCCGCGATGACCCTGCGCGCCCGCTGGCTCGGGCAGCGCGGTGCGGGCGGGGACCCGCTGGTGACCACCGCCTGGTCGGTCGCCGTGGGCACGGTCTGCCTGCTGCCGCTCGCCGCGGTGGAGGGGCTGCTGCCGCACACCGGCGAGCCGGTGCGGGTGCTGTGGCTGCTGGTGTACGTCGCCACGGTGCCGACGGCGCTGGCGTACGCGCTCTACTTCACGGGGGCCGCGGCCGTACGGGCCGCCACCGTGTCGGTGATCATGCTGATCGAGCCGGTGAGCGCGGCGGTGATCGCCGTACTGCTCCTGGGGGAGCGGCTGACCGGCGCCGTGGTGCTGGGCACCGTCCTGCTGCTGGCGGCGGTGGGCGCCCTGATCGTCGCCGAGACCCGCCGTCCCGCGCAGCGGCCGAGGCCGGAGCCCGCCGCCGCGCGGTCGCGTCCTCAGAGCGCGGTGAGGTAACCGGGGAGCTCCGTGCCGGGCGCGAGGTGCGCGTCGGGCACGGGCGTCCCGTACGCCGGGGCGACCGGGACCAGGCCCGCCCAGTGGGGCAGGTCCAGGTCCTCGGCGTCGTCGTTCACCGGGCCGTTGCGCAGCTTCGCGGACACCTCGGTCAGGTCCAGCCGGATCACCGCGGTGGCGGCGAGTTCCCTGGCCGAGGCGGGCCGGACGTCGGCGGAGCGGCCCGGGACGGCCGAGTCGACCAGGGCGTCCAGGGCCGTCCGGCGCTCCGCCTCGTCGGTGACCTCGTAGGCGATGCCGTGGGCGACGACCGAGCGGTAGTTGAGCGAGTGGTGGAAGGCCGAGCGCGCCAGCACCAGGGCGTCGACGTGGGTCACGGTCACGCACACGGCCAGGCCCGGGTCGCTCTTGCCGGCCGCGAGGAGCGGGCGGGAGCCGGTGGACCCGTGGATGTAGAGCGCTTCCCCGACGCGGGCGAAGAGCGTGGGCAGGACCACCGGGGCGCCGTCGCGGATGAAGCCGAGGTGGCAGATGTAGGCCTGGTCGAGTATCGCGTGCACCGTCTCGCGGTCGTAGCGCGCCCGGTCCCGGGAGCGGGTCGGCACCGTGCGGTCGGTGGGCGCGTACGCGTCGGAGGAGGTGGCCGGCCCGGACGACGCGGGCGCTTGCGTGGCGGGCGTAGCGGTCATGATGCGAACTCCGTTGCACTAGTGCATAATGTGGTTTGTGCTAGGAGACTATCGGATCGTCGGACGTCGTGCAGCTGATATCGCGGCCAGTGTCGAGGCGGGCGTCGGAGCGGGCGCGCTCGCGCCGGGCGCGCTGCTCCCGCCCATGCGGGAGCTGGCGGCCGAGTTGGGGGTGAACCCCAACACCGTGGCGGCCGCGTACCGGACGCTGCGCGAGCGCGGGGTCATCGAGACCGACGGGCGGCGCGGCAGCCGGGTGCGCGCCCGCCCGTCGAGCGCGCCGCGCGACGCCCTGCGGATGGCCGTGCCGGCGGGGGTGCGGGACCTCACGGAGGGCAACCCGGACGTGTCCCTGCTCCCGTCGCTGGAGGGGCCGCTGGCGGCGGCCGCCCGACGGTACGCGCAGGCCCCTCCGCTCTACGGGCAGGACCCGGTCGACCCGGAACTGGCCCGGCTGGCCCGGGCCGGCCTCGACGCGGACGGGGTGCCCGCCGGGCCCGTCGCGCTGACCTCCGGCGCGCTGGACGGGATCGAACGGGTCCTGGCGGCGCACCTGCGCCCCGGCGACGCCGTCGCGGTCGAGGACCCGGGCTGGGGGAGCGTGCTGGACCTGGTCCCGGCGCTCGGGCTGCGGGTGCTGCCGGTCGCCGTGGACGACGACGGGCCGCAGGTCCACGCGGTGGCGCGGGCCCTGGAGGCCGGGGCGCGGGCGCTGGTGGTGACCGCACGGGCCCAGAACCCGACGGGGGCTGCGGTGAGCGCGGAGCGGGCGGGGGAGCTGCGCGCCCTGCTGGCGGGCCACCCCGAGGTGCTGGTGATCGACGACGACCACGGGCACGCGATCGTGGACCTGCCCCTCCAGCCGCTGAGCGGGGTCACCCGGCACTGGGCGCTGGTCCGCTCGGTGGCGAAGGCGTACGGGCCGGACCTGCGGCTGGCGGTGCTGACGGGGGACGCGGTGACCTTGGACCGCGTACGGGGGCGGCAGCGGCTGGGTCCCGGATGGGTGAGCCGACTGCTCCAGTACGCGGTGGTGGAGCTGTGGACCTCGGGCGCGGTGGACCGCTCCGCGGTGGCCCGCTCGTACGGGGAACGGCGCGACGGGCTGGTCGCGGCCCTGCGCGAGCGGGGCGTACGGGCGTACGGGCGCAGTGGGATGAACGTGTGGGTGCCGGTGGCCGACGAGACGGGAGTGGTGACGCGGCTGCTGGCCGCGGGCTGGGCGGTGACCGCCGGAGCCCGGTTCCGGGTCGAGTCGCCGCCGGGCGTGCGGCTGACGGTGTCGCAGCTGGCGGCCGGGGAGGTGCCGGGCCTGGCCGACGCCGTGGCGGCGGCGGTCCGGCCGGGCGCGGCCGGGGTCCGGTACGTGTGACCCCAGCCGCATGCGCCGTGCGACGTTGCAGTGTGGCGTTGCTGTCGGCCCGGCGCTCCAGCGCCCGCGAGGGCTACGCGGGCTTGCGGGGGCCGGGGCGGGCCTGGGTGAGGGCGGCGCCCGCCAGCACGATGGCGGCGCCGACCGGGGTGTTCCAGTGCAATTGCTCGCCGAGCACCAGCACGCCCGCCGTGGTGGCGATGACCGGGATGAAGTAGGTGACCATCTGGGCGGTGGTCGGCCCGACCTCCGTCACCAGTCCGTACTGCATCTGCAGGGCCATCCCCGTGCCGAGCGCCCCCAGCGCGATGACCGACAGGGTCGGCCAGAGCGGGAACGAGCCCGGCGTCGTCGTGAACAGGGCGCTGACCAGGGCGAGCTGGAGCGTGGAGACGATCAGCTGGCCGCCGGTCAGGGCCACCGGGGAGCCGGGGGTGCCGGCCAGTGTGCGGCGGACGTAGATCCAGCCGACGGGGTAGCAGAGCGAGGCCAGCAGGGCGAACGCGGTGCCCTTGGCGTCGACGCCGGAGAAGCCGTGCCAGGCGCCGAGGACGGTGAGCACGCCGAGGAAGCCCAGGCCCAGGCCGGCGAAGCGGCGGCGCGTCGGGCGGTCCTCGGACAGGGCGACCATCGACAGGGCCATGCCCCACAGCGGCGAGGTGGCGTTGCAGATGCCCGCCAGGCTGGACGGAATGCTCAGCTCCGCGTACGCGAAGAGCGAGAACGGGGCGGTGTTGAGCAGGAGCGCCGCCACGCTGAGGTGGCCCCAGGTGCGCAGCCCCCGGGGGAGCGGTTCGCGGCGGACCAGTAGCACGGTGAGGAGGGCGAGCGCCCCGAACAGCACCCGGCCCAGAGCCACCTGGAAGGGCGCGTACGCCTCCGTGCCGACCTTGATCAGGAGGAAGCTGAAGCCCCAGACGACCGAGAGGATCGCGAAGCGGACGCGCCAGTCGCACAGACCGCCCCGCCGGGTGGGGGTGACCGTGGGGGAGAGGGAGGGAGTGGCCGGGCGGGCGGTCGTGGGTGCGCTCATGGCCCTTACTGTGCTCGTATCAACTTCGTAGGACAAGCGAGAGTTTCTCCGCGGGTCGGCGTAGCATCGCTTACATGTTGAACCTGGAGCGCCTGCGCACCCTCGACGCCCTCGCCCGCCACGGCTCGGTCAGCGGCGCGGCCGACGGCCTCCACGTCACCACCTCCGCCGTCTCCCAGCAGATGGCCAAGCTGGAGCGCGAGGTCGGCCAGCCGCTGCTCGCCAGGAACGGACGCGGCGTCCGGCTCACCGACGCGGGGCGGCTGCTCGCCGATCACGCGGCCCGGATCATCTCCCAGGTGGAGCTCGCCCAGGCCGACGTCGAGGCGCAGCGGGGCTGCGCCGTCGGCGAACTGCGGATCGGCGCCTTCGCGACCGCCATGCGCGGGCTGCTGCCCCAGGTGCTGTCCACGCTGCGCGCCGGGCATCCGGAGCTGCGGGTCCGCGTGCGCGAGGAGGAGCCCGAGGAGAGCATGGCGGCCGTCGTGCGCGGGGACCTCGACCTGGCCCTGGCGATCGACTGGTACAACAAGCGGATGCCGGTGCCCGCCGAGCTCACCCGGACGCACCTGCTGGACGACTCCGTCGACATCGCGGTCCCGGCCGGCCACCGCCTCGCCGACCGGTCCGAGATCTCCCTCGCCGAGTTCGCCGACGACGACTGGATCTCCTGGAAGGAGGGACAGTTCTGCCACGAGTGGCTGGTCTTCACCCTGCGGGGTACGGGCAGCGAGCCGCGCATCGCCCACATCGCCGAGGAGCACCACACGCAGCTGGCCTTCGTGGAGGCCGGGCTCGGGGTGTGCGTGGCGCCCCGGCTGGGCCGCGGCCCGGTGCCCCCGGGCGTACGGCTCCTGCCGGTCTGCGACACCGTGCGGCGCCACGTGTACGCGGTCTGGCGCGCGGACGCCGACCGGCGGCCCTCCATCCGGGCCGCGGTCGAGGCCCTGCGCGAGGTGGCCGCGCGGTAGCGGCCGCGCGCGGGCCGCACCCCGGCCGCACCCCGCGCGGTTTCGCGCAAGGCGCCTACAGCTTGCGGAAGTCCCAGGAGACGACCGACTCCGGGGTGAGGCGGATCCAGGCGTGCCGTCCGTCGTGCGGCATCTGCGGGATCCCGAAGTTCTTGGCCGGGAAGATCCGTTCGGCCTCGGCCAGCTCGGGGCAGGGCTCGCCCGTGCGCGGGGCCTCGCCCACGAAGACGGCGCTGCCGGACAGTTCCACGCCGCGCAGCTCGTCGTACGACTCGCCCGCGTCCACGACCACCGAGATCCGCGGATCCTTGCGCAGGTCGGACCAGCGGCGGCTGCGGGTGATCGAGTACAGCCACAGCGAACTGCCGTCCCAGGCGAACCACAGGGCGCCCACGTGCGGGCGCCCGTCCGGGGAGACCGTCGCCACCCGACAGGTCCTCTGCTCGCGCAGGAAGGCGTCCACTTCCGCGTCGCTCATCATGATGCGGCGGCCCCGCCGCTGCGTCTCGCTCACCCGTGCCTCGTCCATCCGTCCCGCACCCCTTCACATCTGACTGTGTGTCAGGAATCATGAGGGCTCTTCCGTCGCCACGCCAGGGGGAGTCATGCCGGATCTGGACCCCGCCACCACCGCGCTGCTCACCGTCGAATGCCAGAACGGCGTGGTCGGCGAGGAGAGCGCGTTGCCCGAGCTGGCCAAGGAGGCCCGGGACTCCGGCATGCTGGAGCGGGTGGCCGCGCTGGCCGACGCGGCGCGCGGGGCCGGCGTACAGGTGCTGCACGCGATCGCCGAACGGCGGCCGGACGGGCTCGGCGCGAACAGCAACGCGCGGCTGTTCCGCGCCGCCGGCAGGCTGCCCGTGCGCCAGCTGACCGGGAGCCCGGCGGTCGAGGTCGCCGCCCCGATCGTCGTGGCCGCACAGGACCTGGTGGTCCGCCGGCTGCACGGGCTCTCCCCGATGGCCGGCACCGGTCTCGACGCCCTGCTGCGCAACCTCGGCGTCCGCACCCTGGTCGTCACCGGGGTCTCCTCCAACATCGCCATCCCGAACACCGTCTTCGACGCCGTGAACCTCGGCTACCAGGTCGTCGTCCCGGCCGACGCCATCGCCGGCGTGCCCACCTCCTGCACCGCCGAGGTGATCCGCAACTCCCTCGCGCTGGTGGCGGTGATCACCACGGCCGAAGCGCTGCTCAATCAGTGGGCTCCCGCGTCCTGATCGCCGTAACCTGGGCGGATGTTGTCCGAAGTGATCGCGACGCGCTACGTCACGCCCCTGCGTGAGGGCGGCTCGCTCCCGGGAATCGTCGAGGCCGACGACTACGGGACCTATGTCATGAAGTTCACCGGCGCCGGGCAGGGCCGCAAGACCCTGGTCGCCGAGGTCGTCTGCGGCCGCCTGGCCCAGAGGCTGGGCCTGCGGGTCCCGCGGCTGGTGCAGATGCAGCTCGACCCCGTCATCGGGCTCGGCGAGCCCGACCAGGAGGTGCAGGAGCTGCTCAAGGCCAGCGGCGGACTCAACCTCGGCATGGACTACCTGCCCGGCTCGATCGGCTTCGATCCGCTCGCGTACCAGGTGGACCCGGTCGAGGCGGGGCGCGTGGTCTGGTTCGACGCCCTGATCAACAACGTCGACCGGTCCTGGCGCAACCCGAACATGCTGGTCTGGCACGGCGACGTCTGGCTCATCGACCACGGCGCCACCATGATCTGGCACCACAACTGGCCGACCGCCGCGGCCGCGGCCGCCAAGCCCTACAACGCCTCCGACCACGTCCTGGCCCCCGTGGGCCCCGACATCGCGGCCGCGGCGGCCGCGCTCGCGCCGCTGGTCACCGAGGAGCTCCTCACGGAGGTCGCCGCCGACGTCCCCGACGAGTGGCTGGTCGACGAGCCCGGCTTCGACACCACCGACGCCGTGCGCCGCGCCTATGTGGAGGCGCTGCTGCCGCGGGCGGCCACGATCCACGAGAGGATCTCGCTGGAGGCCGAGGTCAAGGCCCCGGCCGGACCGCCCGGCTGGCTCACCGACCACCTGCCCGAATGGCCGCACAAGACCAAGAAGAAGAGCGACGACGAGTGACCGAGCGGGACGTGTTCGAGTACGCGCTGGTGCGCGTGGTGCCCCGGATGGAACGCGGCGAGTGCTTCAACGCCGGCGTGATCGTCTACTGCCGGGCGCATTCCTACGTGGCCGCGCGCACCCACCTCGACGAGGCGAAGCTCCTCGCGCTGGACCCCCGGGCCGACGTGGCCGGCGTACGGGCCGCCCTGCGCGGGGTCGAGGGCGTGTGCGCGGGCGGGGAGGCCGCGGGACAGGCGGCGGGTGACGACCCGGGGCGCCGGTTCCGCTGGCTGATCGCGCCGCGCAGCACCGTGGTGCAGCCGGGACCGGTGCACACCGGCCTGACGGCCGATCCGGCGGCGGAGCTGGAGCGGCTGCTGGACCTGCTGGTGCGCTGACGTGCGGGGCCGCGCCGTTGACACGGGGTGCCAGGGCTCCTAGCGTCTCCTCAGCTGAAGCTACTAAGCGGTTGCTCACCTCTGGGCGGCCGCCTCTCTAGGGCGAGGAGATCCAGCATGTCCACCACCGAGCAGCGCGTCGCGATCGTGACCGGGGCGGCCCGGGGCATCGGCGCGGCCACCGCCGTGCGCCTGGCCGCCGAGGGCCGGGCCGTCGCCGTACTCGACCTCGACGAGGCGGCCTGCAAGGACACCGTGGAGGCCATCACCGCGGCCGGCGGCAAGGCCCTGGCGGTCGGCTGCGACGTCTCCGACGGGGCGCAGGTGGAGGCTGCCGTCGCGCGCGTCGCCGACGAGCTGGGCGCCCCGACCATCCTGGTCAACAACGCGGGCGTGCTGCGCGACAACCTGCTGTTCAAGATGAGCGAGACCGACTGGGACACGGTCATGAACGTGCACCTGCGCGGGGCCTTCCTGATGTCGAAGGCCTGTCAGAAGTACATGGTGGAGGCCAAGTTCGGCCGCATCGTGAACCTCTCCAGCAGCTCGGCGCTCGGCAACCGCGGCCAGGCCAACTACTCCGCGGCCAAGGCGGGCCTGCAGGGCTTCACCAAGACGCTGGCCGTCGAGCTCGGCAAGTTCGGCGTCACCGCCAACGCCGTCGCCCCCGGCTTCATCGTCACCGAGATGACCGCGCAGACGGCCGCCCGCGTCGGGATGGGCTTCGAGGACTTCCAGGCGGCCGCGGCCACCCAGATCCCCGTCCAGCGCGTCGGCCGTCCCGACGACATCGCCAACGCCATCGCCTTCTTCACGGGCGAGGCCGCGGGCTTCGTCTCCGGCCAGGTCCTGTACGTGGCCGGCGGCCCGCTCAACTGACGAGTCCACGAGAGGCAGGGCGCACGCCATGACGTACAACGGAACGGACAGCGGCAAGGTCGCGCTGATCACCGGCGCGAGCCGGGGCATCGGCTACGGCATCGCCGAGGCGCTGGTCGCGCGCGGTGACCGGCTCTGCATCACGGGGCGCAGCGAGGAGGCCCTCAAGGAGGCCGTCGAGCGGCTCGGCGCGGACCGGGTGATCGGCGTCGCGGGCAAGGCGCACGACGAGGAGCACCAGGCCGTCGCCGTCGAGCGGACGATGGAGGCCTTCGGCCGCGTCGACTTCCTGGTCAACAACGCGGGCACCAATCCGGTCTTCGGGCCGATCGCGGACCTGGACCTCGGGGTCGCCCGCAAGGTCTTCGAGACCAACGTGATCTCGGCGCTCGGCTTCGCCCAGCGGACCTGGCACGCCTGGCAGAAGGACAACGGCGGTGCGATCGTGAACATCGCCTCCATCGCCGGGGTCTCCGCCTCGCCCTTCATCGGGGCGTACGGGATGAGCAAGGCCGCCATGATCAACCTCACGCTCCAGCTCGCCCACGAGATGGCACCCGGTGTCCGGGTCAACGCCATCGCCCCGGCAGTGGTCAAGACCAAGTTCGCGCAGGCGCTCTACGAGGGCCGGGAGCAGGAGGCGGCGGCCGCCTATCCGCTCGGGCGGCTGGGGCTGCCCGAGGACATCGGAGGGGCCGCCGCGTTCCTCACATCCGCACAAGCGGAATGGGTGACGGGCCAAACTCTGGTCGTCGACGGAGGGATGTTCCTCAATGCTGGAGTGCATTGACCGATAATCGGACACATTCGCCTCCGAAAGGGAGGTAAATGTGTATCGAATATGCACGGAACCGGTCAAGTGCCTCACGAAACCACCCCATTGGATTCGTGAGGCACTGCGGTAGGGTCTGCCGCACCCCTGGCTGATCGAGGAGCGTGCACGTGTTCAACCGGACCAGATGCCTGCAGATCTCTGCGGCCGTTGCGTCCATATCCCTGCTCGCCGGATGCGGCCTGCTGTCGGAGGACGACGGCGACGATATGAAGAGGATCGTCGTCGGTACCACCAGCGCACCGAGCACCCTCGATCCCGCGGCGGCCTGGGACGGCTCCTGGGAGCTGTACCGGAACGTCTACCAGACCCTGCTGGCCTTCCCCACGGGCTCCACCAAGCCCCAGCCGGACGCCGCCCAGAGCTGTGACTTCACGGACGGGGCGAGCCAGGCCTACCGCTGCACCCTGCGCAAGGGCCTGAAGTTCTCCAACGGCGAGCCGCTCGACGCCAAGGCCGTCAAGCACTCCCTGGACCGGATCCGCACCATCGGCTCCAAGGTCGGCCCCAAGGACCTCTTCGGCAGCCTCGACAAGATCGAGACCCCGGACGCGCTGACGGTCGTCTTCCACCTGAAGACCTCGGACGCCACCTTCCCGTACGTCCTCGGCTCGCCCGCCGCCTCGCTGGTCGCGCCCAAGGACTACCCGGCCGACAAGGTGCGCGAGGACGGCAAGGTCACCGGCTCCGGACCGTACGTGCTCGACTCGTACAAGGAGGGCGGCGAGGCCGTCCTCAGCCGCAACGGCAGCTACGCGGGCTTCGCCAACCGCCGCAACAACGGGGTGACCATCCGCTACTTCGCGGACTCCCCGAAGATGGTCGCGGCCCTGAAGGCGAAGGAGATCGACGCCACCTACCGAGGCCTGTCGGCTCCGGAGATCACCGACCTGCAGACCCCCGCCTCGCACGCGCTGGGCGTCCAGGTGGTCGAGAACGTCGGCGCCGAGATCCGCTACCTGGTCTTCAACCCGCAGGACCCGGCGGTCAACAAGCTCGCGGTCCGCCAGGCCATCGCCCAGGTCATCGACCGCGGCACGCTCGTCTCCAAGGTCTACCAGGGCACCGCCGAGCCGCTGTACTCGATGGTCCCCAAGGGGGTCGTCGGCCACAAGACGCCCTTCCACGACAAGTACGGCCCCGCCGACGTCCCCAAGGCCAAGAAGATCCTGCGCGACGCCGGGATCACCCAGCCGGTCGAGCTGACCTTCTGGTACACCACCGACCGCTACGGCTCCTCCACCGCCGACGAGTTCACCGAGCTCAAGCGGCAGCTGGACGAGAGCCTCCTCTTCAAGGTCACGCTGCGCAGCCAGCCCTGGAAGGCCTTCCAGGAGGGTTACAAGAGCGGTCAGTACCCGGTCTTCGGCCGCGGCTGGTTCCCCGACTTCCCGGACCCGGACAACTTCATCGCGCCGTTCGTCGGCAAGGAGAACGCGGTCGGCACCCCGTACGAGCAGGCCGAGATCCTCAACGAGCTGCTGCCCAAGACCCGCCGCGAGGGCGACCGCTCGTCGGGAGTGCGCGAGTTCGAGAAGGCGCAGCAGATCTTCGCCGAGGACGTGCGGCTGCTGCCCCTGTGGCAGGGCAAGCTGTACGTCGCCGCACGCGAGGACATCGCGGGCGCCGAGCGGGCGCTGGACCCGCAGACCGCCATGCAGATGTGGGAGCTGTACCGCAAGACCAGCTGGTAGGCGCGCCGGGCGTGCGGCCGGCCGCCCCGGCCGCCCGACGCGTTGTCAGTGGCCCCCGGTAGGTTCTGGAGCAGTCGCACGAACTTGTACCGGAGGTTTTCACCGTGACCCAGATGCTGCCCGAGTCCTGGCTCCCCGTCCTCGGCGGGGAGCTGGACCAGCCCTACTTCCAGGAACTCACCGAGTTCGTCGAGAAGGAGCGGGCGAACGGGCCGGTCTATCCGCCCCACGAGCAGGTGTTCGCGGCCCTGGAGGCCACGCCCTTCGACCAGGTGAAGGTGCTCGTCCTGGGCCAGGACCCCTACCACGGCGCCGGCCAGGGTCACGGCCTGTGCTTCTCCGTGCAGCCCGGGGTCAAGACCCCGCCGTCGCTGCGCAACATCTACAAGGAGATGAAGGAGGAGCTCGGCCTGCCCATCCCGGACAACGGGTACCTCATGCCGTGGGCCCGGCAGGGCGTGCTGCTGCTCAACGCGGTGCTCACCGTCCGCGAGGCCGAGCCCAACTCGCACAAGGGCAAGGGCTGGGAGAAGTTCACCGACGCCGTGATCCGCGCGGTGTCCGAGCGCCCCGACCCGGCCGTCTTCGTCCTGTGGGGCGCCTACGCCCAGAAGAAGATCCCCCTGATCGACGAGGAGCGGCACGTGGTCGTCAAGGGCGCCCACCCCTCCCCGCTGTCGGCCAAGAAGTTCTTCGGGTCCCGGCCCTTCACGCAGATCAACGAGGCCATCGCCGCGCAGGGCCATGAGCCGATCGACTGGCGGATCCCGGACCTCGGCTGACGCACCCCCGCGCCTCGGCGCCAATACCGGTACCTCCGGCTAGCGTCTGGATGATCAGACCGGAGCAGGTCTGGCAGAGCTAGCCGGAGGCCGCGATGACGGAGCAGCAGGAGACGTCGGAGGACGCCGTCATGACCAGGATCGGCCAAGCGGTCATCCTGCTGCACGCCGGGGACCGCGAGGAGGCCCGCAACCGGCTCGGCGAGATCTGGTCCGAGATCGGCGAGGAGGGCGACTCCCTGCACCGGTGCACGCTCGCCCACTACATGGCCGACGCCCAGGACGATCCCGCCGACGAACTGGCCTGGGACCTGAGGGCCCTGCGGGCGGCCGACGTGCTGGGCGCCGGGGACGGCGCCGGTACCGGTCCCGGGGAGGGAGCGGGCGGGCCGCGCGAACCGCATCCGGCGATGCGCGTGTTCTACCCCTCGCTGCACCTGAGCCTGGCCGCCGACTACGTGAAACTGGGGCGCCCGGAGGCCGCCCGGGTCCACCTGGCGCGGGCCCGCGCGGCCACCGGCGCGCTGTCCGACGACGGATACGGGAACGGCGTACGGGCGGCCATCGCCCGGCTGGAGCGGCGCCTGGCCACGGAGCCGGACGGAGGCCCCCGGCCCTTCCCGGAACAGTCCCCGTGAGTGCCGGCGAGTCCCCGTGAGCGCTGTGGGTCCGTTCCCCTGGATCCCTGGGTCCCTGGATCCCTGGATCAGTTCCCCTGGACCCCGCCGCAGATACGGGCCTCCGGGCTGTCCGGGTGCCAGCGGCCGTGCCGGCGGCCCAGCACGCACACGTCGGCCGGCCGCACCGGCAGCTTGCGCAGCAGCTCGCGCTCGACCTCGGCGTCGGGCCGGGAGCGCGGTGGACGGCCGTCGGGACGCCCGGAGGCCGGGCCGGCGTGCCGGTGCGGCTCCGGGATGTCCGGCACCGGCAGCGCGTCCGGCGCCGACCCGTCGGGGGCGCCCCGTTCGGGGCGCTGGGCGGAGCGCGGGGCGGGGGCGGAGGCCGCGGGCCGCGCGGGCTGCTCCGGAGCCGCCCGCAGCGCCTCCAGGGCGGGCGCCTGGACGACCACCGGGGCGGACCCGGGCCCGGTGCGCGGCTCGTGCCGGGGCGGCACCCCGGCCGCGGGGGCGGCCGTCGGCTGGACGGGACCGGGGCTCACGCTCACACAGCCGGAGACAGCCGAGACGGCACAGGCGACTCCGAGCAGCAGCGTTGTCGTGGTTCGGGTTGGATGCACTCGCGCAACTCTGCTGTGCGAGCACCCCGTTGCGAAAACCCTGGGCGGATATTGACCCCGCACGGGTGACGGCCGATCCGCCGGACACCGCCGCGGGCGTCTGTGGGGTGCCTGCCCCAACCGCCGCGTACGCCCCGGCCGTCAGTCGCCCGTCGCGCCGTCGATCTGCTCGCGCAGCAGGTCCGCGTGGCCGTTGTGGCGCGCGTACTCCTCGATCATGTGGGTGTAGACCCAGCGCAGGCTGAACACCTCGCCGCGGTGGTGGTTCTCGGCCTGCGAGAGGAGGTCGAGCGAACGGCCCCCGGCTGCCTGGCGCGCCAGCTCCACCTCGGTCTGCCACACCCGGTGGGCCTCGGTCCAGGTGTCCTTGTCGGTGAGGTGGAAGTCCCCGTCCGGGTCCTCGCTCGTGCAGTACAGCTCGGGGAGGTCCTCGCCCAGCATGATCTCCCGGAACCAGTACCGCTCCACCTCCGCCATGTGCCGCACCAGGCCCAGGAGGCTCAACTCGGAGGGCCGCAACGGCGTGTGGCGCAGCTGCTCGTCCCCCAGCCCCTCGCACTTCCAGACGAGGGTGGAGCGGTGGTAGTCGAGCCAGCCGTCGAGCATGTCCCGCTCGTCGGCGGTGGTGGAGGGTTCGCTGCGATGTGATCCGGAACTGGTGGTCATGGGGGACATCCTCGGGGAACCGGGCCCGTGCCACCAGGGATTAAGCTGCGGGAATCCCACCAGGCACGAACCAGGAGGCTCCCGGTGAAGGTCGGCTGCATCGGACTCGGCGACATCGCGCAGAAGGCGTACCTGCCCGTCCTCACCACGCGCCCGGGCGTCGAACTGCACTTGCAGACCCGGACCCCCGCCACGCTGGAGCGCGTCGGGGACGTCCACCACGTCCCGGCCCGGCAACGGCACACCGATCTGGACGCACTGCTCGCGGCAGGGCTCGACGCGGCCTTCGTGCACGCCGCCACCGTGGCGCACCCCGAGATCGTCACGCGGCTGCTGGAGGCCGGCGTCCCGACGTACGTGGACAAGCCGCTCGCCTACGAGTTCGCGGACTCGCGGCGGCTGGTCGAACTGGCCGAGGAACGGGGGGTCTCCCTCGCCGTCGGCTTCAACCGCCGGCACGCCCCCGGCTACGCGCAGTGCGCCGACCACCCGCGCGACCTCATCGTCATGCAGAAGAACCGCGTCGGACTGCCGGAGGACCCTCGCACCCTGGTGCTCGACGACTTCATCCACGTCGTCGACACCCTGCGTTTCCTGCTGCCCGGCGAAACCGACCACGTCGACGTCCGCGCCGTGGTGCGCGAGGGGCTGATGCACCAGGTGGTGCTCCAGCTCTCCGGTGCCGGTTTCACCGCGCTCGGCATCATGAACCGCCTGTCGGGCTCCACCGAGGAGATCCTGGAGGTGTCCGGCCGGGACACCAAGCGGCAGGTCGTCAACCTCGCAGAGGTCATCGACCACAAGGGGCAGCCGACCGTCCGCCGCCGGGGGGACTGGGTCCCGGTCGCCCGGCAGCGCGGAATCGAGCAGGTCGTGGACCGGTTCCTGGAGTCGGTCGAGGCGGGCGAGGTGCTCAGCGCACGGGACGCGCTCCTCACCCACGAACTGTGTGAGCGGGTGGTGCGCTCGGCTCTGGAGCAGGCCTCCTGAGCGACCGTACGCCCGCCGCCGCGCAGAAGGCCGCCAGGACCGCCAGGGACGCGGCCACCGGCCAGTCCCCGAAGCGGACGTAGAGGGTCGTGCCACGGGCCAGCGGGACCTCGTACACCGCCGCCGCGGCGGCGGTCGTGGGCAGGGCGGAGCCGATCCGCTCGCCGGACGGGCCGTGCACCACGCTGACGCCCGTCAGGGTGGCGTGCACCATCGGGCGGCCGTTCTCGGCCGCCCGCAGCGCGGCCAGCGAGGCGTGCTGGGCGGGCGCCCAGCTGTCCTGGAAGGTCGAGGTGGCCGACTGGGCGACGAGCAGGGCGGCCCCGTCGCGGGTGAGGCGCCTGCTCATGTCCGGGAAGGCCGACTCGAAGCAGACCAGGGGCCCCAGGCGCAGGCCGGGGCCGCCGCCGGTCCGCTCGGGCAGGTCCATCACCACCGGAGCCTCGCCGCGCATGCGGTCCTCGCCCGCGGCCTTGCCGACCGAGGTGGCCCAGCCGAGCAGCGCCCTGGCCGGTACGTACTCCCCGAAGGGGACGAGCCGCATCTTGTCGTACCGGTCGCCGGTGGGCCCCTGGGGGCCCAGGAGCACCGCGCTCTTGTAGATCCCGGGGCGGTCGGCCCGCCGCGCGTCCACGTTCACCAGCAGCGGAGCCCCGACCTCCGCGGACAGCGAGGCCAGCCGCCGGGCCAGGTCCGGGCGGGCCGCCAGGTCCTCGCCGACGCTGCTCTCGCCCCACACCACGAGGTCGACGGGCCGGCCGGCCAGGCTCCGGGTCAGCCGCTCACCGGCCGCGAACCGCCGCTCCGCGCTGTCCGGCCCGTCCGCCACCGGCCCCGGCTGTACGACGGCCACGCGCAGCCAGCCCGAGTGCTCCGGGCGCTCGGCCCACACCCACACCGCCCCCGTGAGCACCGCGCACCCCGTCATCCCGGCCAGCGCGGGGAGCCGCGCCCCCGGCGCCGCGATCAGCAGCACCAGCGCGCAGTTCACGGCCACGACCAGCAGGCTGACCAGCCACACGCCGCCCACCGAAGCCAGCCGCAGGGCGGGCGGCACCTGCCACTGGCTGGCCCCCAGCAGTCCCCACGGCCCGCCCAGCCCCTGCCAGGACCGGACCAGCTCCGACAGCAGCCACGCCGCCGGTACGAGGACCAGCGCGGCCGCCGCCCGGCCCGCATCGGGCTGCCCGCCGAGCAGGTGCCGCACCAGCAGCGCCCAGGGGATCCACACCAGCCCGACCAGAGCGGCCACCGGCACCAGGAAGACGTGCAGGCTGGGCAGCAGCCAGTGGTGGACCGCCACGATGAAGGCGGCGCCGCCGAGCCAGCCCTCCAGGGCCGCCCGCCGCCCGGTGGGGGCCGACCGCAGCAGCAGCATCCACGGCGCGAGGGCGACGTAGGCGAACCACCAGAGCGCGGGGGCGGGGAAGGCGAGGGCGGGCAGTGCGCCGGCGGCGGCCGCCGCGGGCCCGCGCCACCGCCGTACCAGCCCATTGCGCATCGGGACCATGGCGCCTCCGCTTCCAGTGTGTGTAGTCACGGGCGGCCGGGCCAGGCAGGGGAGCCGGGGCCGGCCGCACGGGCTCAGACGGCGAGGTGGCGCCACTTCTCGTGCACGGTGACGCGCGTGAGCCGCCAGCCCTCGCCGGTGCGGGCCAGGGCGAAGGCGTAGCGGCCGGCGGCGACGAAGTTGGGCGCGGTGACCGTACCGCTCTCGGCCCCGGCCCCCTCCAGACGCATCGGATTGAGGAAGTCCGCCTGTACTTCCGCGCTGTCACCGGGCGAACCGCCCAGGTCCTCCAGCCGGATCAGCCGGTTGACGATCAGGTGCTGGCGCACGGGGAAGAGCCGCATGGTCTCCGCGAGCCAGTCGGCGACCTCCGCCACCGGGCCCTCGATCCCGCCCGCCGAGGTGTAGTCGACCCGGCCGCCGGCGGTGAACAGGGCGCGGTAGGCGGCCCAGTCGCCGTCGTCGACCGCCACCGCGTAACCCGACACCACCTCGTCGATCGCCAGCCGGTCCATTACCGTCGCGAGGTCCACACGCTGCGTCATCGCGCCAGTGTGGGGCTGCGGGGGCGCCAGGCCAAGGGGCGTGCGCCGGACGGATCCGCGCGCGGCCGGTCAGTGACCGGAACGGGACTCCCGCTGCCGGACCACGACGAGGAACGCGTCGCTGTCGAGATCCATGACCACCTCGGCCGCCACCCCCTCCCGCAGGCGCTGCGCGGCGTACTCCTCGGCGGGCCAGCTCCCCCGCGGACTTCCGGCCGGAAAACGCTCCAGAACCACTCGACCCATGGGACACCCCCTGCTGTTTGCCTTCCGGCCTCTTTCCGTCTCTTCAGGCACAACGACGCACGAGCCGCCCGGGAACGTTCCCGGGCGGCTCGAGGTTCACGCGGAGTGGTGAGGGGGGCGTGGCGGGGGCGGTGGTGCCTACTGCCCGGACTCGCCGGCGTGCGGGCTCAGCACGTCCGTGCCGACCAGCACGAACAGGGCGACGCCCAGCACGATCCGGTAGATCACGAAGGGCATGAAGCTCTTGCTGGAAATGAATTTCATGAACCACGCGATGACGACGTAGCCGACGAAGAAGGCGATGACCGTCGCGAAGACCGTCGGACCCCAGGAGATGTGACCGGGGTCCTCGACCACGTCCTTGATCTCGAAGGCGCCCGAGGCCAGCACGGCCGGGATGGCCAGGAGGAAGGAGTAACGGGCCGCCGCCTCGCGGGTGAAGCCCAGCAGCAGGCCGCCGGAGATCGTCGCGCCGGACCGGGAGACGCCCGGGATCAGGGCCATGGCCTGGCAGAGACCGAAGATCAGGCCGTCCTTGACGCTGAGCTCCTTGAGCGTCTTGCGCTCGCGGATGGCGCGGTGGCGTCCGCCCTCCTCGTCACGGGCGGCCAGCCGGTCGGCGACGCCGAGCACGATGCCCATCACGATGAGGGTGGTGGCGGTCAGTCGCAGATCGCGGAACGGGCCTTCGATCTGGTCCTTGAAGGTGAGGCCGAGGACGCCGATCGGAATCGAGCCGACGATCACCAGCCAGCCCATCTTCGCGTCCTGCTCGGAGCGCAGCGCCTTGGTGTACAGCGACCGGAACCAGGTGGAGATGATCCGCGCGATGTCCTTGCGGAAGTAGATCAGTACGGCGGCCTCGGTGCCGATCTGCGTGATGGCGGTGAAGGCCGCTCCCGGGTCCTCCCAGCCGGCGAACGCCGCGGTCAGCCGCAGGTGGGCGCTGGAGGAGATCGGGAGGAACTCCGTAAGCCCCTGGACGAGACCGAGGATTAGGGATTCGAACCAGCTCATGTCGGGGTGCGCTCGTCCTTGTGATCGTCGGGCAGTTCGCGTCCGATGCTAGGGCCCGTGCGAAGCGCCGCTGACCACTGGGGGGTGCCGGGGCGCCAGTTCGCACGCCGGGGCGCCGGTGCGCGCCGGCGCCAGGCGGTGCCTCTTGCGCCAGGCGACGGCTCCGGCGCCCACCACGGAGACGACGATGAAGCCGAAGGACACGAGGAAGGCGGGCGATCCGGGGGAGGAGGCGCTGGCTCCGGCGATCACGTACGCCGCCGTGTTCGGGACGACGCCGACCGCCGTGGCGAGCAGGAAGGCACCCCAGCGGCAGCGGGACAGCGCGGCGCCGTAGTTGGCCACCACGAAGGGCACGCCGGGGAAGAGCCGGACGGCGAGCACGGAGCGGAAGCCGTGCCGGCTGAGCTGGCCGTCCGCCGCCTCCAGCCAGCGGCCGCGCAGGTACGGGCGCAGCGCCTCCTGGCCCATGATCCGGCCGAGGCCGAAGGCGATCGCGGCGCCGAGGACGGTGCCGGCGACCGCCGCGAGGAGGCCGAACGCGGTGCCGAAGACGGCACCCGCGGCCAGGTTGAGCAGGGGGCGCGGCACGAAGGCCGCCGCGCACACCCCGTACGCGGCGGCGAACAGCAGGACCGCGGCGCCCACCGGGAGTCCCGGGGGCCAGCCCTCCGAGAGGATGCGCTGGGGCTCGTACAGCAGCACGCACACGCCGGCCGCGACTAGCAGCACGACGAGCAGCGACAGCCGGATCCACGGCGCCAGGAGGAGGGACACCCGGGGAGACTAGCCGACCCGTGTGACGGCGCACCGTAATCCGGGTCTCACGCGGGCGGACGGCCGGTGGCCCCCGGGCGCCGCCCGTCCGCCCAACGGTCCCGGCGTACGCGGAAGTTCCCGCGCGGAAAATCATTCGACGGCCCCGGCCCGGTCCGGCAGGATCGGGGGCATGTCCCGGTTCGCCTTCCTCGCAGCGCCGTCCGCAGTCGCGGACGCGCCGAAGGCTGCCGTGTACGCAGCAGCGCTCTTCGCCGCACTGGCAGGCGCACCTGTCCCCGCCGCATTCGACGGCGCACGAAGCTGACCCTTCCCGGATCGTCCGGCGGACCCCGCAGGGGGAGGGTCGGTTCGGTTCAGGGGTCCCGTCCAGCTTCCAGCCACGGGAAAAGACATCATGGCCAAGACGGCCTTCGTGCGGACCAAGCCGCACCTCAACATCGGCACCATGGGTCACGTCGACCACGGCAAGACCACCCTCACCGCCGCCATCACCAAGGTCCTCGCCGAGGGCGGCGGCGCCTCCTTCGTGCCCTTCGACCGCATCGACCGGGCGCCCGAGGAGGCCCGCCGCGGCATCACCATCAACCTCACGCACGTCGAGTACGAGACCGACACCCGGCACTACGCCCACGTGGACATGCCAGGGCACGCGGACTACATCAAGAACATGGTCACGGGCGCCGCGCAGCTCGACGGGGCGATCCTCGTCGTCTCCGCGCTCGACGGGGTCATGCCGCAGACCGCCGAGCACGTGCTCCTCGCCCGGCAGGTCGGCGTCGACCATATCGTGGTGGCGCTCAACAAGGCCGACGCCGGGGACCCCGAGCTGACCGACCTCGTCGAGCTGGAGGTCAGCGAGCTGCTCACCGCTCACGGCTACGGCGGTGACGCCGCGCCGGTCGTACGGGTCTCCGGGCTCGGGGCGCTGGAGGGCGACCCGCGGTGGACCGAGGCGATCCGGGCGCTGCTGGACGCGGTGGACACGTACGTGCCCACGCCGGTGCGGTACACGGACGCGCCGTTCCTGCTGCCGGTGGAGAACGTGCTGACCATCACCGGGCGCGGGACCGTCGTGACGGGCGCCGTCGAGCGCGGGAGCGTCCGCCTCGGCGACCGCGTCGCGGTCCTGGGCGGCGACGGAGAGCCGGTGGAGACGGTGGTCACCGGCCTGGAGACCTTCGGAAAGCCGATGGAGTCCGCCGAGGCCGGGGACAACGTCGCGCTGCTGCTGCGCGGAGTGCCGCGCGACGGGGTGCGCCGCGGGCACGTGGTGGCCGCTCCCGGCAGCGTGACGCCGCAGCGGCGCTTCACCGCGCAGGTGTACGTCCTGTCGGCGCGCGAGGGCGGCCGTACGACACCGGTCGCCACCGGCTACCGGCCGCAGTTCTACATCCGCACCGCCGACGTGGTGGGCGACGTGGACCTGGGGGAGGCCGCCGTGGCCCGGCCCGGGCAGACGGTCACGATGACCGTCGAGCTCGGACGGGACGTCCCGCTGGAGTCGGGGCTCGGCTTCGCGATCCGCGAGGGCGGGCGGACCGTCGGCGCGGGGACGGTGACGGCCGTGCTGGGCTGATCCGGCCGGATCGGTCCGCACCCCCCTGTGGTGACGGCGGCGCGGCTGCGCCAGACTGCCGTCACCACAGGCATGCGCGGAGGGGCGGGCGGAGATGGGCGGCGACACGGCATTGGTGCTCGGCGGCGGAGGCCTGACCGGCATCGGCTGGGAGTGCGGCATCCTCTACGGGCTCGCCCGCGAGGGCGTCGACCTCACCACCGCCGACCTGGTCGTCGGCACCTCCGCCGGGTCGGTGGTCGGCGCGCAGCTGACCTCCGGCCTGCTGTCCGTGCAGGAGCTGTACGAGCGCCAGCTCGGCGACGCGCGGGGCGAGCCCGTCGCGAGGATCGGGGCCGGTGTCATCGCGCGCTACGCCCTCGCGATGGCGCGCTCGCGCTCGGCCACGGACTACCGGCAGCGGGTCGGCGCCCTCGCGCTGGCCGCCGCGACGGGCGAGGAGTCGCAGCGGCGCGAGGTGCTGGCGGCCCGGCTGGTCTCCCACGCGTGGCCGCAGCGGCGGTTCGTCGTGACCGCGGTGGACGCGCTGAGCGGTGACCTCAAGGCGTTCGACGCGGAGGGCGGCGGCGGGCTCGTCGACGCCGTCTCGGCGAGCTGCGCGGTGCCGGGCGTGTGGCCGCCGGTGACGGTGGACGGACGCCGGTTCATCGACGGGGGCGTCCGCTCCGCCACCAACGCCGACCTGGCCGCCGGCTACGCCCGCGTGGTGATCATCGCACCGGTCTCCCTCGGCTCCGGGCTCGTCCCGGCCCCGGCCGCGCAGGCCGCCCGCCTGCGCGAAGCGGGGTCGAAGGTCCTGCTGATCACCCCGTCGGCGGCGGCCCGCAGGGCCATCGGGCGCAACGTACTGGACCCCGCCCGGCGCGACCCGGCGGCGCGGGCGGGCCTGGCGCAGGCCGCCGCGCACGCATCCGAGGCGCGGGCGGTCTGGGCGGACTGAGGCGGCCCGACAATGGTGGGGTGAGCGACGAACAGATTCCGGTGATCCGGGACGTGGACCAGGGCACCGCCAAGCTGATGCCGGACGTGGACGGCGAACGGGCCTGGCTGCTGACCGTGGACGGGGCGCCGCAGTCGTACGTGGACCTGGACGATCCGCAGCACCTGGAATTCGAGTACGCGCGCCGCCTCGCGCACGTCCTGGACTGCGCGGCGGAGCCGGGGCGGCCCCTGGACCTCCTGCACCTGGGCGGCGGCGCGCTCACCCTGCCGCGCTACGTCGCGGCGACCCGGCCGGGCTCCCGGCAGGACGTGGTGGAGTTCGACGCGGGCCTGGTCGAGCTGGTCGCCGAGCACCTGCCGTTGCCGCAGGACTGCGGGGTGCGCGTGCACACGGCCGACGCGCGGGCCTGGCTGGAGTCGGCCGCGGCGGGCAGCGCGGACGTCGTGGTGGCGGACGTCTTCGGCGGCTCGCGGGTGCCGGCGCAGCTGACCTCGGTGGAGTACGCGCGGGCCGCCGCGCGGGTGCTGCGGCCGGGCGGGCTGTACGTGGCGAACCTGGCCGACGGGGCGCCGTTCGCCTTCCTGCGGTCACAACTGGCCAATTTCCGGGCGGCCTTCACGGAACTGGCGCTGATCGCGGAACCGGGGGTGCTGCGCGGGCGGCGCTTCGGGAACGCGGTGCTGCTCGCCTCGGACGCCCCGCTGGAGGTGGCGCCGGTGGCGCGGCGGTGCGCGGCCGACCCGTTTCCCGCCCGCGTGGAGTACGGGGACGGGCTGGCCCGGTTCATGCGCGGGGCCGCGACGGTGGCCGACGCGGACGCGGCTCCCTCCCCGGCGCCGCCGGAGGGCGCGTTCAGCGTCGGGTGAGCGGCCCGGTCCGGTGCCTCCCGGGTCCAAGCCGCAGACCCGCGCCTCACACGCCGGCGGGGCCGTCCTTGCGGCGGGTCATGCGGCGGACGTCCGGGACGAGCAGGACCAGGGCGGTGGCCAGGACGACCAGGGCCGCGCACCCCCACAGGGCCTCGGTGCGGCCGAAGGCCGCTTCGGCCGGGCCCGCCAGGGCGGTCGCCAGCGGGAGCATCGACACCGAGCCGAACCAGTCGTAGGCGGAGACCCGGGAGAACTTCTCCTCCGGGATCTCCTGGTGCATCGTCGTCATCCAGCTCACGCCGAACACCTCGATGGCGGTTCCGCTGACGAGCATCACCGCGCACAGCCCCGCGACGGGCAGCGGCACGGCCAGTCCCGCCGACGGGAGCGCCAGCGGGAACACGCACAGGGTGGCGACCAGCAGCAGCCGGTGCGGTTTCCACACCATCATCAAGGCGGCCCCGGCGATGGTGCCGAGGCCGAAGAAGGCCAGGGCCAGGCCCCAGGGCGCCGCCCCGCCCAGCCGGTCCCGGGCGACCAGCGGACCGTAGACCGCCTCCGCGGCGCCCACGACGGCGACGACGACGGAGAACTGGAGCACGATGCTCCACAGCCAGGGGCGGGTGCGCACCTCGACCCAGCCCTCGCGCAGGTCCGCCAGCAGGCCGCCGCCGGGAGCCCGTTCCTCGATGTGGCGCACGTCGAGGAACGCGCGCAGGGCGCCCCCGACCGCGAAGGCCGCCGCGTCCACGGCCAGCACCCAGCCCGGTCCCATCAGGGCGATCATCGCCCCGCCGAGGGCGGCTCCGCCGATGCCGGCGCCGTTCATGGCCATGCGGAAGAGCGCGAAGGCGCGGTTGGCGTGCTCGCCGGAGACCGTCGCCAGCAGCATGCCCTCGGCCGCGGGGTTGAAGAAGGCCGTACCGGTCCCGCACAGGGCGGTCAGCAGCATCATCTGCCACAGCTGGGGGTCGCCGGCCAGGACGAGCAGGGCGAAGGCCGCCTGGGAAAGGCAGTTGAGGGCGTTGGCCGCCACCATCACCCGGTGGCGCGGCAGCCGGTCGGCTATCGCGCCGCCGACGAGCAGGAACAGGACGAGCGGCACCGTGCGGGCCGCGGCGACCAGGCCGAGGTCGCCGGCGCCTCCGCCGGCCTCCTGGACCGCGAAGGCGGCCGCGATGAGCGCTCCGTGGCTGCCGAGGTTCGTGACGACCGCCGCGCCCGTGAGCAGGGTGTAGTTGCGGCCGGCCCAGGCGGGCCGACGAGGGCGTGCGGGGGTCCGGGGCGGTGCGGCGGGGGGAGTGGTCACCCCGGGACTATCGCCCGCCCCCGGGCCGGAATCCAAACGGACGAACGGATGGCCGGCCGGGGGCGGGAAGTCCGCATCAGCCCGCGGAGAGCCGGATGGAGCTGAGGATCTTGTCGGAGACGTCGGTCGGAACCTCGTCCTTGACGCCCGCCGCACCGACGATCACGAAGCTGGCGAAGTCACCGACGGCGTTCTTGAAGGCGAAGCCGACCGCCTTGCCGTCCGAGGAGCACTTGTTCTCCTTCTTCACGCCGGGAGCGGTGGCCACCACCGTGTGGCCCTTGAGGCCGGAGGCGGTGGTGTACTCCTTCGCCTCGCTGACCTTGACCGTGCCCTTGGGCTCCTTCTGGGCGTAGGCCGCCCAGACCCAGGTGCCCGTGTTGTCCGTCGCCGCCTGGGCCGTGTCCTTGGCGCCTTGGGCGCCCTTGACACCGGTGTCCGCGAGCGAATACTTCTCCAGGGTGCCGTCCGCGTTCTTGTCGACGGTGCACCACTCCTGCTTCAGGGTGGCGGTGCCGGACATCGTGATGACCGGCTTGCCGTCCTTCTCGTCGTGGAGGGCGAGGGACACGCCGGAGTCGTTGACGTTCCATTCGGCCGGTACGTCGTAGGCGACGTTGTACTTGGTGTTGACGACGACCTTCCAGCCCGGGATGACGGGCTGCATGGCGCCGCCCGCGCGCGGGTTCGCGCTGCCGCTGCCGGCCGGTGCGGGGGTCTCGGAGACCGGCGCGGAGGAGCTCGCCGCCGGCGGCTTGTCGTTCGCCTCGGTCTTCTCGTCGTCCCGCGTCAGGACGAACGCGCCGGTCGCGGCGGCCGCCACGACCACCGCGGCGGCCGCGACGATGGCCACGGTCTTGGTCGAGTACGGGCTCGACCCGCCGCCCTGCGGGGCCGCCGGAGCCGCCTGCTGACCCCACGGCTGGGTGGGCGGGGGAGCCTGGTAGCCCTGCTGCGGGTACCCGTAACCGGGCTGCTGCTGGTACGGGTTCGGCTGTCCCGGCTGCTGCTGGTACGGGTTCTGATGCGCGTCCTGAGGGTTCTGTTCGCCCCCGGGCGGCTGCTGCTGTCCTGGCCACATGGCCGGTAACGATAGTGGGAGCGAGCCCCGGCAGCCACGGCCACCCCCTGTCAGGCTCTGGCCAAGAACATCTACTCACGGGTAACATCGCGTTTCATGAGCGCAGACCAGATGAACGTGGGCGAACTGCTCGCCGCGACCGTGCCGATGGCCCGGACCCTGAACCTCCAGTTCCTGGAGACCACCCCCGAGCGGGCCGTCGTCCGGCTCCCGGACCAGCCCGACTTCCACAACCACGTCGGCGGCCCGCACGCAGGCGCCATGTTCACCCTCGCCGAGTCCGCGAGCGGCGCGATCGTCCTCGCCGCCTTCGGCGACCAGCTCTCGCGCGCCGTGCCCCTCGCCGTGAAGGCCGAGATCGGCTACAAGAAGCTGGCCAAGGGCGTGGTGACCGCCACCGCGACCCTCGGCCGCCCGGTGGCCGACGTCGTCGCCGAACTCGACGCGGGCGGCCGCCCCGAGTTCCCCGTCACCATCGCCATCCAGCGCGAGGACGAGGCCGTGACGGGCGAGATGACGGTCGTCTGGACCCTGCGTCCGAACGCGTAGGCGGTTCCCGGCCGGTCACGGCCGGCCATCCCCTACAGTCCCTTCCACGACGATGGAGGGGGCACCCGTGGCCAAGGTCAACATCAGCCTCGACGCCGAGCTCGTGGTGGAGGTGATGGTGCTCGCCGGAGTCGGCTCGCCGCAGGACGCGGTGGAGGCCGTCGTACGGGACTACATCGCGCGCGGGCACCGCACCGAAGCGCGGGTCCAGCTCCAGGACGGGCCCCGGCGCAGCCCCGACGGCCCGCCGCCGCTGCCGGAGGGCTGAACCGGGGACGGCGGTGGCGCGCCTCGCCGGGCGCCAGCGGCCCGCGGTGCACAGTGGGGCGCGGGAGCGGTCCGGCGCGGGCCGCTCCCGCCGAAACACGCCGCCGCGGGGAGCGCCCATGAGCGAGGCCTTGTCCAGACGTAGCGCGCTGCGGCTGCTCGGCTCGGCCGGCGCGGTGGGCACGGTCCTCGCAGCGGGCTCCTGCGCGCCCACCCTGCCGCCGGGCGCCGGATCGCGCACGGGCCCGCCGGCCGCGCCGGCCGCCGCCGGGCCCGGGAGCGCCGCGCGGATCGACTCCCTGGTGGAGCGGCTCACCCTCGACGAGAAGACCGCCCTGCTGCACGGCGCCCCGGACCCCGCCCCCCTCGGACAGGCCGGCTACGTGCCCGGCGTACCGCGGCTCGGCATCCCCGCGCTGCGCCTGGCCGACGGCCCCGCCGGGGTACGCGTCACCGCCCGGTCCACCGCGCTGCCCGCCCCCGTCATGCTCGCCTCCGCCTTCGACCCGGCGCTGGCCCGCGAGTACGGCAGGGTCCTCGGCCGCGAGGGCCGGGCGCTCGGCCAGGACGTCCTCCTGGCGCCTCTGGTCAACCTCATCCGCACCCCGTACGCGGGCCGCGCCTTCGAGACCTTCGCCGAGGACCCGCGCCTCACCGCCGACCTGGCCCGCGAGCTGGTCCGCGGGATCCAGGACGAGGGACTCATCGCCGCCGTCAAGCACTTCGCCCTCAACAACCAGGAACAGGGCCGCGACACCGTCGACGTGATCGCCGCCGAACAGGCCCTGCACGAGACCGAGCTACGGGGCTTCGAGGCCGCCGTGGCCGCCGGCGCGGGCGCCGTGATGGGCGCCTCCAACAAGGTCGACGGCGTCTACGCCTGCGAGAGCAAGGCCCTGCTCGACGCACTGCTGCGCAAGCAGTGGGGGTTCGACGGGTGGGTGGTCTCCGGCTGGGACGCCGCCCACAGCACCGTCGCCTCCATCGGCGCCGGCCTGGACATGGAGATGCCCGGCGGCACCCACTTCGGCAGGCCGCTGCGCGACGCGGTGCGCGGCGGCTCCGTACCGCAGGACGCCGTCGACCTCGCCGTCCACCGCGTCCTCACCACCATGGACCGCTTCGGGCTGCTCGCGGCCCGCCCCGCCGCCCGGCCCGCGCGCGACGCCGCGGCCGGGGCCCGGGTGGCCCGCAAGGTGGCCACCGCCGGGGCGGTGCTGCTGCGCAACGAGCACGGGACCCTGCCGCTGTCGGGCGCCGCCGCCCGCTCCATCGCCGTGATCGGCCCCACCGGGCAGGTGCCCTTCGTCGGCGGCGGGGGCAGCGCGCACGTGGTGCCCGACGGGGCGGCCGCCCCGCTCACGGCGATCCGGCGGCGCGCCGGGAAGGGCGCCACCGTGCGCTACGCCCTCGGCGAGGACCTCTACGGCAGGGCGCTGCCCGCCGGGCTGCTGAGCCCGCCCGCCGACCTGGACGACCGGTTCGTGGACGCCGGGCGCGGCTGGAGCCACGCGGGCGAGTTCCGCCTCGCGGCGGACGACGAGTGGACCCTGCTCGTCCACTACACCGGGCGGCAGCGGCCCGGTGTGCGCCTCGACGGGCAGGAGCTGTTCCCCGTCCGCGAGGGCGTGGCCGAGCACTTCGCGGGCGGACTGCTCGGCTCCGCACCCGACGGGATGACCGTCCGCCGTCGCACCCTCACCCTGAAGGCGGGCCTGCACCGGCTCGCCGTGAACGCCCAGGGCGGGGCCCGGGGCCAGCGCTTCCGGATCCGGTACACCACCGGGACGAGCCGGGCCGCGGACCTCGCCGAGGCCGTGAGGACCGCGAAGTCGGCCCGCAGCGTGGTCCTGTTCGCCTACGAGGACGCCACCGAGGGCAGGGACCGGACCTCCCTGGCGCTGCCCGGCGGCCAGGACCGGCTGATCGAGGCCGTGGCCGCGGCCAATCCCCGTACGACGGTCGTGCTCAACACGCCCTCCGCCACGGCCATGCCGTGGCTCTCCCGTACCGGGGCGGTCCTCCAGATGTACTACCCGGGCCAGGAGGGCGCGGCAGCCACCGCCGACGTCCTCTTCGGCGACGTGGACCCCGGTGGACGTCTCACCCAGACCTTCCCTGCGGACGAGCAGCACACTCCGGTGGGCGGCGACCCGCTGCGCTACCCGGGGGTCGGCGGCCGCCAGGAGTACGCGGAGGGCGTCCACGTCGGTCACCGCTGGTACGACGCGCAGCAGGTGACCCCGCTGTTCCCCTTCGGGCACGGGCTGTCCTACACGAGCTGGCACTACGAGGGCCTGACGGTCCGGGACGGCGCCGCGGGCGGCCGAGGCGGGGGCCTGCGCGTGGAGTTCACGGTCCGCAACACCGGCCGCCGCAAGGGCACCGAGGTGGCCCAGGTGTACGTCGGCCCCTCCCGCGAGCTGCGCCTCGACCAGCCGGTGCGCGCGCTGGCCGGCTACCGGCGGATCACCCTGGCGCCGGGCGAGGCGCAGCGGGTCACCGTCGACGTCGACGCCCGGGCGCTGTCGTCCTGGGACCCCGAGCGGCGGGCGTGGGTGCTGGGATCCGGCCGCCGGGAGGTGTTCGCGGGCCGTTCCTCGCGGGAACTGCCACTGAGGTCAAAGGTCGTGGTGGGCAGCGGCTAGGCTGCCTGTCCGGCGTGTCACAGGGGTCGCGCCGGCGACGACACGGGAGGACGTACCGGTGCACATCCAGGAATGGCTGGAGACGATTCCGGCGGTCAGCATCTATCTCCTGGTGGGTCTGGTCATCGGGCTGGAGAGCCTCGGCATCCCCCTGCCGGGAGAGATCATCCTGGTCAGCTCGGCGCTGCTGGCCTCGCAGCACGGGGAGATCGACCCCGTGGTGCTGGCGCTCTGCGCGATCACCGGCGCCATCGTGGGCGACTCGATCGGCTACGCGATCGGCCGCCGGGGCGGCCAGCCGCTGCTGGCGAAGCTCGGCCGGCGCTTCCCGAAGCACTTCGGCCCGGCGCAGGTGGCCGTGGCGGAACGCTCCTTCGAGAAGTGGGGCATGTGGGCCGTCTTCTTCGGCCGGTTCGTGGCGCTCCTGCGGATCTTCGCCGGCCCCCTGGCGGGCGTGCTGCACATGCCGTACTGGCGGTTCCTGATCGCCAACGTCCTCGGCGGGATCCTGTGGGCGGGCGGCACCACCGCCGTCATCTACTCCGTGGGGATCGTGGCGGAGCCGTGGCTCAAGCGGTTCTCCTGGCTGGCGCTCGCGCTCGCCGTGCTCTTCGGGCTCGCGGTCACCCTCGTGATGCGCAGCCGGATGAAGAAGGCGGCGCGGACGGCCGGCGTACCGGCACCGGCCGGGCCGGCCGAGGCGCCGGCTCCGGCCGTCGCCTCGGACTGACCGGGACTGACGGGATCAGGCGTCGGGATCAGGCGTCGGGATCAGGCCTGCGGGGTCACCGAGGCGCCGTGCTGCTTCGCGAGCTCCACGTACATCAGGGCGTTGACCTTGATGCCCTCGCGCTCCTCGTCGGTCAGCTCGCGCCGCACCTTGGCGGGCACGCCCGCGACCAGGGAGCCGGGCGGGACCACCATGCCCTGGGGCACCAGCGCCTGCGCGGCCACCAGGGACCCGGCGCCGATGACCGCGCCGTTGAGCACGGTCGCGCCCATGCCGATCAGGCAGTCGTCCTCGACGGTGCAGCCGTGCACGACGGCGTTGTGGCCGATGGAGACGCGCTCCCCGATCGATACGGGGAAGCCGGGGTCCACGTGGACCGTGCAGTTGTCCTGCACGTTGCTGTCGGCGCCGAGGGTGATCGGGCCGCAGTCGGCGCGCAGCACCGCCGAATACCAGACGCTCGCGCCGGCGCCGAGGGTGACCTCACCGACCACGACCGAGGTGGGCGCCGTGAAGGCCGTCGGGTCGATGTCCGGGTTCTTTCCGCCGACACCCGCCACGAGTGCCTGGGCCGCCTGGTGCGTCATGTTCTCTTCCTCTGTCTCCGGTGCCACCGGTGTCTCTCCGGACGCCACTGCCGATGCCATTGCCATTGCCATGCCACTGCCGCGCTAACGGCACGGTAGGCCACGCGGTCCGCCGCCCAGCAGCCGGCCACCGTGCCCGTACGCACCGCCTGGACCGCGCGATCGTCGCCGTCAGCGTCAACCCCAGACCTCGGCACCCAAGTACCCGCACCCTGCTGCGCGACTACACGGAAGTGAGGACAGCTGCTGCTGTCAGGCACCTCGACGGTTCTCGGCTCAGCGGATGGTCACCACGGACGAAACCGGGTCGGTCGGCGGTACCAGCTCCCTGGAAGAGACTTCTACAAGGTGCGCCGGAGCATCGCCATGTTGCAAAGCAGTCACGTACTCGATGACCTGAGCGGGGGAGAGCGCTGGCACTTTCTGGCGCAGGATGTGCATGGCATAAATCCTCCCATGAGCGTCCGCCACCCCCTGGACCTCATCGTGCAGATCGTCCACTGCGGTCCGCGTGACCTGCCCTCGAATGCGGACTCGGTAGTCCGCTTCCCACGCGTCCGTTCTTGCGGAGACGACACCGATCTGGTGCAGGCTTCCGTCGACGCGGTCGACAAGGTACGGCCCATTCCCGGCCAGTGCGAAGTCTGGATTTCGGGTGCGCAGATACTCCTCACTTGTCCAGGAAACAATCCATACCAGCTCATGCTGCTCTACATGCGACACAGCCATGCGTATGGGGTCGAGCCCAACCGACAGCTCCCACTGGTAGGCGCGTTCCAGCTCTTCCTCAACGGTCTGCACCGCGGCATCTCGCTCAATCACTTTGTCAGCATCCCGTACGGCCTGGATGCCAACCACCAGGTTTCCTGCTCGCTTCACGTCTTGGCAGACCACAGTGGCCGCACATGAACGGCGCCAAGGTACCGAGCGCGTGGGCCAGCCGGTCGCTCCGGTCGCGGGTGACGTCCTGAGAAGGATTCCTCGCTACCGGAAAGCGGCGACGCAAGCGGCAGCGACCACCGGTCGAGTACTCGGCGGCGTCCCGCCTCTGGCGCCCCCGCCCACGTGAGTGCGCCGCGAGGCCGGGGGCGCTTGGAGGGCGGGCGGGCGATGTGGATCAGCTCGCGCCCCGACGGGCTACGGCACTCCGGCGGATAAGTTTCTGCACAGGGATGTCGACCATGTCGGCTTCTAAGGGGCAGGGGAAGGTGCAGGCCATGGCGATCGTGTTTCGAGTGGTAATTGCGCGAAATTACAACTACGGGGGTCCGGATAAATGAAAACTTCCAAATCGATTCGAGTGGCCGCACTGTTCCTGGCTCTCTCCGCTCCTGTCGTGTCATCCTGTGCGGCCCTTGAGGACGCCGGGGCGGGGTATCCGAAGGCCGTCTTGGCCGATCGAGACTCGTTGGTCCGCTCCTGGGGATCGGGTGGAAGCGAAGTCGCCCTGAAGGCGGACGGTTCATTCGAATCCAAGGGTGTCGACTTCGGTAAGGAAGACTGTCATGCAGGGTTCCCGGATCCGGGAGCCGGCAGCTGGTCGTCGTTTGATACGGGTCAGGGGGTGACGAGGGTCCAGCTGAAGTTCGGAACCGGATGCTTCGGCTCGCTCTGGGTCGGAACGATCGACGGTGTGGCCGTGCTGTGGCGGGAGACGGGCCCGGAGAAGCACGAATTCACGTCTCTTGAATAGGTGTGCTCGGGCCGCACTGAGCGCCCATGCCCGCCGTGCGGCCCTTCCGGCCCAGGGCGACGGAGCCGTTGCAACGCCCCAGCTGAAGGGGTGGCATGGACTTCGAGATCCGTCCAGCCCGAGCTCGTCGCGGAGATTCCAGGCATAGTCGGCGACGGCGCCGAACAGCCCGGTCTGCTGCTGGACGACGACGAGTTCGCCCGCGACCCGGCGCTGGATGTCGGCCGCGGCCGGCCGCCGATGAGCGAAGCCCACGTCATGCTCGACGAGGTGGCGGTGTGCCATGTCCCGGATGATCGCCCCCCGGTGATGGGGTGAAGATCACAGGATCGCGGTCCGGCCGTGGGGCGCCCGGCCCATTACCGTGGCCGGGTGCCGAAGAACCAGAACACGTTCTCCTCTCTGACGGCCCTGCGCCGCCGGCTGGCGAACCGCGCGGTCCACACCGGCTGGCGCTGGATGCAGCAGGCCGGCGCGGTGACCGCGCAGACCCCGGGGCGGCTGCGGTTCGGCGCGATCGGAGACGGCACCCGGCTCGCCTTCCCGCAGGGCACGGTCTTCGGCGAGCAGTGGATCCGGCTCGGCTCGCACTGCATCATCGGCGAGCAGGTCACCCTCACCGCCGGGATGATGCCGGACCTCGACCTGGGTGCCGAGCCGATGCTGGTGCTCGGTGACGGCGTCGTCATAGGCCGCAACAGCCATGTCATAGCCGACGCCCGGATCACCATCGAGGCCAACACCTTCTGCGGTCCAGGGGTCTACATCACCTCGACGAACCACAGCTACGACGATCCGCACGAGCCCGTCGGCAGGCAGTGGCCGCGCAGCGCGCCCGTGGAGATCGGCCCGGGGTGCTGGCTCGGCACCGGCGCGGTGATCCTGCCGGGCGCCCGGCTGGGCCGCAACGTCGTGGTGGCCGCGGGGGCCGTCGTACGGGGCGAGGTGCCGGACCACGCCGTGGTGGCGGGAGCCCCGGCGCGCGTCGTACGGCGCTGGGAGCCGGAGACGGGCTGGCAGCCGCCGCTGCGTACACCGCCGCCGGTGCCGATCCCGGACGGGATGACCCCGCAGCAGCTGCGCGGGCTGGCCGAACTGGCGCAGGACCGGCACCAGGCGGCCGAGACCGGCTGACGGGCAGCGGCGCAGGGTCGCGCGGGGTACGGCGGGATTTGCCGTGCCGCCCTTCCCCGTACTGCCGCGCGAGGCTGTCCCGTGACGGCGCGAGGGTTGGCGTCCGGGGTCGACGGGAGCGGGTAACGTCTTTGTCATGTTCTTCCAGACCCCGATTCACGAGTGAGCGTGTGACGGGCCCCTGCTGACGTCCTTCGATGTCGCCGCGCCCGTCCCCCACCGATGAATCCCCAGATCACTTCACATCACGACCGGGAGAACCCTTGACCGTCAGCAAGAACATCAACAACCCCGTGGGCATGGGCGGGGGCCAGCGCAAGAAGCTGTCCCGCGCCGAACGGCAGAACAACGGCCCGCACCGCAACCTCGACCGCCGCAGTGCGGCCGACCAGAAGGCGGAGCTGGTGCGCAAGATGCGCGAGAAGGCGGGCGCAGCCGAAGGCCCCGGGCAGACGGGCGCCGACACCGCACAGGGCTGACGCTGCGCCGCCCAGGGCGGCGCCGCACGGGCAGGGCCCGGACCGCGATACGCGGGCCGGGCCCTGCTGCCGTATCCGGGCCGGACGGCTTCAGCCGGCGGCCAGGAGGACCGTGCCCGCCAGGGCCAGGCCCGCGCCGGCCGCCTGGACGGCGCGCAGGCGCTCCTTGAGCACGGCGAAGGCGGCGAGCGCGGTGACCACGGGGTAGAGCGAGGACAGCACGGCGGCCAAGGTGACGGGGCCGTTCTGGGCGGCGATGGAGTAGGTGCCGTTCGCCGCGACGTCCGCGAGGCCGACGAAGGCCAGCGCGGGCAGCAGCGTCCACAGGATCCGCGGGCCGGCGCCCGACGGCAGGGCCGGGACCCCGCGCCGGGTCTGGGCCCACAGGGCGGCGCCGCCGACGCAGACATTGGTGACGCGCTGTACGAAAAGGGCGAGGAACAGCCCCGTGAGGGTCGTGGACGCCTGCGCGATCAGGGCCATCACCGCGCCGAACCCGAAGGCCGCGACCAGGGTGAGGACGACGGCCTGCCGCTGCACGGGGGCGCCGCGCAGCTCCGGGCCGCCCGCGAGGACGATGCCGACGACGGCCACCGCGATCCCCGCGAACTGGCCGAGGCCGGGCCGCTCACCCAGCATCAGCCCCGCAGCGACGGGCACGACCACCCCGAGGGAACCCAGCGGCGAGACCACGCCCATCGGGCCGAGGGCCAGCGCCTTGTAGAAGCTGAGCATGGCGACCGGTCCGACCAGGCCCGCCCCCACCGCGAACCACAACTGCGGTCCCGCCTCGCGCCAGGCGCCGGTGGCGAGCACCACCGTGCCGAGCACCGCGACGGCGAGGACCTGCGAGACGACGACCACCGTGAGGGCGGGTATCCGGCGGGTCAGCAGACCGCCGCCGAAGTCGGCGAGACCCCACAGCACGGCTGTGGCCAGGGCGAAGAGGGCGGTCATGGGGGCCTCGCAGTACAGTGCGGTGAACGGTGGAGTGCAGCATCGAATACACAGCACGGTAGTGCAGTCCCTTGGACTGCGCCATCCAAGATATTGGACGCAATGGTGTCGGATCTCGAACAGCTCAGCCTGGCGCTCGCCCGCAACCTCAAGAGGTGGCGCGGTGAGCGCGGTCTCACCCTGGACTCGCTCGCGGCCCGCTCGGGGGTGAGTCGGGGGATGATCATCCAGATCGAGCAGGCCCGTACGAACCCCAGCGTGGGCACCACGGTCAGACTGGCCGACGCCCTGGGGGTCAGCATCTCCTCGCTCCTCGACTACGACCGGGGCCCGCAGGTCCGGATCGTCGCGCCGGACCAGGTCGTCCGGATCTGGTCGAGCGAGGCCGGCAGCTCGACGACCATGCTGATCGGCACCGACGAGCGCGGGCCGATGGAGCTGTGGACCTGGCGGCTCGTGCCGGGTGAGGGGACCGAGTCCGCCCCGCACCCCTCCGGCACCATCGAGATGCTGCACGTCACGGCCGGGGAGCTGACCCTGGTGGTCGGCGAGGAGGAGTTCCGCGTACCGGCCGGGGCCGCGGCCACCTTCGAGGCCAACCTCCCGCACTCCTACCGCAACGACGGTGCCGAACCGATGGAGATGACCCTCGCGGTGTCCGTCCCGCCCATGCCGGCGCCGCGCGCCCGGCGTGAGCCGCACGACACCCCGTAGGGGACGGCACCCCTAGAGCGCGGGGATCTCGATCGCGGGGCAGCGGTCCATGACCATGGTCAGCCCGGCCTCGCGGGTCCGGTCGAAGGCGGCCTCGTCGATCACGCCGAGCTGGAACCAGACGGCTGCGGCCCCGACGGCGACCGCCTGGTCGGCCACCGGGCCGGCCAGCTCGCTGTTCACGAAGACGTTCACCACGTCCACCTCGAACGGGATCTCCTCCAGCGAGGCGTACCCGGGCTCGCCGTGCACCGTCTCGGCCTTGGGGTGGACGGGGACCACGCGCTTGCCGAACCGCTGGAGCACGCGCGCCACCCCGTAGGCCGCCCGCTGCCGGTTGTTCGAGAGGCCCACCACGGCCCAGGTGTCACCGAGCTCGGTGAGGATCTTGCGGATGGCTGCCGGATCGCCGTACACGTGTGCCGCCTCTTGCTGGTGCTGGTGCTGGTGCTGGTGCTGGTGCTGGTGCGGCCGGCCTCGTCGCCGGCCGCTCAGCGGGATCAACAGAAAGGACACATGTCCGATTCCCCGTAGACACCTCAGGGTCCTGACTCGTCAAGCTGTAGACCTCGACGCCCTGTGTAGCCTGTCGATCTGTTCGAACGGGATGGGTGGGCCATGGAGACGCTGGTGGAGGAGGCCGTCGCTGAGGCGCTGCGCGGCGGAGGCGGCGAGGGGATCCGCCTGTATGTCGCTGCCTGCACCGAACGCATGGCGCCGCTGTTCGCGGGCCTGCGGGCCGGCGAGCCGGGGCGCGAAGCCGACATGGACTTCTATGCGGAGTCCGTGCGCGATTTTTGGTATGCCGACCGGCCGCTCGGGGACGCCCCCGACCGCGTGCGCCTGCTGGAGCGGTTCCCCGAGCTTCAGTCGACCGAGGAGGGGATCACGGATGTCGCCGACACCTACGCCTTCTTCGCTGCCCTCTGCCTGCGGTATGCCCTGCTGGCCCACGGCTCGGGAAGCGCTGATGCCGCGGTGTCCTGCGGCCATGCGGCGCTCACCGCGATGGGCATGCTGGACCAGAACGTGGCGGGTGCCAGCTTTCTCGCTGAGGAACACCGGCTCCAGTCCCTCTCGCTGGACGGTGACATTTCAGGCCTGTGGGACGCGAGCGTCACGGCAGGGCGGGAGAGGTTCCGTGCAGTGGTGGGCCGCCTGTCCCGCTAGGCATGCTCCTGATCGCTGCCGGCGAGATGCGCCCCTGGCTATGCGGCCGCTATGCCCACCTCGTCGGGTGGGGCTGGGAAGGCAAGTGCCTCGTCATATCGATGACTCCCAGCTCTACCACTGCCTCCACTAGCCGGCGTGGTTGAGGCGGTCGTTCTTCACCCAGCGTCGGGTGATGCCGGACTTCTTGCCGGACGCCCGGGTGATGGGCGAGGCGCCGGCGTATGCCTCCAGGCCGCGGGCGTCGGTGAACCGTTGCCGGTCGTCTCCGATCTCGGCGAGGAGCCGGGCTCCGAGCTGTGTGCCGAGGCCGGATCAAAGATCCTGGCGTCAGTAGGCGGCCGCCCGGCGCCCGCGCAATTGCTACCACCACGAGCACCAGGCCTGCCCACCGATCTACGGGAAGGCGTCGCAGCCCAGGTGGAGCCAGATGTGACAGCCCTGGCGCTCGAACAGCCCGCCCGTTTCTCATCCGGCCGGACCGCTCTTCACCACGGATTAGGGTGGTGCGGTGAAGGCAGACCAGTACGTGACGGTGGCCCGCGAGGGCGTGCACGAGTCCGAGATCAACCGCTCGCGCTTCCTGTGCTCGCTCGCGCCCGCCGCGACCGAGCAGGAGGCGCAGGAGTTCATCGCGCGCGTCCGCAGGGAGCACCCCACCGCCACGCACAACTGCTTCGCCTACGTCATCGGAGCCGACGCGTCCGTCCAGAAGGCCAGCGACGACGGCGAGCCCGGCGGCACCGCCGGAGTCCCCATGCTGCAGATGCTCACGCGCCGGGACATCCGCTACGCGGTCGCCGTCGTCACCCGCTACTACGGCGGCGTGAAGCTCGGCGCCGGCGGGCTGATCAGGGCCTACGGCGGGGTCGTCGGCGAGGCCCTCGACGCGCTCGGGACCGTCACCCGGCGCCGCTACCGGCTGGCCACCGTCACCGTCGACCACCAGCGGGCCGGCAAGACCCAGAACGACCTGCGCTCCACCGGCCGGACCGTGGTCGACCTGCGCTACGGGGCCGCCGTGGAGATCGAGGTCGCCCTCCCGGAGGCGGACCTGCCCGCCTTCGAGGCCTGGCTCGCCGACAGCACGGCGGGCAGCGCCACCCTCACCCTCGGCGGAGAGACGTACGCGCCATGAGGGCCCGGTCCGTTCGTACGAGCGACCCCGTGCCGGCCCCGCCGGTGGGTGGCGGCCCCCGCGCCGCCGCCCGGCTCGTTCCCGCCCTCCGTGGTCAGCCGGCCCCGGCGCCGATGGCAGACTGAGATCCGTGCCGGAGCGGATACCGGCGGGCGCCGACGTGGGGGACCGACTGCGGCGCCCGAGCTGGTTCCGTGTGGGGTTCGGAGGTGGAGGAGCAGGAGAAGTGCAGGTCGGAGCGATGTTTTGAGAATTCTGCACACCTCCGACTGGCACCTCGGCCGGGCCTTCCACCGTGTGAACCTGCTCGGCGCCCAGGCGGCCTTCCTCGACCACCTCGTGGCGACCGTCCGCGAGCGCGAGGTCGACGCCGTCCTCGTCGCCGGTGACATCTACGACCGGGCTGTGCCCCCGCTGCCCGCCGTCGAGCTCTACGACCGGGCCCTGCACCGGCTCGCGGAGCTCGGCGTGCCCACCGTCATGATCTCCGGCAACCACGACTCCGCGCGCCGCCTCGGAGTCGGGGCCGGGCTCATCGACCGCGCCGGGATTCACCTGCGGACCGACCCGGCCGGCTGCGCCGAGCCCGTGGTGCTGGCCGACGTACACGGTGAGGTGGCGCTGTACGGCCTGCCCTATCTGGAACCGGCCCTGGTCAAGGAAGAGTTCGGTACGCGGAAGGTCAGTCACGAGGCCGTGCTGGGCGCGGCCATGGACCGGATCCGGGCCGACCTGGCCACCCGCGCGCCCGGCACCCGCTCCGTCGTCCTGGCACACGCCTTCGTCACCGGCGGGCAGGCCAGCGACAGCGAACGCGACATCGCCGTCGGCGGGGTCGAGGCCGTGCCCGCCTCCGTCTTCGACGGGGTGGACTACGCCGCCCTCGGCCACCTCCACGGCTGCCAGACGATCAACGAACGGGTCCGCTACTCGGGTTCCCCGCTCGCCTACTCCTTCTCCGAGGCCGACCACCGCAAGACGATGTGGCTGATCGACCTGGGCGCGGCGGGGGAGATCGCCGGCGCCGAGCGGATCGACACCCCCGTACCGCGCGCCCTGGCGCGGCTGCGCGGACGGCTCGCGGACCTGCTGGAGGAGCCGGCGTACGCGGCGCACGAGGACGCCTGGGTCGAGGCCACCCTCACCGACCCGGTCCGCCCCGACGACCCCATGGCCCGCCTCGCCGCCCGCTTCCCGCACACCCTCACCCTCGCCTTCGACCCCGAGGGCCGTACCGAGGAGGCCGGCGCCTCCTACGCCCAGCGCCTGCGCGGCCGCAGCGACCAGGAGATCGCCGAGGACTTCGTCGCCCACGTGCGCGGCGGCCACGCGGACGACGCCGAACGGGCCGTCCTGCAGAGCGCCTTCGACGCCGTGCGGGCCGACGACAGCCGTCAGGAGACCCACCGATGAGGCTGCACCGGCTGGCGGTGACCGCCTTCGGGCCCTTCGCCGAGCCCCAGGAGATCGACTTCGACGCCCTGTCCGGCGCCGGGATCTTCCTGCTGCACGGGCCCACCGGCGCCGGGAAGACCTCCGTGCTCGACGCCGTCTGCTACGCGCTCTACGGATCCGTGCCCGGCCCCCGCCAGGCCCCCGGCACCAGCCTGCGCAGCGACCACGCCTCCGCCGGGACCCCGACCGAGGTCACCCTCGAACTCACCGCGGGCGGCCGCCGCCTGGAGATCACCCGGCGCCCCGAACAGGAACGCCCCAAGAAACGCGGCACCGGCACGACCAAGGACAAGGCCCAGAGCTGGCTGCGCGAGCACACCGGCGAGGGCTGGCAGGCGCTCAGCCGCTCCCACCAGGAGATCGGCGAGGAGATCGAGCAGCTGCTCGGCATGAGCCGCGAGCAGTTCTGCCAGGTCGTGCTCTTGCCGCAGGGGGAGTTCGCACGCTTCCTGCGCGCCGACGAGGCGGCGCGCGGCCGGCTGCTCGGCCGCCTCTTCGACACCCGCCGCTTCGCCGCCGTCGAAGCCCTGCTCGGGGAGCGCCGCCGGGCCGCCGAGGCCAAGGTCCGGGCCGGGGACGAGAAGGTGCTGCACACCGCGCAGCGGCTCGCCCAGGCCGCGGGGGACAGCGCCGACCTGCGGGCCTGGCCGCTGCCCGCCCACCAGCCCGGGGACCCCGGGCTGGCCGAGGCGATCCGGGCCTGGGCGGCCGTCGCCCGGTGCGCGGCCCGTGAGCGGTACGAGGTCGCCGAGTACGCGCTGGCCGCCGTGGAGAGCCGGCACGCCGCCGCCCGGCGGGCCGCCGAGGACGAGCGCGAGCTCGACCGGCTCCAGCGCCGGCACGCGGAGACCGCCCGCCGGGCCGCCCTGCTCGCCGAGGCCGGGCCCGAGCGCGAGCGCGTGCGCGGCCTGCTGGACCGGGCCCGGCGCGGCGCCCTGGTGGCCCCCGCCCTGGAGCTGCGCGGCGCGGCCTTCGCGGCGCACCTGGCCGCCGCGCACGCCGAGTCGGCCGCCCGGGCGGAACTGCCGCCCCCGCTCAAGGAGGCCGGCGCCGAGCAGCTGGCCGACGTCGAGCAGCGGCTGCGCGAGGACCTGGGCGCGCTCGGCGCCGCCCACCGGGCCGAGCAGCGCAGCGCCGAGATCGGCCGAGAGCGGGCCGACCTGGAGCGGGAGGCCCGTGCGGCCGAGGAACAGCTCCAGGAGTCCGCCGAGTGGCTCGAACGCTGGGAGGGCACCCGGGCCGCGCTCCAGCAGCGGGTGGAGGCCGCCCAGCAGGCCGCCACCGAGGCCGAGCACTTCGCGGGCCGGCTGGAACCCGCCCGCATGCAGTTGAACGCCGCCCGGCGGCGCGACGAGTTCGCCACCGCCGAGGAACGCGCCGCGGGCGAACTGCTCGCCCTGCGCGAGGACGCGGCCGCCGCCCGGGAGCGCTGGCTGGAGCTCAAGGAGGCCCGGCTGCGCGGGATCGCCGCCGAGCTCGCCGAAGCGCTGGTGGCGGGGGAGGCCTGCACCGTGTGCGGGTCCGCGGAGCACCCGGCTCCGGCCCGCCCGGCCCCCGGGCACGTGGACCGCGCCGCCGAGGACGCGGCCCACGCCCGCTTCGAACGGGCCGAGCAGGACCGCGCGGCCGTCGAGCGCCGGCTGGCCGCGGCCCGGGAGGCCCGCGCCGAGGCCGCTGCCGCCGCCGGGGACGCCACCACCGAGGAACTCCTCGCCCTGACCTCGGAGCTGAGCGCCGGGCACGCCGCCGCGCATGCCGCGGCCGCCGGACTGCACGCCGCCCGGGAGCAGCTCGCCCGCGCCGAGCGGGAGCACGCCGCGCGCAGCGCCGACCGGCAGGGCGCCGAGACCCGGGCCGCCGCCCGGGCCTCCCGCCGCGAAGCCCTGGACCGCGAACAGGCCTCGCTGGAGGCCGAGCTGGTGCTCCTGCGGGACGGCGCGCCCACGGTCGCCGCCCGGGCCCGCACCCTGGAGGACCGGGTCCGGATGGTCTCCGCGGCCGCCGCCTCGCTGCGCCGGGCGGAGGCCACCGCGGCCCGGCTGAAGGAGGCCGACGACCAGCTCGCCGACGCCGCCTTCAAGGCCGGCTTCGACACCATCGAGGCTGCCGCCGACGCGGTGCTCCCCGAGTACGAACGCACGGCGCTCCAACACCGGCTGGACGCCTGGCAGGCAGAAGAAGCCCTGCTGGCGGACCGCCGGGGCGAGAGCGGCGCCGCCGCGGCGGCAGCCCTGCCCCCGGCCGCACCGGAGGCGGCCGAGGTGTACGCAGCCGAGGCCGCGGCGAAGCTTCGTACCGCCGCGTCTTCGGTGGACGCGGCCCGCGTCCGGTGCGAGGAGCTGGACCGGCTCTCCCTGCAGGCCGAGCGGGAACTGCGCGCGCTCGGCCCGCTGCGCGAGGAGTACGAGAGGGTCGCCCGGCTGGCCGGACTCACCGCGGGCACCTCCGCCGACAACGAACGCCGGATGCGGCTGGAGGCCTACGTGCTGGCCGCCCGCCTGGAGCAGGTGGCCGCGGCCGCGACGGTACGGCTGCTGCGCATGTCCGGGGGCCGGTACACGCTGGTCCACTCCGACGCGCGCGCCGGCGGGCGGGGGCGTTCCGGTCTCGGGCTGCACGTGGTCGACGCCTGGACCGGCAGCGAGCGGGACACCGCCACGCTGTCGGGCGGCGAGACCTTCTTCGCCTCGCTCGCCCTCGCACTGGGTCTGGCCGACGTGGTCACCGACGAGGCGGGCGGCATGCGGCTGGACACCCTCTTCATCGACGAGGGCTTCGGCAGCCTCGACGACCAGGCGCTGGACGAGGTGCTGGACGTACTGGACTCCCTGCGCGAGCGGGACCGCAGCGTCGGCATCGTGAGCCACGTCGCCGACCTGCGCACCCGGGTGCAGGCGCAGCTGGAGATCGTCAAGCAGCGCGGGGGTTCCGTGGTGCGCCACCGGACGGCGGCGCTGACGGACTGAGGGTGCAGCGTTCAGTGACTGAGCGGCCTGCGCGGCAGCGGCGAGGAGTAGACGATGCTCGTCGTCACCGGGCCGAGGCCGGAGATGCGGCCCGTGACCTCTTCCAGGTGGGCCATCGAACGGGCGGCGACCTTGAGGACGAAGCAGTCGTCGCCGGTGACGTGATGCGCCTCCAGGATCTCGGGGGTGGCCTCCAGGAAGTCGTGGAACGGCTTGTAGTTGCCGTGCGGATAGCGCAGCCGCACCAGGGCGAGGATCGCCTTGCCGAGCTTCTCCGGGTCCACCACCGCCGTGTAGCCGGTGATGATGCCGACCTCCTCCAGGCGGCGGACCCGCTCGGTCACGGCGCTCGCGGACATGGACACGGCGCGGGCCAGCTCGGTGAAGCTGGCGCGCCCGTCCTGCTGGAGGACTTCGAGGATCCGCCAGTCGGTGGCGTCAGGGGAATAGTCGGTCATGGCCCAGGTCTAGCAGGGGATTTCCCGGCTGGACAAGCGGAACGCCGGGAAAAACCGCTTCCGGAGAAGATCAACAGATCGTAGATTTTGGGTCATGACGACGACGCACACGCACTCCGTGAACCAGCCGGCCCCGGGCACCGCGCCCGCCACCGCCTCCGCTCCCGCCTCCACCTCCGCGAACCCCGTGCTCCGGGTGCCCCCGGCCTCCCCGGCCGCGGCGGCCGCGTACTTCGCGGCGAGCCTGGCCTTCCACGCGGACGTGTCGGACGTCGCCGCCGCCTACAAGGCCCACCGCGAGCAGGGCGCCGAGCTCGGCTTCCAGCTGATCGACTCCCGCTCCACCCCGTCCTGGGACCAGGCCCACGTGCCCGGAGCGATCCACCTGCCGACCGCCCTCATCCCCGAGCAGGCCGAGCGGCTCCTGGACAAGAACATCCCCGTGGTGACGTACTGCTGGGGCCCCGGCTGCAACGGAGGCACCCGCTCCGCCCTCGCCCTGGCCGAACTCGGCTTCCAGGTCAAGGAGATGCTCGGCGGGATCGAGTACTGGATCCGCGAGGGCTTCGAGGTCGAGACCTGGCAGGGCAACCAGCAGCGCGCCGAGGCGGACCCGCTGACCGCACCCACCGACTCCGACGACTGCGGCTGCTGACAACGGTATGGGGTGCAGGACGGGCCGCTCACCTCCCCGGGGAGGTGAGCGGCCCGTCCTGCGTAGGCGGCGACGAGGCCCGGGTCAGAGCTTCGAGAGCTCGTCCACCAGGTCGTCCAGCCCCAGCGCACCCTGCGACAGCGCGGCCATGTGCCAGGCCTTGAGGTCGAAGGAATCACCGTGCGCGGCGCGGGCGTTGTCCCGGCCCAGCAGCCAGGCGCGCTCGCCCAGCTTGTAGCCGATCGCCTGTCCCGGCATCGACAGGTACCGGGTCAGCTCGCTCTCGATGAAGTCCGCCGGGCGGCCGCTGTGCAGCCCGAAGAACTCCTGCGCGAGGTCGACCGTCCAGGTCTCGCCCGGGTGGAAGGGCGAGTCGTCGGGGATACGCAGCTCCAGGTGCATGCCGATGTCCACGATGACCCGCGCGGCGCGCATCATCTGGCAGTCCAGGTAGCCCAGGCGCTGCTCGGAGTCCTTGAGGTAGCCGAGCTCCTCCATCAGCCGCTCCGCGTACAGGGCCCAGCCCTCGCAGTTGGCGCTGACCCCGCCGACGGTGGCCTGGTAGCGGGAGAGCTGGTCCGCCACGTGCGTCCACTGCGCGAGCTGGAGGTGATGGCCCGGAACGCCCTCGTGGTACCAGGTGGAGACCAGGTCGTAGACCGGGAAGCTGGTCTGGCCCATCGTGGGCAGCCAGGTGCGGCCCGGCCGGGAGAAGTCCTCCGAGGGTGAGGTGTAGTACGGGGCCGCGGGGCCGCCCGGCGGGGCGATCCGCGACTCCACCTTCCGCACCCGCTCGGCGAGCTCGAAGTGGGTGCCGTCGAGGTTCTCGATGGCCTCGTCCATCAGGCCCTGGAGCCAGCCCTGGACCTCGTCCACGCCGATGCGGGTGCCGTGCTCGTCCAGGTGCTTCAGCGCCTCCCAGGGGCCGGCGCCCGGGAGGATCTTGGCCGCTTCGGTCTTCATCTCGCCGAGCAGCCGGTGGTACTCCGACCAGCCGTAGGCGTACGCCTCGTCGAGGTCGAGGTCGGTGCCGTTGAAGTACCGGGACCAGCGGGCGTACCGCTCGCGGCCCACGGTGTCGGGCTTCCCCGCGACGGCCGGGGCGTACACCTCCCGCAGCCAGTCGCGCAGTCCGACGACGGCGGCGGTGGCGCCGGCGGCCGCCTCGTCCAGCTCGGCGCGCAGGGTCTGCGGGCCGCCGGAGACGAAGTCCGCGAAGAAGGCGGGGCCGGAGCCGTCCTGGCCGGCCCAGGTGGTGAGCTGGTCGATCATGGTGGCGGTGGCGCGCGGACCGCCGTACAGGCCGCGCTCCAGGCCGAGTCCGAGGCTCTCGCGGTAGCCGGCGAACGTGGCCGGCACGGCTCGCAGCCGCTCGGCGATCGCCGCCCAGTCCTCGTCGGTGTCGGTGGGCGTCAGGCTGAAGACCTCGCGGACGCTGTGCGCGGGACTGTGGATGTTGCTGACCGCGCGCAGGTCCTCGTCGGCCTCGTGGACCGCGAGCTCGGCCGTGAGGCGCTCGCGCAGCAGGCGCGCGCAGCGCCGCTCGGCGTCGCTGTCGGCGCCGGGCAGCAGCTCGGCGGCGTCGAGGCGGACGAGGGTGGCGCGGGCGAGCTCGGCGACGGCCGCACGGCCGGCCGGGGAGAAGTCCGGGAGCTTGGCGGAGCTCGCGGCGTCTCCGAGGTAGGTGCCCGTGATCGGGTCGAGGGCGATGAGGTCGTCGACGTACGCGTCGGCCACCTGGCGGGGCAGCCGGGATGCGCTGCCGTTGTGGAGGATCTCTGACATGCGGCCATCTTCGTACGGGAGACCTGCTCCCGTCATTACAGATTGCCGTCAGCCTGCGGTCCTGGGTGGCCGAGGGGTGGACGGGTCGCCTCTGTCTCATCAACACACATGGTGTGTACGGGAGTTGGTGCCCGGGCTGGGTGGGAATCCGCGGGCCCGAGCGCCCGGAGCATGGCCGGATCCGGCCGGAGCTGCCTCCCCTGGCATGGGGCAGCCCCGGTCCGGTCCGGGCGGCTCAGTGCCGGGGGCGGCGCGCGGCCTGCTGCTCGTGGGGGAGCTCGTAGGGCAGCCGTGACGGGACCGGGGTAGCGTCCAGCCGGGCCGTGATCACCAGGGTGCCCTCCTCGATCTGGTAGTCGAGGGGGAGGCCGAGGCCGCGCATGGCGGCGACCATGCCGGTGTTGGAGGCCTGGGTGACGGCGTACACGCTGTCGCAGCCGGCCTCGACGGCCATCGCGATGAGCCGGCGCAGCAGTTCGGAGCCGATGCCGCGGCGCTGCCAGTCGTCCTCGATGAGGAGCGCGACCTCGGTCTCGTCGCCGTCCCACAGCAGGTGCCCGAGGGCGACGAGCTTCCCGGACGCGGTGGTGGCGGCGAGGGTGCGGCCGAAGCGGGGGCTCAGCAGGTGGCCGAGGTAGCGGTCGGCGTCGGAGACGGGGCCGTTGTAGCGCAGGCCGAGGGTGCGCTCGGAGCAGCGGTCGTGCATGGCGCGGGCCGCGGCCTGGTCGGATCCGTCGGCGCGGCGCACGGTGATCTCGTTGCCCTCGGGCAAGGTCAGGACGTCCTGGCTGCGCGGGACGCGCGGGCCGAGCCGGGTGTCGAGCTCGACGAGGGCCCGGGCACGGGCGAACTCGGTCGGGGTGAAGGGCAGGTAGGGCCGCTCCACGGTGATGACGCCGCCCGAGGGGTCGGGCAGGCGCAGGACCGTAGCCTCCAGGACGCCTTCGACCGGGGCGTCGGCGCCGGCGTTGGGGCGGCCGGAGAGGGTGGTCGCCGGGATCGAGTGGATCGTGCAGCGGCCGAGCAGCTGGCGCAGCGCGAGGGGGAGCTCCGCGGCGTCCAGGGCGGTGCGGGCGGCCAGGCCCAGGACGCGCGTCGGGGTGTCGACCAGGTCGTGGGCGTCGGCGCGTTCGATCCAGGTGCTGCGGCCGCCGGCCCCCGCGATGGCCCGGGTGAGGTCGGCGGAGGCCAGCTGCTGCGGGGCGCGCAGCAGGAACTCGTCGACCGTGCCGCCCTCGGGCAGCGGGTGGGTCTGGAGGGTCAGGATGTCGACGCCGTTACGGGCGAGTGCCGTGCAGAGGGCGGCCAGGGAGCCGGGCTCGTCCCGTACGGTCGTACGCATCCGCCACAGGGTGGCGGCCGCGGTCGCGGTGGGGGTGGCGCCCGACGGCGTCGGACGGGAGGGCGGCGCCGTACCGTACGGCGGCGGCGCATGGCTGTGGCGCCGCGCCCACCAGGTGTGGAAGGCCGCGGTGACCAGGAGTGCGACGGCCGAGGCGACCAGCAGGACGGGGCCCCTCGGACCGTGCACGACGAGGTTGGCGATGGCGTCGGCGACCGCGACGGCGCAGAAGAGCGCGGCGAGTTCGACGAGGTCGCGGCGCCAGTGGTGGTGGTGGGGACGCGGGGCGGAGGCGTGGCTGCGGTCAGTCATGCACACCACTGTGGCGCAGGGGTGTTGCGTGATCACGAACGCTCTGTGACCGACTGGTTAAGTGTCCGTCTGGCCGATTTCGTCCAGTTTTCCTACCGGGTTCCGGCCGGCTCCGGCCGGAACCTACCGCGTTCCGGCCTGCCCGCCCGGCCGTCGCCGGTCCGCGTTACTGGCCCACGCGCCCGGGCTGGAGGGTCTGCGTGAACAGGGTATCGCCGCCCTGGCGCCGCAACCGCACCGTGAGTTCCCCGCTGCCGCCGTCGATGTCGACCTCTCCGTAGTACGGCGGGTTCTCCGAGGGGGACATGTTGGCGAAGGGAGCCGACTGCACGTACGCCGTCCGCGGGCCGAAGGTGGCGTCGAGCCGCCCGGCCGGGAAGCCGCCCGCGCCGATCGGGCCGGAGACGAACTCCCAGAACGGCGCGAAGTCGGTGAAGGCGGCCCGCTCGGGCGCGTAGTGGTTCGCGGCGGTGTAGTGCACGTCCGCGGTGAGCCAGAGGGTGCCGGTGATGCGCTGGTGCTTGATGTGGCGCAGGAGTTCGGCGATCTGGAGCTCGCGGCCCAGCGGAGCACCCGGGTCGCCCTGCGCCACGGCCTCGAAGTTCGCCGCCCCGTCGGGGACGACGATGCCCAGGGGCATGTCGGCGGCGATGACCTTCCAGGTCGCGCGGGAGCGCGAGAGCTCGCGCTTGAGCCAGGCCAGCTGCTCGGGGCCGAGGATGCCGAGGGGGTCCTCGGTCTGGGTGTCCGGGGAGTTGGCGTTGCGGTGGGTGCGCATGTCGAGGACGAAGACGTCGAGCAGCGGGCCGTACCGCATCACGCGGTACATGCGGCCTTCGGCGGCGCCGCCGCGCAGGTCGGTGACGGGGAAGTACTCGCCGAAGGCCTGGCGGGCGCGGGCGGCGAGGACGTCGACCTCCTTGACGGTGTAGCGGGGGTCGTCGATCAGCTGGCCGGGGTACCAGTTGTTGCGCACCTCGTGGTCGTCCCACTGGGCCAGGACGGGGACCTGGGCGTTGAAGGCGAGCAGGTGGCGATCGAGCAGGTTGTAGCGGAAGTTCCCGCGGAACTCGGCGAGCGTCTCGGCGACCTTCGCCTTCTCCTCGGTCGTGACGTTGCGCCAGAGACTGCCGTCGCGCAGCGGTACGGAGGATTTGATCGGCCCGTCGGCGTAGATCGTGTCCCCGCTGAAGAGGAAGAAGTCGGGGTCGCGCAGCCGCATCTCCTCGAAGACGCGGTAGCCGCCGACGTCGGGGTTGATCCCCCAGCCCTGGCCGGCCAGGTCGCCGGACCACAGGAAGCGCACGTCGTGGCGACGCGACGCGGGCGTGGTGCGGAAGGTGCCCTGGACGGGTGCGGAGGTGCGGCGGGGGTCGTCCGGGTCGGCGAGGACGACCCGGTAGTGGATCTGCTGCCCGGGCGGGAGGTCGCGCAGGACCGTGGTTCCGGTGAAGTCGCCGGACGGGCCGAGCAGCGGGCCGCGGTGGCGGCGTACGGCGTAGCGGAACGACTCGCTCGGGGAGGTCTCGACGTACATGCGCGCGAGGCGGTCCGAACGCGTCCAGACGGTGGCCGAGTGGGCGGTGATCTCGCCGGACTGGACGCCCCAGAGCGCGTTCGGCCGGGCGGAGCGGGCGAAGGCGGGGGCGGCGAGCGCCGGTGAGGCGAGCAGTGCGGAGGAGAGGGCGAGGGAACCCCCGATGAGGGTCCGTCGGGTGTGCGGGGTCGGTGCCATCGGTGCGTCTCCAGGGGGGTGGCGAGAACGGTCGGACCAGCGTGCCCCCGCACACCGGCCCGGCCGCGTCGCCCACGCGAACCGCGGATGAACAGCCGTCAGCCGCTCACCCGTTCGAGATCGCGGCCGCCGCTAGGCGGGTGCTGCGGGCGGTGTCCAGTACGACTCGGGAGACGAGCGCCGGATCGTCGTTCATCGGGACGTGGCCGCAGCCCGGGAGGCGGACCAGCCGGGCGCCGGGGAGCGTGTGCTTGGCGCGTACGCCCTGGCGGCGCAGCAGCAGCCGGTCGCGGGTGCCCCAGGCGATGGTGACCGGCAGGCCGGGCACGTCCTCGGTGAACCGTACGGAGCCACCCGCGGCCAGGGTCTCCTCGAAGCCGGTGGCCCCGCGCAGGGCGAGGGTCTCGGCGACCACGGCCTCGGGCGAACGGCGCGCGGGGCGGGCGTAGATGCTGCCGGTGAGCGCGGCGCGGCCGGCGGCGGTGCGCGAGAGGCGCTCCATGGCGGACAGCGGCAGCGCCTTGGCGCCGGCGCGCATCGTGCGCAGGGCGGCGAAGGCGTAGCGGCGCTCGCCCTCCGTCCAGAACCCGGCGGGGGACAGGGCGGTGACGGAGCGGACGAGGTCGCGGCGGCCCATTTCGAGGGCGAGCAGCCCGCCGAGGGAGTTCCCCGCGACGTGCGGGCGCTCGACGCCGAGCGCCGCGCAGAGCCCGGCGAGCGCCCTGGCCACGGTCCCCAGGCTGTACGGGACCCCGTCGGGCAGCGGCTGCGAGGCGCCGAACCCGGGCAGGTCGACGGCGATCACATCGTGTTCGGCGGCCAGGATGTCCATGACCGGGTGCCAGGCCTGGAGGTGGTGGCCGATGCCGTGCAGCAGGAGAAGCGGTTCGCCGGAGCCCTTGCGCTCGTAGGTGGTGGTCGCGGTGCGGGGGCCGACCGGCGTGTCGATCGGGAAGGAGACCGTGGCGGTCATGCTGCTCCTCGTCGGTAGGACGTGCGAGACAGGCTGTCAGTAGTGCCTTCCCTCATGATTACCGTCCGGTAGCCCTTGACTACAAGCCTTCGGTGAGTACGAGAACATCCCGTGAACGGCTTGATACGTATGCCCGATCTGCCCGGCAAAGGCCTGAGCATTGGTCTTGACCAAGGGGGTGCGCCGTCCTATCGTCGCAGGCATAGTGCAGGAACCTTTAATAAACAAGGGCGCGGAACTGCCGCTGGAACACACGGCGAGTGCAGCGATGGCAGGAGGAGTCAGGGTGGGGACCACGCAGCTCGAAACGGTGCCGGAGCCGAAGTACTGGCACCTCAAGACCGTCCTCAGCGAGGCGCTCGACCAGGACTTCGCCGTGGGCGAGGTCCTGCCCAACGAGCGCGAGCTCGCGGCCCGTTTCGGAGTCGCCCGCGCCACCCTGCGTCAGGCGCTGGAGCAGCTGGAGCTCGAAGGCCGGCTGCAGCGGCGCCGCGGAGTGGGCACCACCGTCGCGCCGCCGCGCGTGGGCGTCGCCGTGGGCAGTGCGCGGCACAGCTGGCCCGGCGAGAGCGCCGACGGCTGGGAGCCGGTGGACGCGACGGAGACCGCGCCGTCGGCCGCGGTGCTGAAGCTCCTGGGCACCGGGGGCGGCTTCGCCTCCGACCAGCCGGTCCACACGGTGCGCCGGACGCGGGTCACGAACGGCCAGGCCGTCGCCGCAGAACTGCTCTACGTTCCGGCCGCGTCGGTGCCCGGACTGCCGGCCATCGAGGCGCCGACCGGACCGGCGCGCGCCCGCGCCGTCCTGCGCGAGCTCCAGCGGCTGGTCCTCGACGGGCAGGACCGCTCGGTGGAGCTGGGCTCCGCCCGCGCCGACGACGCCAAGGAGCTGGACCGCCTGCCCGGCGCGCCCGTACTCCTGGTCACCACGCGCTACTTCACCTCCGCGGGCACGGCCGCGCTCTCGGTCGCGACCTACCGCGCCGACACCTGCCGGCTGACCTTCGGCGACTCGGGCGGCGTGGAGATCGCCGACGAGCCGCGCGTGGCCTCCTGACACCGCCGGGCCGTCCGGTTTCGGACGTACCGGTTTCGGGACGTCCGAAGCCCGTACCTTGCGGTGCAGCGCGGCGCGGGGCGCTGAGGTGCGGCGGGTGCCGTACGGGTGGGGTTCCGCACGGTCAACTGCGGCGGGCCGTGACCGTCTTCTCCACCGCGAAGAGCTCTTCCTCCACGTGGTCCAGCGCGAGCCGGAGGGCGCCGGTCGCCACCGCGGCCTCGCCGAGCAGGGACAGGGCCACCCGCGGCGGGCGCAGGCAGTAGCGCTCCAGCTCCCGGCGCAGCGGTTCCAGGACCCCGTCCAGGCCGGCCGCCCAGCCGCCGACGACCACCAGCTCCGGATCCATGGCCAGCACCAGCGCCGCCACGTCGTGCACCAGCCGCTGCAGGAACCGCTCGACGGCGGCCACCGCCCGCTCGTCGCCCCGCTTGGCCATCGCGAAGACCTCGGCGACCGCCGGCTCGTCCAGCGGATGCAGCGGTTCACTGGTGGTCGAGAGCAGCCGCTCCGGCGTGACCTCGCGGCCCAGCAGATGGAGCGCGCCGATCTCGCCGGCGGCCCCGCCGAAGCCACGGTGCAGCCGGCCGCCGATCAGCGATCCGGCGCCAGGACTGAGCCCCGCCATGACGAACACCATGTCGCCGGTGTCCCGGGCGGCGCCCTTCCAGTGCTCGGCGACCGCCGCCGCGTTGGCGTCGTTCTCCACGTGGACCGGGCAGCGGAACGAGCGCCGCAGCCGCTCCCCGAGCGGCAGCCCCGTCCAGCCGGGCAGCGCGGTGCCCAGGCGGACCGTGCCGTCCGCCTCCACGATCCCGGGGCTCGCGACCCCGACGGCCCACAGGGAGTCCCGGGGCACGCCGGCGCGGCGCAGCAGATCGGCGACGGCCGCCCGCACCCGCTCCAGCCGCTCGTCGGCGGACGCGGTCTCCGCGACGTCCTTGGTACCGGCGCCGATGATGCGGCCGTCCAGTCCGGACAGCAGCACCGCGATGCGGTGCGAGCCGATCTCGATGCCGAGCAGGTGCCCCGCTTCGACCCGGAACCGGAACCGTCTGGCCGGTCGCCCCTGGCGCCGCGCGCCCTCCTCCGCGTCGGCCTCGACGACCAGCCCGGTCGCCATCAGCCCCTCCATGACGCCCTCGACGGTCGGCCGGGAGAGGCCGGTCACCCGGGTGAGGTCGGTGAGGGTCGCAGATCCGGTCGCGCGCAGTGCGCGCAGCACCACGGCGGAGTTGATCCGCCGGAGCAGAGAGGGATCCCCGCCGGTCAGCTGCCCCAACGTGTGTCCTCCCAGCTAGCGAGCTTGTCAGCCGGATCGTACTGTGCGCCCCGGTCGGCGGCGAGAAGCAGCCCCCCCATCGCCCGTGACCAGCCCCTCCCTCACGCCGGGGCGACGAACCCCGACTCGTAAGCCGCGATCACCGCCTGCGTGCGGTCCCGGGCCCCCAGCTTCGCCAGAATCGCGCTGACGTGCGACTTGACCGTCTCCGTGCCGATGATCAGCTCGGACGCGATCTCCACGTTCGTGAGCCCCCGCGCCATGAGCCGCAGCACTGCCTCCTCCCGCTCGGTCAGGGCGGCCCGCTCCAGTGCCGCCCGGGCCCGCTGGTTCCCGTACTCCGCGGCCAGGGCCCGCACGGCCGCCGGAAAGAGCAGCGTCTCGCCCTCCGCCACCAGCCGCACCGCGTGCACGATCTCCGAAGGCCGGGCCCGCTTCAGCAGGAACCCGTCCGCGCCGGCCCGCAGCGCCTGGTAGACGTACTCGTCGTTTTCGAAGGTGGTCACCACGAGGATCTTCGGCGGGCTGTCCACCGTCCGCAGGACCGCCCGGGTCGCCTCGATCCCGTCGAGAAGCGGCATCCGCACGTCCATGGCCACCACGTCGGGCCGCAGCTGCCGCACGAGCGGGACCACTGACGCCCCGTCGGCCGCCTCACCCACCACTTCGATGTCGGGCTGGGCGTCCAAGACGGCACGCAGACCCGCGCGCACCAGGGGCTCGTCGTCGACGAGCAGTACGGTAACCGGCATCCGGTCAGCGTATTCGTTCCAGCGGAAGCCGGGCGTGCACTCTCCAGCCGCCCTCATACGGCCCGGTCTGCGCGTCTCCGCCGAGCAGCGCGGCCCGCTCCCGCATCCCGCGCAGCCCGCTGCCCCCGCCCACCGCGACGGCGGGCCGCTGCGGCAGCGGATTCGTCACCTCCAGGTCCAGCCGGCCCGCGGCCATCTCCACCCGCACCCGGACCGGCACGGGGCCGCAGTGCCTCAGCACATTGGTCAGTGCCTCCTGCAGGATCCGGTACCCCTCCCGGGTGACGGGCCCCGGCAAACTCTCCAGGGGACCGGTCAGTTGTGCGTCCACGGCAGAGCCGGAAGCCCGCGCCGACTCCAGCAACCGGTCCGCCTCCACCAGCGTCGGCCGCTGCGAGGGCTGCTGCGCCGACTCCCGCAGCACCATGAGCACCCGTTCAAGGTCCTCCAGCGCGGCCCGGCCCGTCTCCTCGATCGCGCTCAGCGCCCGGTCCGTGAACGCGGGATCACCCGCGGCCCGCGCCGCCCCGGCCTGTACGACCGCCACCGTCAGCGCGTGCCCGATGGAGTCGTGCAGCTCCCGCGCGATCCGGGTCCGCTCCAACAGCTGCTCGGTGCGCGCCTCCAGCGCGGTGAGCCGTTCGGCCGCCGAAGGTCCGAGTAGCCGCCTGGCGATCTGCGTGATCACCTCACCGAGGAGCACCACGACGACGAGGAGCACGATCAGCGGCACCGGGGCGAGCAGAGCCGCAGCCCAGCGCGGCGGGGCGGACCAGATCGCTGGATCGCCGGCCGGCGTGTGCCCGAGCGCCCTCGCGACGAGCTCGACCGACGCCAACGGCAGGGTGACGGTGGCGAACATGGCCGCGCCCGAGACGACCAGCCGTATCTCCAGCCACAGCAGCGTCCGCCACCGGTCGCTCCACCGCTTCGACGGCGCGGCGCTGATACCGCTGTCGGCCGAGTCGCGCTCGTCCGGGGTCAGCAGGAACTGCGCCTGCAGACCCTCGGCCAGTCGCACCCAGGGCACGAACCCGAACGGTATGACGATCAGCAGCGGAACCCACGGCCACGCGGGGTTGATGAACATCCAGATGGCCAGCAGCAGGAGGGGAACGCACAGGTGCAGCCAGCGCGAGTACGTCACCGGGAGGAACGGAGCACGGAGCAGTCGGTACATGCCCCCATCGTGACAGCGGGCAGGTCACGGCCGTCTCCCCCACGTGGGGGAGACGCCACCCCCGCATGGGGGAGGGAAGGGGGCGGGCCGGCCGGGACTCTGGAGTCATGAACCGCATCGAGCTCCGAGAACTGACCAAGGACTACGGCAACCACCGTGTCGTGGACCACCTCACCTTCGACGTCCTGCCCGGCCGCGTCACGGGATTCCTGGGACCCAACGGCGCCGGCAAGTCCACCACGATGCGGCTGCTGCTGGGTCTCGACCGGGCCACCTCGGGAACGGCCACCATCGGCGGCCGCCGATTCACCGAACTCCAGGCCCCCTTGCACGAGGTGGGAGCCCTGCTCGACCCCCAGGCGGCCCACGGCGGGCGCACGGCGCGCGACCACCTCCTCATACTGGCCGCCAGCAACGACATTCCGGCGGCAAGGGTGGACGCGGTACTGGAGCAAGCCGGCATAGCCCCGGTGGCCCGTCGGCGGGTCAAGACCTTCTCGCTGGGGATGCGCCAGCGCCTGGGCATCGCCGCCGCGCTGCTCGGTGACCCCGGGGTGTTCCTGCTGGACGAGCCGACCAACGGACTCGATCCCGAGGGCATCATCTGGATTCGAGAGCTGATGCGCGCACTGGCCGCCGAGGGGCGCACGGTTCTGGTGTCCAGTCACCTGATGGCGGAGACCGCCTCGTTCGTCGATCACCTGGTGGTCCTCGGGCAGGGCCGGCTGCTCGCGGACACCTCGATAGGTGAGTTCATCGAAGCCCGCAGCAGCCCCAGGGTCCGGCTGCGGACCTCCGACCCTGAGCGCTTGCGGGCCGCCCTGGAGGGCGAGGGCTGGAAGCTGAGCGCCGCATCTGACGGGCGGTGGACCGTGGACGGCGTCCAGGCCGAGGCCGTCGGAGCCCTCGCCGCCCGCGCAGGGGTTCCGATGATCGAGCTCACCGACGAAAGGGCCTCGCTGGAGGAGGCCTATCTCGACCTCACGGCCGACCGCGCCCCGTTCTCCGCCCCCGGCTGACTCCGTCCACCTCAGCCGTCTGCCACCCACCGCCGAACTCGACCTGGAGGCCCTGCCATGACCACAGCCGCCCTGCCCACCGTCCCCGTCCTGCGCTCGGAATGGATCAAGATACGGTCCGCCCGATCGGTCCTCGGCTCCCTCATAGCCGTGTTCGTCGCCACGGCCGGCATCACCGTGCTCACTGCAGCGGCGATCGGAGCGGGGGAGGAAGGCGCCTTGGGGGAGGATCGGCTGCTCGGCGCGTTCTACGGCATCAACTTCGGGCAGATAGCGGCCATCACCTTCGGGGCCACCGCGCTGGCCGGTGAGTTCAAGGCGGGGGCCTTGCGGGTCTCGCTGACCGCCGTGCCCCACCGGACCCGGTTGTACCTCTCGAAGGTCGCCGTGGTCGGCGCGCTCGCCTTCCTCGTGGGGCAGGTCACCGGCCTCACCACGTTCCTCGCCGGGCAGGCCTTCATGGGCCCCGATGCACTCGGCCTGGGCGACCCGGGCGCGGTGCGGGCGGTCTTCGGCAGCGGTGTCTACCTGATGCTGATCGCGCTGCTCTCGGCCGGTCTGACCGCCCTGGTCCGCAGCGGCACGCTCGTGATGAGCCTGCTCATACCCTTCCTCCTGATCGTTCCCTTCGTGGTCGGCCAGGTCGCGGGCGGGGCAGGGCAGTTCATGCCCGACCGGGCCGGTCAGATGGTGATGCGGATGCACGCGCAGGGCTCCCTGGGGCCCTGGAGCGGGCTGGGGGTGGCCGCCCTGTGGGCGACGGCGGCGCTGGTGGCCGGCTGGTTCGCGGTGCGGCGCAGGGACGCGTGACGCCGGGCCAGTTGTCAGTGGTGGTCGGGATACTGACGGTATGACCACGGCAGAGCACCTCGACACGATCGACCGGCTCCGGGCAGGGGAGTTCCCCGCCGAGCCGGTCCGGTCCGGCGGGCAGATCAGCGGCCCGGGCTATCACCTCGTCCAGCTGGGATGGACACGGGACTTCTGGGACGACGACGGTTCGGGCCGGGCCGAGGCGGCCGATCAGATCACCGCCGAGTACGAGGCGCTCACCCAGGCCCTGGCCGGCCGGTGGGGGGACCAGCAGGTCTTCAGCGTCGCGTCGCTGCTGGAGCGGGGGCTCGACGGGGAGGAGATACCGCCGCCGTGGGACGTGGTGAGCAACACCACCGACCACGTGCATCTGTGGCGGGCCGAGGAGCAGTGGCTGGTGGCCTATGTGGCGCAGTGGGACCGCGAGGACCCCTACGTGCTGATGGCAGGAGTCACGGTGATCGACCCGCCGTGAGAACCGGTGGGCGTGCCCTACGGGAGGTCGGGGGACTCGGCGGCGGCGCGGAGGCGGGCGTACTCCTGGGCCATGGTCTCGGCGGTCCAATGGGCGTTGAGGCCGCTGGGGTTGGGGAGCGCCCAGACGCGGGTGGAGCCGATGGTCCGCTCCTGGGGGCCGATCTGGGCCTTTCGCTCGCCGAAGGCGGTGCGGTAGGCGGTGACGCCTACGACGGCGAGCCACTGGGGGCGCAGCAGTTCCACCTTGGCCGTCAGGATGCGGCCGCCCTCGCGGAACTCCTCGGCGCTCAGCTCGTCGGCGCGGGCCGTGGCACGGGCCACGACGTTGGTGATGCCGAGCCGGTAGGTCAGCAGCTCCTCCTGCTCGGAGGGGGCCAGGCGGCGCGGGGTGAAGCCGGACAGGTGCAGGACGGGCCAGAAGCGGTTGCCGGGGCGGGCGAAGTGGTGGCCCGTCGCGGCGGAGAGGAGACCGGGGTTGATGCCGCAGAACAGCACACGCAGACCGCCCGCGACCACGTCCGCAAGGACGCGATCACGGGCGGCGTCGAGCTCTTCGGGAGTCAGAGGATCGACCCCGGGGCGTATCCGGCGGCGGCCGGGTGCTGCTTGGCGATCGCCTCGATGCGGGAGATCACCGCCGCGACCTGGTCGCCCGCGGCGCCGGTGAAGGACAGCTTGTCGGCCATCAATGCGTCGAGCTGGGCCCGGTCCAGCGGCATCCGCTCGTCGGCGGCCAGCTTGTCCAGCAGCTCGTTGCGCTCGGCACCCTGCTCGCGCATGGCGAGGGCGGAGGCCACCGCGTGCTCCTTGATGACCTCGTGCGCGGCCTCGCGGCCGACACCGGCCCGCACCGCGCCCATCAGGACCTTGGTGGTCGCGAGGAACGGCAGGTAGCGGTCCAGCTCGCGGGCCACGACCGCCGGGAAGGCGCCGAACTCGTCGAGGACGGTCAGGAAGGTCTCCAGGAGGCCGTCGAAGGCGAAGAAGGCGTCCGGCAGGGCCACGCGGCGCACCACGGAGCAGGAGACGTCGCCCTCGTTCCACTGGTCGCCGGCCAGCTCGCCCGTCATCGAGGCGTAGCCGCGCAGGATGACCATGAGGCCGTTCACGCGCTCGCAGGAGCGGGTGTTCATCTTGTGGGGCATGGCGGAGGAGCCGACCTGGCCGGGCTTGAAGCCCTCGGTGACCAGCTCGTGGCCGGCCATCAGGCGGATCGTCTTGGCGATCGACGACGGGGCGGCGGCGAGCTGCACCAGCGCGGTGACCACGTCGTAGTCGAGCGAGCGGGGGTAGACCTGGCCGACCGAGGTGAAGGCCTGGGCGAAGCCGAGGTGGGCCGCGATCCGCTGCTCCAGGTCGGCGAGCTTGGCGGCGTCGCCGCCCAGCAGGTCGAGCATGTCCTGGGCGGTGCCGACCGGGCCCTTGATGCCCCGCAGCGGGTAGCGCCCGAGGAGGTCCTCCAGACGGTCGTAGGCGACCAGGAGCTCGTCGGCCGCGGTGGCGAAGCGCTTGCCCAGGGTGGTGGCCTGCGCGGCCACGTTGTGGGAGCGGCCGGCCATGACCAGCTCGGCGTGCTCGCCAGCCAGCTTGCCGAGGCGGGCGAGGACGGCGACCGTGCGGTCCCGGGCCAGCTCCAGCGAGAGCCGGATCTGCAGCTGCTCGACGTTCTCGGTGAGGTCGCGCGAGGTCATGCCCTTGTGGACGTGCTCGTGACCGGCGAGGGCGTTGAACTCCTCGATGCGGGCCTTCACGTCGTGCCGGGTGACCTTCTCGCGCTCGGCGATGGAGGCGAGGTCGACGGTCTCCAGGACGCGCTCGTAGTCGGCGAGGGCGGCGTCCGGTACCTCGATACCGAGGTCCTTCTGGGCGCGCAGCACGGCGAGCCACAGCCGCCGCTCCAGCGTCACCTTGTACTCGGGGGACCACAGGACGGCGAGCTCCGCGGAGGCGTAGCGGCCGGCCAGGACATTGGGGATGCGGGGCTTGGCTGTCACGTGGAGTGATTCTACTTGGGCCCCGGCTGTGTGTTTACGCAGGTAGGGCCACCGCTCCCGATTGTGGCTTGCTACGAGACCGCGGGGTCCTCGTGGGAGATGTAGGGGAGCAGCTCGGGGCGTTTGGCCGGGCGGCCGTCACCTGAGGAGCGGCCCGTCAGGCGGCGGCCGATCCAGGGCAGCAGATGCCGGCGGGCGAAGCTCAGGTCCTGTGTCCGGCGCACCGCCCAGCCCGGCGGCGCGGCGGCGGGCAGTTCCGTGCGCCACTCCTCTTCGGCGGGCAGGCCCAGTGCCTGCCACACCGCCTCCGCCACCCGTCGGTGGCCCTCGGCCGTCAGGTGCAGCCGGTCGACGTCCCACATCCGCGGGTCCCCGAGCGCCGGGGCCCCGTACAGGTCCACCACCAGGGCGCCGTGCCGGTCGGCGAGCTCCTCGATGATGACGAACAGCTCTTCCATGCGGGGCCGGAAGCGTTCCATCACCGGCCCGTTGCGCCCCGGGGAGCGCATCAGGACGAGGTGCTTGCAGGAGGGCGCGAGGATCTCCACGGCGGACTCCAGGTGGGCCCGGACCCTGCCCATGTCCACTTTGGGGCGCAGTGCGTCGTTCAGCCCGCCCACCAGGGTCACCACGTCGGCGCCCATGGCCGCCGCCACCGGTGCCTGGTCCTCGGCGATCTGCCCGATCAGCTTCCCGCGGACCGCGAGGTTCGCGTAGCGGAAGCCCGGTTCCCGCGCGGCGAGGCGGGCGGCCAGCAGGTCGGCCCAGCCCCGGTAGGAGCCGTCCGGGAGGAGGTCGGACATGCCCTCGGTGAAGGAGTCGCCGACCGCGACGAGACTGCTGTAAGAGGCGTTGATTTCCATGGCCGAACGATGTTACCGCGCGGTACCCCAGCCCCGGAGGGCCAGGGCACCACGCGTCCCGGACGGCTCAGGCGGAGGCGGGCCTGCCGAACAGCTCCCGCAGTACGTCCTCCATCGTCACCAGCCCCGTCATGGTGCCGTCCGCCCCGAGGACCGCCGCCAGGTGCGTACGGCTGCGCCGCATGGCGGTCAGCACGTCGTCCAGCGGGGTCTCCGCCCTGACCTGGGCGATCGGCCGCAGCGCCGAGACCGGGAACGGCTCGTCCCGTGCGTCCGCCTCCAGGGCGTCCTTCACGTGCAGGTAGCCGAGGATGCCGTGCTGCGCGTCGATGACGGGGAAACGCGAGTAGCCGGACTCGGCCGCGAGCCGCTCCAGCCCGGCCGGAGTGATGCCCTCCCGCGCCGGCACCACCCGGTCGCGCGGCAACACCACGTCGCGCACGGGCCGGCGGCCCAGCTCCAGGGCGTCGTGCAGGCGCTCGCTCGCCCGGTCGTCGATGAGCCCGGCGTCACTGGAGTCCTTGACCATCCGCGCCAGCTCGTCGTCCGAGAAGGTCGCGGCGACCTCGTCCTTCGCCTCGACCCGCAGCAGCCGCAGCAGGGTGTTGGCGAAGGCGTTGATCGCGAAGATTACCGGCCGCAGCCCCCGCGTCAGGGCCACCAGCGGCGGTCCCAGCAGCAGCGCGGTGCGCACCGGCTCGGACAGGGCGACGTTCTTCGGCACCATCTCGCCGAAGAGCATGTGCAGGTACGTCGCCAGTGCCAGGGCCACGACGAAGGAGACGGCGTGCGTCACGCCGCCCGGCACCCCCACGGCGTCGAACATCGGGGTCAGCAGGTGGGCGATGGCCGGCTCGGCCACCACACCCAGCACCAGGGTGCACAGCGTGATGCCCAGCTGGGCCGCTGCCATCAGCGCCGACAGGTGCTCCAGGCCCCACATGACGGCGCGGGCCCGCCGGTCGCCCTGCTCGGCGTACGGCTCGATCTGGCTGCGCCGGACCGAGATCATCGCGAACTCTGCGCCGACGAAGAAGGCGTTGACCACCAGGGTCGCCAGACCGATCAACAGCTGGATCGCGGTCATCGGGCGTCCCCCTTCGGGTCGTCGGCCGCTTCGGCCGGGGCGTGCAGCAGCACCCGCGCGGCCCGTCGCCCGCCCGCGTCCACCACGTCCAGCCGCCAGCCGCCCAGCTCCAGACGGTCGCCGACGGCCGGGATCCGGCCCAGCTCCGTCGCTATCAGGCCGGCCAGGGTCTCGTACGGCCCGTCCGGCACCCGCAGGCCGATCCGCTGGAGCTGGTCGGTGCGCGCCGCGCCGTCGGCGGAGTACAGCAGGCGCCCGGAGTCGTCCGTACCGGCCGGGGCCAGGTCCGAGGTCTCGTGCGGGTCGTGCTCGTCGCGGACCTCGCCGACCACCTCCTCGACGATGTCCTCCAGCGTGGCCACTCCGGCCGTGCCGCCGTACTCGTCGATGACCACGGCCATCGTCTGCTTGCCGGACAGCCGGTCCAGCAGCCGGTCCACGGTCAGGGACTCCGGTACGAGGAGGGGCTCGCGCAGCAGCTGCGCCACGGGATAGCGGTAACGCTCCTCGGCGGGCAGCGCCAGCACGTCCTTGATGTGGACCGTGCCGACGACGGTGTCGAGGCTGCCGCGGTAGACGGGGAAACGGGACAGGCCGGTGGCCAGCGTCGCGTTCGCCACGTCCCCCGCGGTGGTCTGCACGTCGAGGGCGGTGACCTGGACGCGCGGGGTCATCACGTTCTCCGCGGTCAGATCGGCCAGGTTCAGGGTCCGTACGAACAGCTCGGCGGTGTCCTTCTCCAGGGCGCCCGCCTTCGCGGAGTGCCGCGCCAGCGCGACGAGCTCCTGCGGGGTGCGCGCGGAGGCCAGCTCCTCGGCCGGCTCCATGCCGAAGCGGCGCACCATGTGGTTCGCGGTGGTGTTGAGGTGGCTGATCAGGGGCTTGAAGGCCCGGCTGAAGACCCGCTGCATCGTCGCGACGCGCTTGGCGATCGCCAGGGGGGAGGAGATGGCCCAGTTCTTGGGCACCAGCTCACCGATGACCATCAGGACGACCGTCGACACCACGGTGCCGAGCACCAGGGCGGTGGAGGACGCTGCTGCGGCCGACAGACCCACGGATTCCAGGGGGCCTTGGAGCAGGGTGGAGATCGAGGGCTTGGAGATCATGCCGATGACCAGGCCGGTCACGGTGATGCCGAGCTGGGCGCCGGAGAGCTGGAACGTCAGGGTGCGGACGGCCGCCAAGGCGCTGTCGGCCCCGCGCTCGCCGCGCTCGACGGCCTGTTCGAGCTCGCTGCGCTCGACGGTCGTCAGCGAGAACTCGGCCGCGACGAAGACCCCGCAGGCGACGCAGAGCAGCAGTGCCACGACGAGAAGGAGCACTTCGGTCATCGGTCGATCACCTCCGTCCCATGATCGGCCAGGAGGAGGGGGACCGCGCGATCTCGCGAACGGGTATGTCGTGGACTGGGAGGCTCGCCCATGGGCGGACGCTCACACCTTTCACCTGAGGGGACCTTTGCAGCCATGGTAAAGGACGGGCAAAGGCAGCGGATCATTCTTTTGGGGGAGCGCGACCGGGTGATGGGATTCCGGACATGAGTGATCTTCATATCGGCCCCGCGTCGGCTGCCGACCTCGACACCGTCCTGGACTTCTGGAAGGCCGCCGCCGAGGGCACGAGTATCAGCGACGACCTCGCCGGCGTCGAGCGCCTCCACGACCGGGACCCGGACGCGCTGCTGCTCGCCCGGCGCGACGGCGAGCTCGTCGGGACGGTGATCGCCGGGTTCGACGGCTGGCGCTGCCACCTGTACCGGCTGGCCGTCCACCCGGGGCACCGCAGGCAGGGGATCGCGGCGGCGCTGCTGGCGGCCGCCGAGCAACGGTTCACGGAGCTCGGCGGCCGGCGGGGCGACGCGATGGTGCTCGACCGCAACGAGCGGGCGCACCGCGTGTGGGACGCGGTGGGGTACAGCCCGCAGGAGCAGTGGACGCGCTGGGTCAAGCCGCTCGGCTGAGGGTGCCGTGCGGCCGGGGTGCGCGGACCCGCCTCAGGCGTCCGCCGGGGCGGCGTAGGCCGGGGGCGACCAGGCGGCGAGGAACGCCTGTGCCGACCAGGTGCCCGACAGGCCGGGGGCCAGCCAGGCCGGGGCCTCGGTGCGGAACCGCTCCGGCGGCAGGGCTCCCGACCCCTCGGGGACCGCGCCGAGCAGGGGCAGGCCCGAGGTGCGGGGGAAGTCCGCCAGGTTGCAGCGGGCGGCCAGGTCCGGGCTCTGCGGCCAGCTGCCCACCACCACGCCCAGCGCCTCCAGGTCCCGGGCCCGCAGGGCCTGCGCCGTCAGGGCGGTGGAGTTGAGGGTCCCCAGGCCCGCCTGGGCGACGATCAGGGTCGGGGCGCCGAGGAGGCGGGCCGCGTCGGCCAGGGTGTTGCCCTCGTCGTCGAAGTGGACGAGCAGCCCGCCCGCACCTTCCACCAGGACCAGGTCGTGGTCCGCGGACAACCGCCGCGCGGCCTCCGCGACCTGCGCCGGGGAGACGGCCGCCAGCCCCGCGCGGCGCGCCGCGGTGTTGGGGGCGAGGGGTTCGGGGTAGCGGGCCAGTTCCACCGCCGTGACGGAGGGGCCGGCCAGCCGGACCGCCTCGGCGGCGTCCCCCGGTTCCTGCGGCCCGACGCCCGTCTGTGCGGGCTTGAGCACCGCCACCGTACGGCCGGCCGCCACCGCGGCGGCCGCGACCGCCGAGGTGACCACCGTCTTGCCGATCTCCGTGCCCGTCCCGGACACGACCCATACGGACATCTCAGCCTTCCTGCGCGGCCGCGCACACGGCGCGGCAGATACGGGCCACGTCGGCGTCGCCGGTGACGAACGGGGGCATCACGTAGATCAGGTCGCGGAACGGGCGCACCCACACGCCCTCGCGCACCGCGGCCCGCGTCGCCGCGGCCACGTCGGCCTCGTGGTCCAGCTGGACCACGCCGATCGCGCCCAGGACGCGTACGTCCCGCACGCCGGGGACCGCGGCCGCGGCCGCCAGCCCCTCGCGCAGCCCCGCCTCGATCCGCTTGACCTCGCTCGCCCAGTCCTGCCCGAGGAGGAGGTCGACGGAGGCGAGCGCCACGGCGGTGGCGAGCGGGTTGCCCATGAAGGTCGGCCCGTGCGCGAGCACCGGGACCTCGCCCTGGGAGATCCCGTCGGCCACCCGCTCCGTGCACAGGGTCGCGGCGAGGGTGAGGTAGCCGCCCGTCAGCGATTTGCCCAGGCACATCACGTCGGGGGTGATCCCCGCGTGGTCGGCCGCGAAGAGCGCGCCCGTGCGGCCGAAGCCCGTCGCGATCTCGTCCAGGATCAGCAGGACCCCGTACTCGTCGCACAGGTCGCGCAGCACCCGCAGGTAGCCCGGGTTGTGGAAGCGCATGCCGCCTGCCCCCTGGACCACGGGCTCCACGATCACCGCGGCCAGCTCGTCCGCGTGCGCGGCGACGAGCGAGCGCAGGTGGTCGGCGTAGGCCGGGTCCACGGGCGTGTCGAAGCCTCCGGGCGGCGCGTCCGCGAAGACCTGCCGCGGCAGGTGACCCTGCCACAGCTCGTGCATGCCGCCCTCGGGGTCGCACACGGCCATCGGCTGCCAGGTGTCCCCGTGGTAGCCGCCGCGCCAGGTCAGCAGCCGGGTCTTGCCCGAGCGCCCCAGCGAACGCCAGTACTGCAGGCACATCTTGACCGCGACCTCGACCGACACCGAGCCCGAGTCGGCGAGGAAGACGTGCTCCAGCCCCGCCGGGGTGATCTCGACGAGCCGCGCGGCCAGCCGGACGGCGGGCTCATGGGTGAGCCCGCCGAACATCACGTGCGACATCTGGCCCAGTTGCGCCGTCACGGCCTCGTTGAGCGCCGGGTGGTTGTAGCCGTGGATCGCCGACCACCAGGAGGACATGCCGTCGACGAGCTCGGCGTGGCCCTGCCCCTGGGAGGGCTCGGCCAGTCGTAGCCGCACCCCCGAGGCGGAGGCGATGACCAGCGGTTCCTGCCGGCCGGGCATCGGGCCGTACGGGTGCCAGACGTGCTGGCGGTCCAGCGCGAGGAGTTCCGCGCCGGCCGACAGCGGGTCGTGCTGATCAGGCATTGGGGGCGACGTCCGTCCCCGCCCCGCGGCGCCGTACGGCCACCAGGTCCGAGCGGACCTCGCCGGCCTCGGCCTGGGCCCGTACGGGCGTCGCCTCCGCGTGCCCGTGCCCGGAGCAGCCGCCGCACGCCGAGCCGCAGCCCGCCGGGGCCTCGCCGGTCGCAGCCGCGTCCGCACCCGAACCGCAGAGGGAGGCGCCGCCGTTCGAGCCGCAACCGCCGCCGGGGGCCGCGGCCGCCACGTCGGAGCGGTGCGCGGGCAGGGTCGTCGTACCGGCGCCCTCCACCTCGAAACCGGCGTCCGCGATCATGTCGAGGTCGGCCTGGCCGGCCTGGCCCTCACTGGTGAGGTAGTCACCCAGGAAGATCGAGTTCGCCACGTGCAGCGCGAGCGGCTGCATGGAGCGCAGGTGCACCTCGCGGCCGCCCGCGATGCGGACCTCCACGTCGGGGCAGACGAAGCGGACCATCGCGAGGATCCGCAGGCAGCGCTGCGGGGTGAGGTTCCACTCCTTGGCGAGCGGGGTCCCCTCGAACGGGATCAGGAAGTTGACCGGCACCGAGTCCGAGTCCAGGTCCCGCAGCGCGTAGACCACGTCGACCAGGTCCTCGTCGCTCTCGCCCATGCCCGCGATCAGGCCGGAGCAGGCGGACAGACCGGCGGCGTGTGCCTTTTGCACCGTGTCGACCCGGTCCGCGTAGGTGTGGGTCTTGGTGATCTGACCGTACGTCGCCTCGGAGGTGTTGAGGTTGTGGTTGTACGCGTCGGCGCCCGCGTCCCGCAGCCGCTCCGCCTGCCCGTCCGAGAGCAGGCCGAGGCAGGCACAGACCTCGATGCCCTCGTTCTGCTCCTTGATCGCCTCGATCGTCTTGCCGACCCGGTCCACGTCCCGGTCCGTCGGCCCGCGGCCGCTGGCGACCAGGCAGACGCGCTTCGCGCCGCCCGCGACACCGGCGGCGGCGGCCTGGGAGGCCTCTTCCGGCTTCAGCCACGTGTACTTGAGGATCTCGGCCTTCGACCCCAGGCGCTGGGAGCAGTAGGAGCAGTCCTCGGGGCACAGGCCCGACTTCAGGTTGACCAGGTAGTTCAGCTTGACCCGACGCCCGAACCACTGGCGGCGCACCTTGCCGGCCGCGGCCACCACGTCGAGCAGTTCGTCGTCAGAAGTCGCCAGTACGGCGAGCGCTTCTTCGCGGGTCGGCAGCTCGCGCCGCAGCCCCTTGTCCACCAGGGTGTTCAGCAGGTCCATGAACCCGATCCTGGACCACACGACCACTCCCGGCCAAGGAGAGATCGCACAACATGGCCGGATGGGTGTGTGTGTATCGCCACACCTGGCGCAGAGGTCACGGCGGCTAGGGTTCGGGCAGGTCTGTGGACTGCCGACAAAACGCGAGGACATGCCGATGCCCCAGCACACTCCCGACCCGGTGGGTGTCTTCGACTGGATCGATGCCGCGGAGGCCGCGCGCGAGCGGGCCGGACTGGTCCGCACGCTCCGTCCGCGGCCGCCGCACTCGCCCCTGCTGGACCTCGCGAGCAACGACTACCTCGGCCTGTCGCGGCACCCCGAGACCGTCCGCGGGGCGCAGGAGGCGGCCGAGCGCTGGGGCGCCGGCGCCACCGGCTCCCGGCTGGTCACCGGTACGACCGAGCTCCACGCCGAGCTCGAACGGGAACTGGCCGCCTTCTGCGGTTTCGAGGCCGCGCTGGTCCTGTCCTCCGGATACGCGGCCAACCTCGCCGCCGTCACCGCGCTCAGCGACCGGGGCACGCTGGTCGTCTCCGACGCGGGGAACCACGCCTCGATCGTCGACGGCTGCCGCCTCTCGCGCGCCGGGACCGCGGTGGTGGCGCACAGCGACCCAGACACCGCGCGCAAGACGCTCGCCGCGCACGAGGGCCGGGCCCTGCTGGTCAGCGACTCGGTGTTCTCCGTCGACGGGGACGCCGCCCCGCTGGCCGAGTACGCCGCCGCCTGCCGCGCCGAGGGCGCCGCCCTGGTCGTCGACGACGCCCACGGCCTGGGCGTCCTGGGCGAGGGAGGCCGCGGCGCGCTGCACGCGGCCGGGCTCGCGGGCGCGCCCGACGTCGTCGCCACCATGACCCTCTCCAAGTCCCTGGGCAGCCAGGGCGGGGCCGTGCTCGGCCCGGCCAAGGTGATCCGGCACCTCGTCAACACGGCGCGCACCTTCATCTTCGACACGGGGCTCGCCCCGGCCGCGGCGGGCGCCGCCCTGGCGAGCCTGCGCCTGCTCCAGCGCGAACCGGAGCGCGCGGGCCGCGCCCGCGAGGTGGCCGCCCTGCTGTACGGGCGGCTCACCGCGTCCGGCCTGACCGCGGCCCGGCCGGACGCGGCCGTGGTGTCGGTACGGGCCCCGTCGGCGTCGGCGGCACTGCGCTGGGCCGCCGACTGCCGCGAGGCAGGTCTGTCCGTGGGGTGCTTCCGGCCGCCGTCGGTGCCGGACGGCATCTCCCGGCTGCGGCTGACCGCCCGGGCCGATCTCACGGGGGACGAGATCGAGCGGGCCGTCGGGACGATCCTTCGGACCGCGCCCGCCGGTGCCACGGACCGCTAGGTCCTGGTGCGGCCGGAGTTACGGGCGCGGCCGCGCCCGGACCGTGGCGAGGAAGCCGTCCCAGGCCGGCCCGGTGAAGAGCACGGCCGGGCCGTCCGCCCGCTTGGAGTCGCGGACGGCCAGCAGGCCGTCGTCGAGGACGGCCGCCTCCACGCAGTTGTTCATTCCGGTACTGCGGCTGCTGCGCCGCCACCGCGCGCTGGTCAGAAGTCCGCTGGAACTATGGGGGGTTGCGGACACAGGGGTGCCTCCTTACGCGTCGCCAGCAAGTGAGCTGATGAGATCCGACGAGTCCTGGGGCGGGAGGGCGTGCGCCTGGATGGTGCGGAACGCGGCGCTGTACGCCTCTAGGTCTTCCTTCCGCTCCAGATAGAGGCTACTCGTCAAATGGTCGAGTACCACCACATCCAGATCGGCGATGTTCGGAAATGAGAAGATGACGAACGGCCCGGTGAGGCCGAGATGCCCCCCTACGCTGAACGGCAGGACCTGCAACCGCACTTGAGGAAGCCGTGACACCTCCACCAGGTGCCGCAGCTGCTCCGCCATCACACCCGGCCCGCCGATCTGCCGCCGCAGCACCGCCTCGTCCAGCACCGCGCTCAGCTCCAGCGGCGGATCCGCCCGCAGGACCGCCTGCCGGGCCAGCCGCACGTCGACCAGCGCGTCCACCTTCGGTTCCGGGAGCCCGCCCAGCGCGGCCCTGGTCACGGCCCTGGCGTAGCCCGGCGTCTGCAACAGACCCGGCACCACGGACAGTTCCACGGTGCGGGCCGATCGGGCCCCCGCCTCCAGGCTGATGAAGTCCCGGTACTCCTGCGGCAGCAGTCCGCGGTAGTCGTGCCACCACTGGCGGCCCCGCCCGGTGTCGCCGCCCGGCCCGGGACCCGCGGCCGAGGCCGACAGCGCCTCCAGCAGCGCGCGCTGCTCCGGGCGCACGATCTCCCCGTAGGCGTCGAGGAGCAACCGGATGTCCTCCGGTTTCACGCCACTGCGGCCCGTCTCGATGCGGCTGATTTTCGACTGGTGCCATCCCACGATCCGGGCGGCCTCACCACTGGTGAGCCCGGACCGGTCACGCAGGGCGCGCAGTTCCTCGCCGAGCTTGCGCCGGCGCACCGCGGGACCGTGCTGCACGTCCGCCTCCTTCCACCGGCACAGGTCGCACCAGTCTGCCGTCCAAATACGCTCTTCCGTAGCAGAGTTCACCGCATCGAGCGACAGATATATGCACATCTTGGGAGAAGGGCTGATACGGCGGCACGATGGGTGGCACTCTGGCGTCCAGCACAGATCCGGGGCGGCTGCGCCCCGGTGGGAAAGGGACCGTCGCCATGGCAGATCACCAGGAAGCATCCGTCACTCTGCCGAGCGATCCCGCTTCGGTCTCCGCCGCCCGGCGCTACGTCGCGGAGGTGCTGACCGAATGGGGACTCCCCGATGACGCCGAGACCGCGGACAGCGTCCGGCTGATCGTCTCGGAGCTCGCCACCAACGCCGTCCAGCATACGTTCGGCCAGTCGCCCACCTTCACCGTCGACCTCCGGCTGGAGCGTGGGGAGTGGCTGCGCGTCGGGGTGACGGACAGTCATCCCCGCTGGCCCCGGCGGCTCCCCGCCGCCGTCCAGCAGGACAACGGCCGGGGCATGGTCATCATCCGCTGGCTCGCCGCGGAGGCGGGCGGCCGGCTCTCCGTGAGCCCGACCGAGGACGGGGGCAAGACCGTGTGGATCGCCCTGCCCTGGACCGTGGGTGCGCCGGCCGGAAGCGTCACCGGCTGCTGACCCCCACCGCTACGGCCCCGGCTCAGAACCACGGCCCGCTCAGACGAGGCCGCGTTCCCCCGCGCTGCGCTCGACGCACAGCTCATTGCCCTCGGGGTCGGCGAGCACGACCCACCCCATGACCCCGTCCCGCGCGCGCTGGTCGTCCACGATCCTCGCGCCGAGCCCGACCAGGCGCTCGACCGTCTCGTCCCGCGTGCCCGTGGGCGGCTGGATGTCCAAGTGGACCCGGTTCTTGACGGACTTGGCCTCCGGCACCCGGATGAACAGCAGTCCGGGCACGCCGGGCTGCCCGGGATCCACCAGGACCTCGTCGTCGCCCTCGACGTCGTCGGAGTGCACGGGCCAGCCCGTGACCTCGGACCAGAACCGGGCGACCCGGTAGGGGTCGTGAGCGTCGAAGGTGATGTGCCGGACGGGGTTGATGAACATGTCTCTCCTCGGTGGGGCATCCGCTCGCGCATCTGTATACGGAACCCCGGCCGGCCGGGGCAACGCAATTGAGCGCGGCGCCTGCCCGAAACCTGGGTTAACCCAACGGAAAAACGCGGCGCCTAGCGTGGCGGTCACCTCCGTGCACCCCCGCTCCTCCATGATCCGGTAAAGCGGCGGTGGTGGGCACGGAAAGCCTTCCTCTGCGTTGGGCAAGACCTGCTTGGCACGGATACGCGCAGGTCAACACGGTGCTGTCGGCCCACTAGGGTCACCCTCGCCCCCTGTTGACCTGGTCCACGGAAACTTGGTGATACGTGTGCACTTGACACCGCACGAGCAGGAGAGACTGCTCATCCACGTCGCCGCAGACGTGGCCGAGAAGCGCCGGGCGCGCGGAGTGCGCCTCAACCACCCCGAGGCGATCGCCCTGATCACGACGCACATCCTCGAAGGGGCCCGCGACGGCCGCACCGTGGCCGAGCTCATGGCCTCGGGCCGCACCGTCCTGCGCCGCGACGAGGTCATGCCGGGCATCCCCGAGATGATCCACGACGTCCAGGTCGAGGCCACCTTCCCCGACGGCACCAAGCTCGTCACCGTCCACGACCCGATCGTCTGACAGGGAGGCCCCGCATGATCCCCGGCGAAATCGCCTACGGGGACGGCCCGGTCCTCCTCAACGAGGGCCGTCCCGTCACCCGCCTCACCGTGCTCAACGCCGCCGACCGCCCCGTCCAGGTCGGCTCCCACTACCACTTCGCCGAGGCCAACCCGGGCCTCGCCTTCGACCGCGCCGCCGCCCACGGGCTGCGGCTCCACATCGCCGCCGGTACGGCCGTCCGCTTCGAGCCGGGCATCCCGGTCGCCGTGGAACTCGTACCGCTGGCGGGCCTGCGCACCGTACCGGGCCTGCGTGGCGAGACCGGGGGGCCGCTCGATGGCTGAGCTCTCCCGCCAGGCGTACGCCGACCTCTTCGGCCCGACCGCCGGCGACCGGATCCGGCTCGCGGACACCGACCTCTTCGTCGAGATCGAGCAGGACCTCTGCGGCGGCCCCGGCCGGGCCGGGGACGAGGCCGTCTTCGGCGGCGGCAAGGTGATCCGCGAATCCATGGGGCAGGCCCGCACCACCCGGGCGCAGGGCGCCCCCGACACGGTGATCACCGGAGTGGTCGTGCTCGACCACTGGGGCGTGGTCAAGGCCGACCTCGGCATCCGCGACGGCCGGATCTGCGGCCTCGGCAAGGCCGGCAACCCCGACACCATGGACGGGGTCGACCCCGATCTGGTCATCGGCCCCGAGACCGAGATCATCGCGGGCAACGGGAAGATCGTCACCGCCGGCGCCATCGACGCGCACGTGCACTTCATCTCCCCGACCGTCATCGAGGAGGCCCTCGCCTCCGGGATCACCACCCTCGTCGGCGGCGGCACCGGACCGGCCGAGGGCACCAAGGCCACCACCGTCACCCCCGGGCCCTGGCACCTGGCCCGGATGTTCGCGGCGCTGGAGGCCTACCCGGTCAACATCGGCCTGCTTGGCAAGGGCAACACCATGTCCCGGGAGGCCATGCACTCCCAACTGCGCGGCGGCGCCCTCGGCTTCAAGATCCACGAGGACTGGGGGGCCACCCCCGCCGTCATCGACGCCTGCCTGAGCGTGTGCGACGCGACCGGCGCCCAGGTCGCCATCCACACCGACACCCTCAACGAGGCCGGCTTCGTCGGCGACACCCTCGCCGCCATCGCCGGGCGGACCATCCACGCCTACCACACCGAAGGCGCCGGCGGCGGGCACGCCCCCGACATCATCACCGTGGTCTCCGAGCCCAACGTCCTGCCCAGTTCCACCAACCCGACGCGCCCGCACACCGTCAACACCGTCGAGGAACACCTCGACATGCTGATGGTCTGCCACCACCTCAACCCGGCCGTCCCCGAGGACCTCGCCTTCGCCGAGTCCCGGATCCGGCCCTCGACCATCGCCGCCGAGGACGTCCTGCACGACATCGGGGCCATCTCCATCATCTCCTCCGACTCCCAGGCCATGGGCCGGGTCGGCGAAGTCGTGCTGCGCACCTGGCAGACCGCCCACGTGATGAAGAAGCGGCGCGGCTTCCTCCCCGGCGACGGACCCGCCGACAACCACCGCGCCCGCCGCTACGTCGCCAAGTACACGATCAACCCCGCCGTCGCCCAGGGGCTCGCCCGCGAGATCGGTTCGGTCGAGAAGGGCAAACTCGCCGACCTGGTGCTGTGGAACCCCGCCTTCTTCGGGGTCAAGCCCGAACTGGTCGTCAAGGGCGGCCAGATCGCCTACGCGCAGATGGGCGACGCCAACGCCTCCATCCCCACCCCGCAGCCGGTCCTGCCCCGGCCCATGTTCGGCAGTTACGGACGCGCGCCCTCCCTGAACTCGCTGAACTTCACCGCTCAGGCCGCGCTCGACGACCACCTGCCCGAGCGGCTCGCCCTCGGCAAGCAGTTCACGGCCATCGAGAGCACCCGCAAGGTCAGCAAGACGGACATGCGGAACAACGACGCCATGCCGAGGGTCGAGGTCGACGCCGACACCTTCACCGTCACCATCGACGGGGAGGCCGTCGAACCGGCGCCGGCGGTGGAACTGCCCATGGCACAGAGATACTTCCTCTTCTGATGGGCGGCGCAGTCCGATGAGCCTCGCCGCGCTGCTCGTCCTCGCCGACGGCCGCTTCCCCGCCGGCGGCCACGCCCACTCCGGCGGGGCCGAGGCGGCCTGCAAGGCGGGCCGGATCCACGACGCCGCCACCCTGGAGGACTTCTGCCGGGGCCGGCTCCACACCGCCGGACTCACCGCCGCGTCGCTCGCCGCGGCCGCCGCGCTCGGGCTGGACCCGGCCGAACTCGACGCCGCGGCCGACGCCCGCACCCCCTCGCCGGCGCTGCGCACCGCGGCCCGGCGGCTGGGCCGGCAGCTGTTGCGCGCCGCCCGCGCCACCTGGCCCGCCGCCGAACTGGACGCGCTGGCCGCGGGCTTCCCACGCGGCGCACACCAGCCCGTCGTGCTCGGCCTCACCGCGCGGGCGGCAGGGCTCGGGCCGCGCGAGGCCGCGCACGTGGCGGCGTACGAGAGCGTCAGCGGGCCCGCCACCGCGACCGTGCGGCTGCTGGGCCTCGACCCCTTCGAGGCGAGCGGGGTCCTGGCCCGGCTCGCCCCCGACCTCGACGCCGTCGCGGCCCGGGCGGGCCGGGCCGCGCTGCGGGCCCGCACCGAGGGCACGCAGGCGCTGCCCGCCGCCTCCTCCCCCCTGCTGGAGATCGCGGCCGAGGCCCATGCCGGCTGGCCGGTCCGCCTCTTCGCTTCCTGACCCCCGAAGGAGACCCACCCCGTGCACCTCGACCACGCCGTGACCTACCCCCACCGGCACACCCACAGCCCCGGCCCGCTACGGCCCGACGGCACCCGGCGCGCCCTGCGCATCGGCCTCGGCGGACCCGTCGGCTCCGGCAAGACCGCCACCGTCGCCGCCCTGTGCCGGGCGCTGCGCGGCGACCTCTCCATGGCCGTCGTCACCAATGACATCTACACCCGCGAGGACGCCGAGTTCCTGCTGCGCGAGGCCGTCCTGCCGCCCGAGCGGATCACCGCCGTCGAGACCGGGGCCTGCCCGCACACCGCCATCCGTGACGACATCTCCGCCAACCTGGAGGCCGTGGAGGAACTGGAGGAGACCTTCCGCGAGAGCGGCCCGCTCGACCTGATCCTCGTCGAGTCCGGCGGGGACAACCTCACCGCCACCTTCTCCCGCGGACTCGTCGACGCCCAGATCTTCGTCATCGACGTGGCCGGCGGGGACGACATCCCGCGCAAGGGCGGCCCCGGCGTCACCACCGCCGACCTGCTGGTCGTCAACAAGACCGACCTCGCCCCCCACGTCGGATCCGACCTCGACCGGATGGCCCGCGACGCCGCCGAGCAACGCGGTGAACTCCCCGTCGTCTTCCAGTCGCTGCGCAGCGCCGAGGCAGTGGCCCCGGTCGCCGCCTGGGTGCGCGAGCGGATGGCCGCCTGGACCGTACGGTGACCAGCGCACCCCCCGTCACCCCGCCCGCGGCGGCCGTGCGGGCCACCGCCCGCATCCACGCCGTCGCCGATGGGCGGGGCGGCACCGCCCTGCCGCTGCTGGCGGGGGAGGGGCCGCTCGCGCTGCGCCGCACCCGGGGGAACGGCGCCGAGGCCGGGGTGACGCTGGTCGGCGCGATGAGCGCCCCGCTCGGCGGGGACCACCTCGCCGTCGAGGCCACCGCCGGACCGGGCGCCCGCCTTGCCCTCGCCTCGGCGGCGGCCACGCTGGCCCTGCCCGGGCGGGGCGGCGAGAGCGCGCGGTACGACGTACACCTGACCCTGGAGGACGGGGCGTCGGTGCGGTGGATGCCGGAGCCGCTGGTGTCCGTGCGGGGCAGCGACCTGCGGGCGCACACCCGCGTCCACCTGGCCCCCACGGCGCGCCTGCTGCTGCGCGAGGAACAGGTCCTGGGGCGCGCGGGCGAGGCCCCCGGCCTGCTGCGCAGCCGACTCACCGTCACCCGCGGCGGCCGTCCGCTGCTCGACCAGGAACTCGCCTGCGGCCCCGGCGCACCCGGCGGCTGGGACGGCCCGGCGGGCCTGGCCGGTCACCGGGCCCTCGGCCAACTCCTCGTGGTGGATCCCGCCTTCGCCGAGGACCCGCCGACGGCCGCGGTACTGGGGGAGTTCGCCGCGGTGACGCCGCTGGCCGGTCCGGCCGTCCTGGTGACGGCCCTGGCCCCGGACGCCCTGCGGCTGCGGGAGTTGCTCGACGCGGCCTGCCGCACCTACCACCGGTAAGGGGCGACGAATCGGGCACCGCTCAGCGGTACACGCCTTTCCGGTTATCGGGTTGGCAAAGAAGTAGGCGCCGCTCTGTCGCCGGGTCCGGTCAGCCGACAAGATCCCCCCTGCGGGTCGATGACCGGAACCCGACCGAACCCCGCCACCCATGGTGGCACTTGACGCAGGGGGAACAACCACGTGATACGCAACGCGGCGCTGGGGAGCGCCGCCACACTGATCACCGGAACGCTGGCGGCGAGCCTGCTGCTGGCCCCGTCGGCCGCGGCGGCCTCGTACGACAACGACTCCCGCCTCCCGGAGGTGCTGGGCGTGCAGATCGCCGCCGCCCGCGCCGCCCGCACCGGGGTCGACTGGAAGGACTGCCCCGCCGACTGGGGCTTCGAGAAGCCCATCCAGTGCGGCTGGGTGAAGGTGCCGCTCGACTACGCGAAGCCGTACGGCAAGACCATCGACATCGCCGTCGACCGGATCGGCAGCACGGGCACCAAGGAGGAGCGTCAGGGCGCGCTCGTCTACAACCCCGGCGGCCCCGGCGGTTCCGGCATGCGCTTCCCGCGCCGGGTCACCACCAAGAGCCCGCTGTGGGTCAACGCCTCCAAGGCGTACGACTTCGTGGGCTTCGACCCCCGCGGCGTCGGCCACTCCGCACCCATCTCCTGCATCGACCCGCAGGAGTTCGTCAAGGCCCCCAAGGCGGACCCGGTCCCGGACAGCGAGGCCGACAAGCTCGCCCAGCGCAAGCTCGCCGCCTCCTACGCGGACGGCTGCAAGCAGCGCAGCGGCGAGATGCTGCCGCACATGACCACGCCGAACACCGCGCGCGACCTCGACGTGATCCGCGCCGCCCTCGGCGAGCAGAAGCTGAACTTCCTCGGCGTCTCCTACGGCACCTACCTCGGCGGGGTCTACGCGACCCTCTTCCCGACCCACGTGCGCCGCATGGTCGTCGACAGCGTGGTCGACCCCGCCCAGGACAACATCTGGTACGAGGCCAACCTCGGCCAGGACGTCGCCTTCCAGACCCGCTGGAACGACTGGCAGGACTGGGTCGCCAAGAACGACGCGGTCTTCCACATCGGCGACACCCGCGCCAAGGTCGAGGCGAAGTACCAGGAGCTGCGCGCCACGGCGAAGGCCAACCCGATCGGCGGGGTCGTCGGCCCGGCCGAGCTCATCGGCTTCTTCCAGGGCGCCCCGTACTACGACTCCTCCTGGGTGCCCGTCGCGAAGACCTGGGCCGCCTACGTCGCCGGTGACACGCAGGCGCTGGTCGACGCGATCGCCCCGGACATGTCCGACCTCAAGGGCAACGCGGCGTCGGAGAACAGCAACGCCGTCTACACCGCGGTCGAGTGCGCCGATGCCAAGTGGCCCACCAGCTGGACCAAGTGGGACGCGGACAACACCAAGCTGCACGAGCAGTACCCGTTCCTGACCTGGTCGAACGCGTGGATGAACCTGCCCTGCGCGACCTGGAAGGCCAAGCAGAGCACCCCGATCGACGTGCGCTCCAAGCGCGGGCTGCCGCCCGTGCTGATCGTGCAGTCCGAGCGTGACGCGGCCACGCCGTACGCGGGCGCGGTCTCGCTGCACAACCGCCTCGCCGGCTCGCGCCTGATCACCGAGCAGAACGCCGGCTCGCACGGTGTCACCAGTCTGCTGAACCCCTGCATCAACACGCGGGTGGACACCTACCTGCTGACGGGCAAGGTCGACGCCCAGGACGTGACGTGCGCTCCGCACGCCACCCCCGTCGCCCCCGCCGCGGCCACCGCGAAGGCCCTGACGGCCGACGCCCAGGCCGAGGCCTCGGCGCTCCCCGCGGCCGAGGAGCTGCCGGCCGTCCGCTAGGACCGGCCCACGCGAACGGGAGGAGGCTCAGCGCGAGGTGCGCCGGGCGTTCTTCCGTTCGGCCTTCCTCCGCTCGGCCTCCTGCTCCGCCTTGACTTCGCCCGCGTACCGGTCGACGTACTCCTGGCCGGACAGTTCGAGGATGGCGTACATGATCTCGTCGGTGACCGCCCGCAGCACGGCCCGCTCCCCCTCCATCCCGGCGTACCGGGAGAAGTCCAGCGGCCGGCCGAAGCGGATCGTCACCCGCCGGATGTTAGGGATCTTCTGCCCGGGCGGCTGGATCTCGAAGGTGCCGACCATCGCGCACGGCACCACCGGCACCCCGGCGCCCAGGGCCATCGCGGCCACGCCCACCTTGCCCTTGTAGAGCCGCCCGTCGTGCGAGCGCGTCCCCTCCGGGTAGATGCCCAGCAGCTCGTCCCTGGCCAGCACCGCCAGCCCCTCGCGCAGCGCCGCCCGGCCGGCCTCCTTGCCGGAACGGTCCACCGGGATCTGGCCGGCGCTGCGGAAGAAGAACGCGGTGAGGCGGCCCTTGATCCCCGGTCCGGTGAAGTACTCGGCCTTCGCGAGGAAGGTGATCCGCCGCTTGAGGATCGCGGGCATCAGGAAGTGGTCGGAGAACGACAGGTGATTGCCCGCGATGATCGCGGCGCCGTGCTCCGGGATGTTCTCCAGGCCCTCGATCCTCGGCCGGAACAGCAGCCGCAGCAGAGGGCCGAGCAACACGTGCTTGAGCAAGTGGTAGAACACCAGGCCGCTCCTGTCGATGTCCCGTTGTCACGTCCAGTTTACGGACCGTGAGTCACAGGATGGAGGGGGCGGCGGCGGGCACCTTCCCGGCTCCCTCAGACATTGCGGGACGCGGCCATCCCGGCGGTCAGCAGTCCCAGCACCACCCAGCCGAACCACAGCCAGCCGTTGCTGCCGAGGACCACGGAGTACGTGGCGACGGCCACCAGTGCGGCGAAGGTCATGACAGCCATCGCCTTAGCGGATCCGGTCATGCCCCATGGTGGCGCGCGAAGGCGGTTTTCCGCTACTGGCCACGCGCGCGCAGCGAGGCGAGATACGAGTTGTACGCCGCGAGCTCCTGGTCGCCGTTGCGGTCCTCGGCCCGGTCCGAGCGCTTCGCCGCCCGCTGCTCGGAGTGGTACCACTGGTAGACCAGGGCGATCAGGACCAGGACCGAGGGGATCTCGCTGAACGCCCAGGCGATGCCGCCGCCCCACTGCTGGTCGAGGAGCGCATCGATGCCGAGGGAGGCCGGCGGGTGCGCGTACGTCTTGATCATCGGCTCGCTCGCCATCATCAGGGCGATGCCGAAGAAGGCGTGGAAGGGCATGCCGGCGAAGAGCTCCAGCATCCGCATCACGTAGCCGGGGCGGTGCGGGCCCGGGTCGATGCCCATGATCGGCCAGAAGAAGATCAGGCCGACGGCGAGGAAGTGCACCATCATCGCGACGTGCCCGGTCCGGCTCTCCATCAGGAAGTCGAAGAGCGGGGTGAAGTACAGGGCGTAGAGGCTCGCGATGAACATCGGGATGGTGAAGGCCGGGTGGGTGATCACCCGCATGTAGCGGCTCTGCAGCAGCATCAGCAGCAGCTCGCGCGGCCCCTTGTGACCTCGGGCGGCCGGCGGCAGCGCCCGCAGGGCCAGCGTCACCGGAGCGCCGAGCAGCAGCAGGATCGGGGTGATCATGCTGATCACCATGTGCTGGACCATGTGCACGCTGAACATGACCATGCCGTAGTCGTTCAGCTTCGTGCACATCACCAGGACCACGGTCAGCACGCCCAGGGTGAACGCCACGCTCCGGCCCAGCGGCCAGGAGTCCCCCCGCCGGCGCAGCCGCGTCACGCCCCACGCGTACAGGGCGAGCCCCACCAGCGAGCCGATCAGGAAGAAGGCGTCGAAGGAGAACTCCAGCCCGCGTCCGAGAGTGAAGGGCGGCAGGTCCATGTCCATGTCCATGCCGTGCCCGCTGTGGTCCATCTCTTCACTCCCTTGACTGTGGCGCTCCACCACAGTAGTGCCGCCCCCGTACGCTCCTGCGCGCGGGGGCGGCCGTAAGGGGCAAACGGCTACAGAACCGTCTGGGCCTCGTCGTACCGCTCGGCCGGGACCGTCTTGAGGGTCGAGGTCGCCTCGGCGAGCGGCACCATCACGATGTCCGTGCCGCGCAGCGCGGTCAGCATGCCGAACTCGCCCCGATGCGCCGCCTCCACGGCGTGCCATCCGAAGCGGGTGGCCAGGACCCGGTCGTACGCGGTGGGCGTGCCGCCGCGCTGGACGTGGCCCAGGATCACCGGCCGGGCCTCCTTGCCCAGGCGGTTCTCCAGCTCCACGGCGAGCGTGTTGCCGATGCCGGCGAACCGCTCGTGGCCGTACATGTCGGTGCCGCCCTCCTGGAAGTCCATCGAGCCGGGGCGGGGCTTGGCGCCCTCGGCGACCACGACGATCGCGAACCGCTTGCCCGCCGAGAAGCGCTCGCCGACGATCGCGGTGAGCTCCTCTATGTCGAAGGGGCGCTCGGGCACGACGATCGCGTGCGCGCCGGCCGCCATGCCGGAGTGCAGGGCGATCCACCCGGTGTGGCGTCCCATGACCTCCACGACCATCACGCGCTGGTGGGACTCGGCGGTGGTCTTCAGCCGGTCCAGCGCCTCGGTGGCCACGCCGACGGCGGTGTCGAAGCCGAAGGTGACATCGGTCGAGGCGATGTCGTTGTCGATGGTCTTCGGGACCCCGACGATCGGCAGACCCGCCTGCGAGAGCAGGTTCGCCGCCTTCAGGGTGCCCTCGCCGCCGATCGGGATGATCGCGTCGAGCCCGAGGTCGGCGACGTGTCCGCGGGCGCGCTCCACGCCGTCGCGCAGGTGCGCGGGCTGGACCCGGGAGGAGCCGAGGATGGTGCCGCCGCGGGCGAGGATGCCGCCGACGGCGTCGAGGTCGAGCTTGCGGTAGTCCGCTTCCAGCAGGCCCTTCCAGCCGTCGTGGAAGCCGATCACCTCGTCGCCGTGGTCGACGACGGCGCGGTGCACGACGGAGCGGATGACGGCGTTGAGGCCGGGGCAGTCGCCACCGGAAGTGAGCACACCTATGCGCATGGCAGGGGAGACCTTTGCAACGTGGGCCGGCGACCGGACCACGTCGTCCGGTGGGAACTACGGCCACCCTACAAGCGGTGGAGCGGTGCCCTGAACCATCCTCCACATGCTGGTCGTACTCGTCGTACGAAACGAGGTCGGCCCGGTTCCCCCTAGGGAAAACCGGGCCGAACACATGATCGCGGGGTCGCCCCGATGAGCGGCCCGCAGGGCGCTACGCGGGCTGCGTGGCCGCCGCGATGCGCTCCGCGCGCAGGGCCTCGTACCACCGGTCGTCTATGGCCGGCAGCGCGTTGACGTCGAGGGCCAGCTTCAGGAGCAGGTCCGCGATCTGCGGGTTGCGGGCCATCACGGGACCGTGCATGTACGTGCCGAACACCGTGTCGTTGTACGCGCCTTCGGTGCCGTCGCCGGTGCCGTTGCCGCGGCCCATCGTCACCCGGGCGAACGGCCTCGCCGTCGGCCCCAGGTGCGTGATGCCCTGGTGGTTCTCGAAGCCCGTCAGCTGCGGCAGGCCCAGGCGCGGGTCGATGTCCGCGAGGACGTCGCCGACGCAGCGCTCGCCCTCGCCGCGCAGGGTCACCACGTCCAGGAGGCCGAGGCCCTCCTGACGCTGTCCCTGGTCGTTGACGAACTCCTGGCCGAGGATCTGGTAGCCGGCGCAGACGGAGAAGACGATCGCCCCGTTCGAGACGGCGCGCTCCAGACCGCCGTCGCGCAGCAGGCGCTCGGCGGCCAGCCGCTGGGGCCGGTCCTCGCCGCCGCCGATCAGGTAGATGTCACCCGACGTGGGGATCGGCTGGTCGCTGCGCACGTCCACGCGCTGCACGTCCAGGCCGCGCTGGCGCGCCCGGCGCTCCACCACGAGGGCGTTGCCCTGGTCTCCGTACGTGCTCAGCAGGTCGGGGTAGACCCACACCAGACGCAGGCTGTTGTCGCTCATGCTCTTGTCCTTTATGGGTACTAGTTGCCGACGCGGCGGCGCACGTCCTGGAAGGCGGTGTAGTTGGCGATCAGCTCGATCTGGCCGGGCGGCGCGAGCTGCACGGCCTCGTCGAGGGTCTCGCACACCCGGAAGTCCAGGCCGGCGACTTCGAGGCGGACCGCGAGGTCCAGCTTGCGGTCACCGATCACGAAGATCGGGTGGCCGGCCAGGCGCGTGTAGTCCACGTCCCACAGCCAGGAGGTGTCGGTGCCGTCCGCGCCGCGCGCGTTCACCGAGAGGACCACCGGGGTCGGCGGGGGATCGATCAGCGAAAACGTTTCGAGCCAGCCCGCCGGGTTTTTCGCGAGCAGCAGGCGCAGCTCACGACCCAGGAACTGCACCACGTCGTAGCGGCCGGCGACGGCCTGCACCTGGTACATCCGCTCCAGCGCGACCTGCGGCGGGACGCCGAAGACGGCGGCCACGGCGGCCGAGGTGGCGGCGTTCGCCTTGTTGGCGCGGCCGGGCAGCTGGAGGTGGATCGGCCAGGCCGAGCCGTGCGGGTCGAGCACGTGGTCGCCGGAGAGCACCCAGCTCGGCGCCGGGCGCCGGAAGCCGCACTCGCCGCAGAACCAGTCGTCGCCCGGGCGCTGCATGACGCCACCGCAGGAGGGGCACGACCAGGCGTCGTCCTTCCACTCCTGGCCGGCGGCGACCCACACCACGTTCTGCGAGGAGGAGGCGGACCACACGATCAGGGGGTCGTCGCAGTTCGCGACGATGACGGCCTTGGAGCCCGAGAGGCCCTCGCGCCACTTCTCCGCGAGCATGCGGGTCTCGGCGGCGCGGTCGAGCTGGTCGCGGGAGAGGTTGAGCAGGGCGATCACCTTGGGGGTGACGTCCCGGGCCACTCCGGCCAGGTACTTCTCGTCCACCTCGATGACGCCGTACTTGGCGTCCGAGCCGCCGGCGAGCGCCGAGGTGATGCCGGCCGGCATGTTGGCGCCCAGCGCGTTGGAGACGACCGGACCGCTGGCCCGCAGGGCCTCCGCGATCAGGCGGGTCGTCGTGGTCTTGCCGTTCGTCGCGGAGACGAGGACGACGTCGAGGTGTTGCGCCAGCGCGCCGAGAAGATCGGGGTCCAGCCTGAGTGCGACCTTGCCACCGATCACCGATCCGCTTCCGCGTCCCGCGGCCCGCGACACCGCCGCCGCGGCCTTGCCCGCCGTCACGGCCAGCTTGGCCCGCGGCGAAAGCGGCTCTGTGTTGCCTGCCATCGTCCCTTGTCCTCCTTGCGTCGGTCGGCCCCAGCCTATCCAGTACCTGCCGGAGCCTTGACCGCGGCGCCCCCGCCCCGCCGCAGATCTCCTCATATAGTCGCCCGTCGTACCCTTACGGCCATGCGACAGCGCCTCATCCCCGGTACCACCGGCATCGTCCGCACCATGAGCCTGCTGGGTGATCCGGTGCTCCACTCGCCCTGCGCGGAGGTCACCGCGTTCGGCCCCGCGCTCGACCGGCTCATCGAGGACATGTTCGCGACGATGTACGCCGCCGAGGGCGTGGGCCTCGCCGCGAACCAGATCGGCGTGGGGCAACGGGTGTTCGTCTACGACTGCCCCGACGACGAGGACGTCCGCCACGTCGGGCACGTCGTCAACCCGCGCCTGGTCGCCGCCGACGGCGACGAGTTCGTCGGTCCCGAGGGCTGCCTCTCGCTGCCGGGGCTGGAGGCGGGCACGGCGCGCTTCGACCGGGCCGTGGTGGAAGGGGTCACCTCGGACGGCGCGGCCGTTCGGATCGAGGGCACCGGGTTCTTCGCGCGCTGCCTGCAGCACGAGTGCGATCACCTGGACGGCACCGTCTACGCGGACCGCGTGACCGGGCTGCGGGCCCGTCGCCTGCGACGGGCCATCCGGAAGACCCCGTGGGGAGCCGAGGCCCCGCGCGCCTGACGGCTCTCCCCGCCGCCCGCCCGTCCGGCTGGCCGGGCCGGGGCAGAAGCCCGGGCCCGCTGGGCGGGCCGGGTCAGAAGCCCGGGCCGTCCAGGCGGTTGCCGGCGGTGGACAGGCGGCCCCAGAGCAGGTCCGTGAGGCCGGCGACGAGTTCCGCGCGCTCGCAGGGCCGTTCGCCGAGCCACCAGTCACCCGCCGCGTGCATCATGCCGACGATGCCGTGGCCCCAGATCCGCGCCAGCCGCTCGCCGCCCGGGCCGAGGTCCACCCGCTCGCCGATCACCTGCGCCAGTTCCTCGCCGAGCCGGCGCAGCAGCGGCGCCGAGTGCAGGCCGACGTCGAAGCCGCGCTCCGCGTGGGAGTCCTCGGCCGGGTGCATGAGGAAGCGGTAGACCTGCGGCCGGGCCTCGATGGCGGCCAGGTAGGTGTCCAGGGTGGACTCCACCCGGCGGCGGCGCTCCGCGGGGGCGTCGAGCGCCGCCCGCAGCGAGTCGAGCAGGGCGTCGGTGTGCCGGACGGCCAGCGCCTGGTAGAGGCCCGCCTTGTCCCCGAAGTGCCGGTAGAGGATGGGCTTGGTGATGCCGGCCTCCGCCGCGATGGCGTTCATGGAGGCCTTGGGGCCGTCCCTGAGCACGACCCGGTCGGCGGCCTCGAGCAGTTCCCGCCGGCGGCGCTCGCCCGCTCCCGGTTCGCCGCCCTGCTGAGTGGTCTCCATGACGTGTTTCTCTCCCCGCCCTTGCGATGTGCCTGACGCACACGCAACGTAACACCCGGCACACCCCGCCGATCGACTCGGCGGCCGTCGACGGTCGCCGCAGCCCGTCGCCGCCGCCGGTGCGGCTGATGCTTGACAGTGGCTACTCGCCGGTAACAGACTGTGCCCCGGTGGGGGTTACCGCTAGTAACTTTCGCAGGTACGAGCACAGACAGGTGGAGGGGACATGGCGGAGTTCACCATGGAGCTGAACGACGACCAGAAGCAGGTACGGGACTGGATCCACGGCTTCGCCGCCGATGTGATGCGCCCGGCCGCCGCGGAATGGGACGAGCGCGAGGAGACTCCCTGGCCCGTCATCCAGGAGGCCGCCAAGGTCGGCATCTACTCGCTGGACTTCTACGCCCAGCAGTTCTTCGACCCTACCGGCCTCGGCGTCCCGATGGCCATGGAAGAGCTCTTCTGGGGTGACGCGGGCATCGCCCTGTCGATCGTCGGCACCGGCCTCGCGGCCATCGGCGTCGTCGCCAACGGCACCGAGGAGCAGATCGGCACCTGGATCCCGCAGATGTACGGCGACCAGAACGACGTGAAGCTCGCCGCCTTCTGCTCCTCCGAGCCGGACGCCGGTTCCGACGTCGGCGCCATGCGCACCCGGGCCGTCTACGACCAGGCGAAGGACGAGTGGGTGCTCAACGGCACCAAGACCTGGGCGACCAACGGCGGCATCGCCAACGTCCACATCGTCGTGGCCGTCGTCGACCCGGAGCTCGGCACCAAGGGCCACGCCTCCTTCATCGTGCCGCCCCACACCCCGGGCCTGTCCCAGGGCCAGAAGTTCAAGAAGCATGGCATCCGCGCCTCGCACACCGCGGAGGTGGTGCTGGAGGACGTCAGGATCCCCGGATCCTGCCTGCTCGGCGGCAAGGAGAAGCTGGACGAGCGGCTGGCCCGCGCCCACGAGCGGGCCCGCAACGGCGGGGGCGAGCGCGTGAAGAACGCCGCCATGGCCACCTTCGAGGCCTCCCGGCCGGCGGTCGGCGCCATGGCCGTGGGCACCGCGCGTGCGGCGTACGAGGTCGCCCTCGACTACGCCAGGACCCGCACGCAGTTCGGCCGCCCGATCATCGACAACCAGGGCGTGGCCTTCCAGCTCGCCGACATGCGCACCCAGATCGACGCGGCCCGGCTGCTGGTGTGGCGCGCCTCCTGGATGGCCGTCGCGGGCCGGCCGTTCGAGTCGGCGGAGGGCTCGATGTCGAAGCTCTTCGCGAGCGAGGTCGCCAAGAAGGTCACCGCCCAGGCGGTCCAGATCCTCGGCGGCAACGGCTTCACCCGTGAGTACCCGGTGGAGCGCATGCACCGGGACAGCGCCATCTACACCATCTTCGAGGGCACGAGCGAGATCCAGCGGCTGGTGATAGCCCGCACCCTCTCCGGCATGCCGATCCGCTAGCACCGTCCGAAGGCCCGGACCCGCGAGGGTCCGGGCCTTCGGCGCGTCAGTGCAGCGGGGTCAGGCAGTTGAGGGTGCCGTCGGGGCTGTACTCGGGGCGGGCCAGGTAGTCGCCGGGGCCGCAGGGCGCCGTGGCCGTCGGCCGGCGCACCCGGTACTCGGCGGCCACGGAGAGGCAGTCGACGACGACGAGTCTCTGGTCCTTCCAGTCGCCCTTGTTGCGCACGCACTGCCCGGAGGTCAGCGGGTGCGGCGCGTCGTCGCCGACCACCGCCCCGAGCACGGCCAGCGCCGGGATCGCGAGCAAGAGCAGCAGCAGCGGGACGAGGACGATCAGCACGGGCGGCCGGCGCCACAGCGGCTTGCCCGGGTCCAGCGCCGGCCGGAAGCCTCCCGCCGGGGGAGCGAGCTTGCGGAAGGCCGCCCGCGGGCCCAGGTTCAGCAGCAGGGTCACCGGCGTGATGAAGAAGGACAGCGGACCCCACCAGCCCTGCCACAGGGTGTCCGAGGACATCCGGCGGTACGTCGCGAGCCCGCAGTCGCGGCACAGCGGCCCGGGCACGCTCAGGAAGCGCATCAGCACGATCAGGCCCTGGTGCCCGCGTACGGTCGCGGGCGCGGCCGGCCACGACCCGCAGAGCCGGCACCCGTAGCGGCCCGGCTCCGGGTGGGCGCCGTACGCGCCGTACGCGCCGTACGGCTGGGGTCCGGCGGGGGCGGGGCCGTACGGGCCGCCCTGCTGCGGGACGTAGGGGCCGCTCTGCTGGGGGGCGTAGGGGCCGTACGGGCCGGCGCCCTGCTGCGGCGGTGGCGGAGTGGCCACGGACATCTCCTCGGTCGCGTAGTGATCATCGGCGCGGTGATCACGGCACCCTAGCCTCCCGGCTCAGGGGCGCAGCAGCCGGGCGAGGGCCCGCCCGAAGAGGAGCCGGCCCGCCGCCGCGACCACGGGGTCCAGGGCGCGGGGCAGGCCGCGTACCCGCAGGTCCTCGCGCCAGTGGACCTCGCTGCCCCCGGCGGGGGAGCGGCGGATCTCGATCTCGGCCCAGCCCGTCACCGACCGGCCGCGCTTCTCCAGCCGGACCAGTCCCGCCGAGCCGGCCCCCGGTCCGTGCGCCGGCCCCGGCGCGGGGGGCCGCCAGACGACGACCTCCATGGGGTCGTCGAAGGTGATCCTTCCCGCTCCCGTGCGCGCCGTGAAGATCGTCCCGACGTGCGTCGGCGGCGCCGTCTCGATGACCGTCCGGGTGAAGGGGACCTGTGCGCCGTGGCGCTCCCAGTCCGTCAGCCGCAGCCAGGCCTCGGAGGGAGCCAGAGAGGTGCGGTGAATGATCCGGATAACGGGCATGAGCGCATGGTAAGCGGGCATACACACCGTGAACTGGACGGCGATTATGGGTTCCATCCGGGGGTGGCGATCAGTAATACTCACCGCCACCGTGGATCGCGGATTCGACCGGGTGACCACCGGCCTTCCCGCCCCACTACGCGAGGAGGTGCGCCATGTGCTCCCACCAGCCCCCCTGCCCTGCCGCCGACAGCGCCGATCACGACGCCGCCCGCATCGTGGCCTCCCATCCCGAACAGGGCTGGAGCCTGCTGTGCAACGGAGTGGTGGTCTTCGACGACACCGGTGAACTGCTCCCCGACCGCCGTACGGTGGAACCCCGCCGCCCGGCCCTGGTCTGAGCGAGGAGGCAGCATGCGCCAGCAGCTGATCCGCAAGCCCGTCCCCAAGCCCGCCCCCCGAGACCTGGACCTGCGCACACCGTCGGGCAGACCCCTCCCGTACTGACGGGAGCACGCGCCTTACGTGGTCCATCGGCTGGTCCTCAGCCGGTGGACGACGCCGCACCGCCCAGGAACGCCGTCTCGTAGGCGGCGTCGCCGATCGCCGCCCTGGCCTGCCGCTCGCCCTGGTCCCGCAGGGCCGTCAGCGAGGGCGAGCCCATCTGCGGCCGGCCCACCGTGCGCCACCAGGCGTGCCCGGTGCCCAGCAGCCGCGCCGCCAGTTCCCCGTCGCCGAGCCCCGCCACCGCCGCCGCCAGCAGGTCCAGGCCCAGCGCGATGCCGAAGCGGTCCCCGAGCAGCCGTTTGCCGGACAGCATCGCCCGCACGTGCCGGGCGGCCTCGCCGTGGTCGCCCATGCCCAGCGCGGCCACCGCCAGGATGTAGTCCGCGTACGCGCGCAGCCAGCGCTCGCCGAGCTCCGCGCAGGCCTCCCGAAGGGCCCGCGCCTCCTGCGTGGCCTCCTCGAAGCGGCCCAGGTCGCACAGGGCGTATCCGGAAGCCAGCTTGCACAGCAGCCAGCCCGGCGCGCTGGTCCGCCCGCCGTGGCTCGCCCGGGCCCGTGGACCGGCCAGCGCGAGGGCCCGTACGGCGTCTCCGGGCATGAGGACCGACACCGCGTGGAGGTAGGCCGCGCGCAGCTCCCGCTCGGGGTCCGCGAGCCGGGCCGCGTCCCGGGTGCACTCCTCGCCGAGCCGCTGGGCCGTGTCCATGTCGCCCTGGAGCAGCGCGGTGAGCCCCAGAGCCCACACGGCCTGGTTGTACGCGGCCCCCGTGGGCGGGGCGGCCCGCAGGACCCGCTCCAGGAAGGCCCGGCCCTCGTGCACGTGCCCGCACGCGAACCAGTAGAACCACAGCGCCCCGGCCATCTCCAGCGCGGCCGTCGGGTCCGCGGTGAGCAGGTGCTCCAGGGCCGTGCGCAGCTGCGCGTGCTCGGCGGTGATCCTGCGGTACCAGTCGACCTGCCCCGGGCCCAGCCAGCCCTGGTCGGCGGCTCGGCACAGGGCCGCGTACCAGTGGGCGTGCCGGTCGGTGACGATCCGGACCTCGCCGAGCTCGTCCAGCCAGTCGTGCCCGTACTCGCGGATCGTGTCCAGCATGCGGTAGCGGGCGCCGGCCCCGCGTTCCGTGGTGTGCAGGACCACCGATTTGGCGGCCAGGCCCGCCAGTACGCGCTCCACGCGGGCGGCGGGCAGCGGACCGCCCGCGCACACGGCGCGGGCCGCGGCCACGTCGAAGTCACCGGTGAAGACCGAGAGCCGGGCCCACAGCAGGCGCTCCAGCGGCGCGCACAGCTCGTGGCTCCAGCCGATCGTGGTGCGCATCGTCTGGTGCCGGGGCGGTAGGGCGGCCCGCAGGTCCGACAGGACCTCGAAGCGCTCGCCGATCCGCTCGGCCATCTCCTCCAGAGTCCACAACCGCATCCGGGCGCCCGCGAGTTCCAGCGCGAGCGGGATGCCGTCCAGCCGTCGGCAGACGTCGGCCGCGACCGCCGTGCGCGCGGGGTCGGCGAAGGCGGCCGCCGCCTGCGGGGTCGCGGCGAGGGCGCGGGCGCGGAAGAGGGCGAGGGCGTCGCTGTCGGGGCCCTCGCAGGGCAGCGGCCGGACGTCGACGAGCTCTTCCGTCGCGCAGTCGAGCGGTTCCCGGGAGGTGACCAGGACCGTCAGGCCGGGGGCCGACTGGAGGAGTTCACCGACGAGGTGGCGGCAGTCGGCCACCAGGTGCTCGCAGGTGTCGAGGACCAGCAGGAGTTCCTTGTCGGCCATCCACGCGCACAGCTCCTCGTCGAGGGGACGGGCGGAGTGGTCGGCCAGACCGATGGCGTGGGCGACGGTCGCGGTGAGCAGACCGGGATCGCGCAGCGGCGACAGATCGACCCACCAGACGCCGTCGGGGCGCGCCTGCCGGGGGTCGGTGACGGCCCGCAGGGCGAGCCGCGACTTGCCGACACCGCCCACCCCGGTGAGGGTGACCAGTCTGCGCTCGCGCAACAGGACGTCGAGAAGGTGCAGTTCACGCTCCCGCCCGACGAAGCTCGCCGGCTCCGTGGGCAGGTTGCCGAGCGCGGCGCCGGAGCACGGCCCGGGATCGCCGTCCGCGGGATCTGCCTGATTGTCATGGACCGAGTACTCACCGAACACGGATGTATTGTGCGTGATCTTCTTATCCGACCGTGCCGTTCAGGCCGGATCGCCGACTCGTTTCACGCGATGAGGGTGATCCGCCGCTCCGCGGAGAAGGCACCCCAGGTGCCGTCCGGGAGCCGGGCCCGCAGTTTCACGGCCCATACGGTGCCGGCCGGCTCGGCCACCGTGAGCCGGTGCTCCACGCGGCCGGCGGGCACGGCGCCCGCGCCGAACTGGATGACGGTGGTGGGCCGTCCGTTGACGTACAGCTCGTACTCGGTGGTCTCGCGGCCTGTGTTCGGGGCGCTCCAGCCGAGGGTGACGGTGCCCGGTGAGGCGGCCGCGGTGAATCCGGCGGGCGCGGTGCCGGGCCCGTCGCCGGAGGCGGGCGGGGTCGTGACGTCCACCGCGGGGCCGTCGGGGGAGGAGTTGTCCGCCCCGTCCCGGGCCCGGACGGTGAAGGTGTAGACGGTGTCGGGCCGCAGTCCGCTCAGCACGGTGCCGCTCTCGCCGGGGCCGGCGGTGTGGATCCGGACGCCGCCCTGGTAGACGTCGTACGCCGTCACGCCCGTGTCGTCCGTCGCCGCAGACCAGGACACCTGGGCGGAGCGCGGCCCGGTGGCCCGGGCGGTGGTGGTGGCCGGGGCGGTGGGGGCCTCCTGGTCCTCGGCCCTGGCCGGCGGGGTGGTCACCCGGGCGGCGGGGCCCGGGCCGGAGAGGTTCCCGGCGGCGTCCTTGGCCCGGACCGTGAAGACGTAACCGGTCTGCGGGGCGAGGCCGGTGACGTCCACCATGGTCTTGTCCGCGGGGAGTTCGCGGACCAGGCGGTCGGCCTCGAAGACCTGGTAGCCGCGCACCCCGTCCCGGGCCGCCGCCGTGTCCCACATGACGTGCACGCTGGTGGCGCTGCCGGCCTGGGCGGTGAGCCCGGCGGGGGCGGGCGGAGGTTCGGTGTCGGGCGCGGTGCACGCGGCCGCGCCGCCGAGCACCGCGCCGAGGCACAGGCAGAGGGCGAGGAGCGGGACGGTGCGTCGGGTGGGGTGCACGGGGGTGGCTTCCTCCGCTTCCGCGTAAAGGTCTAGACATATATGGCACGCGGGGGGCGGGCCGGGCAACCCCCGTGCGGCGGGCTCGCGGCTGGCGGCCTCAACGGGCCGCGGGAGTGAGGCCGTCAAGGACCGAACGACCGTCACGGACGGTCAACACCCGTACGGCGGACACGTGTTTCGCCCGAAGGCACCCCCTCCTGCGCCACCATGACGCCGAAGCAAGGAGGTTTCGATGGTGATTTCCCTCTCCGTGGTCGTCCTGCTCCTCATCCTCGCCTGGATCTTCCTGCGCAGCGGCGGGCTCAAGTTCTCGCACGCCGTCGTCTGCGTGCTGCTGGGCTTCTACCTGGCGAGCAGCAGCATGGCGGCGACCATCCACAACGGCCTGACGGCCACCGCGAACGTGGTCTCCAGTCTCGATCCCTGACCGACTGTTGCGCCCGCGTGAATCATCCGGCCCTTCCATGGACTCCTCCGGCCGGGCGATCTAGCGTCTGGCCGCGGCGCGGTGCCGGACGCGATCGGACGTCATTGGACGCCATCGGACGCGAGCGGATGCGACGTCAGCAGAACGGAAGAGACACGGAGGAGTCCGGATGTTCCCAAGAGCGCTGAACTGCGCCGTGCTGCCGGTCGTCGCCGCCTTCACGGTGATGTACGGCGGCCCCGGGGCCCAGGCCGAGGAGATACCCAAGGCCCCCGGCCACCGCCTGATCAGTCACTACGAGGGCGGCCCGGCGCAGGCCGCACCGCTGCCCGGTGAGGCGCCGGCGCAGCACCCCTTCCTCGCCCCCAACGGCCGCAGCGGCATGCACTCCGACGCCGGCGGCAGCGCCACCTCCCCCTGGCCGGGGCCGCTGGGCAGGAACCCGCGCGTGACGAGCGAGAGGATCGCCGCGCTCGGCGGCGAATGCGCCACCGCCACCTTCGACTCGGCCGGCCGGCTGGTCACGGTGTGCGGCACCTTCTCGGGCTTCCAGGTCAAGCTCCTGGAGCCCCGTACGCTCGCCACCCTCGCGGAGTACCGGCTCCCGCAGCGTTCCTCGACGGTCGAGGCGATCACCTCGCTCGACTTCTCGAAGATCTTCAAGGACACCTCGGGCGGCGCCTACTTCTACCTGGACGACCAGGACCGGGCCGTGCTGGCCGACTCCCGCCAGCACGTCCTGCGCCTCTCGCACGCACAGCGCCCGGACGGCAGCTGGCAGTTCACCGTCGACGACGACTGGGACCTCACCGGCCAGGTCCCGCACGACTGCGTGAGCTGGACCAACCTGCGGCCCAGCGGCGCGTGCGACCCCGTCACCTCGGTGATGCCCGACTGGGAGGGCCGCATCTGGTGGGTCACCCGGCAGGGCCGGGTCGGCACCGTGGACCCGGCGACCTCGCGGATCAAGTCGGTCCGGCTGGCGGGGGAGGAGATCCAGAACTCCTTCTCGGTCGCCGCGGACGGCGTCTCCATCGTCTCCGACCACGCGCTCTACGGCTTCCGCGCCGCAGCCGACGGCACCCCCGAGGTGCAGTGGCGCCAGACGTACGACCGCGGGAGCGCCGCCAAGCCGGGCTCCGTCAACCAGGGTTCGGGAACGACCCCGGACCTCTTCGGCGACGGCTACGTCGCCATCACCGACAACGCCGACGACCGGATGAACGTCCTGGTCTTCTGGCGGGGCGCCGACGTCCCGGCCGAGCGGCGGCAGGTCTGCAAGGTGCCCGTCTTCGGCTCCGGCGCCTCGACCACCGACAACTCGCTGATCACCTGGGGCAACAGCATCGTCGTCGAGAACAACTACGGCTACGAGAACCCCACGACCCTGCTGCTGGGCAAGTCCGTCGTGGGCGGCGTCACCCGCATCGACGTCCGCGCCGACGGCAGCGGCTGTGACACGGTGTGGCAGAGCGCGATCCGCTCCCCCTCCACCGTCCCCAAGCTGTCCACCGCCAACGGGCTCCTCTACTTCTACGAGAAGGAGCCCAACGCCTGGGGGATCGACGCCTGGTACCTCAGTGCGGTGGACTTCCGCACCGGTGAGCGCCGCTGGCGGCAGCTGACCGGCACCGGCCCGCTGTACGACAACAACTGGGCGCCGATCACCCTCGGACCCGACGGCACGGCCTACGTCGGCGTCTTCAACGGCATCGTCGCGGTCCGCGACGGGGGCTGAGCCCGTCGGTCTTGTGCGCCAGCGCCGGTCTCCGCATACTCACGGCAGCGCACTTGTCAGGAACACGCCATGTCCTGACCGTGCCTCACAGGGCCCACCACCCACCGGGCCCCCATGCTCCGAGGAGGAGACCAGTGAGGATCACGCGCACCACTCCCCGCACCGGCACCACACGACGCTTCACCCTGGCCGCCGTCGCCGCCGGCTTGCTGGCGGCCGCCGCGCTCCCCCTGCCGTCCGCCCAGGCGGCCGCCCCGCAGTCCTTCAGCGAGAGCCGGCTCGCCAAGGTGGACCAGGCCGTCCTCGGCGCCGACGTCGGTGGCACCGCGTGGCACGTGGACCGGGCGAGCGGGAAGGTCGTGGTGACCGCCGACAGCACCGTCAGCGAGGCCGGTCTCACGAAGATCAGGAAAGCGGCCGGCGCCGACGCGGCCGCCCTCAGGATCGAGCGGACCGCCGGGACCTTCACCCCCCTGCTGGGGCCGGGCGACGCCATCTACGGCAGCGGGTACCGGTGTTCGGTGGCCTTCAACGTCGTCAGCGGCAGTACGAACTACTTCCTGACCGCCGGCCACTGCGGGAACGTCGTGAAGACCTGGTACACCAATTCTTCCCAGACCACCCTGGCCGGCCCGACCGTCGGCTCCAGCTTCCCCGGAAACGACTACGCGCTGGTCCGCTACGACAACACCTCGCTCAGCCACCCGGGCGGCTACACCGCCGCGGACGCCTACGTGGGCGAGGCGGTCAAGCGCAGCGGTTCCACCACCGGCACGCGCAGCGGAACCGTCACCGCGCTGGACGTCACCGTCCACTACAGCGGCGGCGGCACGGTCCGGGGCATGATCCAGACCACCGTGTGCGCCGAACCGGGCGACTCCGGGGGCGCCTTGTACGACGGCACGAAGGCCCTCGGCATCACGTCCGGCGGCAGCGGCAACTGCTCCGTCGGCGGCACGACGTTCTACCAGCCGGTGCCGGAAGCCCTCGCCAAGTACCGGGTCACGCTGTCCTGAGCCCGCCCGGACCGGGGCGCCCCGCCGGCCGGCGGGGCGCCCCGGTCACAGCCAGGGGAGCTCCTCGGCGCCGTACCGGTAGGCGCGGAAGACCGCGTTCTGCGCGCCGGCCGAGGACTCCAGGCCCACGCCCTCCCCGAACGACCGGAACTGCGGGACCACGAACTCCCAGACCACCTCGCCGCCGGGGGTCACCTCGAAGAGCCGGCCGAAGGAGCCCTCGGCGACGAAGGTGTTCCCGTTGGGCAGGCGCTGCGCGCTGGACATGTACGGGCTGAAGAAGTTCTGCGGAGGGTTGTCCTCGTACGACCACACCTCCCGGCCGGTGCGCGGGTCGAGCTGCAGCACCCGCGAGTACGGCACCGAGGTGGTGTCGCGGTAGGTGCCGTTGTCGAAGACCAGGATGGTCCCGTCGGCCAGCTCGTGCGGATGGTGCTGCTGGGCGAGCACGTCGGGGCCGATGCGCCAGCGGACGGAGCCGTCGGTGCGGTCTACGGCCACGGTGGTGGACGCGCTGCGGAAGCCCACGACCAGCCCGCCGTCGGCGAGTTCGTTGACGGTGTTCGCCATGGGCCAGTGCTCGCGGGCGAAGTGCGGGTCGAGGGCGACCGCTTCGGGGTCGAGGTGCTCGATGGCGGCCCAGCGCCACACCACCTCCCCGTCCCAGGTCAGCTCGTACACCACGTCCCCGTAGATCACGCCGCCCGGTGCCTCCGAGCCGGGGATGCCGCCCCGGATCCGGGCGGCGTCGGCCGGGGCCAGCGGCTCGACCGCCGTGATGACGAGGTTGCCGTTGCGCAGGACCGAGGCGTCGTGGTGGTGGAAGGGGTGCCTGACCTCGCGCAGCACCGTGGAGTCGGGCGCCAGCTCCTGGAGGATGCCGCCGTGGTAGACGTCCCAGATGGGGAAGAGGCTGGGGCCGGTGGTGTCCTTGGCCGCGTAGAAGAGGTTTCCTCCGGGCAGCAGCTGGGCCTGGCGGCCGGGCGGGTGCGGGGAGTTCCAGGTGTGCACCGGCCGGCCCTCGATGTCGACGAGGTGGATCTCGCCGGCGCTGGTGATCGGCGTGTAGAGGGTGTAACCGCCGTAGCTGCGCTCGGGGTCGTGGGCGATCAGGCCCACGCCGCGGCGGCGCAGGGTGTTCTGGTCGACGACGCTCATGAGGGTCTCCTGGTGTAGTGGGGCGGGTTCGCGGGGCGGGGTGGTTCAGGGAAGGGTGACGGCGCTCGGGTCGACCGCCGTCAGAGGTCCGGCGTCCAGGTGCCGCAGCAGTGCGGCGCGGTCGGCGGAGCCCGGCAGCTTCTGCGCGGCCTTGGCCCAGGCGGCCTCCTCCTCCAGCTGCGCCGGCAGCTCGGGCGTGAGGGTGAGGCCGTAGGCGTAACGCGGCTGGAAGTCCTCGACGTAGTCGGCCTGGAGGACTCCCTTGGACTGGGCGAGTACGGCCGAGCGCGCGCCCGCCGGATCCGCGGCGAGCTCGCGCTGCGCCCGCAGCAGTGCGCGCAGCACCGCCGTGACGCCCTCCTCGCTCGCGGACTCACCCGCGACCAGGAGGGTCCGGGCCGTGTATCCGGTGAAGGGGAGCTCCGCGTAGGAGGCGCCCAGGGCGGTGCGCGCGGCCCCGTAGAAGCCGGGGAAGGTGACACCGGCGTCGATGTCCCCGCGGGCCAGCGCCGAGGGGACCTGGTTCGGGGCGAGGTTGACCACCCGCACGTCCGCCGCCGTCAGGTGCGCCGAGGCGAGCATCCGCGCCAGGGCGTACTCGACGTTCGTGCCCTGCGGGACCCCCACCCGGCGGCCCTTGAGGGCGCCGAAATCCGGGATCTGCCGGTCGGTGCGGGTGAGCAGGCGCCAGTCGGAGAACCGGGACAGCTCGGCGACGATCCGCAGTTCGCGCCCGCCCAGCACGGCCGTCACGGCGGGCAGGTCGCCGACGACGCCGAGCTGCGCCTGGCCGCCGAGCACCGCGTTCAGCGCGTCGCGGCCGGTGGGATGGGTGGTGACGGCGGCGCGCACGCCCTCGGCGGACCAGAGCCCCCGCTCCTGGGCCACGTACAGCGGGGCCCCGCCCAGATGGTCGCTGGCGGCGAGGGTGACGGCGGGCCGCGCGGCGCCGGGCCCGGACGGGGCCGCGCAGGATGCGGCGAGCGGGGCGAACAGGGCCGCGAGGAGTACGACGGCCAGTGCGCGGGGTCTGATCATGGTGAAGGTCCTTTCCGGGGGAGTCATGCGGAGCCGAGGTGCCGCGCGATCAGGGAGCGCAGCTCCGGATCGGGAGGACCGGGGGGCACGGCGTGGTCGGCGACCACCCGCCCCGGGCTCCCGCCGAGGACGACCACGCGCTCGGCGAGCGCCAGCGCCTCGTCGATGTCGTGCGTGACGAACAGCACGGTGGCGCCGCTGCGCTGCCACAGCTCCCGCAGCAGGCTCTGCATCCGGGTCCGCGTCAGTGCGTCCAGCGCGCCGAACGGCTCGTCCAGCAGCAGCACTTCGGGCTCGGCGGCCAGGGCGCGGGCCAGCGCGACCCGTTGCTGCATGCCGCCCGACAGCTGCGCCGGGTACTTGTGGGCGCCGTCCGCGAGTCCCACCCCGGCCAGCGCGGCCAGGGCCCGCCGGCGCCGCTCCGCACGCGGCAGGCGCAGACGCTTGAGGGCGAATTCGACGTTCCCGCGGGCCGTGCGCCAGGGGAACAGGGCGTAGTGCTGGAAGACCACGCCGCGCTGCGGGCCCGGGCCGCGCACCGGTTCGGTGCCCGCCGTGACGCGGCCGGCGGTGGGACGTACGAACCCGGCCACGGCGTTGAGCACGGTGGACTTGCCGCATCCGCTCGGCCCCAGCAGGGCCGTGAACGAGCCAGCCGGGAGGTCCAGGTCCGTCGGCTCCAGCACCGGCGCGGAGGCGCCGTAGCCCAGCGCCAGCCCCTCCAGCCGTACCCCGAGGCTCACGACGCGCTCCAGTGCACGACCCGCCGGCCGATCGCGGCCAGGACGAGGTCGACGGCCACCCCGAGCAGCCCGAGGACGAGCAGGCCCGCGAACATCCGGTCCACTCGCAGGAACTGGCCGTCGACCTGGAGCCGGTACGCCAGCCCGCTGTCCGCGCCGCCCAGTTCGGCCGCGACCAGGGCGAGCAGGGCCACCGACGCCCCGTACCGCAGCGCCGCGAGCAGGGCCGGTGCGGCGGCCGGCAGCAGCACCTCGGCGAACCGCCGGTGCAGCGGGGCCCCCAGGGAGCGGGCCGCCCGCAGGTGGGAGACCGGCACCCGGGACACCCCGTCGTGGACGTACAGCCAGACGGCGAGCAGGACGGCGTACGCGATGAGCAGGCGCTTGGCGGTTTCCCCGATGCCGAACCAGGCGGTCGCGAGCGGCACCAGCGCGATGGCCGGGATCGGGCGGAGGAAGGAGATGACGGGAGTGACGGCGGCGGACAGCCGCGGCAGGTAGCCCGTGGTGAAGCCGAGCGCGCCGCCGAGGACGGCGCCCAGCGCGAAGCCCTGTCCGGCGCGGGCCAGGCTGGCGCCGAGGTCGGTGGCCAGGGTGCCGCCGCGGGCGCTGTCGACGAGGGCGGCCGCGGTCTCGCCCGGGGTGGGCAGCAGCCCCGGGGCCACCCCGCCGTACCGGGCGAGCAGGTACCAGAGGGCTAGTACGACGCCGGCCGCGCCCAGGGCCGGGCCGAGGCGGCCGAGCCGGCCGGGGGCCTGGCCGGGTGGTGAGGTGGTGGCGGGCACGGGGCGGCTCCTCGGTCGGTTCCTGGCGCGTTGATAAGTGAGGTCAATAATTGACCAGGCTTATGAAGGCTGTGTTGCAGCCGTGCGAAGCCTTCCGGGAGCCTTCCGGGACCCCACGGCCCGCGCGGCGCGATGAGGTACGTTCACCTGCGTGTCCCGCCCCGAACCCACACCCGAAGCGATCGAGGTCGGACGGGTGATCCGCGGCTGCCGCAAACAGCGCGGAGTCTCCATGGCCGTACTCGCCGCCCGCTCCGGCCTCTCCCAGCCCTTCCTCAGCCAGCTGGAACGCGGACTCGCCACGCCCAGCCTGAGCTCGATCTACCGGATCGCCGAGGCCCTGGACGTCACCCCCGGCACCTTCCTGCGGCCCCCCGGCCGTCCCGGCGCGGTCAGCCACGAGGCCGACCCCCAGGTGATCCGGGTGGACGAGGCCGCCGGGCAGGTCGCGCGCGTGCTGATCCCCGGCGGGCGCAGCACCCTGATGGAGGCGTACGAGCACCACTTCGAGCCCGGCCGGGGCGAGCGCGGCTGGTTCGAACACCCCGGCGAGGACTTCCTCTACGTCCTGGAGGGCGAGATCGTCCTGGAGGTCGAGGGCGAGGAGCCGCTGACCCTGCGCGCCGGGCAGAGCGCCCACCACCGCGGTGAGGTCCCGCACCGCTGCCGCCTCTCGGGCCCGGAACCGGCGCGCACCCTGCTCGTCATCGCGAACGCGTAGTCCCCGAACGCCGGGCCGCCGCCTACGGGTTGGTCCGCAGCCGGTCGATCACCGCCAGCCGCGCCCCCACGTCCAGGTCCCACAGCCGCACGGTGCCGTCCGTACTGCTGCTGGCCACCGTCCGCCCGTCGGGGGCGAAGGCGACGCCCCACACCGCGTTCGCGTGACCGGACAGCGCGGCCACCGGCCGGCGCCCGGCCACGTCCCACAGCCGCACCGTACGGTCGTTCCCGCTGCTCGCGAGCGTCCGGCCGTCGGGGGAGAAGGCGATGCCCCGCACCGAGCCGGTGTGCCCGGCGAGCGCCGCCTCGAAGCGCTGGCGCCGGGCGTCCCACAGCCGGACCGTGCCGTCGTTGCCGCTGCTGGCCAGGGTGCGCCCGTCCGGGCTGAAGGCCACGCCCCGCACCGCGCCCGTATGGCCGGTCAGGGCGGCCAGGGGGCGGCGCCCCGCCACGTCCCACAGCCGGACGGTCAGATCGTCGCCGGCGCTCGCGAGGGTGCGCCCGTCGGGACTGAACGCCACGTCGTTGGCGAAGTCCGTGTGCCCGGCGAGGACCGCCAGGGGGCGGCGCCCCGGCACGTCCCACAGCCGCACCGCCCCGTCCGAACCGGCCGAGGCCAGCGTGCGCCCGTCGGGGGAGAACGCCACCGAGAACACGGTCCCGGCCGCCCCGGCGAGCGTGGCCGGCGTCGCGGACACGGCCGATGTCGGGGACGCGGCCGGCGGGCGCGCGGAGGCGTCCCACAGCCGGATCGTGCCCTCCGAGCCGGCCGCGGCCAGGGTGCGCCCGTCGGGGGAGAACGCCACCGAGAGCACCGTCTCGCCGCGCCCCGGGAACGTGGCCACGACCCGGCGCCCCGCCACGTCCCACAGCCGCACCGAGTGATCCGAGTCCGCAGTGGCCAGCAGCTTTCCGTCCGGGCTGTACGCGGCGTGCCAGACCTCCGTGAACGGCCGCGAGGCCAGCACCGCGCCCCGCAGGTCCCACAGCACCACCGACTGGTCGAAACCGGCGGTGGCCAGGACCGCGCCCGCGCCGTCCACGGCCACCCCGAGGACGTAGTCGGTGTGCCCGGCGAGGGTGGCCGTCAGGCGGCCGCCGGCCACGTCCCAGAGCCGTGTCGTCCCGTCACCGCCCGCGCTGACGACCGTCGTTCCGTCCGGGGTGTAGGCGACGCCGTTGACGTCGTCGCTGTGCCCGGTCAGGGTCGCGGACATCCGGCGCCCGGCCACGTCCCACAGCCGCACGGTCCGGTCGACGCCGCCGGTGGCGACCGTACGGCCGTCCGGGGCGAACGCCGCCCCCAGCACCTCGTCGGTGTGTCCGGTGAGCACGGCCAGCGGCCGGGCCTCCGCCGGATCCCACAGCCGTACGGTCCGGTCGGCGCCCGCCGAGACCAGGGTCGAGCCGTCCGTCGCGTAGGCCAGGGCGTTCACCCTCCCGCTGTGACCGGCCAGCGTGGCCAGGGCGCGGTGCTCCCCGGCGGCCTCCCACAGCCGGATCGTCCCGTCGGGGCCGGGGACCGCCAGCGTGCGCCCGTCCGGCGCGAAGGCCACCGCCCGCGCGCCCGTCGTGCTGGACGGGAGCACCGCCGCCGCACGGTGGCCGGAGACGTCCCAGAGCCGCGCCGGCCCGTCCTCGGAGGTGGCCGCGAGGGTCCGGCCGTCGGGGCTGAAGGCGACCGCGCGCAGGCGCCCGGGCATCGTGAAGGTCGCGGTCGTGCGCCGGTCGGCCACCTGCCGCAGCGTCACCGTGCCGTCGGAGCCGGCCGTCGCCAGGGACGCGTTCCCCGGCGCGAAGGCCACGGCGTTGACCGGCCCGTCGTACCCGCGCAGGCGGGCGATGAAGGGCTGGGACTGCGTGCTCAGCAGGGCGCCGCGCGCCTCCGTGGTCGCCGCGGTCCGGTACGCCTCACCGGCGAGCAGCATCGAGGCCTCCGGCTGGCCCGCGGCCAGCGCGGCGGACTGCAGGGCGAGCGCCCGCGAACGGGCGGTGCGCTCCTGGCCGAGCGCCCCCGCGCGCTGCTGGTACGCCAGACCCCCGGCGCCCAAGGCGAGCACCAGCAGGACGACGAGCGTGGCCAGCATCCGCTGCCGCAGCCGCACCTGGCGTTCCGCCTGCCGCTCGCGGCTGTCCTGCGCGCTCTGGCTCGCCCGCAGGAACGCCGCCTCCGAGGGGCCGAGGCGGCTCCTGCCGTCGAGCTCGTCGGCCCAGGAACGGGCGTTGTCCAGCCGGGTCCCGCGGTACAGGGCCGACGGGTCGCGGCCCTCGCGCTCCCATTCGGCGGCCGCGTGGGCCAGTTGCTGGTGGATCAGGAGCCCGGCCCGGTCGGCGTCGATCCAGCCGCGCAGCCGCGGCCACGCGTGCAGCAGGGCCTCGTGGGTGATCTCGACGGTGTCGCTGTCCGTGGTGATCAGCCGGGCGCGTACGAAGGCGTCGAGCGCGGCCGCGGCGGGACCCGCGTCGACCAGCTGTTCCATCAGGGCGGTGCGGCTCATCCGGCGCCGGGTGGCCCCCGCGCCCTCGGCGACGTGCACCAGCCGTACGAGAACGCGGCGCAGCGTCCGCTGCTCGGCCGGGTACAGGCGGCCGAACACCTCCTCGGCCGTCCGGGCCACCGCCCCCCGGATGCCGCCGGTGCGCTCGTATCCGGCGACGGTCAGCGTGGCCCCCTCGCGGTGGCGCCAGGTGGCCAGCAGGGCGTGGGAGACCAGGGGCAGCGCACCGGACGGCGTCCGGGCGGGGGGATCGTCGCCCAGCCCGAGGTCGCGCAGCAGCAGCGGGACCAGACCCGGTTCGAGGGTCAGACCCGCGAGCTCCGCCGGGCGGACGATCGACTCCCGCAGCTCCGCCGGTGACATGGGGGGCAGGACGAACAGGCCGCCGGTGAACACCGGGGCCAGCTCCGGAAGCTCCAGGCAGTTCCCGGAGAAGTCGGCCCGTACGCCGAGCACCACGACGGCGGGATCGTGACCGGCCGGCGCCGGGCCCCTGAGGGCCGGCGCCTGAGCCGGAACCGTCGGCGCCGGGCCCGGGACCGCCAGCGCGCAGAGCACCCGTACGAACGCGCGCCGCTCGTCCTCGTCGGTGCACAGGGTGAACAGCTCCTCGAACTGGTCGACGATCAGCACCGGACGGACGGGCGGGGGCCGCCGGTCGGGGGAGGAGGCCGGGGGTGGTCCGCAGACCCGGTGGACGGCCTCCAGCAGGGCGTGGGGCCGCTCCCGCAACTCGCGCGCGCCGATGCCCAGATCGCCGCCCAGGACCTTGGCGGCGCGGTCGAGCAGTTCGGCGAGCGGGTGAGCGGTGGGGGTGAACCGCACCACCGGCCACGCGTCGGCGCCCGGCATCGGGAAGCCGCCGCGCCGCCGCAGGGCCGGTACGAGGCCGGCGTTCAGCAAGGACGACTTGCCGGCGCCCGACGGGGCGACCACCATCAGCGGTCCGCTGCCGATCCGCTCGAAGACCCGTTCGGCCAGTTCGGCCGTCGCCCGCCGGCGGCCGAAGAACCACCGCGCGTCGCCCGCGGTGAAGGCCGCCAGTCCGCGGTAGGGACACGCCCCGTCTCCTCGCGCTGGCGCGCCGGGCCCGCCGACGGCGTCGCCCGCGCTGCCGGAGGCGCCGCCGGCGCCGTCCCCGTCGGGCGGTCCCGTCTCCCCGGCCATCCGCACGAGTTCGCCCCCCGCGCCCAGGACCTCGTCGCAGCGCCTCGCGACATCCGCGGTGGCACGCTTCGCACCCGTCTCGATCTTGCTCAGGTAGCCCTTGCTGTAGTGGGTCCGCCGGGCGAGGTCCGCCAGGGACAGGCCGCGTTGCACCCGCAGACGTCGCAGCCGGGTGGGAAAGGCCATCGCGGCGTCGTCGGGCGCGGGCTCGTGATCGGTCTTCCGCGGGCGGTCCGGATCCCCCACAACATCCCCCATGGCAAGCACGCCGAGGCAGCGAGACGGCAGTGCCCAGGCTACAGCGGGGGTCGGACGGCAGGCCCGCTCTTCGGGCCGGTATGACGAGCACAGGAACGGCCGCAGCCGCCGTGCGCAGGTCGCGAGGGCGGCTGCGGACGGCGGCTGCGAAAGCCCTCCCGGGGGAGGTGCTACGGGTTGAGGCGGATCGAGTTGATCGGTGTCAGGTCGGCGTAGACACCGGTCTTGGCGGCGATGGGGTTGCCGCAGCCCGCGCCACCGAAGCCGGTGCACAGGTTTGCGGTCGCACCGCCGTACTGGTTGTTGAGGACCCAGTGGTTGCCGAACTGGTTGCTCAGGTTGTGGGCCCCGTAGCTGTAGAAGACGTGGGTCGGCTTGACGGCGGGGTTCTGGTTCTGGGGGTAGATGCAGACCGCCCCGTCCGGGCACCCGGCCCACGCGTCGGCCGGCTGGGCCGCGGCGGGACCGCTGAGCGCGAGGACGGCGACGGCCGAGGTGGCGAGGGCGGCGGCGCCGCGGAACATCTTGAGCATGGTTTCCCCTTGTGGTTCTGCCGTGATCGAGCGGACGCTCTCAGGCTGCCCCGGCCGCGCACCGGGGTCGACGGGTTGCCCGTTGCCCGTCGCGGCAGGACCCGGGAAACCCCCTGTGACCTGCGCGATCACCGAGCGGGAGGCAACGGCCGCGCCGTGTGCCCACCGCCGCGCCGGAGCTGATCCGGCGTCATGGCGTACGGCCGTCAACCACCGACTCGCCGATCCACTCCTCCGGACCTCAAAATGCCACCGTTTGCCCACGGGATGTATCCATCCGCTTACCCGGTGTGGCGAGCGGTCGTAATCGCCCATAACTTCGGCATCGTGACGAACCGACAACTCAAGTCCCTCACCTGCACCGCCGTCGTCATGGCCGCCGCTCTCGGCGTGGCCGTCGCGCCACCCGCCGCCGCAGCCGGACACCGCGTGCACCAGGGCGAATCCATCCAAGCCGCGGTGAACGCCGCGAGGCCGGGCGACATCATCACCGTCCTGCCCGGGACCTACTACGAGAACGTGCTGATCACGAAGCCGCTGACCCTGCGCGGGTGGGGCGCCAAGACGGTGATCAAGCCGCCGAGCACGCCGGCGAAGCCCGCACGGGCGGCTGGCACCGCCTGCTCGCAGGCCGACACCGGAATCTGTGTCATGGGGACGGCGCAGAACGCCGTCAGCCAGGTGAACATCCGCTCGCTCACCGTCTCCGGCTTCAAGCGGAACGGCATCTGGGCCTCCTACACCGACCGGCTGAGCGTCGAGCGGGTGATCTCCGAGAGGAACGGCACCTGGGGCATCGCGCAGGAGCGCTCCACCCGCGGGACGTTCCGCGACAACGTCGCACGCGACAACACCGAGTCCGGGATCTTCATCGCGAACACCGTCGAACGCGAGGGCGGCGCCACCGACACCCTGGGCGCCGTCGTCCGCAGCAACACCCTGACCGGCAACCGGATCGGAGTGACGGTCAGGCGGGTCAGGAACCTCACCGTCAGCGGCAACACCCTCACCGGAAACTGCGGCGGCGTGTTCGTCGTCGGCGACGAGGGCGAGCCCGGCGCCGGCGACATGACCATCCGCGGCAACCGGATCCACGAGAACAACAAGTTCTGCAAGGGCAACACCCGCCTCCCCGACATCCAGGGCGTGGGCATCGTCCTCACCGGGGCGGAGCAGACGATCGTGCGTTCGAACTCCATCCGCGGCAACGTCGGCTCCTCCCCGCTGTCGGGCGGAATCCTGCTCTTCAAGAGCTTCGTCGGAGCGCAGAACACCGACAACGTCATCCGGGACAACGTGGTGCGTGACAACCAGCCGGCGGACCTGGCCAACCAGGGGACCGGAACGGGCAACGAGTTCCTCCGCAACAAGTGCGGGACCTCCGTGCCGGCCGGGATGTGCTGACCGTGCTCCCCCTCACCAGGAGAATCGAGGCCGTATGACCACGGTAAGTTCCACACCCCCTCCCACCCCCGCGCCCATCCCCGCCCCCACCGCGGCCTCCCCCCAGCCGGCCATGCGGCTGCGCGAGCTCGTCTTCGGAGCGGCGTGCGCCGCGGCCGTACGGGCGGCCGCCCGCCTCAAGGTGGCCGACGCCCTCGGCGACTCGCCCGCCACCGCGGCCGAGCTCGCGACGGCGGTGGACTGCGAGCCGCAGCCCATGCGGCGCCTGCTCCGCGCCCTGTCCTGCTACGGGATCTTCGCGGAGACCGAGGACGGGACGTTCGTCCACACGGAGATGTCCCGGCTGCTGCGCGAGGACGATCCGCACAGCCTGCGCTACATCGCCCTGTGGTGCACCGAGCCCTGGACCTGGGAGGCGTGGCCACGGCTCGACGACGCCGTACGCTCCGGCGGGAACGTCTTCCAGGAGCTGTACGGCAAGGGGTTCTTCGACTACCTGCACCAGGACGCGCACGAGTCGGCCCACGTCTTCAACCGGGCCATGACCACCTCCAGCACGCAGTCGGCGCTGGACGTCGCGGAGCTCCTCGACCTCGGCGGGGTCGCGGTGGTCGCGGACATCGGCGGCGGCCAGGGGCACGTACTGGCGAGCCTGCTGGAGAGGCACCCGGCCGTGCGGGGAGTCCTGCTCGACCTGCCCGCGGTGGTGGCGAAGGCCGATCCCCGGCTGCGCGAGGGCGGCCCGCTCGCCGCACGGACCGGCATCGTCCCGGGGGACTGCCGCGAGTCCATCCCGGTCGAGGCCGACATGTACATCATCAAGAACATCCTGGAATGGGACGACGACAGCACCCGCCGCACCCTGCGCAACGTCGTCGCGGCGGCCCGCCCGGGAGCCAGGGTCGTCGTCATCGAGAACCTCGTCGACGACACCCCGTCGATGAAGTTCACCACGGCCATGGACCTGCTGCTCCTGCTCAACGTCGGGGGCGCCAAGCACACCAGGGAGAGCCTCTGCACGCGCCTGGAGGCCGCCGGTCTGGTGATCGACGAGATCCGTCCGGTCAACGCGTACCTGCACGCATTCGAGTGCACCGTGCCCGGTTGATCCGGCCGCCGGACCAGCGGCACCGCCTCGCCGGCCGCCACCCGAACGCCCCGAGACCGGCACGGAGCCGGTCTCGGGGGCGTCGGCGCGCGGGGCATCAGGCGCCGGGCGTCACGCGCCGGACGTCACGCTCCCGACATCAGGGAGTTGTTGACGAGGTCGAGGAACTCGCGCGGGGACTTGCACCGGTCCGCGTCGGCCGGCAGCGGCTGGCTGTGCCGGTTCTCCAGTTCGCCGACGATGCCGAGGAGCCCCAGGGAGTCCAGGCCCCACTCGTCGAAGCCCGAGTCGGGACGGCTCTCCATGTCGGCGGGGTCTACGGTGACACCGGCGCCCTTCTTCATCAGGGCGGCCAGTTCTTCCATGGTCAGTCGAGCGGTCATGACGACATCTCCTCAGGCTTGCACCGGCGTACGCCGGTCGGTGATCAGGCGCATTTCAGAGCGCGCGAGGAAGCGTGCGATCTCCTCGTCCGTAGTGGGGACACCGTCCTTGGCGCTGTCGAGCAGCCGGGCGAGCACCGCCGCCTTGTGGCTGCCCTCGACGCCCAGCGACAGTGCGGGCCGGGCTTCGAGCGGGGCGCGCATGTCGAGCAGCCGGACGACGATGTCGTCGCGCTGGAAGACGGTGCTGGCCTCGATGGGGCTCGTCGGATCGTCCACGGCCGCCTCGTCCTGGCCGGCGAGCAGCCGGGCGAGTGCCGTGCCGCAGCCGTCCTTGGCCGGGTAGAAGAGCGCGTGGCGCCGGACGTCCGCGGGCTCGTGGTCGCCGGAGGCCACGTGGTGGACCGCCGGGAGCGCCGCACGGGTGAAGAACGTCCGGGCGGATCCGGGGTCGCTGAGGTCCCGGTCCTGCTCCAGATACGGGTTGATGGCCTCCTCCAGCGCCCTCACCTCGGGCTGCTGGGCCACGTGGCGCAGGGCCGCGAGGAGGTCGCCCTCCACCTCCACCGCCCGCACGACGCGGTTGCCGTGCATGAAGAGCGAGGTGCGGCGCAGCCGGGTGCTCTCGTCGACCTGGGCCTTGGGGGAGGCGTATCCGGCCAGCAGCTTCGCCACTTCGGGCTCGCTGCCCGGCTTCACGGTGAAGGTCAGGGCGTGGCGCACCACGCCGTCCCCCCGTCGGGGAGCGGCCCGCAGACGGGTGGGGCCGAGCTCCTTGGCGGGGGCGACGTCCTTGCCCGCCTCGCGCAGCACGCTGAACCGCAGGGAGCGGGTGTCGCGCACGCAGCCGTGGAGCGGCTGCACCGTCGCGACGTGTTCCTCGCTGCTGACCCAGGCCAGGAACCGCGGGGCGCTCTCCCACTCGCTGGTGATGAGCCATTGCGAGGGATTCTCGATCGACTGGCACAACTCGTCGCTGATGTGCCCGGGTACGGAGGACACCTGCTCGCGCAGATGCTCGTACACCTCCAGGAACTTGTTCTGCGCACCGTCGTACAGATCCAGCAGCAGCACGACCCGAAGCCTCGAGCCGTCGAAGGCGGACTGGGATATCCGTTCCGACAAGGTTGTCATCGTTCACACTCCTTCGAGACCACACGGTCGCCACGGGCGGCGCCACCCGAACCGATCGTTGTCCCGTAATCCCCCCGGCGCGAGAGGAGAGAACCAAGCGGGTGAAGGAGCGAGGGAACCCCCCTCCCACAGGGCATGGAAGATCCATGAAGGAAAACGTCGACCACCGCGTCCCGGTCCTCATCGTGGGCGGCTCGCTGGTGGGCCTGTGCACCTCGCTGTTCCTCGGCCGGCATGGCATCAGACACATGCTGGTCGAAAAGCACGCGGGTACCTCGATGCACCCACGCGGCCGCGGGATCAACGTACGGACGATGGAGCTGTTCCGGGTCGCGGGCGTCGAGGGCCGGATCCGTGAGGCCGCCTCGGTCCTGGCGGACAACCACGGCATCACGCAAGGCGGCTCGCTGACCGGCGACGACCAGGAGTGGCTGTTCGAGGAGATCGACCCAGGTGGGGCGCTCGCGCGCTTCAGCCCGTCGTCATGGTGCCTGTGCAGCCAGAACGACATCGAGCCGGTCCTGATGTCCGTGACCCCCTCGCTCGGCGCGGACCTGCGGTTCTCCACCGAGCTCCTCTCCTTCGACCAGGACGCGAACGGGGTGAGCGCCGTCGTGAAGAACCGGGACACCGGGGAGCACTGCACCGTGCGCGCGGACTACCTCGTCGCCGCCGACGGGCCGCGCAGTCCCGTGCGGGAGCAGCTCGGGATCGGGCAGAGCGGCTCCGGTGACCTCTTCCACAACGTGAGCATCACCTTCCGGTCCCGCGGGCTGGCGGAGGTGGTCGGCGACCGCCGCTTCATCGTCTGCTACCTCACCAAGCCCGGCTCCGACGGGGCGCTGCTGCCCGTCGACAACCACGAGCGGTGGGTCTTCCACGCGCCGTGGCACCCCGACCAGGGCGAGACGCTGGAGGACTTCACCGACGAGCGCTGCGTCGAACACATCCGCCGGGCCGTCGGCGCACCCGGCCTGGACGTGGAGATCACCGGCAAGGCCCCGTGGCACGCCGCGGAACGGGTCGCGCAGCGCTACGGCGCCGACCGGGTCTTCCTCGCCGGCGACTCCGCCCACGAGATGTCCCCCACCGGGGCGTTCGGCTCGAACACCGGGATCCAGGACGCCCACAACCTGGCCTGGAAGCTCGCCGCCGTGCTGAACGGCGCGGCGGGCCCCGGGCTGCTGCGGACCTACGAGGCCGAGCGGCAGCCGGTGGCCCGCGCGACGAGCGAGCGGGCCTCGGCCCGGTCGGCGGAGCACAGCCATCCGGGGTACGAGCCGGACCCCGCGGCCGCGCCGGAACCCGCCGGGCGCGGGGGCGGACGGCAGGGCGGCGTCCTGTCCGTGGCCATGGGCTACCGCTACAACCAGGGCGCCGTCCTCGGGTGCGATCCGGACCTTCCGGTCGTACCCGAACGGATGAAGCTCGGCGGCGATCCCGGCACCCGCGCCCCGCACATGTGGCTGCGCGGCCCCGGGGAGCCGGAGCCGAGGTCGACCGTGGACCTCTACGAGCGGTCCTTCGTCCTGCTCAGCTCCGAGGGCACGCCCTGGCGCGGTGCCGCGCTGTCCGTCGCCGAGCGGCTGAAGGCGCCCCTGGAGGCGTACGCGATCGGCTCGGGGCCGGACGCCGACCTGATCGCGGAGGACGGCGGCAACTGGGCCGAGGTGCACGGCACGACCAAGGCGGGTGCGGTCCTCGTACGCCCGGACGGCTTCGTGGCCTGGCGCTCGGTCGAGGCCGTCACGGATCCGGAGACCGTCCTCCACGAGGCGATGACCGCCCTGCTGCACCGGACCTGAGCCGCACCGCCCGACCCGGATCCCCGCGCCGGCCGCCGGTGCGGGGATCCGCCGTCCCTCCGCCTTCCGCCGCCTGCCGTCAGCCGGTGCGGGCGTCGTCGGCGGCGAGGCTCGCGACGTGGTCGGTGACCGTGTCGAGGATGTCCGCCGATATGGAGCCGTCGCCGAGGACGAGGTGGTTCAGGGTCAGCCCGTCGGTCATCGCCGCCAGATAGCGGGCGAGCGAGGGGACCGGCACGCGCAGGGTGAAGCCCATGCGGTCACAGAGCTGCTCGACGAGCTCGGCGTAGGTGTCGGAGTACCGCTCGTACTGCCGCCGGGCCAGGTGCTCGAAGCCGGGCTGCCGCAGGGCGTACTGGGTGAGTTCGTAGGTGAGCATGTGCTCGCCCGGGTGGGCCGACACGTGGTCCCAGTACGCCTGGAAGCCGGCCCGGATGGTCTCGTGCAGGGTGGTCTTGGGCTGGATCGCCTCCCGCACCACGGTGACGCTGTGCTCGGTGATCGCCGCGATGACGGATTCGAGCAGGGCCTGCTTGGAGTCGAAGCAGTAGTGGAAGACGCTCAGGGACACGCCCGCCTCGGCGCAGATCGACCTGGTCGTGGTCCCGGCGACGCCGTCGCGGGTCATCGCCCGGATCGCGGCCTCGGTCAGCTGCCGGCGCCGCTCGGCCGACGGCATCCGTGCCATGGGCGTTCCTTTCGCTTTCGTACGGGGTCGTACGGGGTCGTGCTGTCCGCCCTGCGCTCGGTGCGGCGGGGTGATGTGCGGGGGCCGGCCGGATCGTGTGGCGATCCGGCCGGCCCCGAGTGCTGCGGTCGTCAGCCGCTGTAGACCCCCACCTCGTGCAGGGAGTAGCCCCACTGCGTGCCGCGCTGGAGCCCCTGGACGCGTACGTAGCGCGCCGGGACGCCCGAGAAGCGCGCCGTGTCGAGGCCGCCGTCACCGGAGTCGGTGGACCACACGCTCTGCCAGTCCGTGCCGTTGGCGGACACCTCGATGCGGTAGCCCCGCGCGTACGCGGTCTCCCAGTCGAGGGTGACGCGCTTGATCAGGCTCGGGGAGCCGAGGTCGATCTGGAGCCACTGGTTGTCGTTCCACTCGCTCGCCCAGCGGGTGCCCCGGTCGCCGTCGACGGCCCGGCCCGGCGAGTAGTCCACGAACGGGTTCCACCACTGCGACGTGGACGCCGAGGCGGACGCGCCCGAGGCGAGGTTCACCCCGGCCTTGTGCTGTTCGGACGCCGACCAGGTGCCGAGGTAGGACTCGGCGCCCCGCATCAGGTCGTCGACCACGTCCTGGCCGCCGACCAGCCGGATGTCCTCGATCCAGTCCGGCACCAGCCCGTAGTGCGAGGCGCCGTCGGTGTTGAGGTTCCACGTGCGCTGCCCGGTGGTCTGCTTGTCGATGACGGAGCCGCCGTCGGCGCTGCGGAAGGGGTACGTCACCGGGTTCGGCGTGCCGGCGCCGCGCGGGCCGGGCCAGCCGCCCACGCCGTTCATGTCGGTGCCGTAGCCGTAGCCCACCTTGTACTTGTCGCGCAGCGCGTCCGTGCGCTTCGCCTCGGCACTGAACGCCTCGGAGCCGCTCATGTACTGGGCGATGAACCCGCCGAGCTTGTAGACGCGCTCGGTCCAGTTGAGGTCCATCCAGCTGTGCGAGGAGATCACGCCCGGGTACGACTCGGACTCCAGGATGTCGAAGGCCCGGCCCGCCGCCTTGACGCTCATGTGGTCGACTTCGAGCATCATCTTGCGTTTCATCATGCCGCGCACCGCATACTCACCGAGCTCGGTGAGACCGCGGGTGTTGCACTGGGCGTCCGCGGCGTACGAGGGGACCGCCACACCCGCCGGCAGCTGCTTCTCCGCCGAGGGCGCCGCCGCCAGGCCGATGGGGTTGTCGTGCTGCGGGCCGGTGCACTGCTCCGTCTTCCAGAACGTGCCGGTCGACAGGAACTGGCCCACGTTGATGGCGGTGCCGAGCGCGCCCTCGTCGAAGCGGACCCCGCACAGGGCGTTGTCGAACTTGTGGCACAGGAACATGCTGCGGATGCCCAGCTTGTGCAGCTCGTCCAGGCCGCGGTCGATGTCCTCCTTGCTGCACTGGCCGATGTCCAGGATCTGCTTGCAGCCGAACGGCTCGGAGGTCTCGACCCCCAGCACGACGGCCAGCTTCCCCTGCTTGATGACCTCCCGGGCCTGCGCGGAGTCGGTGACGATCCGGAACCAGCCCTTGCCCGCGCCGCCGTACATCTTGTCGATGTACGCCTGCATGTCGTACGTCTTCTGCGCCTCCAGGCGGATGGCGGTCATCTCGTCGCAGCCGCGGTCCTTGAAGAAGTAGACCGAGCAGATCACGCCGTTGGTGACGAGGTCGTTGACGAGCACCCGCTGACCGCCGCGCCAGGCCCGCTCGACCCAGGCGTAGTAGTTCTGCTGGTGGGTCAGCGAATCGTGGGCGGGCCAGTCCTTGAAGGTCGGCCAGCCGTTGGGGTCGTGCCTGCCGTCGCCGCCCTTGGTGATGAAGTCGAAGACGGCGAGCGATCCGTCGGGGTAGTGCTCGGGGCAGTCCTTGAGCGCGTCGGCGACCCCGAGCTCGGAGAACGGCTTGCCGCAGATGAGCCGGCCGCCGAAGCCCTCGTTGGACATCAGGTGGTCGTGTGCGTCGACGAAGCCCCGGACCCGGCCCTGGGAGTCGGTCCCCTTGAACGGTTCGCCCGTGACGTTGATGTCGGAGTCGGGCGCGGGCCGCGCGACCGGGTTCCACCAGCCGGGATCGGCCGCGGAGGAACTGGGCACGGGGCCGAGCACCATGGCCACCACGGCGAGGAGCAATGACATGACGGCCAGGGGCCTACGCCTGTGGTGCGTGTGTCGGTTTATGGTCATCACTCACGTCTTCGGTCAGCGGGAGCGCGGCCGGCCACGGGTGGGTGGCTTGTCATGGACCGCACAAATATTGCGACGAGGATCGCGACTGGCACCGACGGAGTCAAGAGTCCGGGACAGATGACCTGATGATTCGTCAGGATCGTTGCCCCGGACTCCGCTTCACACGCTGACGCTGAGGGGTCAGCGCTGCTCGGGCAGGTCCATCTCGGCCGGGGTGAACCCGAGTCCGCGCATCGTGGACTTGGCCTCGGCGGGCTGCTTGCCGCAGAACGCGGCCTCCAGCGTCCCGCCGAGGGCCGTGTTGGCGGCCCCCTTGTTCGAGGTGTTCGCCATGGCGGCGAGACTGCGCCGGCCGTCGCGGGTGGAGAAGGCGTAGGTGTAGTAGCCCTGCACGGTGCCCGTGTGCCCGTAGACCGACGTGCCGCAGGAGAGGTCGTAGCGGCGCAGGCCGAGCCCGTAGAACCGCGTGTTCGTGGTGTCGGTGGGCGTCACGGTGATCATGGCGTCCAGCATGCGCGGCGACAGCAGCCGGCCGCCGAGCAGCGCGGACGTGAAGGTGTTCAGATCGGACTGGTTGGAGATGATCGCCCCGGCGGACTGGGCCCACGAGACGGTCTGCTCGGTGGAGTCGACGAGGGGCGCCCCGGCCTCGTCCGGGTGGAGGTAGCCGCGCGCGTGCAGGCCGTCGATCCGGGTGCCGGGGTGCACGTAGGAGGTGTACCGCAGGCCCAGCGGCTTGATGATGCGCCGGTCGTACTCCGTGGCCACGCCGTTGCCCGTGATCTTCTCGATGAGCATGCCGACGACGACGAAGTTGGTGTTCGAGTACTTGTACGCCGCGCCGGGCTCGGTGGTCCTCGGCTCGCTCAGCGAGAGCTTCACCAGGTCCTGGTAGCCGAAGACCTTGTTCCGCACGGCCTCGAAGCCGGGCACGGTCTTGTCGAACATGGCGTTGGTGTAGTCCGCCAGCCCGCTGCGGTGGGTCAGCAGATGACGCACGGTGATCCGGTCGTCGGGCAGCAGGCCCGGCAGGTAGTGGTTGACGGAGGTGTCCAGCGCGATCCGCTCCTCGCCCGCCAGCTGGAGCAGGACGACCGAGGAGAAGGTCTTGCTGACGCTGCCGATGCGGAAGCGGGCCTGCGGGTTCATGGCCGCGCCCGTCGTCTTGTCGCGTACGCCCAGGGCCTGGGTCTTGACCCCGGCCGGGCCGGAGAACCGGGCCATCGCCCCCGGCGCCCCGGCGTCCATCGTGTTCCGCAGCGCCTGGGTCAGCGCCTCCATGTCGGGGGTGACCGGCGACGCGTGGGCGGTGGACACCGGCGTCACGGCGGCCATCACCGCGAGCAGGGCGGCACTGAGGGTCAGACGTCGGGTCACGGGTCGGCTCATGGGTCGGGTCACGGTGGTCCTCCGGTGGTCGGTCGGCAGGGCGAACAGGAGCGGCGCCGCGGACCGGTGGGGTCGGGCGACGCCGCGCCTACGTAAGATCATCGTGCAGGAACCGGGTGGTCCGGTCCGCAACGCGCCGTCCTACGAGGGGCGTTCCAGGAGCCGGAGCGCGGCCTCCCGCATCTCGACCTTGCGGATCTTTCCGGTGACGGTCATGGGGAACTCCTCCACGACGTGCACGTAGCGCGGGATCTTGAAATGGGCCAGCCGCCCTTCGCAGTAGGCCCGCACGGCCGCCGCCGTCAGGGGAGCGGCGCCCTCGCGCATCCGCACCCACGCCATCAGCTCCTCCCCGTACTTCGTGTCGGGTACGCCGATGACCTGGACGTCCAGTACGTCCGGATGGGCGTGCAGGAACTCCTCGATCTCGCGCGGGTACACGTTCTCGCCGCCGCGGATCACCATGTCCTTGATCCGGCCGGTGATGCTCAGGTACCCGTCGTCGTCCATGACGGCCAGGTCCCCGGTGTGCATCCAGCGGGCCGCGTCGACGGCTTCGGCGGTGCGCTGCGGGTCCTCCCAGTAGCCGAGCATCACCGAGTAGCCGCGGGTGCACAGTTCGCCCGGTTCCCCGCGCGGCACCGTCCGTCCCGAGTCCGGATCGACCACCTTCACTTCGAGGTGCGGCCCCACGCGGCCCACGGTGGAGACCCGGCGCTCGACCGAGTCGTCGGCGCGGGTCTGCGTCGACACCGGCGAGGTCTCCGTCATCCCGTAGCAGATGGACACCTCGCGCATGCCCATCCGGTCGATGACCTCCTTCATCACCTCCACCGGACAGGGCGAGCCCGCCATGATCCCGGTCCGCAGGCTCGACAGGTCGTACCCGTCGAAGCCCGGATCCGCCAGCTCGGCGATGAACATGGTGGGGACGCCGTAGAGCGAGGTGCACGACTCCGCCTCCACCGCCGCCAGGGTGGCCGCGGGGTCGAACGAGGGGGCGGGGATCACCATGGCCGCGCCGTGGCTGGTGCAGGCGAGATTGCCCATCACCATGCCGAAGCAGTGGTAGAAGGGCACCGGGATGCACACCCGGTCCTGCTCGGTGTAGTGGCACAACTCGCCCACGAAGAAGCCGTTGTTGAGGATGTTGTGGTGCGAGAGCGTGGCGCCTTTGGGGAAGCCGGTGGTTCCCGAGGTGTACTGGATGTTGACCGGGTCGTCCGGGCTCAGCGCGGCCTGGGCCCGCGCGAGGTCCGCCGGGTCGCCCCGCCGGCCCCGCTCCAGCAGGGAGGCCCAGAGCGGACCCTCCAGCAGGGCCGTGAACTCCAGCGCCGGGCAGCGCGGCCTCACCTCCTCGATCATGGCCGCGTAGTCGGAGGTCTTGAACCGCTCGGCCGCCACCAGCAGCCGGATCCCGGACTGCCGCAGCACGTACTCCAGTTCGTGCGCGCGGTACGCGGGGTTCACGGTGACCAGGACCGCCCCGATCTTCGCGGTGGCGTACTGCACGAGCGTCCACTCCGCGCGGTTGGGCGCCCAGATGCCGACCCGGTCCCCCCGGACGATGCCCAGGTCCAGCAGCCCCAGCGCGAGGGCGTCGACGTCCGCGCCCAGCTCCGCGTACGTCCACCTGCGCCCGGCGGCCACGTCCACGAGGGCGTCGCGCCCGGGGAACCTGCGCACGGTGCGGTCCAGGTTCTCGCTGATGGTGTCGCCCAGCAGCGGCACCTCACAGACCCCGGACGCGTAGCTCGATGCGGCGGACACATGGACCTCCTGGACGGGACGGGACCGGACTGGACTGGGCGGCACCGGGCGGGCGCGCGGCGGGTGATCCGCGCCGACCGGACTCTCGCACACGCCGGGCGCGGTCCTCGCGGCTTCCGGGAAAGCCGGCGCCGCCGACGGCGAGCCGCCGGCCCCCATGGCCTGAAATAGACTGGTCAGGTGACTGAGACCGCCCTGCCCCCCTGCCCCGAGTGCTCCAGCGCCTACGCCTACGAGATGGGCGCGCTCCTGATCTGTCCCGAGTGCGGACACGAATGGCAGCCCTCCGCGGCCTCCGACGGCCCGGCCGGCGCCCCGCAGGAGCGGGTGGTCAAGGACTCGGTCGGCAACGTACTGTCCGACGGCGACACCGTGACGGTCGTCAAGGGCCTGAAGGTCAAGGGCAGCACCTCCGGCATCAAGGCGGGCACCAAGGTGCGCAACATCCGCCTCGTCGACGGCGTCGACGGGCACGACATCGACTGCAGGATCGAGGGCTTCGGCGCCATGCAGCTCAAGTCGAGCGTGGTCAGGAAGGTCTGACCCGGCCCTCCTGGGCCTCCTGGCCCCCCTCGCCCCCCGAGCCCGCGTCCGCACCCGCCGACGCGGGCTTTCCGGTTCCGCGCCCCGCGCCGGCGCCATCGGCGGTCAGGCTCGACAGCATGCGCAGCGCCGCGTCCGAGGGGGAGGACTCGGGGGCGCTGTAGAGCAGCATCCGGTGGTTGGTGCCGTCGGTGAGGTGCAGGCTCTCGAAGTCGAGGGTGAGGGGACCCACGACCGGGTGGTGCAGGCTCTTGGTCCCGACGGTGCAGTCCCGTACGGGGTGCTGGGACCAGAGGGTGGCGAAGTCGGGGCTCCGCAGCATCAGGGACCCGATGAGCTCGGCGAGGGCGCGGTCCTCGGGATGGCGTCCGGCGACCAGCCGCAGCGCCGCCAGCGCCACCCGGGCCTCCTTCTTCCAGTCCGTGTAGAGGTCCCGGGTCAGCGGGTCGAGGAACAGCATCCGCGTGAGGTTGGGACGCACGGCCGGATCGTCGGGGCTCGCGGGGTCGAGGTGCCCGGCGAGCAGGGCGTGGCCCAGCGCGTTCCAGGCGAGGACGTCGTTGCGGCCGTCCAGGACCACGGCGGGGACCTGCGGCATCGCGCCGATCAGCCGGCGCGTGGTGTCCCGGACGTACGCGGGGCGGGGCGAGGCGGCCCGCTTGGCACGCGGCGGCCGGGCCAGGTCGTGCAGGTGCGCGTGCTCGTCCGGGGTCAGCCGCAGGGCGCGGGCCAGGGCGTCCAGGACGCTGTCCGAGGCGTTCGTGCTCTGCCCCTGCTCCAGGTGCGTGTAGTAGGTGATGCTCACGCCCGCCAGCAGGGCGAGCTCCTCGCGCCGCAGCCCGGGCACGCGCCGGCGGGTGCCGTGGGAGGGGAGCCCCACGTCCTCGGGCTGGAGCTGGGCGCGACGGGTGCGCAGGAAGGCGCCCAGAGCGGTGGGTGTGTCCATGCCCTCCAGTGTGCCGGGGGAGGGCGCCGGGCAGCGGCCGCGAAGGTGGCCCTGCCAGTGCCAGCTTCCCGGGTGCCACCACCGTCAGGGGGCTGGGTAACTCCCTTCGGGCGCTCCAGAGTCGGTGGCGCAACACGGTGTTGCGTGAGCGAGAGGATGCGTGGCGATGTCCGTTGTCGAAGGTGTGCGCGTGGATGCCGGTGCGGGGAAGGGCGCGGGGAAGGAGGCGGGGAAGGGCCTGGGGCCCGGGACGCCGGTCCGACTGGACGGGCGTCTGAAACTGGTGCTGGTGGTGCTGCTGGTGGCGCAGTTCATGCTGGCGGTCGACTTCTCGATCCTGAACGTGGCGCTGCCGGTGATCGGCGAGGGCCTCGGATTCTCTTTGCCGGACCTCCAGTGGATCGCGACGTCGTTCGCCCTGTGCGCCGCCGGGTTCACCCTCCTCTTCGGGCGGGTCGCGGACCTGTTCGGCCGCCGCCGGCTGTTCCTGGTGGGCCTGGCGGTGCTGGCCGCGTCCTCCCTGGCGGGCGGGCTGGCCAACAGCCCGCAGGCGCTGCTCGTCGCCCGCGTCCTCCAGGGACTGGCCACCGCGGCCGTGACCCCGGCGGGTCTGTCGCTCCTGACGACCTCGTTCCCCGAGGGTCCGCTGCGCCAGAAGGCACTGGGTCTCAACGGGGCGTTGATGTCGGCCGGGTTCACTACGGGCGCCGTCCTCGGCGGTGTCCTGACGGATCTGCTGTCGTGGCGGTGGGCGTTCCTCGTCAACGTCCCGGTCGCGCTGGCCGTCCTGCTCATCGCCCCCGCGGTCATCAAGGAGTCCCGCCCCACCACCCGTCCGAAGCTGGACCTGCCGGGTGCGGCGGCCGTGACGGCGGGTCTGCTCGCCCTGATCTACGGTCTGACGCAGGCGGGCGACCACGGCTGGGGTTCGGGTCCGGCGCTGGGCTGGCTCGCCGCCGGTGCGGCGCTGCTGGTGGTGTTCTACGCGGTGGAGTCGAAGGCGTCGAGTCCGCTGGTGCCCGTCTCGGTGCTGAAGAGGAGGACGGTGGCCTGGGGCAACATCGCAGGCCTGATCGCCTTCCTGACGGAGACGAGCCTGGTCTTCCTGATGACGCTCCACCTCCAGGACGTGCTGGACTTCTCGGCGCTGACCGCAGGTCTGTCGTTCGGCGTGCTGGGCGTCGGCACCGTCATCGGTGGCGCACTCGCGGCGCGGGTGATCGCCGCGACCGGCACCCGTACGACGCTCCTGGCCGGCGGGGCCGTGCAGGCGGCCGCGACCCTGAGCCTGGTCGGGCTGGGGGAGACCTCCGGGACCCTGTGGCTCCTGCTGCTCGCGACCTTCGTCGGCGGCATCGGCAACATGCTGGTGATCGTCGGTTTCATGGTGACGGCGACCACGGGCCTGCCCGACCACGAGCAGGGCATGGCGACGGGCCTGGCGACGATGACCCAGCAGATCGGCATCACGATGGGCACTCCGGTCATGTCCGCGATCGCCGCGTCGCACACCGACGTCCACGGCGGGATCACGACCGCGCTCGTCGTCAACACCGCGATCGTCCTCCTCGGCACCCTCACCACCGGCCTCTTCCTCCCCGGCAGGGCCGCCCGGCAGCGGGTCTGACGCCGTGTGCGCTCCGCGGACGCCGGGGCGTGCGCGGGCATCCGGAAAGTGCCCCTGGTGGCGCCGTGGGGAGATCTCCTACCATCGGTGCACGGCGGGGGAGGGGGGCGTCCATGGCGGCGCATGTCGGGCGGCTGGAGCGTTTCGTGGCCTGGGTGCTGCGCAACGCCGACGTGGTCGTCGCCCTGTTGGTCGCGATGGCCGTCGGGTTCCTGGACATCTTCGGCGACGTCATCAGCGACGACGTGTCCTCCGGCGCCACCCTGGTCGTGCTCGGTCTGCTCGCGACCGGGTCGATCGTGGAGCGCGTACGGCGCCCCGCGAGCATTCAGGAGGCCATGAGCGGGACCCGGCGGGCGTTGGAGGACCTCGCCATGGTGCGTTCCCTCTCGGGCAACGAGGTCGGCGAGGCCCTGCGAGAGGCCCGGCAGCACACCAACCTCTGGTACTTCAAGGGCGGTACGGGCACCTACCTGCGGGCGGTGACGCTGCCCCTGTGCGTGAGCGCGGCCAAGGAGCAGCGCTCGCAGCTCAACGTGAAGATCGACATCGTCAACCCGGCCGACGAGCGGGCGTGCGCCGCCTACGCCCGCTTCCGGCAGATGTTCGGCAGGCAGCGCCAGAACGACGAGGTGTGGACCACCGACCGCGTCCGGCGGGAGTCGTACGCGACCGTCCTCGCCGCCTGCTGGTACCAGCGGCAGCTCACGACGCTCGAGATCAGCGTGCACCTCTCGTCCGCCGTACCGACGCTGCGCTTCGACCTGTCCGAGACCTGCCTGGTCATCACCCAGGACGACCAGTCGAGGGTGAACCTGCTGGTCGAGCGGGGGCAGCCGCTCTACGACTACTACGTGACCGAGCTGCACCAGAGCCGCGAGCAGGCCACCGCTCTCGACCTGCGCGTCGCCTCGCCGCTCGGCCAGGAGCCCACCGTCGACGAGGTGCGGACGCTCTTCGACGAGCTGCGGCTCCCGCTGCCGCGCGTCTTCACCGACAGCGACATCGGCAAGATCATCGAAAAGGCCCTGCACGCGGAGGACCCTTACAGGAGGTGAGGCGCCCCCGGCGCGCACCATGGACCACGAGCTCGAAAGGTCTCTCGTCACCCTGGAGGAAATAGCCACGGGAGCACGGGAGTTACGTGCCGTACGTCATCCCCTCGGATTCCTGTGCCTGCCGCTGCTGAGAGAGGGCCCGCGCGGGGTCTGCGTGCACCTCTTCGAGACGGACCACCGCCCCGAGCCCGACGCCTCGCCCATGCACTGCCACAGCTGGGAGCTGCGCAGCCGCGTGCTGTACGGCCGGGTGGCCAACCTCCCCGTGCACACCACCGTGGTGGCCGACGGCGAGGCGGGCGCGACGCACCGGGTGTTCGAGGTCCGCAGCCGCAGCGACGGCGTGGACGAGATCCGGCCCACCCCCCTCCTCGTGCGCAGCGAGATCGGCCCCGCCCACATCACCTCCGGCGGGGAGAGCTACACCCTGGCCGCGGGCCAGTTCCACGCCACCGCCCTGGCGGGCGGGGCCCCAGCGGCCACCCTGGTGCACGGGTTCTCGATCCCCGGGCAGGTCGACCTCTCGCTGGGGCCGCTCGACGGCCGCCCGCGCCGCACGACCCGCCGGCTGTGCGACACGGGGCAGACCGTGCGCAGCGCCCACACCGTCCTCAGGAGGATCGATGCCCAACAGCGGGCCTGACTTCGAGCGCGAGCTGCACGTGGCCGTCGCCGCGGCGCGGGAGGCGGGCGGCCTGTTGCGCAGGCGCTTCGGTTCGGCGCAGTGCCTGCGGACGAAGGGCGAGTCCGGGGACGTGCTCACGGACCTCGACCTCGCCGCGGAGAAGCTCGTACTCGGCCACATCCAGCGGCACTTCCCGCACGACCGGATCCTGTCCGAGGAGGCCGGGCTCCTCGACGCGGCGGGCGAGCGCACCTGGCTGGTCGACCCGTTGGACGGCAGCAACAACGTGGCGATCGGGCTGCCCGCCTACGTGGTGGGCATCGGGCTGTGCCTGGGAAGCGCCCCGGTGATGGGCGTGGTGCACGAGCCGGTCACCGGCGAGACCTGGCACGCGGTCACGGGCCGGGGAGCCCACGGTGCGGCCGGGCCACTGCCCGGTCCCGCCCCGGGGCTCCCGCCCGCGGGGCCCGTCGTCGCCTGGACGCAGGGGTACGCCGTACGGCGCGGCGACCCGACGGCGGCCGCCCTGCGCGGGGCACTCGAACCGCACTGCCGGCGCGTCCTGCAGCTGTGGGCGCCGCTGCTCGGCTGGAGCCTGCTGGCGCGCGGCACCATCGACGCCTTCGTCGGCTACCGGGCCGAGGGCGTGGACCTGCCGACCGGCGCACTGCTCGCGGCCGAGGCGGGGGTGGAACTGCGCACGCTGTCCGGGGCGCAGTTCAGACCGGGCTTCGCCGGGGACGACAGCGGGCGCAGCTTCGTGGCCGCGCGCGGCGAGACCCTCGCGCTCCTGCTGCGGGAGGTGGGCGCCGCGAGCCCGGCGTGATCCACCGGACCGCTCTCAGGTGGTGGCCGCCAGCGCGACCGTCGCCGCCAGCGTGCCCGTGACCGCCAGCACCAGCCCCGTGCCGAGGAAGCGGCCCAGCTCGATCCGGGTGCCGTGCCAGCGGCACCGTTCGAACCACAGCAGCGTGGCCAGCGAGGCCCACGGCGTGATGACCGGTCCCACGTTGACGCCGATGAGCTGCGCGAGCAGCTGATGGTGGTTGCCATCGGGGATGGCCGCCTCGGCGGCCATGTAGGCGGGCAGGTTGTTCAGCGCGTTGGAGAAACCGGCGCCGACCGCGGCGGACCGCAGCATGCCCGTCACGCCGTTGTCGGTGCCCATGGCCGTCGTCAGTATCCCGTGCAGGCCGTGGGCGTTGACGGTCTCCACGACCAGGAACATCCCCGGGACCAGGACCAGCAGCCGCCAGGGGACCAGCGACAGGCGCAGCGTGTCGCGGCTGCGCACCGCGAAGGCCACCAGCACGACCAGCGCGGCCGTCATCGACGCCGTCCACAGGGGCACGTCGGCGAGGAGGATCGCCAGCAGGAAGCCGGCGCAGGCCAGCGCGCTCACGCGGAACAGGACCCGGTCCGCCGGGCGCGGCGCCGACGGGGGCTCGTAGCGCAGTTCGCCGCGCCGGCCCAGGCGCCAGTAGAAGCCCCACAGGCAGGCCATCGTGACCGCGATGGACGCCACCTGCGGCGCCCACATGGTGGCGGCCATCTCCGAGGGCGCCAGCGCCACCCGGTCCGCGGCCAGCAGGTTCGTCAGGTTCGACACGGGGAGCAGCAGGCTCGCCGTGTTGGCCAGCCACACCGTGGTCATCGCCAGCGGCACGGCCGCGATGCCCACCCGCGTGGCCAGCGCCAACATCACCGGGGTCAGCAGGACCGCCGTGGTGTCCAGGTTGAGGGTGATGGTGGTGACGGACGCGAACAGCACGCACAGGCCGAAGAGCAGGACGTAGTTCCCACGTCCCGCCCGCGCCACCCAGGTGGCGACCACGTCGAACACCTGGGCCTTGCCGGTCAGTTCGGCGAGGACGATCACCGTGGCGAGGAACACCAGCAGGGGGACGATGCGCTCCATCACGTCCCCGGCGGGCTCCGACGGCAGCAGACCCGTGGCGACGCACAGCACACCGAGCGCGAGCAGCCCGCCGGCCAGCCAGTCCAGTGGATGCAGACGTCTGAGGAGAGACACGCCGAACAGACTCGCACAAACAGGCGGTTGGACGTCAGGGGGCGCGGACGCATCCGGACCGGGCCGCCCGGGTGACGCGGGCGGCGCTCCATCCGCGGCCGGGCGCTGTTCCCCGTCTTCGACGAGGCGAAGCCGTCGCAGCAGGGACGCCCCTACGATGGTCCCATGATGACGGATGGCCAATTCGGTGCTCCTGCAAGAGAGTTCGACTTCTTCATCAGCTACTCGCCGGCAGACGAACCCTGGGCCGCATGGATCGCCTGGACCCTGGAGGAAGCCGGCTACCGCACCGTGGTGCAGGCCTGGGACTTTGTACCAGGAACCAACTTCATAGACTTCATGGACCGCGGGGTCAGCGAGTCGGTCGCGGTGATCGCCGTATTGTCACGTCATTACGAACGCTCCACCTACGGCCGCATGGAGTGGCAGGCCGCGCTGCGCGCCTCCCCCGAGTCCCCCGAGCGGCGCCTGCTGACCGTGCGGGTGGACGAGATCCCGATCGAGGGACTGCTCGCCACCATCACCTACGTCGACCTGGTGGGCGTGGCCGACACCGACGCCGCCCGTTCCCTGCTGCTGACGCGGGTCGGGCAGGCCGTCGACGGGCACGCCCGCCCGGGCCGCCGGCCCGGCTTCCCCGGGAGCGCCTCGGGCTCCCCCCGACACCCGGAGCAGCCCCATCCGGGCCGGCCGCAGCCGAGCGCGCTCGCCGGCCCCGGCTGGTCCGGGCGCCGGCGCCCGGCCAGGGCGCCGCTCTATCCGCAGGCCTCCCGGGCCGGCGCGGGCAGCGCCCAGGAAGCCGTCACCGTCCTGCACCTGGCCGGGCCCGACTTCGGGCGCGGCCGCGAGCCCGACTCGCTCAGCCGCCAGATCCGCGGCGACCTCATCATGCTCCGGGACGCCGGGGCGCCCGCCCCCGACCTGATGGTGGTGACCGGGGACCTCACCGCGTCCGGCAGCCCGCGCGAGTGCGACCAGGCCCTGAGCTTCCTCACCGCGCTGCGCTCCCAGCTCGACCTGTCCCCCCAGCGGGTGATGGTGGTGCCGGGTGCGCAGGACGTGAACCAGGCGGCCTGCCTCGCGTACTTCCACAGCTGCGAGGCCGACGAGGTGGCGCCGCAGCCCCCGTACTGGCCCAAGTGGCGCCACTACACACGGCTTTTCCGCGGCCTCTACCAGGGGCTGGACACCGTCTTCGACAGCGACCAGCCCTGGACCCTCTTCCCCGTGCCCGAACTGAGCACGGTCGTCGCCGGCTTCAACTCCTCCATGGCCTACAGCCACCGCCCCGAGGAGCAGTACGGGTTCATCGGCCGCGACCAGGCCGCCTGGTTCGCCGAGGCCATGCGCCGGTACGAGGAGGAGGGCTGGCTGCGCATCGGCGCGCTGCGCCACCCCCTCACCGACGGCCGCCGCCCGGGCGACGCGGTGGGCGGACCCGGCGGACTGCGGGACGCCGACACCTTCGCCCGGCTGGCCGCCCCGCGGCTCCACCTTCTGCTGCACGGACCCACCGGCGGCCCGCGCACCCTCGCCGCCGACCCCAGCCGCGGCCATCTGCCCGGCGCCGCCGGCGAGCTGCCGCTCTTCGGCTCCGCAGGCCCCGCCCGGTTCCAGCTGCTCCAGGTCACCGCGGACGGCGTCACCCGCTGGCAGGACCGGATCGAGGCGGCCTCCCAGCGCTTCCCCGCCGCCTGGAGGCAGACCCGCCGGGTCTTTCCCGTGCCCCAGCTGCCGCCCGTCATCACCGCCGGACCCGCGGACGGCAGGGCGCCCCTGGACGATCCGGCCGCCTCGCTCGTCGAACGCGTCAAGGAGATCTGCCGGGTGCGCCGGGAGGGCGTACGCCTGCGCGACGTCCCGCGCCGCGAACCGGACGACATGGCGCAGATCATGGCCACCTGGCGGGAGCAGGAGGACGGCGTCGTGCAGCAGCAGCGCATCGCCGTCCACCCCGGCACCCCCACCGAAGAGGAACTCGACCGCTTCATCGCCCAGGTGCACGCCACCGACCCCGGCTCGGAGGCCGTCCTGGTCTACGCGGGCGACGGCCCGGCCGGCGGCCTGCGCCAGCGGGCCGTCAGCCACGGCGTACGGGTCAGGCTGCGCAGCTTCATCGAGTTCCAGGGCCTGCTCGACCTGCGGGGCTACGTCGCCGCGCAGGCCGCCCGGCTCAGCAGCAGCGAGCAGTACGCCCCGGGTCTCTACCTCCCCCAGCGCTACCGCGACGCCGACCGCACCGACGGCCAGGGCAGCTCCGGCCGGGAACGCGACGGCCTCGTCGAGGAACTCCTGGAGCTCCTCGAATCCGACCACGGCCGGTTCGTCCTGCTCCTCGGCGACTTCGGGCACGGCAAGACCTTCGCCCTGCGCGAGCTGGCCCGCCGCATCTCCGAGCAGCTCCCGCACCTGACACCGCTGCTGATCCCGCTCAACACTCTCGACCGGGCCCACAGCCTGGAAGGCCTCGTCGCCGCCCACCTGGCCGGCCACGGAGTCGACACCATCGACCTGCGGGCCCTGCGCTACATGCTCGCGCAGGGCCGCGTGGTCCTGCTCTTCGACGGCTTCGACGAGCTGGTCCACCGGGTCAGCTACGACCGGGCCGCCGACCACCTCCAGGTCCTCCTCGACGCCGCCGTCGACAACGCCAAGATCGTCGTCAGCAGCCGCACCCAGCACTTCAAATCGCACGCCCAGATCCTCACCGCCCTCGGCGAGCGCGTGGGACTGCTCCCGCAGCGCCGGATCCTGTCGGTGGAGGGCTTCACCCCGGCGCAGATCCGCTCGTACCTGGTGCGCAGCTACGGCAACGAGGACGCGGCCGACCAGCGCTTCCAGCTCCTGCGCAACATCCCCGACCTCCTCATGCTCTGCCGCAATCCGCGGCTGCTGTCCTTCGTCGCCGACCTGAGCCAGGACCAGCTGCGGGCCGTCGCCGGAGCGGGCCGTGCGCTCAGCGCCGCGCGGCTGTACCAGGACGTGTTCACGTCCTGGCTCGACCACGAGGAACGGCGCGGCCAGGGAGGACCCGGCGCCCCGCCCGGGCTCACCGCCGACCAGCTGTGGGCGGCGGTGACCGCGCTGGCCTGGCGGCTGTGGGAGAGCGGCCGCAGCGCCCTGCGGCTCGACGAGCTCACCGAGGCGGTGGCCGGGACGCTCAGCGACCTCACCGAGTCCCCGCTCTCCCCGGCCGAGCGAGCCCAGGCGGTCGGGGCGGGCAGCCTGCTGGTGCGCAGCGACGACGGCGTCTTCCAGTTCATCCACGGCTCCGTCATCGAATGGCTGGTGGCCAGGGAGGCCGCCCACCAGCTCGCCCGCGGGCAGCACACCGTGCTCTTCGCCCGCCCGCTGAGCCAGCTCGCGGTGGAGTTCTTCTGCGACCTCGCCGACCACGCCCTGTGCGCCCGCTGGGTGCGCGAGGTCCTCGACTCGCCCGGACGCGGCGTCAACGACGCCGCCCGCGCCAACGCCATGCGGATCAGCGACCGGCTCCGGGTGCCCGCCAACGCCGACCTGCGCGGAGCGGGGCTCGCCGGCGAGGACCTCTCGCACCGCGACTTCTCGGGGGTCGACCTCAGCGACGCCGATCTGACCGACACCCGGCTGATCGGCGCCAACCTCTCCGGAGCCCTGCTGCGCGGCACCCGGCTCACCGGCGCCCGCCTGGACCGGGCCGACCTGAGCGGGGCCGACCTCACCGGCGCCGACCTGTGCCGGGCCCGGCTGACCCGGGCCGACCTGCGCGGCGCCCTGCTGACCGGCAGCCGCTGGCACCGGGCCGCGCTCATCGACGTGACCATGGACGACGCGGTGCGGGCGGCGCCCGAGCTCAGGACCGCCGCGATCGCCCCGGGGATGCCGGTGGACGCCGGGTTCCGGCCGTCGGCGGTCGGCGTCCCGTACGGCTTCGGCATGCGTACGAGCCGGCTGCCCGAGCCCATCGCGTACAGCGCCGACGGCGAACTGCTCGCCGTCGGCAGCGAGGACGGCTCGATCCTGGTCTGCGGCGCCGACGACGGCCGGGCCGTGCGCACCCTCCAGGGGCACGAGGGGCGGGTGTACGCCGTGAAGTTCCGCGACGGCGTCATCGCCACCGGCGGCTCCGACGGCACCGTACGGCTCTGGGACCCGGTGACCGGCGCCTGCCGCCACCGCCTGGACGTCCACCCCGACGGGGTGTGGCCGGTCTCGTTCGACCCGGCCGGCACCCGGCTCGCCACGGGCGACCGCGAGGGCCTGGTCACCGTCTGGGACGTGGCCACCGGCGAGCCCGTACACCGGCTGCCCGGGCACGTCGCGCCCGTCTACACCGCGGTCCACGGCCCGGGCGGCATGCTGCTCACCGGCGACGCGGCCGCGAAGGCACGCCTGTGGGACCTGGCCACCGGGCGCTGCATCCGCGAGATCGGGGGCCACCGGGGCGCCGTGTACCGGGCCCGGTTCAGCCCGGACGGCACCCTCTTCGCCACCGCCGACCGGGGCGGGGACGGGCGGGGCGGCACGGTGCGGATCTGGCGGACAGCCGACGCGCAGCTGCTGCACGAGTTCACCGGACACACCGGCCGCGTCTACGTCCTCGACTTCCACCCCGACGGCAACCTCCTCGCCAGCGGCGACACCGACGGACAGGTCCGCCTGTGGGACCCCGTCGTCGGCACCCCCGCCGGCATACTCGAACGCGGCACGGGCGCCGTCTACCAAGTGCTGTTCAGCGACGACGGCAGGCTCCTGGCCTCCTGCGACAGCAACGGCACGGTCCGCCTGTGGACGGTCACCGGACGACCGCACGGATACGCGGTCACCCTCCACGCCCAGCAGCCGGCCCCGCACCGCGGCACCGCCTGGGCCTGCGCCTTCCGGCCCGGCGACAGCCAGCTGCTCACCGTCGGCAACGACGGCGGCGCGCAGATCTGGGACTCCGCCACCGGCCAGGGCAAGCGCATCCTGCGCGGCCACGGCCGGCGGATCAGCGGGGTCGCCTTCAGCGCCGACGGAGCCCAGCTGGCGACCGCCGGCAACGACGGGGTCGTACGGCTGTGGGAGACGCGCACCGGCAGGCGCACCGACGAGCTCACCGGGCGCGGCGACCGGCTGGTCTCGGCGGTGTTCAGCCCCGTCGAACCCCTCCTCGCCACGGCCAGCAACGACGGGGACATGTACCTGTGGGACCCGGCGGCCGGCGAGTACCTCAGGGAACTGGACGCCGAGACCGAACACGTCTGGGCGGAGGCCTTCAACAAGGACGGCACCCTCCTCGCCACCGCCAACGACGACGACTCCGTGCGCGTCTGGTTCCGCCCCACCGGATCCCCCGTGTCGACCCTCACCCGGCACCGCGGCAGGGTCCGCTCGATCGCCTTCCGCCCGGACAGCGACGTCCTGGCCACCGGCTGCGACGACAGCTTCGTACGGGTGTGGGACGCCCGGAGCGGCGACCTCCTGGCCGAGCTCGGCGGCGGCGCCGGGCACGCCGACCGGGTGTACGCGGTCGCGTACGGCCCGCGCGGCGCGTGGCTGGCCAGTGCGAGCTGGGACGGCAGCGTCATCGTCTGGCGGGACGGCGAGCCGAGCCTGCGCCTGCGCGGGCGCGGCGGCCGCCTGTGGGCCGCGGCGGCGCACCCCAGCCGCCCGCTGCTGGCCGCCGCGGGCGACGACCGCTCGGTCGGCCTGTGGGACCCCGCGACGGGGGAGCACCTCACCGACCTCGTCGGCCACACCGGCCGGGTGCTCGCCCTCGCGTTCTCCCCGGACGGCACCACCCTGGCGAGCGGAGCGGAGGACGGGACCGTGCGGCTGTGGAACCTCCCGGCGCAGGGGGAGCCGTCGCTGCGTGCGACGCTTATGGGCATGGCGGGCGGCTGGGCGGCGCTGACACCGGGGGGCGGGTACAAGTACGAGGGCGACGTGGCCGGTGAGTTCTGGCACGTCGTGGGCATGTCCAGGTTCACCCCGGGGGAGCTCGACGAGTACCTGCCGGGCGTGCACCGCCTGCCGCTGGGGGAGGAACTGTGAGAAACGAGGGGGGAGCGCCGTTGAACCGGCACGTCACATTCGAGGGCCTGCACAATTTCCGCGACATGGGCGGCTACCGCTGCGCCGACGGGCGGACCGTGGCCTGGCGGAAGCTGTACCGGTCGGACTCGCTCGGCAAGCTGCGCGGCGCCGACTGGGAGAGGTTCCTGGAACTGGGCGTCGGTACGGTCATCGACCTGCGCTACCCGTGGGAGATCGAGGCCAAGGGGCGGGTGCCCGAGGCGGAGCGGTTCCACTACGTCAACCTGAGCATCGAGCACCGGCCCTACGACCAGGCGGCCATCGACCCGGACGTCGACCCCTGGCGCTACCTCGCGGACCGGTTCGCGGAGGTCACCGAGGACGGGGCCGAGGAGATCCGCCAGGTGCTGGAGCAGATCGCCGGGGCCCCCGGCCCGGTGGTCTTCCACTGCGCCTCGGGCAAGGACCGGACCGGGCTGATCGGGATGCTCGTCCTGACCCTGCTCGGGGTCGGCCGCGAGGAGGTCCTCGCCGACTTCGCGCTCACCGAGCTGGCCACCGAGCGCCTGATCGGGGACTGGCGCGCGGCCCACCCGGGCCGGGAGCCCCAGTGGCCCGGCTACGGACGCGCGCCCGCGGTGATCATGGAGCTGGTGCTCGCGGACCTGGAGGCCCGCTACGGGTCGGTACGGGGCTATCTGGAGGACAGGGTCAAACTGTCGGACCGGACGGCCGAGCGACTGCGCGCCAGGCTGCTGACGGGCGCGAACGGCACCGGGGCGGCGGCGTGACGCCGCCCGCCGCACGCCGTGCTCCCTGGGCCGGGGGCGGCCGAACGGAGCGCACGGGCGCCGCCCGGGATCCCCGGGGCGCGGCGGCACGGGGGAAGCGACCGGGCATACGGCGCGCACGCCGGGGGCCATGGGCGCCCGGAAGTGCTACAACTGGGTTCGTGACCTTTCCTCGCCACCCGTGCCGGGTACGTCGGTGCGGTCACCTCTAGGCATCAGGTTCAAGAGCGTCGCCGGACAGGTATTCGTCCTCCAGGTGGCGATCGTGGTGTTGCTCGCCGCCGGAGCCCTGCTGGCCCTCGTTCTCCAGTCCCGGCACGACATCGAGCGCGAGGCACGCAACCGGTCGGTGTCGGTCGCCGAGACCTTCGCGCACTCCCTCGGCCTCCAGGACGCCCTGACGAGGCCCGATCCGGCCACCGTCCTGCAACCCCTCGCCGAACAGACGCGCAAGGCCGCCGGAGTGGACTTCATCGTCGTGATGGACACCCACGGCATCCGCTACAGCCACCCCCAGCCGGACCGCATCGGGAAACGGTTCGTCGGCACGATCGAGCCCTCGCTCGCCGGCCGCGTCCACACCGAGAGCGTGGACGGGCCGCTGGGCAAGGAGATCCAGGCGGTGGTGCCGGTCACCGCGGCCGACGGACGCGTCGTCGCCCTCGTGTCGGCGGGCCTGACCGTGAAGAACGTGACCGGTGTCGTCGACCGGCAGCTCCCCGTCATCCTCCTGGCCATCGCGACGGGCCTGGCCCTGGCCACCGCCGGCACGGCGCTGATCAGCCGCCGGCTGCGCCGCCAGACCCACGGGCTCGGCACGCAGGAGATGACCCGGATGTACGAGCACCACGACGCGGTGCTCCACGCCGTACGCGAGGGGGTGCTGATCACCGACGGCGAAGGTCGCCTCCTGCTCGCGAACGACGAGGCCAAGCGGCTCCTGGGGCTCCCCGAGGACGCCGAGGGGCGCCACATCGGGGCGGTACCCGGCCTGGACCGCCGGATGGCCGACCTGCTGCTCTCGGGCCGGGAGACCACCGACGAGGTGCTGGAGAGCGGGGACCGGCTGCTCGTGGTCAACCAGCGGCCCACCCACCCCCGGGGCCGGCCCGAGGGCACCGCGGTCACCATCCGTGACTCCACGGAGATGCAGATCCTCACCAGCCGGGCCGACACCGCCCGCCGCCGCCTCAAGCTGCTGTACGACGCGGGCGGTGACATCGGCACCAGCCTCGACGTGGTCCGCACGGCCGAGGAGCTGGCCGCCGTGGCCGTACCCCGCTTCGCCGACTTCGTCACGGTCGACCTGGCGGAGCCCGTCCTCCACGGGGAGGAGCCCGGCCCGGGCGCCGACATGCGGCGCACCGCCGTCAGCGGCATCCGCTCCGACCACCCGCTCTACCCCTGCGGCCGGCTGATCGACTTCCTCCCCTCCACGCCGCAGGCACGCGGTTACGGCACCGGCGAGGCCGAGCTGGTCCCCGACCTCGCCCACGCGTCCGGCTGGCACGCCCAGGACCCGCCGCGCGCCCGGGCCATCGTCGAGTACGGCATCCACTCGCTCATCGCGGCGCCCCTCAAGGCCCGCGGCGTCGTCCTCGGGGTGGTCAACTTCTGGCGGTCGCAGAAGCCCGAGCCCTTCGACGAGGACGAGCTGTCCCTCGCCGAGGAACTCGTGGCCCGTGCGGCGGTCAGCATGGACAACGCCCGCCGTTTCACCCGCGAGCACGCCATGGCGGTGACGCTCCAGCGCAGCCTGCTGCCGCGGGCCCTGCCCGAGCAGAGCGCCATGGACGTCGCGCACTTCTACCTGCCGGCGCAGTCCGGAGTGGGCGGCGACTGGTTCGACGTGATCCCGCTGCCGGGCAGCCGGGTCGCACTGGTCGTCGGCGACGTCGTGGGCCACGGCCTGCACGCCGCGGCCACCATGGGCCGGCTGCGCACGGCGGTGCACAACTTCTCGTCGCTCGACCTGCCGCCCGACGAGATCCTCGCCCGCCTGGACGACCTCGTACAGCGCATCGACCACGACCGGGAGGGGGACGGCGACGACGCCGACGGCGGTGTCCTCGGCGCGACCTGCCTGTACGCCGTCTACGACCCGGTGTCCCAGCACTGCACGATGGCGCGGGCCGGGCACCTGCCGCCCCTGGTGGTCGCTCCCGACGGCACGACGGAGATCGTCGAACTGCCCGCCGGACCCCCGCTGGGGCTCGGGGGCATGCCGTTCGAGACGGCGGAGCTGTACCTGGCCGAGGGAAGCCAGCTCGTGCTCTACACGGACGGCCTGGTCGAGCAGCGCAGCCGCGACATCGGCGAGGGGCTGGAGATGCTGCGCGCGGCCCTGAGCCATCCCGACCGGGACCCGCACGAGAGCTGCCGGGCCGTACTGGACCTGCTGCTGCCGGACCGGCCGACGGACGACGTGGCGCTGCTCATCGCGCGGACGCGGACCCTCGGCGAGGACCGGGTCGTGCAGTGGGACGTACCGATGGAGCCGAGCGCGGTCGGCGCGGCCCGCAGCCTCGCCGCGAAGAAGCTCGACGAATGGGGACTGACCGAGCTCGGCTTCGCCACGGAGCTGATCCTCAGCGAACTGATCACCAACGCCCTGCGGCACGGCAGCGCGCCGGTACGGGTCCGGCTGCTGTACGACCACACCCTGACCTGCGAGGTGTGGGACGGCAGCAGCAACGCCCCGCACCTGCGGTACGCCGCCACCACGGACGAGGGCGGCCGCGGACTGTTCCTCGTGGCGCAGCTCAGCGAACGCTGGGGCACCCGCTACACCCCCGAAAGCAAGATCATCTGGGCGGAGCAGGCGCTGCCCGGGGAGGCGGGTGCCGCCGCGCCCGACTTCGCGGCCTTCCTGGACGTGGATCCGCTCTGAACCCGGTCCGCGGGCCCGGGGGCGAGGCGTGTTCATGCCTGCCCGGGGCGGCCGCGGGCTCAGCGGCCCGGCGCCGAGCCGATCTCGACCACGCGGGCCCACGCGGGCGGCGCGGGCGGGACGTAGTCGGGGTCGTCCTCGTCCCACGACCCGCCCATATGCTGCCGGGGGAACAGGCCCACCACCGTCCGGCACGACGGCCGCGCCTCGGGCCAGGGCGTCTGCCCGTCCGTCAGGACCACGACGACATCGGGCCCCGGCCGCGTCCGCAGGGCCCTGGCGAAGCCCGCGCGCAGGTCCGTGCCCCCGCCGCCGATCAGCGGGATGCCCTCGGCACGGCACAGCGGGTGCACGACCTGGGCCGACGCGTCGCAGGGCAGCACACTGACCAGGTCGCGCCGCCCGCCCACGGCCCGCGCGATCGCGGCGACCTCGTGCAGCGCGCTGCCCAGCTCGGAGTCACTGACCGAGCCGGAGGTGTCGATCACCACGGCGACCCGCGGCGGCGTGCGCCGCAGGCTCGGCAGGACGACGCCGGGCATCCCGGCCGAGCGCCGCGACGGGCGGCCGTACGTGTAGTCCTCGCCCGCGCCCGCTCCGGAGGTCGCCGAGCGCAACGCCGCACCCAGCAGCTCCCGCCACGGCTGCGGCGGCTGGAAGGCCTCCTGGGCCCACCGCCGCCAGCCCTGCGGGGCGTTCCCCGGACGGCCGGTGATGCCCTGCGCCACCCGGTAGCGCACCAGGTCCCGCTCCTGCGCGTCCAGGCCGTGCGCGCCGTCCGGCCCCAGGTCCCACTCCCGGTCCAGCCCGTCCGCGCCGCTGCCGCAGTCCAGCCAGGCCATGCCCTGCGTGCACGGCCCCAGCTGGAACTGGCGCAGGTAATCCTCCATCAGCTGCCCCGGGGCAAGCCTCAGGGTGCGCGGCTCGACCGCTCCTTCGGGCTTGACCAGCCCGTCACCGAACACGTCGTCGTTGATCTCGCAGTCCGCGGCGATGTTCATCCGCAGGCGCTGCGCCCGCCCCGACAGCCCGTGCTCCCGCGCGAACCGGTCGCTGCGCCCGTGATGGTCGCGCAGCAGGTGCGACACCTCGTGCACCCACACCCCGGCCAGCTCCTCCACCGGGGTCCGGTCCACGAACGCCGGGGAGACGTAACACCGCCAGTGCCGGTCGACGGCCATCGTCGGAACGCTCCGCGACTCCACGGTGTGCAGGGCGAACAGCGCCGTCGCCAGGTACGGCCGGGCCCGGGCGGCGTGCAGCCGGGCGGCGAAGAGCTTGTCGAGGTCCAGTGCCCCCGTCGCGACCCGGGTCATCGGCCGGCCGTCGCGGTCGCCCCGGTGCGGGCCGCGGCCAGGGCCGCCGAACGGTCCGCCCGCCGCGACAGGGACACCGCTCCGGCGAGACGCTCGATCGACGCCGGAACGTCCCAGTCCTGGTGCCGCAGCGAGGCGAGCGTGGTCGCGGGCACGACCACCAGGTCCGGCGCTCCGGTCTCCAGCGCCCGCACGAGCACCGCCCACGCCGCGTCCCAGCGCGCCTTCTCAGGGCGCGCGCGGACCGCGGCCACCACACCGTCGAGCACGGCCTGGCGCAGGTCCCCCCGCTCGGGCAGGACGGCGGCCGACGGGTCGGCGAGGAGCACCTCGGGGTCCGGGAGGTCCATCCGGTCCATGCTCGCCAGCAGCTCCAGCCCCGGACCGTCCCCCACCGTGCCCCTGACCAGCGAGGACAGCACTTCCCGGGAGGAGCCGGCCGCGGTCGCGAAGGCGATCAGACACACGGTCATGTCCCAGCTCCGCGGCGACGGCCACGCACCGCCGCGGCGCGCCTCGTTGGCGGGCAGCCGGTGCACGAGCGCCGGGCGGGCGGCGAGGAGCCCGCACACCGCACGACGGGCGAAGTCCACCGCCGCGGGCAGTTTCCCGGGGTCGAGCCGGGGCAGCGTGGCCACGGGCCACGTCCCGCCGAGACCGCGTACGACGACCTCGTGGTCGTGGGTCCACTGGAGGTGCACGAACCGGTTGGCCAGGGGCGGGCTGAGCTCCCAGCCGTCCGCGGCCGAGGAGCGCGGATTGGCGGCCGCCACGATCCGGACCCCGGGCGGCAGCTGGAGGGCGCCGATCCGCCGCTCCAGTACGAGGCGCAGCAGGGCGGCCTGAACGGCCGGCGGGGCCGTGGACAGTTCGTCCAGGAACAGCAGCCCCCGGCCGGCCTTCACGAGGCGCACCGCCCAGTCCGGCGGAGCCATCGGGACGCCCTGTACGGCGGGGTCGTCGCCGACGATCGGCAGCCCCGAGAAGTCGGAGGGCTCGTGCACGCTGGCGATCACCGTGGTCAGCGGCAGGTCCAGGGTCGCGGCCAACTGGGTCAGGGCCGCGGTCTTGCCGATGCCCGGCTCACCCCACAGGAGGACGGGCAGGTCGGCGGCCACCGCCAGGGTCAGCGCCTCCAGTTGGCTGTCGGGGCGCGGTTCGGTCGTGGTGTCGCGGAGCAGGGCCAGCAGGTCGCCGGCGACGTCGAGCTGGGAGGGCAGGGGCGTGGGCAGGGGCATGGGCAAGGGCGTGGGCATGGGCATGTCCGATCACCTTTGGGTTCGTCAGAGGGCAAGGCGGCGGAGGGTGGGGAAGGCGGGGAGCGGCGTCCCCGGATCAGCGGGAGATCCCCTGGCGCGGGTGGGAGCGGTGTTCGCGGGGGCGGACCGTGCCCGGGTAGGTGCGGCCGGGGCCCGGTCCGGCCAGTCCCGCCCGGAACAGCCCGTGGGTGATCCGCCGGCGGGCGGCCGCCTCCAGCGCGTCGCGCAGAGCGCCCGGGCGCAGTAGGGCGTCGGGGCCCAGCAGGCCCGCGACGACGTCCAGCGCCCCGGCGGTGTCGCCGTGGGCCAGGCGTTCGCGGACGCCGGTGAGGCAGTCGGGACGGCGGTGCGCCAGGTCGATGGCCTGGAGGCAGGGCAGGGGAGTACCGGTCAGGGCGACCAGGAGTTCCTCGCGCAGGATCTCGTCCGCGTCGTGGTCCAGCGGGACGAGCACCCCGTCGACCAGACCGATCCGGTGCCGGGCTCCCCGGCACTCCACGAGGCGCGGTGGGGCGTGCCCCGGTACCTGACCCGCTGGTCCCCGACCGGGTGCGTGGTCCGGTACCAGCGCCGAGGCGACCAGCGGGTGCAGCCGGTCGGCCGGGATCGAACCCGTACGGATCAGCTCCAGGTCGGGCAGCACCCAGGTCGCCGCATCGGGCAGGACCGGCAGCGCGGAGGCACTGCCGTCGGCGGGGGCCGCCGCGATCCGCAGTACGGGCGTCCCGTGGCCGTCCGCGGGGGACAGGTCGAGGACCAGCCGCTGCCGGGCCCCGAACCGTACGGTGACGCTGCCGGCGGACCGTCCCCCGGCACCGAGCAGGATCCCTGCCTCAGCCGCCCACCGGTCCACGGCGCAGTGGTCCGCCCAGGGCATCGGAAGCGGCAGTTCGGGATCCGTCGGGGCGCGGCCGCCGACGGGGGGCCGGTCGGCCCCGGACCGGATCCGCAGCTCCCCGGTCCTGCGCCCGTCCCAGAGGTGACGGTGCAGATCCAGGCGGAACCGCCGGTCGGGACGGGGGTGGGGATGACGGCCTGCGCCGTCGCCGGGGCGGGACGCGTCCCACAGGCCGAGGCTGATCCGCTGGCCGGCGTCCGCCCAGGCGGGCGCGGTCCGGACCACGAGGTACACCGGCGCGGCGCCGTCGTCTTCCGCCCGGTCGTGATCCGGGCCGTCGTACCGGGCCAGGGGCACGGTCAGTCCCGGGCGCAGGAGCCCGTCGGGAGCGATGCGCGGCATGTGCCAGCGCAGCAGGTCCGGTGCCAGGTGACGCAGATCGGCCCGAATGCGGGCCGCGAGTGTCCGGCCGTGGGTACGTGAGGTTCTTCTCAGGTCGAGATCGACGTCGATGCCTGCGGCGGCGCACGCCCCCGCCCAGTCGCCGGAATGCCGGCGGGCGGTCGCAGTCTCGATCATGGACGGCGGCACGGCGAACTCGCGCACGCGCAGCCAGAGGGCAAGGCGGGAATCCTCGTTCGCGGTCTCGGTGAGCATCAGGCATCACCTTGCGCGGACGGGACCCCCGATCTGTTGAGGAAGTGAGTCGTCATCGAGCGTGACCCTAGCCCTTCGGCTTTCGAACCACCATGCATTTCCCGCCCGGTTACGATCACTGCCGTGACCTCCGCGCTGATCCTCATCGACCTGATGCCCCGCATCGTCGCGCTGCCCGTCGCTCCTCACTCCGGGGAGGAGGTGCAGGCCCGCTGCCGTCGGCTGGCCGATGCGTTCCGGGCGCAGGGCCGCCCGGTGGTGCTGGTCCGGGTGGAGCGGCCGAACGTGACCGAGCAGCCACCCGGCAGCGACCTCGCGGACGGTCTGGTCCGGCCCGGGGACCTCGTGGTCGTCAAGCGCACGGTCGGCGCGTTCCACGGCACGGACCTGCACGAGCAGTTGCTCGCCCGCGGCGTGGACACCGTGGTGCTCGCCGGGCTGGTCACCACGATGGGGGTGGAGTCCACCGCGCGGGCCGCGAGCGACCACGGCTACGAGGTGGAGTTCGTCGCCGACGCGATGTCCGGATTCGCCGCGGACGAGCACGAGTTCACCGTGGAACGGATCTTCCCCCGGTTCGGCGCCGTGCACGACACGGCCGCCTACACGTGAGCCGGTGCGGTCCGTCCCGATCACGGGTCTGACCAGCAACTCCGTTACCAGACACGCTAATCTCGGCCCATGTCCGAGACCTCAGTGGCTCACTTCTACGACGAACTGGCCGACGACTACCACCTGATCTACGAGGACTGGGACGCGAGCATCCGCCGGCAGGGGGACGCTCTGGACGCCCTGATCGGCCGGGATCGCGCGGAGGTGCTCGACTGCTCCTGCGGCATCGGTACGCAGGCCATCGGCCTGGCGCAGCACGGGCACCGCGCGACCGGGACCGACATCAGCCCCCGCGCCGCCGCCGTCCGCGCCGCCCGCCCCGCAGGTCCACCGGGCCGCCGACCGCGCCGACGCCGGAGACCGGACCGTCACTTTCCAGCTGTGGCACTGGCACGACGACGGCGAGCACTACGACCTGGAGCACTTCCAACTCCTCCCGGCGGACGGAGAATGGCGCGTCCAGGTCCGCCGGACCACCCACTGGGCCCTCGGCCAGGACCGTCTGGCCGGCCTCGCCGCCGAGGCCGGCTTCGTCGACCCCGAGTGGCGGATGCCGCACGAGACGGGCTTCTTCCAGCCGCTGCTCGTGGCCCGCGCCGGCGCGTAGGTGGGGCGCGGCTGCTGTAGTGGGCCGCTTCAGCCGGGGAACGTGCTCGTGGGCTCCGCTGTGTCGTGGACCAGCTCGGCGAGCTGGAGCACAAACCCGTACGTGGCCATGCGGCCGTGGATACGGAGGAAATAGGACCGGCTGGAGCACTTGAAGATCTCGCGGCGGGTCACCTTCCAGAGCTTGTGCTCGTACGTGTTCGCCACCTCCAGCAGAGCCGCTACGGCTTCCTCCGTACTGCCGTCGAATTGCGTGACCGTTCGCGCGTTTCGGTCCATATCGCTGACACCGTCGACGGGTATCGCAAGCACAGTCCATCGGGGCACGCTGAGATCCGTTCTTCCCCGCACCGCCGGTCGCGGGGCGCACCTCCCGAGTGTGGCAGCCGCGCCCGCACACCCACCCGGCACCCTCCGCGACCGGCGGACACGGACTAGACGGCCGGGTGCGGGAGGCGGGGGCGGGGCCGTGGGGCCGGCAGGCGGGAGAGGTTCGCGCTGATCATGGCCGCCGCGCGGCTCACGACCTCGCCCAACGGAGCGATCTGCTTGCCGTCCAGGGCCGTTGCCGCGACCGTGGCGACCACCTGGCCGGACGCGGAGTGCACCGGCGCCGCCACGCACGAGAGCGAGCTCACGCACCGGCCGTACTCGAAGGCGAGGCCCCGTTCCCGGGCCCGCGCCGCCTCGCGTGCCCACTCGCCCTTCCCCCAGCCCGCCGGCGGCTCCGCCACCGGCGCGGACGCCGCGAGGACCAGCTCGGCCGCGCTCCCCGGCGGGAGCACCGCTCCCGAGCGCAGCGGGAAGACCTCGTCCACCTCTCCCCGCAGACCCCCGACGATGATCGTGTGCCCCGCCTCCGACACCGACAGGCTGAAGCTCAATCTCCCCGCTGTCGAAGCGAGTTCGCGCAGCGGCCGCGCCGAGGCCGTGCGCAGGACCCGGGCGGGGTGCCACGCCTGCCCGAGGCGGAACGTCCTCGGCCCGAGCCGGTAGCGGCCCTCCTCGCTCTGCACCGCGCCGAGCGAGACCAACTGGCCGAGCAGGCGGTGCGCGGTGGCCTTCGGTAGTTCGGCGTCGGCCGCCAGGCGGGTCAGCCCGACTTCGTCGCCCTGAGCGAGTGCTTCCATGAGCGCGAAGGCGCCCTCGAGTACTCCCCGCCCCTCTGTGCCGGATCTGGCCATGAGCGGTCCCCCTCTCACGCCGGGACCACCGGTCGGGTGGTCCCGGAATTCCCCGTTCGCACCAGCTCAGCAACAGGTCGTTGTTGCCGCCCCGTTCACCGGCCGGTCCGTTGAATGGACCCGATCATTGCCCGTGCACCCGAATCACGCCACTGTGTCATCACCCAAGTGACGGAACGTTACTGCGCCTCCCGGGGTGTCCGAGCGGCCGTCCACCGGAACGAAACAAGGAGGGTTCCCATGAGCTCGATCAAGACCAGCGCCAAGCAGTTCAAGTACGTCATGTCCGCCATGACGGCGGTCTTCTTCTCGACCTGTTCCGGCAGCTGACGCAGTGAACAGGGGTGGGGACGGCTCGCCGTCCCCACCCCGTGCTACGCCTTAGGGAGGCAGAGTGCTGGAGACCGGTGTCCGGCAGGTGCGGGTGGCGATGTCCATGGTGTTCGGCCGGCGGCTGAACGTACGGGCCGTGGAGCGGCTGGTCGCCGACGCCCTCGCCACGCTGGAGGAGTTCGGCTCGCTCGGCGACGACGTCGACGAACTGGCCGACGGCCCGTTCGCGGACCCCGACGACCGCCGGGACCTGCAGAACCGCGCCCTTCAGCGCACCGTCCGCAGGCTCGCCAAGCTCTCGCCCTTCTACCGGGAGCGGCTCGCCGGAGTGGACCTCGAAGGGCTGACCGTCGAAACGCTCACCCGCATCCCGGTGACCCGCAAGGCCGATCTGATCGAACGCCCCACCGACTTCCTGTGCAGCTCCCCGTACCTGGCGACACAGACGACCGGCACCACCGGCCGCCCCGTCCAGATCTGGGTCTCCCGCTACGAGATGGAGCTCTGGCCCGCGCTGATCGCGCTGTCCATGGTGCTCCGCGGCGACCTGCGCCCCAGCGACCGGATGCAGATCAACATGAGCTCCCGGGCCACGGCCGCCGTCCAGGAGGACGTCGAGGTGTGCCGGCTCGCCAACGCCTCCTGCCACGTCGCGGGCCAGATCCCGGCCGAGGAGTCCGTCGAGCACCTGCTCGGACGGTACGGCACCCCGCCCACCCTGCTCACCGGCAACCCGAGCTACCTGGGTCAGATGGTGACCGCCGCACGTCAACGCGGATACGGGCCCGACGACTTCGCCGTCCGCGCCGTCTACGCCGGCGGGGAGATGCTGTCCCAGGCCCTGTCCGACGCCCTGCGCGACACCTTCGGGGCCCAGGACGTCAACGACACCTTCGGCATGACCGAACTGCTGCCGGTCGGCGGCCGCACCTGCAGTCACCACCACCTCCACATGGACCCCAACATGGGGTACATCGAGGTCCTCGACCTGGACACCGGCGAGCCCGCCGCCCCCGGCCGCCTCGGCGAGCTCACGGTCACCCCGTACTACCCCTACCGGGAGTGCATGCCGGTCCTGCGGTACAACACCGGCGACGTGGTCCGCACCCTGGACGGCGAGCCCGAGTGCGAACTGAAGGCCGTGCCCGCGGTGTCCCAGATCCTCGGCAAGGCGGGCCTGCTGCACCGCACCGCCGAGGGCGTCGTGACCCCCCGCGACGTCCTGGAGGCGCTGGACGGCACCCCCGGTCTGCCCTGGCCGCTGCGCCACAGCGCCCGGGTCGGACCGGACGGCCGGCTCCACGTGGAGGTCGCCTCCCGGGAGGTCACCGCGGCGGAGGTGACCAAGCGGCTGCTCGCCCGGGACATCGACGCGGACGTCACGGTCCTGCCCCTGAGCGAGGAGGAGGCCGCCCGCCGGTTCCCGCTCCGCTGCGACCTGTTGGAGCACACCTTCACCCGGAGCCACGCATGACGGTCTTCTTCCAGATCACGGCCACCACCGTCCTGGCGCTCGCGGTGTGCGTCGGCGCGGTCCTCTACTTCCGCAACGTGCGCACCCAGAGGCCGCCGGTCGGCGTCTTCAACGGCCGCGACATCTTCCTGATGATGGGCTTCGTGCTGGCGCTGCCGTACATCTACCTCACGCTGCCCGGCCCCGTCCTCCCGGTCGTGCTCGCGCTCGTCTTCGCGGGCGGCCTGTCCGTCGGCTACCAGCCCCTCATCGCCAACGGCAGGCTCCGCTGGACGTTGATCGCCGTGCTGATCGCGAGCGTGCTGCTCCTCCACATGGCGTTCGGCGGTACGCGGCCGCCGTACTGGGTGGCGAACAGCGTGGTCGTCCTCCTGGTCGTCATCTCCGCCACGAACCTCCAGGTGCAGGGCGGCATGCGGCTGAAGAACGTCGCGTGGTTCCTCCTCGCCCTCACCGTGTACGACGCGTTCTTCGCCACGGTGATCCCGCTGACGCAGGAGCTGTCCGACGCGGTCCAGGGCTATCCCTACGCCCCCGCCGCCGGCCTGCGCCTCACCGAGGACGCCGGCGCCGTGGTCGGCATGGGCGACCTGCTGGCCTACGCCCTGTTCACGACGGCCGCCTACAAGGCCTACGGGAAGCCGGGCCTGTGGACCGGGATCGTCCTGGTCACCCTCTTCGGAGCGGTGGCGCCCATGGCCACCCTGCACATCGTCACCGCGGTCACCGACAGCGCCCCCACCCTCATCCCCGCCCAGGTGTTCTTCGGCCCGGCCGCCTTCATCGGCTATCTGGTGCTGCGCCGGCGGGGCCCGGAGCGGCGCATGGTCGAGGTGCTCTTCCACCGGGCGCCCGCGCCCGTCGCCCGGCAGGCCCCGAGCCTCGACGCGGCCGCCCGCCCCGTCGGCTGACCGGCCCCCGGCCGGCCCGGTGACCCGGTGAGCGCCCCCGCCCCCTGACCACACGGGGTGCCGGGGCGTCGGCGGTGCCCGATCCTGGTGGCATGGGTGCCGACCGCGCCGCCTACGCGGGGGCGGCCCGCCGCTCGCTGCGGGTCACGGCGGCCGCAGGGGCCGGGTTCTACCTGTTCCTGTACGGGCTCGGGCAGCCCGTCGCGGCCACCTACGCGCTGTTCTCCGCGGTGGCGCTGGCCGGACTCTCGCGCATCCCGGGCACCGGCCGCCAGCGGGCCGCCGTGCTGCTGCGGGCGCTCCCGGCGGCCTGGCTCCTGGTCGCCGCGGGCACCTACCTGGCCGTCCGCACCTGGAGCGCGGTGGCCGGGATGCTGGTCATCGGCTTCGCACTGGCCTTCGTCGCCGTGGGCGGACCCCGCCCGGCCGGCGCGGCGCCCGGGCTCCAGCTGCTCTACATCCTGCCGTCCTTCCCGCCGTACGCTCCGGACACCCTCGGCGAGCGGTTCGCCGGGACCACCACGGGGATCCTCCTGCTGATCCTCGCCGAGGCGTTCCTCTTCCCCGATCCGCCGACCGTGCCGTACCGGGAACTCGCCGCCCGCGCCGCGCTCACGGCCGAGCGCTGCGCCGAGGAGCTGGCCCGCGCGCCGTACACGCTCTCCCCGGCGCACCGTGCGGCGGCCCGTGCGGCCGGCGAGGCACTGCGGCCCTCGCGCGTCGCGGAGGCGGAGCGCCCGGCCGGACCGGGGATCCGCTCGCGCGCCCTGGCCCAGACCGGGCTGGCGAGCCGCACCCTGCTGAACCGGCTGACCCGGATACCCGCCCCGGCGCCGGGCCGGGAACCGACTCAGGCGGGGCTGGACCTGCTGCGCGCCGTGGGCCGGTCCGCGGCCGACGCCGCCGCGCTGCTGCGCGGGGAAAGCGCAGCCGGCGCCGCCCCCCGCGGCCCGGCCGCCGAGCGCGCACTGCTGGCCGGGGCCCCGACCCGGGGCGCCCTCCCCGCGTCGCTGCGCCGCCGCGCGGCCCTGCTGGAGGTGGCCGACGCCGCGCTGGCGCTGTCGGCGGCCGCGCACCTGGCCGTACGGGGGCGGGCGGCCGCGGCCGGCCTGCCCGCGGACCGGTTCTGGTACGCGCGGATGGGGGCGCCGCGGCTGTGGTGGCGGCGCCTGGTGGGGCACGCCGGGAGCAGATCGGTCTTCTTCCAGAACGCGGTCCGGATCAGCCTGGCGCTCGCGGCGGCCCGGGCCGTCGCCGGCCTGGCCACGCTGCCGCACGGCTTCTGGGCGATGCTGGCCACGCTGACCCTGACCCGCTCGACCCTGGACGCGACCCGGACCGGCATCCGCAGCGCCTTGGCCGGAACCCTGATCGGGGCCGCGTGCGTGGCCGGGGTCCTCGCCCTCGTCGGTACGGACACCACGGTGTACGCCGCCGTGATGCCGGCGCTGCTCCTGTTCACCTTCACAGTCGGGCCGGTGAAGGGCGTCGGCTGGTCACAGGCGCTGTTCGCGCTCGTGGTCGCCCTGGTGTTCGCGCAGCTGGCGCCGACCACCTGGCGGCTGGCCGAGGTCCGGCTGCTGGACGTGCTCATCGGCAGCGCCGTCGGCGCGGTGTTCGGGCTGCTGGCCTGGCCGCGCGGCGCGCACGAGGAGGTACGCCGCTCGGGCGCGGCCCTGCTGCGGACCGCCGCCGAGGCGGTGGTCACCACGGCTTCGGCGCTCGCGGCCGGCGGGCCACGGGAGCCGGGAGCCCCGCCGGGGCACGGGGCGCTGCGCCACTCGCTCGTCCTGGCGGAGTCGGCCTTCGCGCAGTTCCAGAGCGAACCGGGGCGCGCGCCCGGCGACGGCCCCAAGGCGGTCGACTGGCAGGCGGTGCTGCTGACCGGGCACCACACCCTGTGGGGAGCCGAGCGGATGCTGGCGGCCGACCCGCCGGGGGAGCCGCCCCCGGACCCCGCCGTGGCCGCCGCGGTCACCCGCCTCGCGGACCGGGTGGCGGGGCGGATGCTGCTGCTGTCCGCGGTGCTGGACCCGCGGGGCGACCCGGCCCCGACGCCGGGGCGGCCCCCCGACGCGCCGGACGCGTCGAGACCCGCCCCGGCCGGGGCGTCGAGCGGCTACTTCGTGGCGGAGAACTGGCTGGACGCGCTGCTGACGGACCTGGAACGCGTCACGGCCGACGGGGCTGGTTGAAGCGCAGCATGTTGCCGGAGGGATCGCGGAAGGCGCAGTCGCGCACGCCGTACGGCTGGTCGATCGGCTCCTGCAACACCTCGCCGCCCGCGGCGCGGATCCGCTCGAAGGTGGCGTCGACGTCGTCGGTGCGGAAGATGACGCCGCGCAGCAGCCCCTTGGCCAACAGCTCCGCCATGACCGCCTTGTCGGCGGCCGAGGCGTTCGGGTCCGCGAGCGGCGGTTCGAGCACGATCTCCACGTCGGGCTGCGAGGGCGAGCCGACGGTCACCCATCGCATCCCCTCGAAACCGACGTCGTTGCGCACCTCCATGCCGAGGGCGTCCCGGTAGAAGGCGAGCGCCTTGTCGTGGTCGTCGACGGCGATGAAGCACTGGGTCACTTTGATGTCCATGCGTACGACGCTAAGGGCGGCCAGCCGGTTTTGCTTCTCCGTTCCTGACCGGTCGCGTGTGCACCTTGGCGACGCACGCCGGGATGGCGGCGCCCTCGTCGTGGGAGCGGGCCCGGTAGGCGCGGGGGCTCTCGCCGACCAGCTCCGTGAACCGCGAACTGAACGACCCCAGCGAGGTACAGCCGACCGCGAAGCAGACCTCCGTCACCGACAGGTCCCCCCGCCGCAGCAGCGCCTTGGCCCGCTCGATCCTGCGCGTCATCAGGTAGCCGTACGGGGTCTCCCCGTAGGCCGCGCGGAAACTGCGCGAGAAGTGGCCCGGCGACATGAGCGCGTCGCGCGCCAGCGTCGGCACGTCGAGCGGCTCCGCGTAGTCGCGGTCCATCCGGTCACGGGCCCGGCGCAGCCGGACGAGGTCCTCCAGGTTCACCCCACCACCATCGCACGCGCGCGGCGCCCGCCCGGGCCCTTCCCTCTCCCGTCCCCGCGTCCGCGCTCAGGGGCCCTGGGTGACGTAGGCGGCGAGGTGCTCCCCGGTGAGGGTCGAGCGGGCGGCGACGAGGTCGGCGGGAGTGCCCTCGTAGACGATCCGGCCGCCGTCGTGACCGGCGCCCGGGCCGAGGTCGATGATCCAGTCGGCGTGCGCCATGACCGCCTGGTGGTGCTCGATGACGATCACCGACTTGCCGGAGTCGACGAGCCGGTCGAGCAGGCCGAGCAGGTGCTCGACGTCCGCGAGGTGAAGACCGGTGGTCGGCTCGTCGAGGACGTAGACGCCGCCCTTCTCGGACATGTGACCGGCCAGCTTGAGCCGCTGCCGCTCGCCGCCGGACAGCGTGGTCAGCGGCTGGCCGAGGGTGAGGTAGCCGAGGCCTACGTCGGCGAGCCGCTCCAGGATCCGGTGCGCGGCCGGCGTGCGGGCCTCGCCCGCGCCGAAGAACTCCTCGGCCTCGGTCACCGACATCGCCAGCACCTCGCTGATGTCCCGCCCGCCGAGGTGGTGGTCCAGCACCGACGCCAGGAACCGCTTGCCCTCGCAGTCCTCGCAGGTGGTGGCCACGCCGGCCATCATCGCCAGGTCGGTGTAGATGACGCCGGCGCCGTTGCACGTGGGACAGGCACCCTCGGAATTGGCGCTGAACAGCGCCGGCTTGACGCCGTTGGCCTTCGCGAATGCCTTGCGGATCGGGTCGAGCAGCCCGGTGTAGGTCGCCGGGTTGCTGCGCCGCGAACCGCGGATCGGGCTCTGGTCGATCGAGACGACCTCCTCGCCGGCGGCCCCCGAACGGTGGGGCAGCGACCCGTGCACGAGCGAGCTCTTGCCGGAGCCCGCAACGCCCGTGACGACGACCAGGACCCCGAGGGGGATGTCGACGTCGACGTCGCGCAGGTTGTTCGTCGTCGCCCCGCGGATCTCCAGGGCACCGATGGGCTCGCGTACGGACTCCTTGACGCGGACCCGGTCGTCGAGATGGCGGCCGGTGACGGTACCGCTGGCCCGCAGCCCCTCCACGGTGCCCTCGAAGCACACGGTGCCGCCGCCCGTACCGGCGCCGGGGCCGAGGTCGACGACGTGGTCGGCGATCGCGATCGCCTCCGGTTTGTGCTCCACGACGAGCACCGTGTTGCCCTTGTCCCGCAGCCGCAGCAGCAGGCTGTTCATCCGCTCGATGTCATGGGGGTGCAGCCCGATGGTCGGCTCGTCGAAGACGTACGTGACGTCGGTGAGCGCGGAGCCGAGGTGGCGGATCATCTTCACGCGCTGGGCCTCGCCGCCGGACAGGGTGCCCGCCGGCCGCTCCAGTGACAGGTAGCCGAGCCCGATCTCCACGAACGACTCCAGCGTGTGCCGCAGCGCGGTGAGCAGCGGCGCCACCGAGGGCTCCTCCAGTCCCCGTACCCATGCGGCGAGGTCGCTGATCTGCATCGCGCAGGCGTCCGCGATGCTGATCCGGCCGATCTTCGACGCCCGGGCCCCCTCGCTCAGCCGGGTCCCCCCGCACTCCGGACAGCCGGTGAAGGTGACCGCCCGCTCCACGAACGCCCGGATGTGCGGCTGCATGGCCTCCTTGTCCTTGGACAGCATCGACTTCTGCAGCTTGGGGATCAGGCCCTCGTAGGTGAGGTTGACGCCGTTGACCTTGACCTTGGTCGGCTCCCGGTACAGGAAGTCCTGCATCTCCCTCTTCGTGAACCGGGCGATGGGCTTGTCGGGGTCGAGGAAGCCCGACTCGGCGTACACCTGCACGGTCCAGAAGCTGTCCGACTTCCAGCCGGGGATGGTGAAGGCGCCCTCGGCGATCGACTTGGAGGCGTCGTAGAGCTGGGTGAGGTCGATGTCGGTGACCGTGCCCCGGCCCTCGCAGCGCGGGCACATCCCGCCGGTGCGCTCGAAGGTCGCCTTGACGGCCTTCCTGGCCCCGCGCTCCACCGTGATGGCGCCGCTCGCCCGGACCGAGGGGACGTTGAAGGCGTATGCGCTGGGCGGCCCGATGTGCGGCGTGCCGAGCCGGCTGAAGAGGATGCGCAGCATCGCGTTCGCGTCGGTGACCGTGCCGACCGTGGAGCGGGGGTCGGCCCCCATCCGCTGCTGGTCGACGCTGATCGCGGTCGTCAGCCCCTCCAGGACGTCCACCTCGGGACGGGCCAGGGTCGGCATGAAGCCCTGGACGAAGGCGCTGTACGTCTCGTTGATGAGCCGCTGGGACTCCGCGGCGATCGTGTCGAACACCAGCGAGCTCTTGCCCGAGCCGGAGACCCCGGTGAACACCGTCAGCCGGCGCTTCGGGATCTCGATGCTGACGTCCTTCAGGTTGTTCTCCCGCGCGCCGTGCACGCGGATCACATCGTGACGGTCGGTGGCGTGCGGCGCGGGCGACCCCGTGTTCGTCTTCCTGGCCATGCTCATCGTGTACTCCATCCCCTGGGGCGTCGCCCGGCCCGGTCCCATCGGCTTCGAGCAGTATCCATCGGCGTTCGGTGATCCGCCGGGCTCAGCGGACCCCGTCGGCGCCCGTCTCGGCGGCGGTCTCGTTGATGCGGATCAGGTTGCCCGCGGGGTCGCGCACGGCGCAGTCGCGGATGCCGTACGGCTGGTCGGTCGGCTCCTGGACCACCTCGGCGCCGGCGGACCGCAGCCGTGCGAAGGTGCCGTCGAGGTCGGCGCTGACCAGGATGATGCGGGCGTAGGTGCCCTTGGCCATCATCTCGACGATGGTGCGCCGCTCGTCGTCGGTGAGGCCGGGGTCGACGGCCGGCGGCTCCAGGACGATGGAGACACCGGGCCGGCCGGCGGGGCCGACCGTGATCCAGCGCATGCGGTCGTAGCCGACGTCCTTGCGGACCTCGAAGCCGAGCAGGTCGCGGTAGAAGGCCAGGGAGGCCTCGGGGTCGGTGTGCGGGAGGAAGCTCGCGTGCAGGTCGATGTCCATGCCCGTCACGCTAGGCGCGGCCCCCGGGCCGGTGCTTCTCCGATCCTGATCGATCCGCTCTCGGGGTTCGTGGCGCATGATCGATCCGGCCCCCGGGCCGTGGCGCCCGCGCGTTAGGGTGCGTACGTGAGTCTCCATGTCGTCATAGGTTGTGGACCCGCCGGGGCGGCCACGGCCCGCCTGCTGGCCGCACAGGGTCACCGCGTCCGGGCCGTCACCACGACGGGCCCGACGGGCCGCAGTCCGGAGCCCGGGATCGAGCACGTCGCGCTGGACGCGACCGACGGCGAGCGGCTGACGGCGGCCGCGCGGGGCGCGGCGGCGATCCACCACTGCGCCGCTCCGCCCTACCCCCGCTGGGCGAGCGACTGGCCCCCGCTGGCCTCCTCGGTCTGCGCCGCGGCCGAGGCGACCGGAGCCGTCCTGGTCATGCTCGGGAACCTCTACGGCTACGGGCCGGTGGACCGCCCCATGACCGAGGAGCTGCCGCTCGCCGCGACCGGACCCAAGGGGCGGGTGCGCGCCGCCGCCTGGGAGCAGGCGCGGACCTTGCACGAGCAGGGCCGCATCAGGGCGGTCGAGGTGCGGGCCAGCGACTTCTTCGGCCCCGGGGTCGGCGACGGCGGACACCTGGCCGCGCGGGTCGTGCCGCGGCTGCTGCGCGGCAAGCCGGTCTCCACGCTCGGGGATCCGGACGCCCCGCACAGCTGGACCTACCTGCCCGACGTGGCCAGGACCCTGGTCGAGGTGGCGGGCCGGGAAGAGGCCTGGGGGCGGCCCTGGCACGTCCCGACGGAGCCCCCGCGCTCCGCCAGGGAGATGGTCGACCGCCTCGCCGCCACAGCGGGAACGGGCCCGGTCACCGTGCGCAGGCTCCCCTCGGCGGCGCTCGGCGTCGCGTCGCTCTTCTCCCCGCTGATCCGCGAACTGAAGGAGATCCGCTACCAGTTCGACGGTCCCTTCGTGGTCGATTCGAGCGCGTACGAGACCGCTTTCGGCATGCGGGCCACGCCGCTCGACGAGCAGCTCACGCAGACGGTGGCGTGGTGGCGGGAGCGACTGGCCGCCACCGGGTGACGTCCGCGCGGCACCGCCGTCCACAGGTTCCGGCGGACGGAGCCGGGGTGTCAGTGGATGACGTTACGCTGTGTGAATGGCCCTTCCGGACGCTTCCCCCGAGATCTCCGACGCTCTCCAGGCGCTGCACCGCGTCTTCGGTTACAGCTCCTACCGCGGTGAGCAGCAGGAGATCATCGAGCAGGTCGTCGGCGGCGGTGACGCCCTCGTCCTGATGCCGACCGGCGGCGGCAAGTCGCTCTGCTACCAGATCCCGGCGCTGGTCAGGCCCGGCACGGGCGTCGTGATCTCGCCGCTCATCGCGCTGATGCAGGACCAGGTGAACGCGCTCACCGCCCTCGGGGTGCGGGCCGGTTTCCTGAACTCCACGCAGGACCCGTACGAGCGGCAGGCCGTCGAGCAGGCCTTCCTCGCCGGCGAGTTGGACCTGCTCTACTTGGCTCCCGAGCGGCTGCGCGGCGAGAGCACGCAGCGGCTGCTCGACCGGGGCGAGGTGGCGCTCTTCGCGATCGACGAGGCGCACTGCGTCGCCCAGTGGGGCCACGACTTCCGGCCCGACTACCTCGCCCTGTCCATGCTGCACGAGCGCTGGCCCAAGGTGCCGCGGATCGCGCTGACCGCGACGGCCACCGAGGCCACCCACGCCGAGATCGTGGCACGGCTCGGCCTGGAGGACGCCCGGCACTTCGTCGCCAGCTTCGACCGGCCGAACATCCAGTACCGCATCGCTCCGAAGAACAACCCCCTCAAGCAGCTGCTGGAGCTGATCCGGACCGAGCACGACGGGGACGCCGGAGTCGTCTACTGCCTCTCGCGCTCCTCGGTGGAGAAGACCGCGGCCTTCCTGGTGGAGCAAGGCGTCGACGCCGTGGCCTACCACGCCGGGATGGACGCCCGCACGCGCGCCGCGAACCAGGCGCGCTTCCTGCGGGAGGACGGGGTCGTGGTGGTGGCCACGATCGCCTTCGGCATGGGCATCGACAAGCCGGACGTGCGCTTCGTGGCCCACCTCGACCTGCCGAAGTCGGTCGAGGGGTACTACCAGGAGACAGGCCGGGCCGGCCGCGACGGCGAGCCGGCCACCGCCTGGCTGGCCTACGGGCTCCAGGACGTGGTCCAGCAGCGCAAGCTCATCGAGGGCTCCGAGGGCGACGAGGCGCACCGCCGGTCCCTGGGGATGCACCTGGACGCCATGCTGGCGCTGTGCGAGACGGTCGACTGCCGCCGGGTGCGGCTGCTGGCGTACTTCGGGCAGTCGGGCGAGCCCTGCGGCAACTGCGACACGTGTCTGACACCGGCCGAGTCCTGGGACGGGACGGTCGCGGCGCAGAAGCTGCTCTCCACGGTGTGGCGACTGGCCAAGGAGCGGCGCCAGAAGTTCGGCGCCGGCCAGATCATCGACATCCTCCAGGGCAAGAAGACGGCCAAGGTCATCCAGTTCGACCACGACGCGCTCTCGGTGTTCGGCGTCGGCGCCGACCTGAGCACCGCCGAGTGGCGCGGGGTCGTCCGGCAGCTGCTGGCCCAGGGCCTGCTGGCGGTGGAGGGCGAGTACGGGACGCTCGTCCTGACGGACGCCAGCGGCGAGGTGCTCGGCGGCCGCCGGAGCGTCCCGCTGCGCAAGGAGGCGCAGGTCGCCGGTCCGTCCCGGACGGGTTCCGGTGGGCGCTCCGGAAAGGCCGCCCGCGTGCCGGCCGATCTGCCGGCCGCGGCCGAGCCGGTGTTCCTGGCCCTGCGCGCCTGGCGGGCCGCGACGGCCCGCGAGCAGGGCGTACCGGCGTACGTCGTCTTCCACGACGCCACCCTGCGGGAGATCGCGACGCGGGTCCCCGCCACGGTGGAGGAGCTGGCCACCGTCGGCGGCGTCGGCGAGGCCAAGCTCGCCAAGTACGCCCAGGGGGTCCTGGACACCCTGGCGGAGTGCGGGGCCACCACGGCCGCCCCCGGGGCCGCGGCCGCGCCGAGCGCCGCGCCCGTCCCGGCCGCCGCGCCGGCCGCCGCAGCCGGGTTCGCGGACGCGCCCGAGGAGCCGCCCTTCGACCCGGAGGAGACCGAACCGCCCTGGGACGACTGGGAGTAGCCCGCGATCGGTATCGTGAGCCGTCCGGGCTCCTGCAGGGGCTGTCGCGACACCCGTCGCGGCAGTCCCTGCGCTGCTGTGTGCTCCGCCGGTGCGGAGCGAGGGCCAGCGGGGAAGCCAACGCCCGGTACGAGGACGGATGGTGTGCTGTGGAGGGATCCTTGGGCGGGTCGGGTACGGGCGGCGTTCCGGCCGCTGCGACCGTGTGCGTCATCGGTGCGGGGCTGGCGGGGCTGGCGAGCGCGCACGCCCTGGCGGCCAGGGGGATCGACTTCGTCTGCCTGGAGAAGGCGCCGGACGTCGGCGGGATCTGGCGCCAGCCGGGGGCGGGGGAGCGGGGCCCGGCCTATCTGTCGCTGCATCTGAACAGTGCCAAACAGCTCACGGGGTACGCCGACTTCCCGATGCCGTCCGAGCTGCCCCTGTACCCCCGGCACGCCGATGTCGCCGCCTATCTGCGGGCGTTCGCCGAGTGGGCGGGCCTGCTGCCCCGTATCGAGCTGCGTACCGAAGTGCTCTCCGTGACACAGGACGACGACGGCGCCTGGACGGTCACGAGTCGCACCGCGCAAGGAGAGCTGAGGGAACGGCGCTTCGGGCACGTGATCGTGGCCTCCGGCCACAACACCGAGGCGGTACTGCCCAATCCGCTGCCGCCGGGCTCCGATTCCTTCGCAGGAACGATTCTCCATTCGATGGACTACCGCGACGGCAGTGACTTCGCGGGGCAGCGGGTCGTCGTCGTGGGCATGGGGGCCTCGGGCGTGGACATCGCCGCGGACCTCTCCCGGCACGCCGCGCAGACCGTACTGTCCGTCCGCCGCGGGCTGCACATCGTGCCCAAGCAGCTCTTCGGCATGTCCGTGGACCTGATCGCCGATGCGCCGTGGTGGAGCGAGATGTCCTTCCCCGAGCAGCGGAGCTTCGTCGAGCAGGCGCTGCTCGTGGCGCGGGGACGGCTGTCGGACTACGGCCTGCCCGAGCCCGACCACCCGGTCTTCTCCTCGGCCGTGACCATCTCGGACGAGATCCTCAGCCGGATCCGGCACGGCGCCGTGCTCCCGAGGCCCGCGATCGACTCCCTGGACGGCAGCCGGGTGTGCTTCACCGACGGCACCGAGGTGGAGGCGGACGCCATCGTCTACTGCACGGGATTCCGCATGGCCTTCCCGTTCCTGCCCGCAGACTGCCCGGCGGGCCCGCGGCAGGAGGCGGTCGAGCTGTACAAGCGCGTCGTCGCGCCCGACCGGCCCGGCCTGTACTTCGTCGGCCTCATCCGCCCGCACGGCTCGATCACGCGGCTCGTGGAAGCCCAGTCGCAGTGGGTGGCGCAGATCGTCGGCGGGGACATCACCCTGCCGTCGGCGGACGCGATGCGCGAGGAGATCAGCGGCTACCTGAGCCGCATCGAGGAGCGCTACGGGCGGACCCAGGGCGCTTCCATCCAGGTGGACGTCGGCTCCTACCTGCGCGAGCTGCGGGAGTTGCAGGACGCGTAGGGAGGGCCGGATCCGCGGGCGGGTGGGCGAAGCTCCTGGTGGGGGACCTCCGGGAGCTTCGCTCGCCTACGGGGAGCGTCAGAGGACGGCTGCGGTGAGCGGGGCCGCCGCCGCGGCCGGGGGCCTGACCTCGTACGCCTCCGAGGAGATGTAGGCGGTCACCCGCGGCGGCCGGCCCTGCTGGTGGGCGAGCCCCAGATAGGCGATGAGCCCCACACCGTCCCGCAGGGGCCGGGCGGTGACGGCGGACAGCGACCGCACGAGCGGGGCGGCGTCCATGCCGTGCCGGCCGAGCACGGCCACCGCCCGGTCGAGCGCCTCACCGTCGTCCCGCGCGTAGTCGCGGACCGGGATGTAGAGCGTGAAGCCGCTCGGCCGGCCGGTCGCCGTCTCGGTGAAGGCGTGGCAGGACTGGAAGGGCCGACGGACGAGCCCGGGGCCCTGGGCCCCGTACGCCGCGTCGGTGTCGGTGTCGTCGGCGTCGGCCTCGGTGCCGTGGCCGGCCGCCATGCGGAAGAAGCTCGCGACCTCGCCCGGGCCCGGGCCGCCCTCCAGGCGGGACAGGCCGACCGCCTCGGCCGCCGACAGGTCGTGGTGCGCGAGGTAGACCTTCACCCGGGGCTCGTCCCAGTGGCCCAGGTCCAACGCGAAGAAGAGGTGGCGGTCGCCCTCGGGCAGCGCCGCGAAGGCCTGCCGGTGGCCGAGCCGTCGCAGGGCCTCGCGCACCGTGTCGGCGGAACGTTCCTGCCCGGACGCCGCCGGGTTCAGATAGACCTTGACCTTGGGTACTCCGCCGGGGACCAGCTCCAGTGCGCACCAGAGCGCCAACGGCCCCTGAGGGGACGGCGGGAAGAACAGGTCCTCCAGCTCGTCCAGCCGCTTGGTGTCGAATCCCCACCGCTGCGCCATCTCGCGGACGGCCCGCAGCCCGGTGCGCCCGTTCTCGGCCAGGCTGCCGGCGCCGTACCCCGGCTCCAGCAGCACGCGCAGCGTCGGCTCCCCGTCCGGCACGAAGGCGAGCGAGAACTCGACCGGCGTGTGATCGTCGGAGAGGAACGAGCTGTCGTCGGGCGGCAGATCGAGTGAGCGCTCGGCGACGGGACCCAGCACCGTGAGCAGCGTGCGCGCGTACTCCGCGGAATCGGCCCCGCTCAGACCCGCGGACTCGCACAGCCGTAGCACCTGTCTCGCCGCATGACCGCCCAGTGTCTCCACACCGGGCGGTCTCGGTCCGTCGAGTGGTGAGGCGGCCACCGGAACCCTCGCCGCGGACCGGAGCGCCCAAGAAGATACCCGCCTGGAGGGGCGGGTATCGAGGGGTCCCAGCTCGGTGGGGTGCTGTATGACAGCGGCGTCGTCGGATATCTGGTCCACGACACCTCCTTTGCCTCATGAGTAGGAGTGAACAACGCGTTCCTCACTACCCCACGGGCGAAACGTTCATGCCGTGAAAGCGGAACCCCAGGGAGTTAAGTGGATCACGTCGTCAGCCAGTTGAGGAACTGACTCCACATCCGATCGCGCTTGCCGTTCGCCTTGCCGGCCTCGGGCCGGGCGGGCGCCTCGGGCCCGGCCTGCGGGACCGTCCGGCGTACCGCCTCGGCCGGCGTGAACCGGGCGGGCAGGGTGGCGAGGCCCCGGTTGAAGGGGCCCGGACGCCACACGAGGCTGTCCTCCGGCACGGCAAGTTCGACGTCGGGGAGCCGGTTGAGCAGGTTCTCGACCGCGGTCACGGTGATCTGCCGGGCGGGCTCCTTCGACGGACAGGCGTGCGGGCCCGCGCTCCACGCCAGGTGCGCGCGGTTGCTACCGGCCTGACGCGCGGCCGTCAGCGCCGGCCCGGTGTTGGCGGCCGCGAAACTGACCAGCACGAGGTCGCCCGCCTGGAGCTTCTGCCCGGCGAACTCCATGTCCGACGCCGGATAGTGCGGCGCCAGGTTCTGCATGGGCGGGTTCTCCCACAGCGTGTCGTCGATGGCCTCGTCGATCAGCCCGCCCTTGTGGGCGTACGCGTCGTGGGTGAGCAGCCGGTGCAGGGTGTTGCCGATCAGGTTGCGCAGCGGCTCGTTGCCCGCCACCAGCAGCAGGGCGAGCTGGTGGACCATCTCCTCGTCGCTCAGCTTCGCCTGGTGCTGCATCAGCCATGAGGTGACGTCCTCGCCCGGCCGGGCCCGCTTGAGCGCCACCAGTTCGCCGACGGCTCCGAACAGCACCTCGATGGCGCGGTCGGCGTTGATGCCGTCGAACATGCCGTTGATGCCGAACAGCACCCGGTCGCCGATGTCGGCGGGGCAGCCGAAGAGTTCGTTGAAGACGAACAGCGGCAACTGCTTGGCGTAGTCACCGAGGAGATCGGCCGAACCGCGGGTACCGAACTGCGAGATCAGGTAGTTGGAGACCTGCTCGGTGCTCTGGCTGAGCCGGCGCGAGTCGACGCGGGCCATGCTGTCGGTCACCGCCTGACGGAGCCTCAGGTGCTCGGCGCCGTCGGTGAACATGCAGTTGGGCCGGTACGACAGGACCGGCACGACCGGGTTGTCCGGGCTGATCCTGCCTTCGCTCAGGTCCCGCCACCGGCGCGCGTCCTTGCGGAAGGAGCCGGAGTCCTGCAGGAGTTGCAGCGCCGTCGAGTAATCGGTGACGAGGGTCGCCTCCACCCCCGGAGCGAGCTCCACGGGCGCGGTCGGGCCGTAGTGGCGCAGGTAGGCGTAGTAGGCCTGCGGATCGGCCGCGAACCCCGGTCCGTGCAGCGGAACCCGGGCGCCGGAATGGTGAGCAGGGCACCCGGGCGGGGGCACGGGGGCGGTGGGTTGAGCGTCCATGTCTGTTCCTAGTGAGCGCGGTGCAGCAGATAGCGAACGAGTGTGATCAACGCGTCGGCGGACGACTTCTCGTCACGCGCGTCGCAAGTGACGACCGGGGTGTCGTCGAGCAGGTCCAGCGCCTCGCGCAGCGCCCGTACCTCCCGGTCGGGGGTGCCGTCGAAGCGGTTGACGGCGATCGCGTAGTCGAGGCCGTACTGCTCGATCAGGTCGATCACGGCGAAGGAGTCCGCCAGCCGCTCGGGGTCCACCAGCACCAGCGCTCCGAGCGCGCCGCGTGCCATGTCCTCCCACATCTGCACGAAGCGCTGCTGGCCGGGCGTCCCGAACAGGTACAGCACCACGCGTTCGCTGATGGTGAGACGGCCGAAGTCCATGGCCACCGTGGTGGTGGTCTTGCTCCGGACTCCCTTGAGGTCGTCGAAGGACTCGCCGGCGCGGGTCATCGTCTCCTCCGTGGACAGCGGAGGGATCTCCGAGATCGCACGGATGAAAGTCGTCTTGCCGACGGCGAAGTGACCGACGACGAGGATCTTGACGGCGGTCTGGGTCGCTCCGGCGCGGACGTAGGCCCGTTCACCCAAACTTGGTGCGGAGTCCATTCAGTACCTCCTCGAGGATGCGTCTGTCCGTGAGCGGGGCACGCTGCACGGGTGGGCGGGTGATGAGGTAGCCGCCCTCGGTGAGGGCGGAGAGGAGGATCTTCACCACACCCATGGGCAGCCGCATGTGCCCCGCGATCTCGGCGACCGAGAGGTAGCCGGCGGCGCACAGGTCGAGCAGGCTCTGCTCCTCGGGAGACAGCCGGGTCGGCCGCTGCTGCTGATCGCCCGCCGCGGTGACCAAGGTGATCAGGGACAGCTGCTCCTCGTCGGGCAGGCCGCGTCCCTTGGTGATGACGTACGGACGCACTAATTCAGCGCCACCCGGCTGCCAGCCCTCGAAGCCGCTCATGACCGCATGCCGAGGTTCTCGCGCGGCGGCGTCGTCAGGGCCTTGCCGAGCTGACCGACGAGCTGCTGCATCCGGAAGGTGATGTCCTGCATGTCGACGTCCGGAGAGGCCGAGACGCCGAGGTAGGCGCCCTCTCCGGCGGAGATGAGGAAGACCCAGCCGCCGTCGAACTCGACCAGCGTCTGACGCCACTGCAGCGCGCCCGTGTCGATGAAGAAGCCGAGAGAGCGGCTCAGCGACTGGACGCCGCTCATGGCGGCGGCGACGGTGTCGGCGTTGTCCTTGCCGAAGTCCCTCGTCCGGGCCATCAGCAGGCCGTCGGCGGACACCAGGACCGCGTGCAGCGCCCCGGGTATCTCCAAGGCGCTGTCAAGCATCCATGACAGATCGTCGTTCACGAGACCCCATGCCCTTCGCTGCTCGCATCACGTGTGCTGCTCGTTTGATCCGGCGAGTCCGAGCGTGTGGCCCGTCCGGATTGCGTCCCCCGCTGGAAGGCCCCCATGATCGCCGCCGTCTCCGCACCGGAGCGCGTCGCCGCCGGCATGCCCGAGGCACTGCCCGGCACGATGGCCATCGGCCGCTTGCGGCTGCGCTTGGGCAGGCCGTCGACGGTCGAGGAGGTGGTCACCGCGGACTCGGGGCCGCCCGGGTCCGCCGCCGACATGGCGGGGACGACCGGTGCCGGGGCCTTCTTGTCCGGCATGGCGGAGAGCAGCTCGTGCGGCAGGAGGAGGACCGCGCGGACGCCTCCGTACGGTGAGTCGGAGTCCACGGACACCTCGAAGCCGAAGCGCTCGCTGAGCACGCCGATCACCGCGAAACCGAACTGCGGGGGGCTGCCGAGACCCGAGACGCCGGAGACCCGCTCGGTGGTCAGGAGCTTCGCGGCCTTGGCCCGCTCCTCGTCGTTCATGCCGACGCCGGCGTCGTCGACGACGATGCAAATGCCCTTCGGGACGGTCCGAATGTTGATTTCGACCACGGTGTCCGGGCTGGAATAGCTGGTGGCGTTGTCGAGCAGCTCGGCGAGCGCCAGTGCCACCGGTTCGACGGCCCGGCTGGTGATGCCGAAGTCGACCTGCGAAAGGATTTCCACGCGCCGGAAGTGACGGATCCTGCCCTGCGCACTGCGGACCACGTCGTAAACCGACGCGGCATCGCGCTGTCGCCCGAGCCAGCCGTCGCACAGTACGGCGATGGACTGGGCGCGCCGTCCGAACTGAGAGTTCGTGTGGTCGATCTCCAGGAGGTCCTGGAGAATGACGGACTCGCCGTACTTGCTCTGCAATCCGGAGATGACCGACTGCTGCTCGGCGGCAAGTCCCTGGAGCGTCCTCATCGCGGACTTCAGGACCGACTTCGTCGCGTCCTGGGCATGCTCCTTCTCGATCTCGACGGATTTCGAGAAGCCGTGCTCCAACTCGGCGTAATGGGCCTTGATCTCCTCGACCTGATGCCGCAATGCCTGCGCCGCCTTGCGCTGGCGAGCAATGACGGCGACTGCGCCGACGACGGCGACGAGAAGGGCCCAGAGCACTGGATTCTGTATGTACTGCGTCATAAGACTCTCTTCAGGCGCTGACGGCCAGTTGTTGATTTCCGTCAATGCGGGTGGACCGGCGGACCATGCGTACCGGGGCACTGCCGTACGGCCGCCGTGGTCGGAGATGTCGTGGTACGCCCATCAGCCGCTCCGCAAGTGTGTTGATCGTATCACCGGGTGTCAGGAGGTGACCGACCGTCAACAAGGAGTTCGTTGATGCGCATTGGCCTGTTTCGGCCGACTTCACGGGAAGTAAATGAAGTGGGGGAGCGTCTCACAACAGAGCGCGCGGCGACGGGGCGGGGTGTCCGATAAAGGCCGTCTACGGCTTTCGAGGGCTGGGCGGTCCCCGCAGGGATGCCTCTCCGTCGATCTGCGCAGACGCCCTTTGCCGATGCTGGGACGACCGAAGGAACGGGCCTGTGTCGAGGGCCCGGCGGGACGGTGGGAACCAAGGGCCGGGCGAACATGCGCCAGTTGGCCGGGAACTCCTCCGACGTGGCGAGGATCATAGTGCCGATACGCGTCCGCACCGGGGTGTGGGGCGCCCAGGACGGCGCCGGCCGGGTCCCTGCGCCGTGCTGTAGGGGGCTCGCCGCGGCCCGGGTCGAGGCTCGGACGCCTCCGGGTGCCACGGGGCGCGCTCTGCGGCGCCTCTCAGGCGAGGGCGTTGTTTTCGGCGCGCGGGCCGTCGATATCGCGGCCGTCCTCGGTGCGGTCCTCGGTAACTCCACTTGGGGGAGTGGGCGTTATGCCGCTGTGGGTTCTGGCGAGGCAGGGCGAGAGAGCCGTGGGGCATCACGGGCCGATGGATCGACGGCCCCGGTCCTCGTCGAAGCGGAACGTGGCGGCCAATTCAGCGAAGCCTGCGTCAACTGGGGCCCGGGGTACGGGAAGAGCGGCTCGGGCCGCAGGAGGCGAACCGTGCGGCTACTGCACTCCTCGCTGGTCAGAGCAGGTCTCTGAGGGATCATCAGGGCCAGGCGGCCTCCCCGTGGAGGTGTGTGGCCCCGTACGTCACGGTGAGATAGTCCAGCATTCGGACGGCTGAAGTGAAATTCACTCACTTTCTTATGGGCATCTCATTCCACCGGCAGAGTCTGGTCATTGCGCCATCGGTGTTCTGGTGGTAAATATTAGCTCTGCGTCCGGTGGTGGTGCCGCGCCGACCCAAAAAAAGGGCTGTGCACGGACGGCGTGACGAGGACAAGGTCACCTCGACAGCCGACGGCACAGCCCCATTCGGGGAACGGGCACTCAGACCCAGTTCGAATCCCGCGCAATCCTCAGTGCGTCTATGCGGTTGCGTGCCCCCAGCTTGGCAACCATGGACGAAAGGTAGTTGCGCACGGTCCCCTGCGAGAGGTGTAAGCGCGCAGCGATCTCGGTGACGGTGTCACCTCGGGAGACGTGCTCCAGCACGGAGAACTCCCGCAGCGTCAAGGGGCAGTCCTCGTTGACCAGCGCGGCGACGGTCAGCTCCGCGTCGAAGACCCGCTCGCCCTGGTGCACCCGGTGGATGGCCTCGAAGAACTGACGCGGAGGCATGCTCCGTTCCACGATGCCGCCGATGCCGGCGGCGAAAGCCTGACGCACGACGGATCGGGTGAACGCCGTGGCGAGCAGCATGCTCCGGCATCCCGGAAGGCTCGCGATCTTCTCGGCGATTGCGATCGCGTCGGTGTCCCCGCCCTCGAAGCTGATGATCACCACATCCGGCTTATGCCGCTCGGCGAACTCCAGCGCGTCGAGATTGCTGTCCGCTGATCCGACTACGCGGATCTCCTCGTGCCGCTCAAGTAAAGCAGTGAGCCCGAAACGGGACAGGTGCAGGTCGTCGGACACCAATACATCGATTCCCACTCGATCCCCCAAGGTAGTTCCTCGACCGCCCTATTGGGCCGTAAATGCGTAACGCGTTCGATAATACCGTTCATGTTCGAAATCCTGAAGCTGGATCTCCCTTCCGTGCCGTCGGCACAAAGGTGAATGGGGGGAGCCGATCGGGCCGGTGGCCAGGGGTCGGAGGTGTGGTCACGGCCGCGAGGGCGTCATGGGGCGGGTCCCGGATCGGGTGGTCTCACCGACTCCGGCGTTGATCGCGTCGCCGTCCGGTGTGGTACGCGTGGCGCCTCAGGCTTCGGACCGCCGGGCAGTCGCCGGACGGGCCCCGGTCGAGCCGCCGACCGCGAGGGCTACCTTCTGATCCGGCGGTCCCGCGGCATCCACTCCCCATGACGTACCGCTGTGCCGGTTGGTTGCACCTCGCAGGAGCGAACGGCGCGGGCCGTGAGGGCGGCCGGCCGGCGGCGGCAGGTCCGCTCGGGGAGTCCGACAGTCATGGATCGCGGTCTGTGTCCCGGTAAGTCCGGATCTGTCGCACGTGAAGGATCCACTATTTCTATATTCAGGGATATAGACGAACCGCCGGGTTCCCTGTACAGCGCATGCGTGGTAAAAATATCGGAGGCGAAGAGTCCGGCTGCCGTTTCCATCACGTTTCTCTCCTCTGAGCAGGGGTAATCGCGTCAAGGATTGGCCCGTAGCACGTATTCAGCAGAAAGAGGTGTGCCGCATGAGCAGACCGCGGCATGCGGGCCCGCAAACGCGAAAATGAGCACGTGTCACCGCGCCTCGATGCCGTGAAGGCGGCGCGGGAATGGGTGAAACGGCACGATGACGTGCTGGACGTCAGGTGAAATGCCGCGACCCGCGCCTCCGGAGGAGCTGGCACTGCCGGCCGTCGACCGTCGTAACCCGGGACGGTCGCAGGTCAGATTAGCCAGGGGCCTTCGTCAGATCAACTTGCATGCGAGAGACGGCTACAGCGTCGTCATGGCAGTGATGGTGCGATCGAGTTCCGCCGCCGCGGCCGACGGCGTCCGTAGGCTGGTGCGGCCACATCAAATCTTCCGAGTAAACCACCAGTCAAAGATTGACTGAGCACGTTTCCCCCGTCTTGTCACCCGTTAGATGTACTCGGAGCAGACATTAGCGGTGGCCCGGCTGGTTGTCACCCCTCCTCCTCACGGCGCGTCGACCCCCACGAACAGCCTGCCGCATTCCGGCCGTGCAGCGCGTCCGGAAGCACAGAAGGGGCGGTTTTTGGCCAGCGATTGGCGTGGTCAGAGCCACCTCCGCGGACCGTCAGCGGGCGGAGGCGGAGCCTCCGGCGCGACGTGCGGGGACGGCGCCGGCGGGCGCGCCGTCGCTTCGACGACGCCCTCCCACCACCTACGCGTCAGCCGGTGGACGGCACATCTTCTTCCAGTCGACGTCTCGTTACTGCCGCCTCCCACGCCTCACCGGTGACGATGGGTCAGCCTCCTGGCGTGCATGCAGCGAGGAGAGCCTCCCGGCCTGAAAACCTGAGAACACGTCAGCCCGGGCCCGCGGTAGGGTAATATTCGCACGCGTTTCCAAACGGAGGGGTGCGGTCGGCATGCGCGTGGGGCTGTTGTTCACGGTGGAGCCGCCGCAGGCGATCAGCCGTGCCACGGACGGCAGTTGGGCCGCGCGCCGACGCGGAGCGCGGTGGTTGCCGCCGCGGCGGGAGCGTCCTGCCCGCTGCCGGCTCCCGGCGGTGGTGGACGGCCCGCGGCTCCCGGACGTCCTGCGGGCGAGGGGGCGTCATCGCCCGCGGCCAGGCCCGTACGTCCGTGCCACCGCCGTCTCCCTCTTCGCCGGACGCGCCGTCGAACGCACCGCCCCACCCCGCCTGAGCGCCACCGGAGGCGGCCGACTCCGCTGCGCGCGCTCCGTCCTGGGCCGGCGCCGCGGCGGCCGGGAAGCCGCACCCTCACCCGAGCCGGCCGGCCCCCCTCCGGCTCCGCCGACGGCGGCCCCGTACGTATCCGCCGCGGCCGCCCCGACGAAGGCACCCGCGACGAACCGCTCCAGCGCAGCGGGCGTCACGCCGAATTCTGGAACATCTCGCCGGTCCCGGCAATGAGGGAATAGGGGATAACCGGGTTTTCCCCCGAAATTCCCCGCTCGTAGGTCATCCGTACCGGTCCGCGCGTGAGTTCCTCACTTCGCCGCGTGACATACGCACGGCGCCTGCATGGCTGTGGGTGTTTAAAAGATCACTACTCGCCGGTAAGCTTCAATTAGCGACCGGAACCACCTGGTGCCGCCCCGTGAAGACGTCCGGGGCGTTGCCCGACCAGGGGGTTTCTCAGGGCTGTGCAGTATTAATCGCAAGTCATGAGAAACGCATATGCGAATGATCGGGGGCGACGCTGTAGCGTGGCCTTTATTCCGATGAAACGTTCGCGATCTGATGGCCCGGATCGCCGAGCGTGATCGCACCGGTGGCCCCGGACCAGGTCGCCACGGCCGCGATACTCGACGGGCATCACACTCGGAGGAAGTTAGACAATGAGCACCCCTGTCTACATTGCGTCGGCTGCGGCTTGGATTCCGCCCGCGGAATCGGCGAAGGAAGCGGTGGCCGCCGGCAAGTACACCACCGACGAAATGACCGTCAACGACATCCCCTGCCTGCCGGTCGCCACGGACGAGATATCCGTTCCCGACATGGGTGTGATCGCCGGGCGCAAGGCCCTTGAGCGGGCCGCCGACGTGGTCGGCGACCACGTCGACCTCGTATTGCACGCCTCGATCTACCACCAGGGCCGTGACCACCACTGGAATTCGGCGCCCTACATCCAGCGCGAGCTGGGCATCACCGACGCCTTCGCGGTGAACGTGGAGGGCATGTCGAACGGCGGCATGGCGGCGATCGACCTGGCCATGGCCCAGCTCGAAGCCGGCCGGGGCACCAGTGCCCTGATCACCACCGCGGACCGTTTCTGCCCGCCCGGCTTCGACCGCTGGCGAGGTTCGTACGGCATCGTCTTCGGTGACGGCTCCACGGCGATGGTGCTCTCCACCACCGGTGGCTTCGCCCGTATCCACGCCGTCGCATCGCTCACCGACGCCTCCCTGGAACCGTTGCACCGGGGCACCGACCCGTTCACCAACGCGTACGGGGTCGTCGTCGACGAGAACCTGCGCACGCCCAAGAAGTCCTACCTGGAAGAGGTCGGAGTCGAGTCGGTGCTCAAGCGCGCCGAGGACGCGCTGCTCAGCGTCGTCCGTACGGTGCTCGACAAGACCGGCCACAAGCTCGAGGACTTCGCCAAGGTCCTCCTGCCCAACATGGGCAGCATGATGATGCAGGTCCAGTTCTTCAACCCGCTGGGCATCCCGGCCGAGCGCACGCTGTGGAACTGGGGCCGCTACACCGGGCACCTGGGCGCCGGCGACCTGACCGCGGCCGTCGCCCGCCTGGTGGAGACGAAGGAGGTCAACCCCGGTGACTTCCTGCTGCTGGTCGGTACCGGTGGCGGTTACTCGCTGACCGCTGCCGTGGTCGAGATCGAGTCGGTCCCGGAGTGGACCGAGGTCACCACGGACTTCGCCCTGCCGGCCGACGTCACGGCGTGACCCCGACGCCGGAACCCGCGTTCCGGCCCGGGTGACGCCCCCGCCGTGGCGGGCGCCCGGCTGACGCCCGCGAAGCCTGGATCGTGCGGGATGCAGGCATGCGCGCGAACGTCGGCCGGGCCGACGCCGCGGCGCCCCATACGAGTGACCCCGACACCGGCGCCACCACGGCCGGCGACGGCGCCTTCTGCGCACCGGAGCCCGGACGGGTCCGGGTCGGGGAGTCCCCCTCATGCTGTGCGGCCACGTTGCCGCTTCCCGGTGCGGGCAGTCACCGGGCGGCCGGCTCCCGCCGTACCGCATGAGGAGGGCGAACTCGCAACACAGCTTCCGCGTCGACGCGTTGACCTTGACCACGCGGCCCGCGATTCCCGCACCACCGGCTTCGCGGGTTCGAACCGCTGAACCCTTCGCTGGTGTGATCCGAGGAGAATCCCGTGCCCATGGACCGTTTCATCCGCGCCTTGATCCAGTGGCAGGCCGCCGACCGGCCCGCACCGGCGCGGACCCTCACCGTGGCACAAGTGCGCCGCAGGTACGCCGACAGTGCGGCGCGCACCTGCGGCGGCGCCCAGCCGGAACCGGTCGCCGCGGTGTCGGACCAGCTGATCGACGGCCGGGGCGGGCGCTTCCGCGTGCGGACGTACCTCCCGGTCACCGACCGGGGCCGCCTCGTGACGTTCCTGCACGGCGGGGGCTGGACGGTCGGCGACGTCGACACCCACGACGGGGTGTGCCGTCGCATCGCCGCCGCCCTCGGAGCGGTCGTCGTCTCCGTCGACTACCGCCGCGCGCCGGAGCACCCCTATCCCGGCCCGCTCCAGGACGGCATCGCCGCCTCCGAATGGGCGGCCGGCCAGTTCCCGGGGCGCGACCACGTGATCGCCGGGGACAGCGCCGGAGCGGGGCTGGCCCTGGGGATCGCGTTGCACCACCGCGACCACGACGGCATCACCTTCGCCGCGCAGCTGCTGGTCTATCCGCCCGCCGACCCGAGCATGACCTCGGAGTCCCTGCACAAGTACGCGTCGGGATACCTGGCGGACCTCGACGACCTGCGCTGGTACTACGAGCAGTACGTGACCGATCCGGCACACGCCAATGACCCGGCGATCGACCTGATCAACGCCGACCACCGCGGCCTGGCGCCGACGGTGATCGGCACGGCCGAGTTCGACGGGCTGCACGACGAGGGCGTCGAACTCGCGGCGCGCATGGCCGCCAGCGGCGTCCGCGTGGAGCACGTTCCGGCGCCGGGCCTCGTGCACGGCTACCTCCTCCTGGCCGACGTCGTCCCCGCGGCCGCAGAGGCCACACGCGAAGTACTCGCGGCGCTGGAACGGACGTTGACGTCGGTTCCGGTGCCGAACTAGGCGGGGCGCTCCACGAGCCGACCCGGGTGGGGCCGGGGCTCCCCCCGCCATCGTCCAGACCACATCAGCACGGGACGTACACCGACGTGCCGTCCCGCAAGCAAGGCGAGCGGCGCCGTGCTGCCTTCCGTCCGGCCCCGGACGCCGCACGCCGCCCAGGCCCGCCCCCCACCACCCGGCTCCGTGCACGACGACCGGCCTACAAGGAGATCTGACCGTGAGCACTACCGGAAGCCATTCGACCGCAGACGTGCGCACCCTCCCCGACGCCCTGCGGTTACGCAACGAGAAACAACCCGACGTCACCGCCTACGTCTTCCTGCGGGACGGCGAGGTGCCCCAGGAGACGCTGACCTACCGCGAACTGCACGACCAGGCCGGTCCGCGCGCCGCCGCGTTCGCGGCCGCGGGACTCTCCGGCAGCAGCGCCGTGCTGATGTACCCCGCGGGCCTGGAGTTCGTACGGACCCTCCTCGGCTGCATGTACGGGCGGGTGGCCAGTGCCCCCGTGCAGGTGCCCCGGCGCCGCGACGAGGTCGAGCGCCTGCGCCGGATCGCCGACGACGCCGGCACCTCCACCGTCCTCACCACCGCCGAGGTCGCCCGCGACCTCCGGGAGAACTTCGGTGACATGACCGCCCTGGCCGGGCTCACCCTGCTGGCCACGGACACCCTCGCCTACGACGCCGACGCCCCCGAGCCGCCGTCCCCCGGTCCGCAGGACACGGCGCTGCTCCAGTACACCTCCGGGTCCACCGGGGACCCCAAGGGGGTCGTGGTCACGCACGCCAACTTCCTGGCGAACGTGGCCGAGACCGACGAGATATGCCCCTGCGAGCCGGACGGCACCGTGGTCAGCTGGCTGCCGCACTTCCACGACATGGGCATGCTGTTCGGCGTGGTCATGCCCCTGTGCGCGGGCATCCCCTCGTACCTGATGGCCCCCGAGGCCTTCATCCGCCGCCCCACCCGCTGGCTGGAGGCCATCGCGAGATTCGGCGGAACCCACTCCGCCGCGCCCAGCTTCGCCTACGAGCTGTGCGCGCGGGCCGCCGCGGAGGGCAAGGTCGGCGCCGTGGGGGACCTGTCCCGCTGGCGGGTGGCGGCCAACGGCGCCGAGCCCGTGCGCTGGGCGACCATCCGCGCGTTCACCGAGGCGTTCGCGCCGTACGGCTTCAACTCGCGCGCCATGTGCCCCGGGTTCGGCCTGGCCGAGAACACCCTCAAGACCACCGGCAGTTCCCCCGAGCAGGAGCCCTCCGCGCTGTGGGTGTCCTCCGAGGCCCTGCGCGACGGCACGGTACAGCCCCTCGGGGAGGGCGCCGAGGGAGCCGTACCCCTGGTCAGCACCGGCGGAACGACCGGTCGCACCCGGATCCGGATCGTGGACCCGGCGACGCTGCGGGCCCTGCCCGAGGGACGGGTCGGCGAGATCTGGATCAACGGCCCCTGTGTGGCGGCCGGTTACCTCGGTCGCCCCGAGGCGAGCGAGGAGACCTTCCGGGCCCGCATCGCGGGCGAGGACGCACCCGACGGCGACCACCTGCGCACCGGTGACCTCGGATTCCTGCACGGGGGCGAGCTGTACGTCACCGGGCGTCTGAAAGACGTCATCATCCGCAAGGGCCGCAACCACTACCCGCAGGACTTCGAGCTGTCCGCCGAACGCTCCGTACCGGGTCTGCACCCGAACAGCGCCGCCGCCTTCTCCTGCGAGGACGGTGAGCGCGAGCGGCTCGTGGTGGTCGTCGAGGCGGACGGCCGGCTGCTCAACTCCGTGGGCGCCGACACCGTGCACCGGCGCGTGTACGACAGCATCCGGGAGCGGCACCGGATCACCCCGGACCACGTCCTGGTCGTACGGCGCGGGTCGCTGCCGAAGACCTCCAGCGGCAAGGTGCAGCGCCGCGAGTGCAAGCGGCGCTACGAGAACGGGGAGCTGACCTCCGTGGCCACGGCCGACGCCACGGCCGCAGCGGCCGTGTGACCGGGCCGGATCCGGCCGCCTGAGCGGGGGTCGTATCCGGACGAAGTGCCTCTGACCAGCGGGAACGAGGACCTGAGAGGTCTTTGTTCCCGCCGCGGTCGGAGGCGCTTTTCCGTCGCGGGCCGAGCGGCAGCACTGAAACGGCTCGGTGATGGGTAGCAGGGGGGTCCGGCCCGCATTTATTTCTCCAATGCGTATATGTAAAACGCATGGTGACGTATGTGAAGTTAATCTGTTGCGGCCCGAACCGTGGCTGGTACCGTCGAGTTCGTTCCGCAGATTCAGCAGAAGAGCTGGCTGGAATGGTCGCAAGGATAGGCACCGGGTCGTCGGCGCGGTCGTTTTGCCTGGAGGGATAGGCTGTGTCACACGAAACTGTAGCCTCGGATACGCCCTGGGAAAAGGTGGCGAATTCTATTGAATTCATTCCCGCCGAATATTCCAGCAAAACCCAGTCGGAATCCGTGGCGCAGGAGATGCTGCGCTGTGACCCGGTTGATATGGACAGGCTCGTCGACGCGGGTCTGCCCTTCGAGGACCGGTCGGGCGTGCGTCATTTCGACGCGAACGATCTGTACAACCTCGGAATGTACTCGCAGAAGGGGAACACGCAGCCGGAGCTCACCTTCCGCCTGCTGTTCCGCTTCGCCGGCCGCCCGGTCGAGGACCTGCTGCGCCCGAAGGCGTGGGACTTCCGCGTCCGGCTCGAGTGCGCCGAGTGCGAAGGGGTCGCCCCCTGGCGTTTCGAGGCACCCGACGTCGTCCGGTTCGGCGGAAGCATCGCCGGCGGCGCGGCGCCGGAGCCGAGCTCCGGGTCGGCCGAGTACGCGGCCACGATCACCACGACGGGCGCGCGGACTCCGCTGGTCTCCTCCGAGCTGCGGAACCTGACCCGGGAGTACCTCGACTCCGGCTACCGCTGGCAGATGATCCCGGTCGCCATGCAGGCCGACTACAAGCTGGTTCACGATCTGGGCGCGACCAGCTGCATCGCCGCGAGCCTGCTGCTGGCCGAGCGGTTCCGTGCGGCGGGCTACCGGGCCGAGGCCAAGCGGGGCTGGTTCTGTGGAGTGCTCGGCGGAGCCCTCGACCTGCCGCACGCGTGCGTGGAGGTCGAGGACGAGGACGGTGTCTTCAAGACCATCGACATCGCCAAGGCGCAGCTGGCCGCGCGACTGTCGCCGAACACCCAGGATTTCCAGGAGCTGTGCCTCGGGTCCATCTACAACAAGGTGATCCCGTCCACTGCCTCCGGTAACGCCTCCTTCGGCTATCACGAATGCGGTTCACGACTGCCGGCCCATGTGCACGCAGATATTCGATCGGCTCGCTGAAGTTGAACTCTCGCACCACTGCGTTTGGAAGGACGAATAAAAATGGCGGTACGTGAAATCGAACCGGTCGTGCTCGAGCTGGACCGGTTGGAGAACATGGCCGAATCCGGCTATTACAACCCGTACACGATGTTTGACTGGCCCGACGCCATCGAGCCTGACATGCCGTGGATGAGCGAGAACCTGACCACGCTGGCCGGCACGCCGATGTGGGACGAGCTGACGCGTGAGCAGCAGATCGCGCTCACCCGGTACGAGGCGATCAACTTCTTCAGCCTCAACATCCACGGTATCCGTGAGCTGATGAGCGAGGTCGTGATGCGCATTCACGACAAGACCTACGCGGACGTCTCGGAGTTCCTCCACCACTTCATCGGTGAGGAGAACGAGCACATGTGGTTCTTCGCGCAGTTCTGCCTGCGCTACGGCGGCAAGCTCTACCCGGCGCAGCCGACGCTGAAGGCCGACTCGGTGGAGCACCTCTCGCCGGTCGCCCGCGAGCTGATCGTGTTCGCACGCATCCTCATCTTCGAGGAGATCGTCGACTACTACAACGCGTACATGGCGACCGACCAGACGCTGCCGCACATCGCCCGTGAGATCAACCGGGTGCACCACCAGGACGAGAGCCGCCACGTCGCCTTCGGCCGGATGATCTTCACCAACCTGCTCGGCCAGGTCGTCAAGCGCGACCCGGAAGAGGCGCCGGTGGTCGCCGAGTACCTGGAGAACTACCTCCAGTACAGCATCGGCACCCTCTACAACCCGGCCGCCTACCGCGACGCGGGCATCCCGGACGCGCTCGCGCTGCGCCGGCGTGCGCTGGAGCACCCCGCGCGGAACGAGGCGCACGAGCAGGTGCTCAAGCGGACCCGCAAGTTCCTCTCCAAGTCCGGCGTAGGCAGGGAAACGATCAAGCGATGACCGACCCGATGCAGGCGGTCCAGGAGTTCATCCTGGGCCGCAACCCCAAGCTCGACCAGCTGACCCATGACCTGGACCTGATCGACAGCCGGGCCATCAACTCGCTGGCCTTCGTCGAGTTCATCTTCCTCCTGGAGGAGTTGACCGGCGAGTCGATCGATCCGGAAGACCTGGATCTGGACGACTTCCGCACGCTCGATGCGCTCGAGGCACGATTCTTCAAGAAGGAAGCGGCGCGATGACCACAGCAACCGACAACGGCCTGGGAGTTCTCAACGGCAGCCAGCTGCGGTTGCTGCGGGCCTTCGACGCGCTGGTCCTGCGCTTCGCGGAGTCCTGGGCCGCACCGGAGTTCCGGTTCCCGTTCCTGATGCGCTGCAAGGACCTCGACACCTTCGACTATTACGACAACTTCCCGCACCTGGGCCTCGCCGCGACCCGGCTCGACCCGCAGCGGCTCGGCGCCCACCTGGCCGAGACCTCCCGGCCGGTGGACCGGATGCCCACCGAGGTGATGGAGCCGACCGCGTTCGCGCTGCCCTCCGCGGCGTGCTACTCGATCTACCTCGACCTGGCCGGATCCACGCTGCCCGCCGAGGGCACGCTGCGGACCACGGTCGGCACCTGCTTCCGCAACGAGGACCACTACCAGGGTCTTCAGCGCCTGCTCGGCTTCTCCATGCGGGAGATCGTCTGCATCGGACCGGAGGAGGCGGCCAAGAGCCACCTCGTGCGCGCCAAGGAAGCCGTGACGGGCCTGTGCGCCGAGCTCGGTCTGGACCTCAAGCTGGAGGTCGCCACCGACCCGTTCTTCGACAAGAACGGCGGCAAGGCCAAGATGCAGAAGCTCTTCCCGGTGAAGGAGGAGTTCACCGTCAACGGTCTGGCGATCGGCTCCGTCAACTACCACCGGAACTTCTTCGGTGAGCGGTGCGAGATCCAGGCGGGCGGCGACACGGCGCACACCAGCTGCCTCGCCTTCGGCCTGGAGCGCTGGGTGCACACCCTGACCGAGCGGTTCGGCAGCGCCGAAGCGGCGGTGTCGGCGCTCGAAAGCCTGCGCTGATGCGTTCCACGCTGGCAGAGGTACTCGGCCTCGAAGTGGGCCTCCTGCAGTCGGGCATGGGCGGTGTCGCGGGCGCGGAACTCGCCTGCGCGGTGTCCAACGCCGGCGCGGGAGGCTGCGTGGGCGGCTACAAGCTGGTCGACGAGGCGCTGTCCGCCATCCTCGACCGCCTGACCACCGGCACCGACCGCCCCGTCGGCGTGAACCTGATCCCCGAGGTGGTCGGGCCGGAGGAGCTCGACCGCCAGCTGGCGCAGGTGCTCGCCGAGACGCCGCAGAACGTGTACGTGTCCCTGTTCGGCATGCCCGACGACGCGGTCTTCGAGCGCGTGGTCGCGGCGGGCCGGCACCTGGTGGTCCAGGTCGGGACCGTCGAGGACGGGGTCCACGCGGCCGAGCTGGGCGCCGTGGTGGTGGCCCAGGGCATCGAGGCCGGCGGTCACCTCCTCGGCACCTCGCACCGCGACGACCTGGTCGCCGCGCTGCGCGAGCGGCTGCCGGAGGCCTGCATCGTCGCCTCGGGCGGGATCGGATCGCCGGCCGAGGCCGAGCGGGCCGTCGCCGCCGGAGCCGACGGCGTACTGCTGGGGACCGCGTTCGTCGTCGCCCACGAATCGCGGGCCCACAACCAGTTCAAGTCGGCGGTGACCGCCGCCGACGAGACCGACACCGTCATCACCGACGTCTACGAGATCGGCTGGACGGGCCGGCGCCACCGCGTGCTGGCCACGGCCGTGACCGCCGACCCCGACCAGCCCAAGAAGTTCATCGGCAAGACGGTGGTCGAGGGCAAGCCGTACCTGGTCCCGCGGTTCAGCTCGGCGGTGCCGACCACGGCGACCACCGGCCGTATCGAGGAAATGGCCCTGTACTGCGGCCAGTCCTGCAGCGCCGTCTCCCAGGAGACGTCGGCGGCCGACGTGGTCGCCGGATTCGCGAGTGTCCTTCCGGGCGCCGAACTCGCCAGCAACTAGAAAGGACGAAAGCCATGTCGGAAACCGAAGTCCAGGGCCCCTACGACCTCTCCTACCAGGAGGGCACCGAGCGGATCCGTACCCGGGAGGGCGTGGAGCTCTACTACGAGTCCAACGGCGAGGGCCCCGCCATCACCCTGCTCAACAACTTCTTCATCACCGCCCCGTTCTGGCGCGCGCACGTCGAGGGCCTGGTCCAGAACCACCGCGTCATCAGCTACGACATGGCCAACCACGGCAAGTCCTCGCACCACGAGGAGGAGCCGACCTGGGAGGAGCACGCGGCCGATGTGATCGGGCTGCTCGACGCACTGGGGATCGAGTCGACCTACCTGGTCGCCACCTCCGCCTCCACCCAGCTCGCCCGTGACCTGGCCATCGCGCACCCGGACCGGATCAAGGGCCTGGTGCTGGCCGGCCCGGTCTTCGGCGTCAAGAACATGCGCCGCCACCGCATGCTGAACAAGTCGTGGCTCCAGACGCTGCAGGACCACGGCATGACCGGTCTGTACAACCAGATCTACGCCGAGGTCGTCAGCGGCGAGATGAACGAGGAGGGCGGCACCCCCGGCTTCCTCGGCTTCCGGGAGAGCTTCCTGGCGATGTCCACCGCCGAGGACCTCGCCAACGGCCTGCGCCGCGCGGTCACCGGTGACGCCAGCTCCGAGCTGCTGGCCCAGGTCACCCAGCCGACGGTGATCTACGTCGGTGACGACGACATCCTGCTGAGCCCGCAGCGCGCCCGCGACGTGGCCGCGCTGTTCCCGGACGGCCGCTGCGAGATCGTGCCGAACGCCGGCCACGTGCCCTTCCTGGACGACCCCGAGGGCTTCCAGGTGACCATCGCCAAGCTCATCGAAGAAGTGGAATCGCGTGTCTGACAAGGAAGTCGAAGTCCGCCAGCGCATCCGCGGACTGCTCGTCGGCCTCGGGGGTGACCGCTTCGTCGGCGGTTCCCTGGACTCCGTGTCGCTGCGCGAGGCCGGACTGCCCTCCACCGCACTGGTGAGCCTGCTGGTGGCGATGGAGGACGAGTTCGGCTTCGAGTGGGACGACGACGTCCAGCCGGAGGTGCTCCGCTCGATCGACTCGCTGACGGGTCACGTCCTGGCCCTGGCCAGCTGAAGGACACAAGGACACGTGGTGGCTGGTGAGCCGGATTTACCCGAGGGCCTCGCACCGGACACGTGGATCGAGTTCCACCCGGTGCCGTCGCCCCACGGGCCGGCTCAGCAGTCCGTGGCGGGCCGGTGCGCGGCCGCCACGGCTCTGGCCCGCGCCGGATCGGCCGACCGGATCGTGCCGCGTGAACCCGACGGGCGGCCGCGCTTCCCGCGGGGTTTCGCCGGATCGATCTCCCACACCGACCACTTGGCGGTCGCGGTGGTGGTCCCCGGCGCCGAGGCGGTCGGGGTCGACATCGAGAGTGAGACCGTCACGGCTCGCATGGCCGCATTCGTCCTTCGTGAGCGGGAGCGGCACACGCTGCTCCCGCCGGCCGGGGAGTACACCGCGCGCGATCTGTTCGTTGCCAAGGAAGCAGCTTTCAAGGCTCTGAACGGCATCGGCACACTGGGCGAGTTCCTGTTCTGGCGGATCGAACTCAGGCAGTCCGGCGACGCGTTGATCGCGTCGTACCGGGACGAACCGGTACCGGTGTGGGTCCGCTCGGGGGCGGAGCTCTCGTTCGCCGTGGCGATACGGCGCTGAGCTCCGCGATCCGCCATGTCCTTCCGAGCCCGTATCGGCCGAAGGAATAGTGTTCGAATGGGGAAAGAAAAATGAACCGCGACATTCTCGAGGTCGTCGACGAGCTGTTCCGTCGCGAGCTGCAGGTACCTGAACTCGACCCCGACGTCCCGCTGGTGGACTACGGCCTCGATTCCATCCGGTCTATCACCTTGATCGTCGAAATGGAATCCAAGTTCGACGTGCACATTTCGGATGAACAAGCAGCTGCGATGCAGACACTGCGTGACGTCGTGGACGAGGTCTCCGCGTCGCTGACGGTGCGGGTCGGGCAAGGAGACAGTGACGCATGAACGCCGATTCTGGTTTCGCGCGATACGCACGGCCGGAGCTCGCCAGGCTCTTCCGTGCCCTCAACCTGGACGTGACCTACCGGGCCGGCCAGGGTGACCACCTGACCATGGAACCGCTGGGCGGAGCGGACTCCGAGCCCACCGAGGTCCTCGACCTCGTCGGCGGCGCCGGTTCGTCGCTGTTCGGGCACAACCACCCCCAGCTGCTGGCGGTGGCGCGGCAGTGCTTCGACGAGCAGACCCCCTTCAACGCCCAGGCGAGCATCCGCACGGGCGCGGCCGAGCTGGCCCGGCGGCTCTCGGAGACCGTCGGCGCCACGACCGGTTCGAGCTACGTGGTCACCCTCGGCAGCACCGGCGCCGATGCGGTGGAAGGCGCGGTCAAGCACGCCACGGTCGAGCACCGGCGCCGGCTCGGCGCACTGCAGGAGGAGTACGAGGTATCCCTGCGGCGCGTGCGGCGCGACGGTCTCGCGGACGTCCCGTGCGCGAGCGGGCCCGCGGAAGGGCGCCCCTGCGCGGCGGTGCTGACCGAGGCCCTGGACCAGATCGCCGCCCTGCGGCAGCTGGAGCCGGTCTTCGTCTCGCTGCGCGACGCCTTCCACGGCAAGTCGGCCGCCGCGGGCACGCTGACGCACGGGGGCAACGCCCCCGCGGACCTGCACGTACCGGGGCCGCAGCACCGCCGGCTGCACGACTGGACGCCCGAGGCGGTGGTGACCGCGCTCGACTCCGAGCGCGTCCCGGTCCACTCGGTCCGCATCGACGCCGCCGGGGTCCCGCACTCCGCCGTCCGCCACCTGTCGCCGCTGGCCGCCTGCTTCGTCGAGCCCATCCAGGGCGAATCCGGGGTCCGCGAGGTCCCGGCCGAGACCCTCGCCGCCCTGCGCGAGCTGGCCGACCGGCACGAGGCCGCGCTGGTGTTCGACGAGATCCAGTGCGGCATGGGCCGCACGGGCACCTTCCTCGCGTCCGAGGGCTCCGGTGTGGTCGCCGACTACTACCTGTTCTCGAAGTCCCTCGGCGGCGGTCTCGCCAAGGTCTCCGCGCTGCTCGTGTCCGAGAGCCGGTACGTGGCCGACTTCGGCCGCCACCACACCTCCACCTTCGCCGACGACGACTTCTCGTCGCGGATCGCCACGGCCGCGCTGGACCTGTCCGCCGCCTACCGCGACCGCATCGTCGAGACGGGCGCGCTGCTGCGCGACCGGCTGGCCGAGGTGGCGGCGCGCTGGCCGGACGCCGTCGTCGAGGTACGGGGCCGGGGCCTGCTCCTGGGCGTCGAGTTCGCCGTGCCGCAGCCCGACTCGGCCATGCTGCGCGCGGTGATCGACTCCGAGTCGCTCGGCTTCCTCATCGCCGGCCGGATGCTGCACGCGCACCGGATCCGGGTCATCCCCACCCTGTCGGCGGGCACGACCGTTCGGGTCCAGCCGTCGGCGCTGCTGGAGCCCGCCGACGTGGACCGCATCGGCGTCGCGTTCGACGAGGTCGCGCGGCTGCTCGCCCACGGCGAGTACGCCACCCTGCTCGAACACCTGACGGTGCCGGCGGCCGGCGCCTGGCAGCCGCGCCAGCACGTCCCGCTGCCGCGCCGTGACCGCCCGGTGCTCCACCGCCCGGCCAACGGCGGCATCCAGCGCGTGGCGTTCCTCGCCAACATGGACGTCCCGAGCAAGCTCTCGACCATGGCGCCGGAGCTGGCCGACTGGTCGGCCGAGCAGTGCGAGGCCGCGCTCGACCGGATGTGGGGCGAGTTCGACCCGTACGAGGTCGCCCGCCACCACATCAAGTCCGCGACCCAGGGCGAGGTCGAGGTCATCATGGTGGCCGCCCCGTTCACCGCCGCCCAGGCCAATGCCGCACTGCGGGCGGGCCAGCGGTCGTGGCTGCGCCGGGCCGTGCTCGACGCGGTGGAGCTGGGCGTCTCCCTCGGCGCCGAGGTGATCGGCCTCGGGGGCCACACCTCGATCGTCACCAACGCCGGGCGCGAGGTGGTGGAGAGCGACCTCCGGGTGACCTCGGGCAACTCGCTGACCGCCGCCTGCGCCTACGACCTGCTGCTCCAGCAGCTGGCCCGGTCCGGCCCCGGCGAGCGCCGCGTCGGCATCGTCGGCGGTCTCGGCAACATCGGCGCGGTGATGGCCGAACTCATCGCCCCGTACTGCGACTCGCTGCTGCTGGTCGGCCGGCCCGGTTCCGGCCGGCGCCTCGCGGCGGTCGGCGACCGGCTCTCCCACCTCGTGGACGTCTCCGTGGCCGAGGACATGGACGCCCTGCGGGACTGCCCGATCGTGGTCAGCGCCACCAACTCGGCCGACCCGGTGATCCTGCCGAGTCACCTCGCCGGCGACCGCAAGGTCCTCATCTGCGACCTCGCGGTCCCCGGTGACGTCCACCCGGCCGTGCAGGGCCTGGCGAACGTGGAGCTCGTATCCGGCGGCCGGATCCAGCTCCCCAACGGGCAGACCCCCGATTTCCCCGGCATCACGCTGCCCCCGGGCATCTTGTACTCCTGCCTGGCCGAAACCATCCTCCTCGGCCTGGAGCCCGAGACGCCGAGCCCGTCCTACGGCGGTCTCACCTCGGCCGGCGTGCTGGCCGCCAGGGACCTGTCCGCCCGGCACGGGCTGCTCCCCGCCCGCATCGTCGCCGACGACGTCTCGGTACAGCCGTGGACCGTCGACCCGCTCAGCACCGCTCTCGAGGAGAACATCGGATGACCACGCTTCGACCGCGTTTCCCGAGCATCCTGCACGCCCTGGTGGCAGAGGCAGAACGAGGCTCCGACGCCTCGGGGGTGACCCTGATACCGCAGCCCGGCCAGGAGGAGACGCTGCGCTACGACGTCCTCCTGGAGGCGGCCGCGCGGTGTGCGGCGGCCCTCGCGGAGAAGGGCGTCGGGCACGGCGACCGGGTGCTGTTCTGCCTGCCGACCGGCGCGGAGTTCATCACGTCGTTCTTCGGGGCCCAGCTGCTCGGCGCCATGCCGACGGCGATCTCGCTGCCCATCACCTTCGGCGGCGCGGCGGGGTTCGAAGGCCAGCTCAAGGAGCTCGTGGGGTACCTGCGGCCCACCGCGATCATCACCACGGCAGCGGTGATCGCGAACCTTCCCCACGTCGGCGACACCCAGCTGCTGGACGGCGCCGAGCTGTACGCGCGGGCCACCTCCAGCGACGCGCCGATGGCGCCCGTCCGCCTGCCGGACCGCGGTGACGAGCTGGCGCTGATCCAGTGCACGTCCGGCTCGACGGGCACGCCCAAGGGCGTCATGATCTCCCACGAGAGCCTGGTCGCGAACTGCGAACAGATCGTCAGGGCGCTCGCCGCGACCCGCGAGGACACGACGGTCAGCTGGGCGCCGCTCTACCACGACATGGGTCTGATCACCGGCCTCCTGACCCCGATCTACGGCGGCGGCAACTCGGTGCTCATGCCGACGACCCGGTTCCTGCGCGCCCCGGCCGAGTGGCTGCAGCTCATCAGCAAGTACCGCGGCGCGTTCGGGTCCGGCCCGAACTTCGCCTACGGCTACGTCACCTCCCGCGTGCGCGACGAGGAGCTGGAGGGCGTGGACCTGTCGAGCTGGCGCGTGGCGATCTGCGGAGCGGAGCCCATCCAGCCCGTCACCGTACGGCGCTTCACCGAGCGGTTCGCCCGCTGGGGCCTGTCGCGCACCGCGTTCACGGCCGGCTACGGCATGGCGGAGGCCACCTTGGCTCTCACCTACACGCGGCCGGACGCGGAGTTCGCGTACGACTCCATCGACCGGCAGGCCGCCGCCACCGAGGGGCGCGCGGTCGACGTCGACCCGCAGAGCGCGGACGCGCTGCAGATCGTCGACTGCGGTGAGCCGGTCGACGGCACGGAGATCCGCATCGTGGACGACGAGGGCAAGCCCCTGGGCGAGAACGGCATCGGGCACGTCCAGTTCCGCAGCCCCTCGCGCACGAGCGGATACTTCAACCTGCCGGAGGCGACCGCGGAGGCGATCGACGCGCCGGACTGGTGGAAGACCGGTGACGTCGGCTACCTGCGCGACGGCCACCTGCGCATCACCAGCCGCGCGAAGGACCTGATCATCATCAGGGGCGCCAACTACATCCCGTCGGACTTCGAGCAGGCCGCGGAGACCGTGCCCGGTGTCCGCCTCGGCGCCGTGATCGCGGTGGGCTACCGCGACGAGCGCAGCGACTCGGAGGAGCTGCACCTGATCGTCGAGACGGAGCTGGACGCCGAGCAGCACGAGGCGCTGCGCCGGTCCATCACGGCCGCCGTCACATCGCGGACCGGTGTGCGGGCCGTCGCGATCCACCTGGTCCCCAAGCGCAGCATTCCCAAGACGACCAGCGGGAAGCTGCAGCGGGCGAAGGCGCGGCAGATGTTCGTCGAGGGATGGCTGCCCGCCTGATCCGACGCTCGCGGCCAAGACGCGCCCGCGGACGAACCCCAGGGTTCTCCGCGGGCGCGTCTTCGTGTTGCCGCGCGGCGTCCGGGCGGCCCGACTCCCGTACCGGGTACGGCTCGGGGGATCAGCGGTCCTGCTCGTGGGCGGCCGCGGACGTGGCCTGCGCGAGCAGTCCGTCGACGAAGGCCCGCAGGGCCTGGGGGTAGGTGTCCTGCGAGGCCAGCTTCGCCCACTGGTCGTTCAGGGCGGCCAGGCGCGGCAGCTGGGCCGCCAGCTGGCTGCTGAACTCCCGGGAGACCGGGACCTCGTCGTTGGCCCTCGCCCGTGCGGAGTGGGCGCGGACGAGGATCTCGCCGACGGTGTAGTACCAGATGCTGCGGAAGACGTAGACCGACTGGGCGGGCGTGCACCCGTGGTCGATGGCCCCGGCCAGGATGACCTCGACCAGCCACAGGGCGGAGTCGCCCAGTCGCATGATGAATCCGTCGGTGGTCAGGACTTCGGCGGCCCACGGCCATGCCGCGAGGGAGTCGTGGATGGCGGTGGCGGCGGCGATGACGCGCTCGCGCGGCTCGGCCGGCAGATCGGGGTGCGGGATCTGGTCCGCGTGCTCGTGGATCAGCAGGAGCAGCAAGTCCTCTTTGTCCCGGACGTGGTGGTACAGGGTCGTGGCCCCGATGCCGATCTCTCCGGCCAGCCGGCGGATCGTCAGCTTGTCCCAGCCGTCCCGGTCGATGAGCCGGCGGGCCGCGCTCAGGATCTGCGCGCGGGACGTCACAGGGGGGCGGCCGACACGGCCGTGAGGTGCTGCGTTGGGAGACATCGCTCCATCATGCACTAGCCCGGCAGGGCGCCTTCGACCCCTGCGCTCGACAGCGAGCGGGTCCTGGTGTTAATTTTAGAACGAGTTCGGAAACTCACCTGACACTTGGGATCGCAGAGGGACTGGGTTGCTGTGACAAACACGGAATTAACGAACGAGGCATCAGCCACCGACGGTGGTGCGCAGGCCGGGCTCACCCTTGCCGCGGTGGCCGTCGTGCAGTTCATGGTCTCCCTCGACCTGTCGGTCGTGAACGTCGGACTCCCGGAGATCGGGTCGAGTCTGGGCTTCAGTGAAGTCGGCCTGACCTGGGTGATCCACGCCTACGCCCTCACCTTCGGAGGCCTGCTGCTGCTGGGCGGCAAGATCGCGGACCGGTACGGCCACAAGCGGCTCATGATGATCGGGCTCCCCGTCTTCGGCCTCGCCTCGCTCATCGGCGGCTTCGCGACGGAACCGGGTCACCTGGTGGCCGCCCGCGCCGTGCAGGGCGTCGGGGCCGCGCTGCTGGCTCCGGCCGCGCTGGCGCTGCTGACCGCGACCTTCCCCTCGGGCAAGGCGCGCGTGAAGGCGTTCGGCGTGTGGAGCGCGATGAACGCGGCGGGCGGCGCCTTCGGCGTCCTGATCGGCGGCCTGCTGACCGAGTACGCCGGCTGGGAGTGGGTGATGTTCGTCAACGTCCCCATGGCCGCCATCGCGCTGTTCCTGACCTGGCGCGGCGTCGTCGCCGACGGACCCATCGCCAGCCGCGGCCGTCCGGACGTGCTGGGCGCGTTCCTGGCCACCGGCGGCATGACCCTGCTCGTCTTCGGTGTCGTCCGCACCGACCAGCACCCGTGGACGTCCTCCGAGACCCTGACGGCGCTGGGGATCTCCGCCGTCCTGCTGGCCGCGTTCGTCTTCGTCGAGAAGACCACCGCCCGCGACCCGCTGATCCGGCTCGGACTGTTCACCAACCGCTCGGTCGTGGGTGCGAACGTCTTCAACCTGCTGCTCGGCGGCGCCATGGCGTCGGCCTTCTACTTCGTGTCCCTCTACCTCCAGCGCGTGCTGGGGACGGGTCCGGCCAAGACGGGCGTCCAGTTCCTGCCCTTCGCGATCGGTGTGATCGTCGGGTCGGTCATCGCCATCAAGCTCGGTTACAAGATCGCTCCGCGGTTCATCCTGCTCGCCGGTGGTCTGCTGACCGGGATCGGGTTCGCCTGGTTCGGCCTGATCAGCGCCGACGGCTCCTTCACCGTCGATGTGCTGGGTCCGTCGATCGTCGCCAGCATCGGCTTCGGCCTCTGCCTCGCCCCGATGCTCAACCTCGCCACCGCGGGGGTCGAGCCCCACGAGGCGGGAACCGCCGGCGGTCTGGTCAACAGCACCCGCCAGATCGGCGCCGCGATCGGACTGGCCGCCCTCGGCACCGCCGCGAACGAGAAGACCGGCGACGTGGGCACGCTGGAGGCCCTCAACGACGGCTACGCGCTCGGCATGACGATCGGCGGCGTGATGGTGGTCGCCGCGGTGCTCATCGCCATCAGCGTCCTGCCCCGCACTCCCGCCCCCTCGCCGGCGGCGCAGGCCAAGGCGTGACCTGGTCCCCGAACGGGACCGGCCGACGGCGGCGCACCCGCGAACGGGCCGCCGGCTGACCTGACCGTTCTCGAGGTCAACCATCCATCCAGGCAAGGCGAGCCGGGGCACCCCGCATGGCGAACGCGACCTCTGATGATCAAGGTTATGGAAGCCTTGGATCACCCACAGGGGTCGCGTTCGCGCGTCATGCCCCGGCCGGGGACCGATCCGTTAATTGATTGCTCCATTCCGGATATGCGAAATGCATGACGGTCGATGTGGGAATGATCTGTCGCTGTGTGATATCCGGCTGGTATCGTCGAGACGCTGCCGTGGATTTCTGTGCCGTATGTTCTTCCGATTCGCAGGCCGTTCTCGGTCTCCCCGGTGTGCGCGGTCATTCGATCGGCTCGTCGAAGCTGAATTCCCGAACGAAGCCGTGGGGCTCGGAATGGACTTGCAGGACGGCACGGCAGGCAGGGAACTGGGGCGTTCCCGACGTCGGCCGAGCCGGAGCGTGCAGCACACACAAGGGGGGTAGCAGTGGAATTCCGCGTTCTCGGACCGGTCGGAATACGTCAGGCAGGCCGGGACCTCACGCTGGTCGCGGAGAAGCCCAAGACAGTGCTCGCCGCGCTGCTCCTGGCGGGCAACCGCGTCGTCTCCGACGCCCACTTACGCGAGGTCACCTGGGGGCCGACACCTCCGGCCACGGTCAACCAGCAGCTCTACACGTACGTTTCGCGGCTCCGCAAGCTGCTGTACCCCGCCGCGGTGATCCGCCGCCACCGGCCGGGCTACCGGCTGGTGCTGACCGACGCCACGTTGGACCACGCCGAGTTCGACCGGCTGGCCGGCCTCGGCTACGACGCGCTGAAGACCCGCCGTCACGCCGTCGCCGCCGAGCACCTGGCCGCGGCGCTCGCGCTGTGGCGCGGCCCCGCCCTCGGCGGTGTGACCGAGCACCTGGCCCGCGTCGAACTGCCCCGGCTGGAGGAAGCGCGCATGGCCGCGCTGGAGGGACGGATCGCGGCGGACCTGGCGCTGGGCCGCCAGGACGCGCTCGTCTCCGAGCTCGTCGACCTGGTGGAGGCCTACCCGGTGCGCGAGCGGCTGCGCGCCCAGCTGATGACCACGCTCTACCGGGTCGGCCGGCAGGCCGACGCCCTGGCCGAGTACCAGCGCGGACGGCAGATCCTCGCCGAGGAGCTGGGCATCGAACCCAGCTCGGCCCTCACCGAGGTCTTCCAGTCCATCCTGTCCGCGGACCCGGGGCTCACCGCCCCCGCCGCCGGCCAGCAGATCCGGGTCCAGTCCCGAAGCCAGGTGCGGCCGGCGATGCTGCCCCCGTGCGTCGCCGACTTCACGGGCCGCCAACCGCAGTTGCGCGAGCTGTCGGACCTGCTGTGCGGGGACGCGGTCGGGGCGGCCCCGGTCGTGGTGACCGGTACCGCGGGAGTCGGCAAGAGCGCCCTCGCCGTCCAGGCCGGCCGGCTGTGCCTCGACGCCTTCCCCGACGGCCAGCTCTACGCGGACCTGGGCGGGGCGCAGGACGGCCCGCGCGACCCCCACGAGGTACTCGAATGGTTCCTCCAGGCCCTGTGTGAGCCCGGCAGCCCGATACCCGAGACGGTGGAGGCACGCACCCAGCTCTACCGCAGCGTGCTCGCCGAACGCCGGGTCCTGGTCGTCCTGGACAACGCCCACCACGAGCAGCAGGTGCGGCCGCTGCTCCCGGGAGCCGCCTGCAGCCGGGTGATCGTGACGACCCGGTCCCGCTTCACCGCCCTGGAAGGCGCGCGGTCGCTGGAGCTGGACGTCTTCGACCAGGCCGAGGCCCTCACCCTGCTGCGCCGGGTGGCCGGTCCCGGTCGCGTCGTGGCGGAGCACGACACGGCCGAGTCGCTGGTCGACCGGTGCGGGCGGCTGCCGCTCGCCGTCCGCGTGGTGGCCGGACGGCTGGCCGCCAAACCGCACTGGCCGCTGGCCGAGATGGAGCGCAGGCTCGCCGACGCCGACCGCCGCCCGCTCGACGAACTGCGCCTCGCCGACATCGACGTCCGGTCCTCGCTGCGCCCCAGCTACCTGCGCCTGGCGGCCGGCGCCCGGACGGCCCTGTGCAGGCTGTCGCTGCTGAACACCGCGGAGATACCGGCCTGGCTGGCGGCCGCCGTGCTGGAGACCGACGAGGCCCGGGCCGAGGACCTGCTCGAAACGCTGGTCGACGCCCGGCTGCTGGAGGTCGGCGAGACGGACCGCACCGGGCGGCTGCGCTATCGGATGCCCCCCGTGATCCGCCTGTTCGCCTCCGAACGCGCGGAGGCCGAGAGCACGGCCGCCGACCGCCGCGCGACGGTCGACCGGGCGCTGGACGCGTGGCTGCAACGGGCCCGCGCCGCCGTCCGTACGCTGGCGGACGGGCGCCAAGTCGGCGCGCGCAGCGCCCTGTTCTGGTTCGAGGCGGAGAAGAGCGGACTCGTCGCGGCGTTCCGTCAGGCGGACGCCGAGGGCCACGACGTCACGGCCCGCTCGCTCGCCCGCACCCTGACGGAGCTCCGCAGGCTCAGTCGAGCGGCCGACGGCCGCACCGTGGCCCGGCGCCGGTCCTCATCGGCCCTGCCCCAGACCCTGACCCGGGTCTGAGGCGGGCCGCGGGGTCGCACCATGCGCGGTGACGACGTGCCGCCGGACCGGGGCCGTGAGGTACCGGGGCCCGGGCCGGGGCCCGTGACGGGTGCGGGCCTCCTCGCCGCTCTGTGCGCGGCCCGGGAACGCAGTGCGGAGAGCCGGCGCGCGGACCGGCTCTTCGAGGACCGCATCGCCCACGTGGCGACCGAAATGGTCGGCGGGCCGCCCCGTACGCCGCAGGGACTCGGGGAGCGGGTCCTGGCGGAGCGGTCGTCGGCGATGGGCGAACTCGTCGCGCTGCGCACGCGGTTCTTCGACGACGAACTGCTCGCCGCGTCCGGGCAGTGCCGCCAAGTGGTCCTGCTGGGCGCGGGTCTGGACTCCCGCGCCTTCCGCCTCGACTGGCCGCAGGGCACCGAGGTGTACGAAGTGGACCGGGGCGACGTGCTGCGCTTCAAGCGGGGCGTCGTGGCCCGGGCCGGTCAGGAACCCCGCTGCACGCGGGTGGAAGTGGCCGCGGACCTCAGGGGCGACTGGCCCGGGGCGCTGCGGGCCGCGGGCTTCAACCCGTGGCGGCCCACGGCCTGGGCCGCCGAGGGGCTGCTGCCCCTGCTGAGCCGCACCGAGAACGACCAGCTGCTGAGCGGGATCACGGCGATGTCCGCGGCGGCCGGCCGACTGGTGGCGGACCACTTCGACAGCGCGCTGCGCGAAGCGCTGGAACGCACCGCGATGACCGAGGTCCTGCGCGCCGTCGGCGCCTCCTGGAATTCCAGTCTGGAGGCTCCGCAGGAATGGCTCGCCCCGCACGGCTGGGCCTTCGGCCTGACCGACCCCCGGGAACTCGCCCGCCGCGGCGGACGGGGGATTTCCGGTGTATTCGGCCCCCGCGCCCAGGGCGCGGGGCACCTGTGGCTCCTCAGTGCGGTGCGCTGAGGATGCCCACTGACCTGCGGGGTGTAGCCGGGATATGGCTCCTTTCACCGCCGGTATAGCAACCGTCAGCAAGATATGGACCGAGCGAGCGTCCGTTGTGGACCTCTCGCCGGATCGAATGACTACGGGGGAGTGCCATGAGCGAGGGGCGAATCCATCGCACCGCCCGGACCGCGCCGGCCCGCTCCGCTTACCCGCCCGGCCGCCCGTACGACGACCCGGCTGATTTCCCCGCCGATTTCCCGCCGGATTATCCGCCCCCTTTCCGCGCCGGGGATTTCGCCAGGCTGCTCCCCGCAGCAACGGTGTCGCCCCCCTCGATGGAGGAACTGCACCGGGGCGGGGAGCCCCTGTTCCCCCGGGAGGCCGGCCGTGCTTGACGGACGTACGCCCTGGACCGAGGAGCCGGCGGAGCACTACCGGCCGGCGGGCCGCTGGCAGGGCGAGAACCTGGCGGACCTGCTGACCGCCGCCGTGGAGGCACACGGCGAGCGCACCGCACTCGTGCACGGCCCCCTGCGCCTGACCTACGCCGAACTCGGCCGGCGGGTGGCCCGGACGGCCGCGGGCTTCGTCGCCCAGGGCATCGCCCCGGGCGAGCGGGTCCTCGTACGGCTGCCGAACGGACCCGCGTTCGTGATCGTCACCCTCGCCCTGTTCCGCATGGGAGCCCAGCCGGTGTTCTCGCTGCTCCCGCCCCGGCCGGGGCAACTGCGTCACCTGTGCGCGCTCTCCGGAGCCGTGGCCTGCGTCGTGCCGGGCCGGTACGAGGACCCGGGCCGGTACGAGGACCCGGGCCGCACCGGTCCGCCCCTCGACCTCGTGACGCAGTGCGCCACCTTGCGCAAGGTCTTCGTCCTGGACGCCGGGGCGGGACGGGCCGCGCCCCCGGCGCCCGAAGGGCTGCTCGTCGCGCTCGACCGGGTCGACGCCGAGCCGCTGCCGCCGGCCGCGCCCGATCCGTCCGACGTCGCGTTCCTCCTGCTGTCCGGCGGTACGGAGCAGGCGCGGCTGGTGCCCCGGACCCACGACGACTACGCCTACCAGATCCGGGCGGCCGCCGAACTGCTCGAACTGGACGCGTCGGACGTCTACTTGGCGGTGCTTCCGGCGGAGTTGAACTTCACCTGGGGGTGTCCCGGCGTGGTGGGGACACTGGCCTCCGGCGGCACCGTGGTCCTGATGGACGCGCCCCGCGCCGACGAGTGCCTCGCGGCCGTCGAGCGCCAAGGCGTCACCTTCACCTCGCTGGTGCCGGCCCTGGCCCAGTCGTGGCTGGAGGCCGCCGAGGGGAACACGGCCGACCTGTCGAGCCTGCAGCTCGTGCAGATCGGCGGAGCCCGGCTGCCCGCGCCGGTCGTGGAGCGCATCCGGCCGGTCCTCGGCTGCCGACTGCAACAGGTGTACGGGGTGGCGGAAGGGCAGCACACCTTCACCCGCGACGCGGACGCCGAGGACGGGGCCTACGGCGCCGCCGACCGCGTCACGGCGGGCGACGCCGTCCTGTAATGGCTGTTCGAAGACCACGCACCGGGGGATATCTCAAGTGTCGATGAGGTTGCCTCGTGTGAGGTCAGGTGCCGCCGATGACGCAGCTGTGGAACGGCAAGGTGACCCTGGAGCCCGGCCGGCTCACGTTCCGGGGGAGGATCGGCACCACCCACGCGCACGCGCACGCCGCCGTGCAGATCGTGATCGTCGCGTCCGGCACGGTCGAGGTGATCGACGGCCACGGTCACGGCCGTCGCGTGCGCGCAGCGGTGATTCCCGCCCGTGCGGTCCACGCCGTACGGGCCGAGGACGCCTGGGGCACCCTGGTGTACTGCGACGCGGACTCCCTGCTGGGCCGCCGCGTGCAGTGTCCTCCGGCCGGGGGCGGGGGGATCGCCGACTGGGTCAGGGCCGGGCCGCCGCAGGGGCCGGGGGAAGAGGGCGCTCCGCCTCGGCTGGGGGACCTGTTGCTGGCGGTGGCCAGCATGCAGGGCGCGGCCGGCGGTACGCACCCGGCGGTGCGCGCGGCGATCGCTCGCACGCAGTCGCTGCTGGGCGGGCCCATTCGGCTGGACGACGTGGCGGCCGCCGCGGGGATCTCCCCGAGCCGGCTCGGGCACCTCTTCGCCCAGGAGGTCGGCATGTCCTTCCCGACCTACCTGCGGTGGGCGCGCCTGCGCCGCGCGATGGAACTGGTCCGCGCCGGGGCGACCTTGACCCGGGCCGCGTACGGCGCGGGATTCAGCGACAGCTCGCACCTCACCCGGGTCGTGCACGAGATGTTCGGCCTGGCGCCCTCGGAGCTGCTGCGCGGCGTGCGATGGGAGGACGCCGCCTAGGCGACGACCTCGTAGGACGGGCGGGGCGGGCGCAGGGCTGCGTACGGGCCGACGGCGGCGCGCGAAACGCACGCCGCCGTCGTCACGGTCACTCGACCGGTGCCCCTCGTCCCGCTCCGGTCCGCCTCGCCGCGGTGGTGGCGCCGGCGGAAGCCGGGCCGGACGCCTGCTGGAGCGCCCGCGGCCGGCCGATGTCCAGGGCCGGACGGCGCGTGTGGACGGTTAGATAGGTCAGCCCCTGGTCACCGGCGCGCAGGGACCGCGGCGCGGCACGCGGCAGCCATACGATGACGCCCGGGGTGAGGGCGCTGCCCGTCGCGTCCGGTCCCGGACCGAGGACACCGCTCCCCGCGACGACGACCAACAGGACGTCGACGGCCTCCTCGACGTGCTCGTCCACCCGGGCGCCGGCCGGGAGGTGGACGACGTTGGCGTCCAGCCCCCGGCCGGGTTCGCTCAGGCGCCACAGGGCGCCGCGCTGCTGGACGCCCGCGGTGCCCAGCAGCGGGCCGAGCTCCGCCAGGATCCTGGGCTGCGCCGCCGGCACGCGCGCTGCGGCGGCCAGGCCGGGGGAGTGGTCCACGGCGCCGGTCAGCCGTGGCCGAAGGGGCAACCGCCGCCCCTGCCGCGGTCCTTGGCGTCGTCGTCGAGGTAGAAGTTGGGGCGCTGGTCGGCCTCGTCGTAGTAGCGGTGGAAGACCGGAGTGATGCCGCCGCTGACCGGAGGCACGATCCAGCTCCAGTCGGTGGGCACCGTGCGCCCCTGCTTCTCTTCCTTGTCCAGGTGCGTCATGAAGTGCCGGGACTCGGTGTGGTGGTCACTGATCTTGACGCCGGCCTGGGTGAAGGAGTGCAGGACGGCGACGTTGAGCTCGACCAGGGCGCGGTCGCGCCACAGGGTGAGGTCGCTGCTGGTGTCGAGCCCGAGGTGGGCGGCGATGACGGGCAGCAGGTTGTACCGGTCGGTGTCCACCAGGTTGCGGGCGCCTATCTCGGTCCCCATGTACCAGCCGTTGAACGGCGCCAGGGGGTAGTTGATGCCGCCGATCCGCAGCCGCATGTTGGAGATCGCCGGGACGGCGTGCCAGCGCAGGCCCAGGTCGGCGAAGTCCGGACGGTCGGGGTGGGTGAGGTGCACTTCCAGGACGAGGTCCGGGGGGACGTCGAAGAGCTGGGGCTTGTCCTCGTGGGTCTCGACGACCCAGGGCAGCACGTCCCAGGCGCCGCCGGGGGCCTGCCAGCCCAGGCGCTGAACGGCCTCGGTGAAGTCGGTGTACGTCGGGTCCCCGACGACGTCACCGCCCTCCTGCCGGTAGCCGGCGTAGCGGATGAGCTGGTCGTTCCACACCCGGGGCGCGCGGCGCTCGGGGGTTTCAGGGGCGAAGACGGAGATCGTCGGACGGATGCGTCCGTCGTTGGTCGCCTGGCGCAGGTGCTCGCACAGCTCGTGGTGGATCTGCTCGGGCGTGCCGGCCCGCCGGCGGTCCAGGACGCGCAGGCTCTTCCAGTACAGGCGCCCGATGCAGCGGCTGGAGTTGCGCCAGGCCACCCGGGCCCCGAAGGTGAGCTCGTCGTCGGTGTGGGTGTAGGTGCCGGTCTGCTCGATCTGCGTGCGGACCTGCTCCAGCCGGGCCGCCAGCGGCACGGCCTGGTCGGGGTACTCGCTGTGGTGGAGGCGAACGAACTCCTCCGCTTCGTCCCAGTCGGCTTCGGCGGAGTGCGACTGGCCGGCCGGCACGGGTCGGGGATCCGACGTGCCGGGGTCGTCGGTGTCGGCGTCGGTGTCGAGGGTGTAGATGCGAGCCAGAAGCGTTTCGGAGTTCATGGGTTCCTCGCGGGTGGCGTTCGGCTCCGGCGTCCGGCCCGTGCGGCGGGCGGACATGCCGGGTGAGCTGTTGCGCGAACAGAGGCGCGGGCACCCGCGCGGGGGGCATCGACGACTTGAGGGTTGAGCCGTACGCCGCGGGGGTGCCCGCACCGGTCAGGAGCCGGACCGCTGGACCGGCGGGAGCGGTCAGGCGACTGGTTCGCCGGACCGGGACTGGCGCGCGATGGAGGTTCCGAACAGCTCGTCCCAGTAAGGGGCCGAGATGCCGAATCCCTTGGTGTCGTCGCGGAAGTGATGGCGCATGTGCAGCGAGCGCAGGTGCCGCAGGAGCCGGTTCTTCGGGTTGGCGAGGTGCAGGTACAGGTGGAACAGGTCGTACGTGAGGTAGCCGAAGGTGTAGCCGGCTCCGAACACCAGCGGCAGCGAGCCCAGCCCGGAGGCCAGGTAGATCGTGCCGCCGACCATCGGGATGCTCAGCAGGGGGCTGAGGATGGAGCGCCGGGGATCCGTGGGGTAGTCGTGGTGGATCCCGTGGAGCACGTAGTGCAGGCGCGCACCGAAGCCCTTCTCGGGCTCGTAGTGCAGCACGATGCGGTGGCCCCAGTACTCCGACAGCGTCCACGTCACGTAGCCCGCGGCGGCCCATCCGAGCAGCGCCCAGCCACCGGTGTGCTCGCGCGCGACCGAGTACCAGACACAGACGGCGATCACCGGGCTGAACATGGCGATCGTGGTGACGGGGTGGACGTGGATGAGGTGGTCCAGCCAGCGCCAGCCGACGACGGCCGGCGCCTTGCCCCGTTTGACGGCGCCCTTGTAGTTGCTCGGGCGGGCGGGTGTCGCGGAGGTCACGCCCCGGCTCCTTCCGCGGTCGGGACCTTCACCCGGGCCTCGTACGCGATGCGGGCCTGGTAGTCGGTGGTGCGCAGCAGCTGGTCCGCCTTCAGGAAGCGGCCCATCGCGTCCCGCCACGGCTGGGGCAGGAGGAACAGGGAGCGGGTGACCGGGTTGGTCCAGCCCGGCACGTACCGGTTGTAGACGGGCCGGCGCGCGGTGCGCAGGACCGACTTGGCGATGTCACCGGGCGTGAGCAGGGGCACGAAGCGGCCCTTGCCGACACCGGAGGTCAGCTCGGTCTGCGCCGGGATGGGCAGGATGATCGACAGGTCCACGCCGGAACCGCGCAGCTCGGCGCGCACACCCTCGGAGAGGCCGACGACACCGTGCTTGGCGGCGGAGTACGTGGCGCAGCCGGGCAGACCGATCATGCCGACGGCGGAGACCATGTTGATGATGTGGCCGCGGCCGCGCCGGCGCATCGGGCCGATGGCGGTCTTCATCCCGTTGAGGGTGCCCAGCAGGTTGACGCCCAGCTGGTGGGCGGTGTCCTCGGCGGACTCCTTCTCGAACGGACCGACGATCATCTCGCCCGCGTTGTTCACGAAGATGTCGATCGGACCGAGGTCGGCCTCGACCGCGTTCCAGAACGCCTCGACGCTGACCGGGCTGGTGACGTCCAGCTCGTAGGCACGGGCGCCGATCTCGGAGGCGACCTTGCCGGCGAGGTCGAGGTTGCGGGCGCCGATGGCGACCTTCGCCCCGGCGGCGATGAACTGCTCGGCGGTGGCGCGGCCGATGCCACGGCTGCCGCCGGTGATGGCAACGATCTTGTTGTTGATGTCCCTGGGCACTGTGGGAGCCTCCAGTAAGTCGCGGTCCGCTCGGGGCGGCGGGTCAGACGAGGGTGCGGAACGTGCGGTTGTGCCAGAGCAACGGGGGTCCGCCGCCCAGGCCGAGCCCGCGGACCTCGGCGGTGAGGATGGTGTGGTCCCCGCCGGGGTACGTGGCCTCGACGGTGCACGCCAGCCAGGCCAGCGCGTCGTCGAGGACCGGGAGACCGTCCACCAGGTGGTGGGCGGTGGCGGCGAAGCGGGCGTCCTGGTCCAGCTGCGGGTCGGCGAACCGCCGGGCGAGATGGGCCTGGTCCTCGCGCAGCAGGTTGACGGCCAGCATCCCGGTGGTACGGATCCGGGTCAGCGTGCGGCTGTTGTTGGCCGCGCAGGCCAGGATCATCGGCGGATCCAGGGACAGGGAGCAGACGGCGCTCGCCGTCATGCCCGCCATCCCGGTCCCGTCGGGTCCGCTGGTGGTCAGCACGGTGACGCCGGAGGGCAGGTGCGCGAGGACGTCCTTGAACTCACGGGCCGTCACCGGCGTCCGTGTGGCGCCGGGTGGGGCGTAGGTGGTGGCGCTCGTGAGGGCTCCCGTCACGGTGCGTCCGCGGCCGCGGAGGCACCGACCGGTTCGGCCTCCGGCGTGGTGAGGGTGATGTGCTCACCCAGCAGGCCGCGCAGGATGAGGCTGATCGCCTCGACGAGGGCCTCACAGGCGATCGGGTCGATGATCGCGGCGAGGCTGGGCATGCCCAGGTCGAAGCGGGCGTGGAACCGCACGGTGGCCGTGCCGTCGTCGTGACCGACCACGGTCCAGGCGCCGTCGAACTGGTCGAAGTCGCCCTCGGTCTGGGTGAACTCGATGGTCAGCGTCGCGGCGTCGATGCGGTCGCGCTCGGTCCAGCACAGGATGCCGTTGCGGAAGTTCACCGACCAGTCCGAGTCCATGGTGTCGCCGCCGGTGTCGGTGACGTTCACCTCGCGGACGGCGTCGGTGTACTTCGGGTAGGAGGCGAAGTCACGCAGCAGTTCGAAGACGTCCGGTGCGGTCGTGTCGGGTATGAGGGCGTCGAGAGTCACCTCGGGCATCAGCGTGTCCCCTTCGTGGAAGCGGTGGCGCGGGCCAGGACGGTGGCCGCGGAAGTGAAGGCGTCGGTGATCCGGTCCACGTCGGCCGGTGTCAGCACTGCGGGCGGGGTCAGGCGTACGACCCGCTGGGCGTTGAGGGAGTGGTTGACGAGCAGCCCCGACTCCATGAGGTTCAGGACGAGTTCGCCGGCGGCGCCCTCGTCGCGCATCTCGACGCCCAGGAGCAGGCCCCGGCCGCGGATGTCGACCACGGCGCTGCCGTACACGGGGGCCAGCGCCGAGCGCAGCCGGTCCAGCAGGACCTCGCCCAGGGTGCGGGCCCGTTCCACCAGGCCCTCGTCGGCGATCGCGCCGACGGCTGCCGCGGCGGCCGCCATCGCCACCGGGGAGGCCGCGAAGGTGGAGGTGTGCAGGAAGGGATCCTTGTCGAAGGGCGCGTACACCTCGGGCGTGGCGACCGCCGCGGCGACCGGGATCACGCCGCCGCTGAGGTTCTTGCCGACCAGCAGGACGTCCGGGCGCACCCCCTCGGCGTCGGCGCCCCACCAGGTGCCCAGCCGGCCGAGGCCGGTCTGGATCTCGTCGAGGACGAACATCGCGCCGTGCTCGGCGCACAGCTCCTGCACGCGGGTGAGGTAGCCGGGCGGCGGCAGGACCGCGCCCCCCTCACCCTGCATGGGTTCGAGGATGACGCAGGCCGGCTCCCCGCCCGCGAGCGCCCGCTCCAGGGCTTCGGCGTCCCCGTACGGGACGTGCTCGGCCGGGAGCAGCGGCTTGAACGGGTCCTGGTACAGCGGCTTGGCCGTGACGGCGAGCGCGCCGGTGGTCTTGCCGTGGTAGCCGCCGACCGCGGAGATCAGGCGGTGCTTGCCGTGGGCGCGGGCGAGCTTGATCGCGGTCTCGGTCGCCTCGGCGCCGGAGTTGACGAAGTGGACCCGCTCCAGGCCGGGCGGCGTGACGGCGGCGAGCGCCGCCGCCGCCTTCGCGGCGACCGGCTCCAGCAGCAGCCGGGTGGCCATCGGGTGCCGGCGGATCTGCTCGATCACGGCGTCCACCACCCGGGGGTGGCGGTGGCCGAGGATGAACACCCCGTACCCGCCGCAGTCCAGGTACTCCTTGCCGTCGGCGCCCCACACCAGGCTGCCCTCGGAGGCGACCTCCATGGCGGCGCCGGTCAGCGAGGCCAGGCGCGCACGGCCCTTGCTCAAGTGGCGCCGGTAGACGTCCAGTACGTCGGCGGTCGAGGCTCCGGTGTAGAGCGGGGCGTCGGCCCGCGCGGGGGCGGGAAGGGTCAGCTCGCTCATGCCGGCACCCGCTCGCCGGCGAACGCGGGCTGCGGCAGGTCGCGGACCATGCCCTTGGTGCGGGCCATGTAGGTGACCGAAGCACGCAGCGCGGCCTCCAGCTCCTCGGTGCTCGGAGCCTTCGGGATTCCGGCGCCCTGCCCCAGGCTGGAGGGGAACACGTGGCCGTGGGCGAACAGCGCCGTCATCGCGAGCATGTCGTCGAAGCGGCGGCGCGCCCGGGGGTGGAGGTTCGCGATGAACACCGGACGGATGAGGCGGTCGACCATCTCCGGGCCGACCATGCGCGGCCGGGTGGGAGCGAGGCCGAGCTCGTCGGCGGTGTCGCCGACGACCTGCAGGAGCCGTTCGGTGCTCAGCGCGTTGGCGCCCGCGGTGACCCAGACCTCGCCGTCGCGCCGGTCCTCGCGGATCAGCCCGGCGATGGTGGCGGCGACCAGGTCCTGCGGCACGAAGTCGATGGGCGAGGCGGCGGGCACCGGCACCAGCGGAAGCAGTCCGCGCAGCAGGCCGTGGATGATCCCGTGCATGCCCTGGAACGCGGAGATCTGACCGGTGACGGCGTCCCCGATCACCACGGACGGGCGGACGATCACCGACGGGACGCCGGAGGAGCGTACGACGTCCTCACCGGCGCGCTTGGAGTCCAGGTAGTCCTCGGGCCGCGCGGTGGCGTCGCCGTGGTCCTGGCCGAGCTGCGCCCGGGTCAGGTCGGTGCGGTCCACGAACGCGGTGGACACGTGGTAGAACACGGCACCCGCATCGGCGGCGAGCTGCACCATCTGCCGGGTGCCCGCCTCGTTGAGGGCGTGGGTGGCCTCGGGGCCCATGGAGAAACCGGTGATGGCCGCGCAGTGCACGATGACGTCGACCCGTGCGGCCAGGCGCTGGTAGGCGTCGGCGTCGAGGCCGAGGCGCGGCGCGGTCAGGTCGCCGGCCAGCTGCTCGTCGGCGCCGGCGACCGGGTTGCGGTGGATCAGGGCGATGGTGTGGCAGTCGGGCAGCTGCGGGAGCAGGGCGCTGCCCACGACACCGGACGCGCCGGTGAGAAGGACGGTGGGTTGACTGGGCACGATCGAGCACCTCACGGACAGTTCAGCGGACGTACAGGAGTCGAAGCCAGGGGGGAACGCGGCCGGCGGCCGCGCGGGAGGGCACTCAGGGGATGCGGAGGGGGGAGGTGCCGGTGAAGAACTCGGTCAGGGGAGTGGCCATGCGGGCCCGCGACGGCGGGTGGAAGGACAGGGCGCGACACGCGGAGTTGAGGTAGGCGACGTCGCCGGAGCCGATGAAGGCCATGCCGCCCAGCGACTCGACGCACAGGTCGAGGACCCGGCTGATGGCGTCCTGGGCCGCGTACCGGCACAGCAGGGACCGGGCCAGGGTGTCCTGGGTGACGCCGTTGGTGGCCACCTCGGAGGCGAGCCCCTCCAGCGTGAGGGAGACCGACTCCACGAGGGTCACCGCCCCGGCCGCCACCGCCGCGTCGCTGCGGGGGTTGGCCAGGACGCGCTCGACGAGGGCGGAGGCGGCCCCCAGGTAGCTGGCGGTCATCAGCGCCTCGAACCAGACGAAGCCGACCGTCTGCAGCTGGTCGAGCTGCCCGTCGGAGGTGACGTCCGTACGCACCAGCAGCTCGGCCGGCACCTCCACGTCGTCCAGGACGACCTCGTCGCTCTCGGCGCCGGCCAGCACCGGGCTGCCCCAGAACGGCTTCACGGACAGGCCCTTGGAGTCGGCGGGAACCAGCGCGAAGGCCAGGCGCTCCTCGCCGTCAGCGTCGGCCAGCGGCAGGGACAGCGTGAGCAGGTCCATGGAGTGGGCGAGGCTGCACGGCTTCTTCGACCCGGTCAGGAACACCTTGTCGCCGTCGGTACGGGCGGCCAGGGACGGGTTGAGGATGCCCTGGCCCGTGCGTCCCTCGGCGAAGCCGGAGGCGAGCAGCAGGTTGTCCTTCGCGATGGCGGCGAGCAGCAGCCACTCCATGCCCTGGCTGGTGGCCGCGGCCTCCACCAGGGACGCCACGGAGAAGTGGTGCATGGTGGTCGCCACGGCCAGGGACGGCGAGCGCGAGCCGAGGGCGCGCTGCACCCGCAGGGCGGTCAGCAGGCCCGCACCGTGGCCGCCGTGCTCGGTGGGCACCAGCAGGCCGGGGCCGCCGGCCTCGCGGAACAGCTTCAGGGCGGGGCCGCCGGCGGCCTCCAGGTCGGCCAGGTCGACCGAGGCCAGTTCCTGGTCCAATCCGGGCAGCAATTCCTCGACGACGGCACGTTCACGCTGCAGAAATCGCATGGACCGGGTCTCCCCCACCTGGTAGTTCGACATTTTCGCTCGCCGCCGGGAACGTCACTCAGGCGGATCATTCGGACGTCCCCAGGGCACGGCCCACGCTATGAGCCGCCGATGCAGCGTCCGTACAGCGGACCTCTAGGTTCCGCTCATGTGTTCGGCACGATCTTCTGTGACGGTCGCTGCAGTGCGAATCGGGGCACTCGGGATGGAACGCCGACGGGGCGCGAGCCGTGTCGGCCCGCGCCCCGTCGGGGTCTTCCAGGTGTTGTCCAGGTGTCAGTCGTGCAGCCCGATCCTCTTGTGCAGCCGGGCCAGAGGCTTCGGGGCCCACCAGTTGGCGCGGCCGGCCAGCCGCATGAACGCCGGGACCAGGATGCCGCGCACCAGGGTGGCGTCGACGATCACGGCGAGCGCCAGGCCGACGCCCAGCAGCTTGAGCGGGGTCACCGAGGACGTGGCGAAGGAGAGCAGCACGGTGGCGATCAGGGCCGCGGCCGCCGTGACCAGCCGCCCGGTGCGCTGCAGGCCCCAGGCGACGGCGGAGACGTTGTCACCGGTGCGGTGGTACTCCTCCTTGATCCGGGACAGCAGGAACACCTCGTAGTCCATCGACAGGCCGAAGGCCACGCAGAACATCAGGATCGGGGTGTCGATGTCGAGCATGCCCGTCGGCGTGAAGTCACCGACCAGCCAGCGCAGGTTCCCGTCCTGGAAGATGTACACCATCGCGCCGAAGGTGGCCGTGAGGCTGAGCAGGTTCAGCACGATGGCCTTGAGGGGGATCAGCAGGCTGCCGGTGAACAGGAACAGCAGCACGATCGTCGACAGCGCGATGATCCCCAGCGTCCAGGGAAGCTTGTCCCCGATGGTGGCCTTGGAGTCCACGAGCAGCGCGGCCTGTCCGCCCACGAGCACGTCGTCCGGTGCGGGCTGCGCGCGCAGGGTGTCGACCAGGTCCATGCCGCGTTCCGAGTACGGCTCGGTGTCGGACACCACGGACAGCCAGGTGCCCTCGCCGGCCTTGAACCGCTCGGAGGCCGGGCCCGGCGGGGCGACTTCGGCGCCCTCGCTGTAGGAGCCGGTCAGGGCGTCGACGCGGGTGATCCCGGGCACGGTGGACAACTGCTTGGCGTAGTCGGTCACCTTGTACGCGTCCGCGACCGGGTCGATGTCGGGCAGGACCACGTTCAGCGGGGAGCCCTCCCGGTTGTCGAACTCCTCGCGCAGCACCTGCGCGCCCTGGTAGGCGGGGGAGCTGGAGGGCAGCACCCGGTCGTCGCTGTCACCGAACTCGGCCCGCATGAACGGCAGGCCCAGGGCCACCAGGACGGCCGCGACCGCGAGCGCGAACGGCAGCGGCCGCCGCATCACCGCCATCGCCAGCTTGTGCCAGAACCCCTCGGTGTCGGTGCGGGCGGCGGCCACCTTGGCGTTGCGGCGGAAGAGGCGCCGCACGTTCAGGGAGTCGATCCGGTGGCCCAGTACGGCCAACAGCGCGGGCAGCACGACGACGGAGCCGAACGCCGCGAGGAGCACCACGGCGATCCCCGAGTAGGCGAAGGACCGCAGGTGGTACATGGGGAAGACCAGCATCGCCGAGAGGGACACCGCCACCGTGAGCGCGGAGAACAGCACCGTACGGCCCGAGGTGCGCACGGATTCGGCGATCGCCTCGTGGACGGTGCGGCCCCGGGCGAGCTCCTCGCGGTACCGGGTGACGATGAACAGGCTGTAGTCGATGGCCAGGCCGAGTCCCAGGGCGGTGGTGATGTTCACCGCGAAGACCGACACCTGGACGACCATGTCGAGCAGCCGCAGGATGACGAAGGAACCGATCACGGCGAAGATGCCGACGGCCAGCGGCGCGCTGGCGGCCACCACGCTGCCGAACACCAGCAGCAGGATGATCAGCACCAGCGGGCCGGACAGCAGCTCGGCCCGGTTGAGGTCCTCCTCGCTGAGCCGCTCGACCTCCATGCGTACGGCGGTCACGCCGGTCGCGGTGACCTTCAGCGGCCCCTGCTCACCGACCACCTGCGGCAGGATCCGCGCCGCCGCCTTGCGGATCTGGTCCTCGTCCCCGGCCAGCCGCACCATGATCAGGCCGGTGTTGCCGTCCTTCGAGCGGAGGGTGGGGGCCTTGTCCAGCGTCCAGTAGGACGCCGCCTGCACCACGTCCGGCTCCTTGGCCAGGCGCTCGGTCAGCGCCGTCCCCGCGTCCGCGACCTCGGGACCGTCGACGCTGCTCTGCGCCGCGGCGACGAACACCAGGTGCGGGGAGCCGCTCTCGAACCGGGTGTTGAGCAGTTCGTCCGCGCGGGCCGACTCCGAGGCGGGGACGGTGATGCCGCCCTCGGACAGACGGCTCTCCACATCGGAGCCGAACGGCACCGCGACGATCAGCGCCGCCAAGGTGAGCAGGAGCACCAGCAGTCTGCGCCGGGCCAGCCAGCGCCCCAGTGCGGCCAAGCCCCGGGGGCTGACCGGCGGCGGGGCCTTGGGCGGAGTTTCGCTGCTGACTGTGGACTGGGAACCCACGCTTCCTCCTTGGAGGATGAGATACGAGAAGGGAGATCAGGGAAGCGGCCCGTAGGGAGACGCGCACGCATGGGGGTAGCGGATGGGCAGGCAGGGGCGGGGGGACCGTCGGTGCAAGGTGGTACCCGGCGTCACTGTAGGAACGTCCGCTGCAGCGGCCCGGCAGGGATTGTGCAGGGGACGTGCAAGACAAAAGTCAAGGTCATCCTTGGTGGAGGGGAAGGACGGTGGAGGAGCGGTGGCGCCAGGCCGGAAGGCGCACCTCGGCGTGCAGCCCTCCGCCGGGAGCCTCTTCGAGCAGCACGTGACCACTGTTGACCCGGGCCAGACTGGCGGCGATGGCCAGCCCCAGCCCGGATCCCTCACCGCTGGTGGCCTTCGCCCCGCGCCAGAACCGGTCACAGGCACGCGCCCTTTCCGCGGCGTTCATCCCCGGCCCGGAGTCGATGAACTGGACCGCCACCATCGCCCCGTCGTCGATCAGGCGCACCCGGACCGTGGAGCCGGCCGGTGACATGCGCAGGGCGTTGTCGAGGAACACGTCCAGGATCTGGTCGACGGTCCCGGCGACCGCCGACGCGACGAGGTCCCCCTCGCTGTCGATGGTCAGGCTGATGTCCCTGGGTTCCGCCACCAGCCGCCAGGACGCGACCCGTTCCTCGGCCACCGCCAGGACGTCCACGCTCTCGACGGCCTGGGCGCCGGACTCGGCGCGGGCCAGGAGCAGCAGCGCGTTGAGGATGCCGGTCATCCGGTCCACCTCGTCCAGCGCCTGCTCCAGCCCGCGGCTTCCGTCCGGCTCGATGTGGGGCTCCAGGTTCTCCAGGCGCAGCCGGAGGGCCACCAGCGGCGACCTCAGCTGGTGGGAGGCGTCGGAGACGAACGCCTTCTGGACCGTGACCTGGTTCTGGACCTGCTCGGCCAGGTGGTTGAAGGTCTCCGCGAGCACCCGCAGATCCGGCGGACCGAGGTGGACCGGCACGCGCGCGGTGTGGTCACCCGCCGCGAACCGGCGGGCGGCCGCCTCCAGATACCGCACCGGCCGCAGGATCCATCGGGCCAGCGGCTCCGCCAGGAAGCCGCTCATCGCCAGCGCCAGGGTCCCGATCACGGCGACCACGGCCCAGATCGTCCACTGCTGGAGCGCCAGGTCCTCCAGCGACGAGCACACCACGACGACACCGGCCAGCGCCCTGTCGTGGATGACCGGCACGGCCACGATCAGTTCCCCGGAGGACGACGAGGACTCGGACTCCTGCCGGTCGGAGGAGTCCGTGTACCGACCCTCCAGGGCCGCGCGCACCACCGTGTGCTGCGCGAGCTCCTGCGGCGTCATGCGGCACAACGCCCCCTCCACCGACTGTCCTTGCGCGTTGAAGACGTGCGCACGGGCGCCGGTGCGGTCCTGGTACTCGGCGATCCGCTGCCGCAGCCCCGTCCGTTCCCCCCTTTCCAGCGCGTCCACCGCGGTCGGCAGCAGCTCACGGGCCTCGACGGCCCGTGTGTGCGCCAGCTCCCGCAGCGCCTCGTCGCTGCGCTGCAGGGCCAGTGGCAGTCCCAGGACGGAGACCACCGCGACAGGCAAGGCGACCAACGCGGCCACCAGATGACGTCGCACGCCAGAAATCCCCCTTCATACCGCCCCGGTCACATCGGTCGCCGTCTGGTCACTGCAGATCGGGCAGGACAAGACGGAAGCCGACGCCGCGCACCGACTGGATCCACTTGCGACTGCCGAGCTTGGACCGCAGGGAACCGATGTGGACGTCCAGCGTCCGGGTCGAGCCGTGCCAGTTGGGGTCCCAGACCTCGTTGATGAGGTCCTCCCGCGCGTGCACCGCTCCGGCGTCCGTCAAGAGGGCCGCCAGCAGATCGAACTCACGGCGCGTCAGGTGGACGGGAGCTCCGTCCATCTCCACCTGACGCGTGCGTATGTCCACCGACAGCGGCCCGTACAGGGAGAGTTCGGCCGCGCCCCCCGCGCCACCCGGCGCCTGCGCGGGCGCCGACGCGTTCACGCGGCGTGCGACGGCCTCCATCCGGGCCAGTAACTCACGCATGCTGTACGGCTTGACGAGGTAGTCGTCCGCGCCCGTCTGGAGCAGCAGCACCCGGTCGAGCTCCTCGGACCGGGCGGTCACCGCGATGATCGGGACGGCCGACGTCTCCCGGACGCGCCGGCAGACCTCCTGGCCGTCGAGGTCGGGCAGCCCCAGATCCAGCAGTACGAATTCGGTCGACTGGGCCGCCTTCAGCGCTTCGGCCCCGCTGCCCACCCAGTCCACGTCGTGCCCGAACCGCTGTAACGCCTCGGTCAGCGCCTCCGCGATCCGTGTGTCGTCTTCCACCACGAGTACCTGCATGTTTCCGTCCCCCCAAGTCGGGAGCGGGGCCGTCCCCCAGACGACCCGCTCCGACATCGGATGCTACCGATGTGATACGAACGAATGGCGAAACCTGAAAGTAATTGGGCCGTCGAACGTACCCCCGTCATCGGGTTGCGGACGGTGAAAAGCGTGTCTGTCCGGCGCCTCGCGCAGCCGGACAGCCCGGCGCGAGCGCGGCCTCGGTCGTGAGGCGTTCCGCGGCTGGGTGTACGGCGCGGCCGTGCGGCTGGCATAGGTACACCACCTATGACGCGTTCAGTCTCACACACCGGAAACCGGGTGGGGAGGCCTTACTTGCCGGAGGTTGTCAGCGGCGAGAAGGGAGCGGGGGCGGCGCGGCCGGGCCGTGCATCTGCCCGCAAGGCGAGGTCAAAAGTTGCTGAAAATGCACACATTGGCGCTATGTCCTACTTGTCTGGTTTCGCCCACCTTGCCCCTTGATGGTGTGTCAGTCGGACCCTCGTGGGGCATAATCGGCCCCCGGTCGTCTCCGGCAGCGATGGAGCCATCGGGGCGCCGACCCACCCCCACCCCCACCGGAAGCCCTCCCGCACCGGACCGATCATCAAGGCGCTCAGATGTCCCTGGCCAGGCGCACCCGCCTCGCGGCCTCGCTCGCCGTGCTCTCCGTCGGCGCCGTCGGCGTGACGACCTTGGCCTACGGCTACGCGACCCCGCAGCAGCAGCAGCCGGCCGCCCCCGCCCCGGCGCCCGTCGTCCGCGCGAGCGTGACCGAGGGCTCGGTCCTCCAGGTCGTCGCGCACCCCGACGACGACCTCTTCTTCATGAACCCCGACCTGAGCCGCTCCATATCCACCGGCATCAAGGTCACGACCGTCTACCTGACCTCCGGCGAGTCCGACGGCAGGAACGAGGCCCACAGCCCGCACCTGGACGACGCCGCGGGGCCCGCCGACCGCGCCGCCTACGCGGAGGCCCGCCAGAACGGCATACGGGCCGCCTACGCGGAGATGGCCACCGGCGTCCGCAGCAGCGCGTGGAAGCGCAAGGCCGTCCCCACCGTCGGCGGCGGGAGCGCGGAGGTGGACGTGCTCGTCGCCCGGCCCGAGGTCCAGCTGGTCTGGATGCAGCTGCGCGAGGCCCGCAGCATCTCCGGCGACAACCCGGACAGCCTCCGCGGCCTGTGGGACGGCCGCATACCCGCGCTGGAGGCCCAGCTGACCTCCGGCACGCCGGTCAAGCGCTCGTTCTCGTACACCAAGGACCAGGCGGTCAACGCCATAGCGAGCGTCTTCGCGATGTACCGGCCGACGACGATACGCACGCAGGACCCCACGCCCGGCCGGGCGCAGGGCGGCGGCGCCTTCCTGGACCACCAGGACCACATGTACGGAGCCCGCTTCGTCCAGGCCGCCGCCGAACGCTACGCGCAGTCCACGGAGCGTCCGCACTTCTCGGTCCAGAACTACGTCAGCTACCCCAACAGCTCCCTGCCGCCGACGCTCGACCCGCGGACGGCCGAGGAGAAGCTCGGCTACCTCAAGACCTACGCCTGGACCGACCACCAGGACTGGTGCGGCAGCCCCGCGGGCTGCGGCGACCGCAAGACCGCGACCCGGCCCACGGGCGCCGGCTGGAGCCAGACCATCCGCTACAGCCGGGGCGAGAGCACCTCCTGGATGACCGAGGGCGCCCCCGGAAGGCTGTGGGCCTTCACCGTTCTCGACGGCCGCATGGCGTACTGGTCCCGCAGCGGCCCGCAGGCCCCCTGGCAGGGCCCCCGCTTCCTCCCCGGCGCCGGCCTCGACACGGGCGCGACGACCGCCCGGCTCCCCGACGGCAGGATCGCGGTGTTCGCCACCCGCACCGCCCTGGGCGCGACACCGCAGGACTACGGACGGGACGTCGTGTACGCCGTCCAGGACGCGCCCGACGGCGCCTTCGGCCCCTGGCAGTCGCTGGGCACCCCGGACGCGGTGGACAGGGCGGGCACCTCGGCGATCAGCGCACCGGCCGTCGCCGTGGACCCCACGGGCCGCATCACCGTGTACGTACGCGACTCCGCGCGGACGCTGCGCGCCCGGGCCCAGAGCACCCCGGTCGGCGCGTTCGGCGCGTGGCAGACCCTGGGCGGCGCGGCCCTCCAGGGCGATCCCGTCACCGCGACCGACGGATCGGGGCGGGTGCACGTGTACGCGGCGACCGCCGGGACCGTGCTGGCCTGGATCCGGCGGACGCCGGACGCCCCGCTCGCGGGCCCCGTCCCCACCGGGCTGCCGCCGACCACGGGCCCGCTGTCGGTCAGCCCGGAGGGCGACGGCGTCCGCCTGTACTTCCGTCGGCCGGGCACCGGGACCGTCGGCACGATCCTGGCCGACGCGGGAGGGGCCGCACCGACGTTCTCCCCGGTCACCGAGGCGGGCGGCCAGGCCGGCTACGGCGCCGTGGGCGTCGCGGGCCGGCTGCTCGCGGGCCGCGCGGGCGCGGGCACGGTCGGCGTGGCCGGCGTGGCCGGCGTGGACGGCCCGTCGTCCTGGTCCGAGTCCCGGATGCTGTACACCGGCGCCCCGGCGGGCGTGGCCGAGTCGGTCGGCGCCTCCGTCGCGGCCGCCCTCGGACTGGACGCCGAGCTGCACCTCACCACGCTGACGGCGGGATCCGTACCGACCGCCGACGGCTCCCTCCCCCCGTGGCACCGGGCGGTCGGGCCCGGCGCGACGGTGCCGGACGCCCGTACGGAAGCGGCCGCCGCGGGGTCCCGAAAGCCGTAGGGGGCCTGCCTGGAGCCCCTCGGGGTGAGGCCTCCGGGTGGCCGGGCGGATCGCGGCGGGTGACGATGCGGACAGAGCGCGTCGCGGGCCGACGGCGGCCGCCTCCCACCCACGGACGATCGGGGCTCCCGTGCTCCCCTTCCGCCTATCGAACCGGCGCGCACGAGCGGGAACGGTCCGTGCGATGGCCTCCTTCGCCCTCCTCGCGGCCTGCGCCACCGCCTGCAGGAACGACACCGTGCCGGCCTGGGGGTACCCGGAGCTCAAGGCGGCCACGACGTCGATCTCCAAGGCCCTCGCCGAACCCTGCGACGAGACGACCCCCGCGAGCTGCGCGCCCGGTCTCGACCGGCTGGGCGTCCTGGCGCAGGCGGCCTTCGGCGAGGTCCTCGACCACGAGCTCCTCGACGCCGGATACGTCGACGCGATGAACGCCGCGGCCCGGGCGAAGGCACTCCGGGTCGCCGCCGCGCGCCAGGCCCGGGCACACGACGATCCGCACCACGGCCCCTTCCGGCGCGCGGTGGAGGCGGAACGGCGCGCGTACGAGCGCCTCCTCGCCGAACTGCGCGCCCTGCGCTGCGCCCCGCCTCCCGGTGACGGGCTGGAGCCCGTCTGACCCGCCGGACACCTTCTAACGCCGCAGCGGCGGCGGGGGCAGCGGCCTGCCGTCCAGGGCCACCAGCGCGAGGACAGTGATCGCGCCCGTCCAGGCCAGGGGCGCTACCGATGAGGGCCGGCCCGCCCGGTCCACCTTCTCCGGCAGCTCGCCGAGCGAGTTCCGCTTGGACAGCACCCAGTCGAGGACCTGTCCGGCCTTCGCCGTCTTCCCCGTGCCGGCCCAGGCCAGGGCGAAGAACGAGGTACTGGGCGTCCAGGCGACCGCGCCCCAGGGCGCGGCGGGGTCGTTCCCCGGGGTCAGGCCCCCACGCGGCAGGAGCAGGGCCTCGTACGTGGTGTCGAGCGCGCGGGACAGACCGGCCGGGGCCGTGTTGAACGGCGGCGCCATGAACGCGACCGCGCTGTCGTGCCCGTGCCGCCCGTCGACCGTGCGCTGGTATCCCAGGGGCGCGAACCTCGCGGCCACGGCGGAGCGCAGCCGCTCCCCGGCCCGCACCCAGCGCGCCGCGTCGTCCGGCCGGTCCAGCTCCCTGGCGAGGTCCGCGCAGGCGGCCAGCCCCGCGAGCAGCGGAGCCGCCGTGCCGATGTTCGCCGTGGTCGTCGACAGCTCCCAGTAGTCGGGGGAGGCCGGGGGCAGCCCGTCCGGCCCCAAGGACGCCGCCGCGCGGTCGGCCGCCTTGCGGATCATCGGGTAGAGGACGGTCAACCGGGCCCGGCGGGTGTCCCGGGGCGCCGCCCGGTACCACTGCCAGGTGGCCCAGGGGACCCAGCCGTTGGCGTCGAGCTGCCAGCGCCTGCCGTCCGGGGGGCCGGATCCGTCGAGCTTCGTCCGGGCGTCCCAGGTGCCGTCCTTGCGCTGGGTCGCGGCGCTGTAGCGCAGGATCCGGTAGGCCTCCTCGTCGTGGCCGGTGTGGGCGAACGCGGCCGAGGCGAAGCCGGCGTCACGCGGCCAGGAGTACATCCAGCCGGGGGTCCATCCCGCCGCCACGGCGCCGTTCGGCCGCAGCAGGGCGCGCATCGACAGGAGGGCCCGCTCGGCCGCCGCACGCCGCTGCGGCGTACCGCCGGGGACCGTGCCGGCGGCCAGCCAGGCGCGGCTCCGCTCGATCTGGCGCAGGGCGGCCGGGTCCCCGGCGGGCACCACGACCGATGCCGTCCGGCCGTCGGGGAGGTACTTCCACCGGCCGGACGACAGCCGCAGGACGTTGCTCCGCGGGACGTACGCCGCGCCCTTGGCGGTGAACGGGGAGACGCCCTCGGTGGTGTCCGCGTTGGAGAGGAGCCCGACGGTGGGGGTGGCGGGCAGCCGCAAGGAGGCGTAGCTCCCCTCGGCGTCGCCCCGGCCCGCGTGTCCCAGCGGCCCGACGTAGCCGGCGTACCAGACCGGCCGCTCGTCCCCCGGGCGGCCGCCGGCAGGCGGGCTCGCCGCACAGACGGGGACGGCGGCGGCCGTCAGGGACGCCGTGACGAGCGCCCAGCGAACGAGCGGGACGGCGGGCAACGGCGACCCCACTCCTTCCGGCGGGCTCCCTGTACGGGCCCCGGGGTTCCCATGCTGGAACGGCGGCGCCGAAGCCGCCCGGCAGCGCCGCCGCTCGGGTGAGCCGGGTGGCGTGTCCCGCGGCCCGGCGGCGGGGGAGCGTGCACAATCAGCGGGCGTATCAGCCGTTCATCAGATCGCATCTCGCCGTGAGGGGTGGGCGAATGAGACCTGCTTTCGTCCACCGACTGCTGCCGGGCACGGGCGGCACCGTGGTGGCGGCCGCAGGCGGCCTGATCGCCGTCGGATGCTTCCTCGGGCTCTGCGTGCGCCCCACCTCCGACGACTGGTGCGCCGCCTGGAAATCCCGTGATCTGGGAGTCCTCGGCATCACCTCCGACTTCTACACGACCCAGAACGGCCGGATCGCCAACGCCTTCCTGAGCGGCGTCATCTACGGCGACGGGCTGCTCGGACCCAAGCTCCTGCCCTCGCTCATCGCCGCCGCCTTCACCGTCGGCCTGGTCCTGCTGGGGTGCGAGCTCAGCCGCCTCCTCGGCGCCGCGCCGCGGATCCTGCCCCTGACCGCCTGCGCCCTCGTCCTCCAGGCCCTGCTCTACTACGCCGGCACGCGCAGCTATCAAGTCCTGCTCTGGGCTCCCGCCACCATCTCGCACACCCTCCCCAGCGTCATCGGCCTGTGGGCGCTGCTGCTCGGTATCCGCGCCTCCCGCCACCCCCGCGCCGCCGTGCGCCGGGGCGCACTCGCCTCCGCCTTCCTGGCCGGGTTCTTCCTCGGTACCCTCAGCGAGCCGTTCGCGCTGGTCAGCGGCCTGCTGGCGGTCGCAGCCGGTCTGCTGGCAGTGCCCCGCCTCGGGCTGGCGCGGACCTGGTACCCCTTCACCTGGTGCCTGCTCTGGTGCTCCGGGCTCCTCTGCGGCCTGGTCGTCCTCTACACGTCCCCGGGCGCGCGATGGCGCCGCGCGCAGCAGCTGGACCGGGAGTCCCTGCTCTCGGCGGGCGAGCTCAGGGGCACCTTCGAGGGCTGGCTGCACATGTGGGGTGCGATCACCAGCCAGTGGGCCTACCTCGGAGCCGCCGCCGCCGGCGTCCTGCTGGGGCTGACACTGGGCCTTCGCAGCGCGGGGGCCGGGGAGCGGGAACCGCGACGGGCCGTCCCGCAGCACCTGCTGATCACTGCGGCGCTGCTCCCCGTGCCCGTGGTGCTGCTGGGCTCCTTCGCGGTGGTGCTGGGCCTGCGCAGCGGCTACGGCCCGGACGGCTGGACGTACGCCCGCACCTGGACGAACTTCCTCGTCCCGATGGAACTGGCGCTGTGCCTCTACGGCGTCCTGCTCGGGCGGTGGGCCGGCCGGCGCCTGGCACCCCGACGGAGCAGCGGGGCCGTGCTGGCGCTCGCCGTCGTCGCGGCGGGCGGCCTGGCCCTGGCCTCGATGGCCGCGCTCGTGCCGAGCGTGCGCCAGCTCACGACGGTCACGGTCACCCGCGCCGTCGCCTGGGACGACCAGAACGCCCGCATCCGGGCCGAGTCGGCGGGGGGCGCCACGGACGTGGGCTACCGGCCCCTGTACATCGGGGCGCTGGCGGAGCCCTTCTTCACGTCCGACTACGAACGGGACTGGGTCGCCGCCTGCGTGTCGAAGTGGTACGGGACCGACCGCATCCACCGCCTGCGATGAGACGGGGACGGGCCGCCGGCCCCGCCCCCCCGCTCCCTCGGGCGGCGTGGACGTCTTCAGGCGGCTCGATTGCGGCAGGCGGCCTCGGCTGCACAGGCGGCTCGGTTTCCTCAGGCGGCCTCGACTGCCTCAGGCGGCTCGGTTTCCTCAGGCGGCCTCGACCGCGCGGCCGGCCGTGGCCGCCTCCAGGCTGTCGACGACGGCCTCCAGGCTGCCCGTCGCCGCGAGGACCCGCCGCTGGCGACGGGCGCCCGTGCCCTGCGCGCGCAGCCTGCCCCACAGGGCTACGACGGTGCTCAGGTCCCCGGCCGCCTCCAGCCCCGGGGCCGCCCGGTCGATCAGCCGCTCGACGAGCAGGACCGCCGGCTCCTCGCGGCCGCTCCAGACGTCCAGGCCCGGGCCGTCGATGCCGTGGGCGGCGGCCAGCCGGTGGGCGCCGAGCAGCAGGTGCTCCGGCGTCCCGGGCGGCGGGAGGTGCGCGTCCGCCTCGGGGAGCAGGGCCCCCGCGAGGCCCCGTACCAGGGCGGCCGTCAGGACCACGGCGTCCAGGTCGGCGTTGACGTCCGCGACGCGGATCTCCAGCGTCGGCACGTGTTCCGAGGGCCTGGCGTGCCAGTACACCATCCGGCGGTCCAGGAGCAGCCCGGCCTTCACCAGACCGTCGACGTGGGCGAGGTAGGAGCCCTCGTCCAGCAGGGGCGGTGGCCCGACCGTCGGCCAGCAGGAGTGGGCGACCGAACGCCAGCTGTCGAGCCCCGTGTCGTGGCCGCACACGAAGGGGGAGTTCCCCGTGATCGACTGGAGCACCGGCAGCCACGGCCGCATGTGGTTCGCCAGGGCCAGGGCCCGTGCCCGGTCGAGAGAGCCGATGTGCACGTGGCAGCCGCACACGAGGTGGTAGGGGCCCACGAACGCGGCGAACCGGCGTGCCATGCGGTGGTAGCGGTCGTTGTCGGTCACCGTCAGCGGTTCCCGGGGGGCCAGCACCGCGGTGGCAGCGGCGACCGCGACGCAGCCGGCCGCGCGCGCGGCCTGCGCCACCGTGCACCGCAGCCGTGCCAGCTGCTCGCGCAGGTCCTCGCGGTCGGCGGTCGGCCGGGTGCAGACCTCCACCTGGGCGTTGTAGAACTCGGCCTGGACCTGACCGCCCAGTTCCCCGGCCGCCGCGCGGATCACCTCGGGCGCGCGGTTCACGGGCGCCCTGGTACGGGGGTCGACGAGCAGGAACTCCTCTTCGACGCCCATGGTCGGAACGTCCATCGAGCCTCCTCGCACAGGCTCCCGGCTCATTCGGCTCCCGGCGCCTAACGGCCGCCCGGACCCCCGGCCCCTTCCCGCGGCGACTCATCGAAGGTCGCGGAGGTGTGGCGGGCCCGCGCCCACAGGGGCAGGACGAACCAGCACAGCAGATACCAGGCCAGCACCCCGGCGACGAGCCAGGGGGCGAGCCCGTTGTGGGTCGTGACCCGCAGGACGAGGAACAGCGCGGACGTGAGGGTGGCGAGCAGCAGCACGAGCCCGGTGAAGGTCAGCCGGGCCGCCCACACCACCGCCGCGGGCTTGATGCGGCGCCCCGAGACGATCCGGTGGAAGGCCACGGGCCCTATGAGCGCCCCCGTCGCCAGCGAACCCAGCACCACCGTGACGATGTAGATCGTCTTGTCGGTCTGCGGCAGCCCTTGGAAGTGCGGCGTGAAGACGACGGTCAGCAGGAAGCCGAACAGGATCTGCACACCCGTCTGGGCGACCCTGATCTCCTGGATCAACTCCTGCCACTGCCGGTCGGCCCGCTCGTCCGGGCTCTCGTTCCGTCCCCGCTCGTCCTGACCCATGACCCCTCGTATCTCCCCGTCTTCACGACCTACCAGCGGTACCACCGCCCGCCGGAGCTGCGGGCGAAGAAGCCCACCAGCCACAGCACCAGTACGGCGATCGCGACCCACCACAGCGCCTTCACCGCGAAGCCCGCCCCGAAGAGCAGCAGGATCAGCAGCAGAACCAGAAGAAGCGCAACCATGACCCACCTCCGACGGACGAGGCCCTGCTCCGGAGGACGCGAACCCGCGCCCCGCGCCAAGCGCGGGCCTACCGAGCACTTGCCCCCACGCCGGGCACTCATTCCCCCGGCCAGCACGGACGCCGCCCGAGCCAGGCGGTGGACGCGCCCCTCGATGGACCCGTACAACCTGACCTGACTACGGCACGCTGGACGAGCCGCGAAAACGTCGCAGGGAAAGGGGAAAGGAAGGGCAAATGGCCGCAATCGCCTACTTCCGGAAAATCGCGGAGACCGAAGAACTCGTGGAATACCAATTCGGGGACGCCCCCGACAACCTCAAGCGACGACTGACCATGGACAAGACATCCCGCACCTCGACGGTCCACGATGCCCAAATCGACCACACGTTCCTGAAAGCCTCGCGGAAACTCAACGCGCTGCACACGGAGCGGGGTGTCTGGCCGGAACGCGGGATGAGCGTGAGCTGACCACAGACAGCGCCGTCGTCACCGACGGGGCTCGGTACGACGTTCCCCCGCTGGCCCTTGCTGTTGAACTTCACCCCGGCAGCCCAGGGCCGCCGAGGCGACGGCCACCCAGCCCTCATGCATCGCCGCCTCACGCGGCGCGATGGGCCACCCCCGACCCCTGAGCATCTCCTCGTACTGCTCGTTCGACATCACGGTCACTTCCTCAGGCCCGTCCGCAGCCTGTGCGGGAGCACCGCAGAGGAAGAGGGCCACAGTGGCGGCAAGCGCGCTGAGACGAAGCAACGACGACCTTCCGACGACAGTGATCCAAGACGATCCACTGGCGCCCTACCGTAACCGTACGTCACGGAGAGTTATGAAACTTCGCGGCCGGCGTCCGGGGCGTAGCCCGCTCCCGGCCGCAGGCCGGGCAACTAACCTGGGCCCGGTCGCCCGCCAAGCCGGAGGCGAATGGCGAGTACGGATCCGTCAGCGTGTTTGCACGTGGTCCGTGCCGGCGTAGGCATCACCGAAAAGCTGGTGGCTGATGTCCTGGACGCTACCGGCCCGCCTCTGGCCGGAAAGGGAACGGTCCTCCGCGTCCGGACGAGACTGGGGGAAGACGATCACCAGGATGAGCAGGAGGCAAGGGTCTCGATGAATCCGTACGCGTACGTGCCCGCTGACGATCCGCTCTTCGGCTGGGTCCGGATCGAACTCGACCACGAGGCCGGGACGCTGCGCGTGAGCGGGGACGTTCTGCCGCCGGTCGAGATCCGGCGGGCCCCGCACACCGTCCCGGAGAGCCATGTGCCGATCGGGACGCGCGACCCCGAGCGCCTCACTCTGCTCGTCGACGGTGCGGAGGAGGCCCTGCGGCCCTCCAAGGGATTCCTCACCCGGCGCTCGTACCGGGTCGAGGTCGTCTCAGGGGCGCGGGAGTGCCGCTACCTGCTGGTTCCGAACTCCCTCGGCACCAGTCGGCTGACGCGGGACGAGCGGCTGCTCGGCGTCTTCACATCGAGCGGCGACGGGCACGTGTCGGTCGACTGGGAGGCGGCGGGCGAGTCCGAGCGCGCCCGCGCCCGGGACCCCTATGACGCGTCCGTGGGGTACGGGCTCGCCGCGGCATTCGGCACAGGCGCCGAACCGATGTGGCAGCTCACCCTGAACGCCGCGCTCGACCTGTGGCCGTGAGAGGGCCTCAGTCCTCCGCTGGGGGCAGCAGGTGGGAGCAGGTCGAGCGTGCCACGAACGCGATGCCGTCGTAGTCCTCGGCCGGGACGATCGGGGCAGTGTTCAAGCGGTAGAGCAACCCTTGGACGTTGGCGCCGAAGCTGCGCTGAGCGTACGGGGCGCGCAGCCAGGACCCGGCGTCGGCGGGGGAGCCCGCGGCGCGGAGGTCCGCGTAGTAGTCGCCCGGTACGGCGTGCGTGAGTCTGGCCTCCAGGGAGCGCAGGCCGGTGCCGATGCGGTGGGGGACCGGCGGGCTCTGAAGGTCGTTGCCGCGGCGGGCCAGGAAGGAGCCCTTGCCGAAGAGGAGGGCCAGCGCGTAGTAGGCGGCGCCGTACCGTTCGCGGAGTCTGCTGCCGAGGGCCGGCACCCGGTCCCCGTAAGTGCCCTTCGTGATGTGTCCGTTGTGCGCCCAGACCATGACGCGCGCCTCGGGGTCGTCGTCCACGAGCCGTGCGACGGCCTCGGCCATGTAGCGGTCACGGGCGGCGTACACGCCGTCCTCGTCGGCCGGGGCCTCGAAGGGCCGGGTCACCAGATCGGCGGCGCGGACCAGGATCCGCGCGTGTTCCAGCGCCTCGTCGGCGTCGGCCTCGTCGTCGCCGGGACCCGACCGCTCGACGTGGTCCGCGACGAGGTGGGCGATCTCCTCGGCGCGCCGCAACAGGGCCTTGTCGGGATCGGGAAGCGAGCCCGGCCGCGCCCGCGCCAGTACGTCCAAGGCGTCCACGCGCCCGGCCTGATCTGGCGCCGTGCGGCGCAGAAAGGCGGCGACGGCCTCCACCGAGTCGGCGCAGAGCTGAGGGTCGGTTCCGACGAAGCGGACCCGGCGCCCTTCCGGTAGATCGCGGTTGTGGGCGCGCAGCCACTCGACGAGGTCGACCATCTCGCGGGTGCGCCATGTCCAGAAGCCCAGCCTGGCGACGAGCCGTTCGGGCGAGCCCGTGCCGTACCGGACGTACGCGTCGAGCGCGCGGGCGGCGGACTGGCTGGCCTCCATGGCGAGGGTGGTGAACCCCTCCTCACGGACCAGGAACTCCACGATGCGGTGCTTCAGCCGGAAGAACTCGCCCGTGCCGTGGGTCGATTCCCCCAGGCCGACGATCCGCGTCCCCCGAAGTGCCTCGCCCAGGGGTTTCAGGTCCTCCACCGGCGCGCCGGGTGTCAGGGTGCTCAAGGGGTGGGCGTGCTCGTTCAGCCATCGGGCGATGTCGTCGGGCACCGTCTTGCCTCTCCTCACCGCGTGCGGGAGGGCGGCACGCGGTCGTGCCCCGGTCTCTCGCACCCGTTCAGGGGTCAGTACGTCGCCTCCCGGCAGGCCGCGAGGATGTCCTGGAGGTCCCCTACGGCGTCCGGTCGGCCATGCTCGGAATACACTCCCGCGATGTTGACGACAACTTCATCCACCGCGGCCGGACCGTATTCGGCCAGCCGTGCGGCGACGCTCCGGGGCATGCCGTAGGGGAGGACTCCGGAGTCGACGAGGGCGCGGGTGCCGAGGCCCGGGCGGCTGTGGTGGACGCGAAGGCCGGCGCGGCGCAGCACGTCGCAGTAGTGCGGCCCGGCGAGGTGGACGTGGGCCGCCGCGAAGCCGGGCCGGTAGGCGTGGCGTCCGGGGCGGTCGACGGCGGCGTGCGCGACGGTGACCATGCGGGGCATCGGGCGTTCGCGCCCTTCGCCATGGCGGGCAGCAGGGTGTCGCGGACGTAGCCGGTCGGGGTCATCCAGCTGATGACCGCGTCCGCCGCCCTGCCCGCGGCCCGCGCGAGCGTCGGCCGGAGCACACCGAGTCCCGTCTCCACTCCCGGGTGCGGCAGGCCCGGCAGACCGATGGAGGCGCCGATGCCGGGTCCGGCGACTCCTCGTTCAGGACGCACTCGTCGCCGGTGGCGAATCCCGTCACTGCGTCGTCCAAGCAGGCTTTCTCGCCATGCGCTCGCTGACGCGCCGGTTGCTCAGTACGTCGGTGGCGGGTCAGGGTGATCACCTCACCACCCTCGCCAGCCGCCGCTGCGGCACACGTCTGCCCCCTGCGGGCCAGCCCGAAATGGGCCGCTCGGTGGGTGCGGTGGTTACCGGTGGGGGCACGTTTGGGGGGTGTGGGAGGGGACAGCTGCGGGATGACGGGAGAAGGGCGACCCGAGGAGTGTGAGCCGTCATGGGCGCCGACGGGCAGGGCGGTGGCATGCAGGACAAGCGGCAGACGCCGGGTAAGGGGCGCGAGGAGCAGATTCGTGGGCGGCCGCCGGAGGCCGATCAGTTGAAGACCGGGGGCCGGCCGCGCCGTCCCGAGGAGGTGACGCATGAGCGGGGCCGGGAGGACGCGACGATGCGCGACGTGATGCACGACCTGGGTGAGGAGGACCTGGACGACATGCGTGACGACCGCTGACGCGGAGGCCGCTCCGCCGGGCGCTGGTCCGGGTGGGCGGTCTCCTGCGTGTCCGGGGGCGAAGGAGGGGTGTTCGGCGCCCGCGGCGCGATCGTGGCGTGGGTGCCCGGCCGACGCCGGGGCCGCGCAACACCATGGAGGAGGAGACGGACATGGACGCGATCGTGCTGCTGCGCGAGGACCACAAGACAGTCGAGAAGCTGTTCAAACGGTTCGAGAAGACCGGCGACGAAGATCTCAGCGAGCGGCGGGCGATCGTCGACGAGGTGATCGAAGAGCTGACCGTGCACGCCTGGATCGAGGAGCAGGTCTTCTACCCCGCCGCCCGCGAGGCCGCCCCCGACACCACCGATCACATCCTCGAAAGCATTGAGGAACACCATGCCGTGGTGTGGATGCTCTCCGAGCTCAAGCGCATGGACCCCTCCGACGAGCGGTTCAAGGCCAAGATGAGCGTCCTGATGGAGAACGTGCGCCACCACGTGGAGGAAGAAGAGCAGGAGTGGTTCCCGGACGTCCGCAAGGCGATGGGGCGCAACCGGCTCACCGAGCTCGGCGAGCGCCTCCAGGCCGAGAAGGAAAAGGCCCCGCGGGATCCGCTCGCGGTGCCCAGCGCGACCGACAGCTGAGGGTGCGGGTGCGGGGCGCCCACCGCCCGGCTGCAGGTGCCGGGCAGCCGGGCGGGGCAGCGGGCGCCGTCGGCGCCCCGCACACGCGCGTCCGCGGGAGGGGCGGTCAGGCGGCCTTGGCGGCCGCGGCCGGGGTGAGGTCGCTCTCCAGCAGCATCTGCGACGCGTGGTCCACGAGCTGGCCGAGCACCTGTATGTAGAACTCGTCGCCGCCCAGCCGGCCCAGGATGCCGTGGGCCTCCTCGCGGAAGCCGTCGATCTCCGCGCGGTACCGGTCGAGGGCGGCGGGGGTCCGCAGCAGGCCCGCCAGTTCCGTCCTGGCCTGATGTGAGCGGCCGGCGCTGGCGCACAGGCCCAGCATGTGGTCCCTGAACTCGGGAGAGGCGTCCTCGAGGACGGAGGCGAGGAGATATGTCACCGTGCCGTTGAGCAGGTCCTCGTCGCGACCGGACACGATGTCTTCCTGGTCGTTGAAGATCTGCCAGAGGATGCCGAAGACATAGCCGAATTCACGCCACAGTTCCACCCTTTCGGGGGTGGCGCCGGAGAATATCGCGGCCATTGCCGTGATCATTCCGAAGGGGGCGCCGGATTTGCCGCGATACGTCTCCACGACCGATTTCCGCGAGGCGCTGACCATGTCTCCCCGCATGTCGGCTATCTGGCCGTCCACGCCGATGATCCAGCCGTTGAGTATCTCGGATATGAGCGCGCTGCGCGCCGGCTCCGGGAGCTTCTGCGACAGGATGATCTGTATGGGGAGCGCGTTCCCGGTGATGACGGAGGCCAGCAGCGCCTCGTTCTCACTGAGGCTGCCGGAGATGGATGCGCCGTCGGCGTCTGCCAGGTCATCGAGATAGCAGGCCGAAGTCCACCACAGCAGGTGCACGGCGGACAGGGGAATGGCGGGCCGTGGATGTCCCGTTTCGATGGCGTGCGTCAGCAGCGGCAGCACCGAGAGGGGATGTCTCAGTTTGCGGTGCTCCAAAAGCCTGGCCACTGAGTTCCTGGTGATGCGTGCCGACGGACCGAGTCGCTCCAGGGCGGTTTCGATCTCCGCGTCGATGTCCTGTGAGACTTCCCGGTGCAGGTCCAGGTAGGACATGGAATTCAAGAAGGGCCTCCGTCGTGATACTGGGCCGAAGGGGGCGAGGAACGCACCCTTTGAGCCGCGTGACTGGCCGATTCGATCATTCCGGAGGGAGGGGATCCAGAGCGATTTCCGGCACCTGTGGCCGGTTCTTTTCGACATGGGGGGCGGGGTCGGCGGGACCCGGGCACCGGGCCCCGCCTAACCGCTCAGTAGTAGTCGCGCATCAAGGTCGTCGACCATGGCGGCTGACGCAATACGCCGCGTGGCCCGAATTCGACCATGTATGGCTTCAAATCGAGCACCGGTGTGCCGTCCACCGCGTCGAGACCCTCCACGTGGACGTCCAGTCCGTCCACCTTCACCACCCGGCACCGCGAGACGCCCAGCCGGTTCGGCCGGTTCTTGCCGCGCTGGGCGAAGATTCCGACCAGCGGCCAGTCCGGGTTGCCCCTGGGGTGCCGCGCGCCGGTCTCGATCTTCTCCACCGGCACCCGGTCGAAGTGGTAGATCACCTCGACGTGCGAGAAGTCCTCCAGGCCGAACAGCGCCTGTGGACCGAACCGGCGGGCGTCCAAGCGGATCACCGCCTCCTCCCGGCCCCAGTCGTCGTCGGCCACTTCGGCGCGGCCGCCCACGACCACGCCCACGGGTTGCGACTCCACCACCATCACGTCTCCCTCGCGTCTCCGCCTGTGACGCGCCGGCGCGTGTCGCCGGGCGCGCCGCCGTGCGTCCTCAAGCCGGGCGGACCGCGACGCGGTCCAGCGCCGCCAGCAGCTCCGGCAGGTCCGGATCCCCCTCGTGGGGGACCGCCAGCACCTCGCTCGGCTCCTCGTCCAGCAGGACGAAGGCCGCCTCGCCGGTACGGGCCACCAGCGACCAGCCCGGGCCGTCCACCCGCAGCGTCCGGCTCCCCTCGCCGGCGAAGGACGAGCGCACCCGGCCGAGCGGCGGCGGGGTCCGCGTGTACGCCAGGGCCTCCTCCCGCGCCCGCGCCAGCCCGGGGTGCGCGGCGGCCGCCGCGCCCCCGTCGGTGGCCACCCGCCCGCGCCAGTCGGCCCACTCCCGCGCGATCTGGTCCGCGCCCATCCGCCGCTGGACCGGACCCCAGGCGTCCGCCGAGGGCGGCGCCAGCGGCACCCGCCCCGTGCCGTCCGCCCCCTGCTCGGGATCGTGCGGCTCCGGGATCCCCGGCGCGGCCACCGACAGTTCCAGCGGCCAGCCCGCCAGCGAGACCACGATCGTCCGCTCGTCGGGGGACAAGTCGTATTCCATCCCGCAGTCCCAGGAGGCGATGGCCGTGGCCACGAGCGAGACGTCGTCCACGACGACCGTCCAGCGCGCGCCCTCCTCGTCCTGGCCGAGCACCAGCCCGTACCCCTCCCGGTTCGGCGCCACACCCAGCAGGGAGCAGGCCTCGGGGAAGTCGTCGCCCAGGATGCTCGGGAACTGCGCGGGGGTCAGCAGCACGGCGGTCAGCACGTACAGCGAGCCGCCACCCTCGTCGTCGGACACCTGGCCTCCCGGTAGCTCTCTCGTCGGCGCACCTTAACCAGCGGGTAACCCGCCCGTCGAGAGCCTGCGGGTGACGATTTCCAAGCCCACTACCTGCACGTAGAGTTGGGGCCCCACCACAGAAAGGTGTACCCGGTGCAGCGTTACGACCGGCTGAGGGACATCCTCCGTCTGGACCCCGACAAGGACTTCCTCGCCATCTACCGGCTCACCGCGACGTACGAGTTTCCCTGGGACTTCGCCCGCGCCCTGGAGCTCGCCCTGTTCCGGACCTACGCCGTCCCGAGCATCGGGGGCCTGCTGGCCGAGACCGCCGAGTTCACCGACCGGACGCAGAAGCGCTACGACGACACCGCGCTGCTCCTCGACGCCGTCGTCGAGCACGGCTTCGCGAGCGACACCGCCCGCACCGCGATCCGCCGCGTCAACCAGATGCACCGCAGTTACGCCATCTCCAACGAGGACATGCGCTACGTCCTGTGCACGTTCGTGGTGATTCCCGCGCGCTGGCTGGACGCCTACGGATGGCGTGCGCTGACCCCACACGAGCGCCGGGCCTGCGCGAACTACTACGCCACCCTCGGCCGCCACCTGGGCATCACGGACATCCCGGGCTCCTACGAGGAGTTCGAAGCCACCCTGGACGCCTACGAGGAGGCTCACTTCGGCTGGGACGAAGGCGGCCGCCGGGTCGCCGACGCCACCCTCGACCTGATGGCCTCCTGGTACCCGGCGCCGCTCGCCCCCGCCGTACGCGGCGCCAGCAAGGCCCTCCTGGACGAGTCGCTGCTGGGCGCCTTCCGGTTCGGGGCCCCGCACCCCGGGATCCAGCGGCTGGTCCGGGGCGCCCTGCGGCTGCGGGGGCGCGCCGTGCGCCTGCTGCCGCCGCGCAAGGCCCCGCACTACGCCCGCCAGAACCCGGAGATCAAGGGCTACCGGGGCGGGTACGACGTGGGCGAGCTCGGCACGTTCCCCGTGCCGGGCGCGGGTGGCTGCCCCGTGCCGCATCCCCGCCGGCCCGCCGGAGCCGACGCACAGCCGCCGGCCTGATCGCGGCAGCATTCCCTGATCCCGGCGGCCTCCCCGGACCCGGGCCCGGGCCCGGACCCGGGCCCGGACCCGGACCCCGGGCGCCCGCAGCCCGGGCCCCACGGATTCCGGGTGCGGAGCCGGCGTACGGCCGTAGGTCACGGGCGACGCAGGGCCAGCGCCAGGAAGCGGTCGTCCTCGTCGCTGTACGAGGTCAGGTCCCAGCCCGAACCAGCGAGCAGCGGGCCGAGGTTGTGCTCGGCGCGCAGGTCCCCGGAGGTCAGCTCGCGGCCGTGGCGCGCGGCCAGGGCCGCTCGCCCGATCGGGTGAAAGAGGGCGAGCCGGCCGCCGGGGCGGACGACCCGGGCGAGCTCGCGCAGGTTCGCCGCTGGCTCGGGCAGGTGGGCGATCAGGCCCGACGCGAACACCGCGTCGAGCACCTCGTCGCGCAGCGGCAGCCGGGTCACGTCGGCGAGCAGAAGGGCGGCCTGCGCGCCGCGCCCGGCCTGCTGCGCGGCGGTCAGCATCTGCGGCGTGAGGTCGGCGCCCAGCACGAGCCCCGTGGGCCCGACGGCGGCCCGTAGCGCCAGCAGGGCACGACCGGTGCCGCAGCCCGCGTCGAGCACGCGGTCCCCGGGCCGCAGCCTGAATTCGGCCACGGCGGCGGCGAAGGCGGGCCCGTCCTCGGGGAACTTGCGGTCCCAGTCGGCGGCGCGCGCCCCGAAGAACTCCTGCACGTGCGTGTGGTCTTCGCTCATGCGGCCCATGATCCCCCACGGACGCCCGCCCGAGGGCCCGTCCGAATGCCGACGGTGCCTGCTCCAGTGCCTGCCCGCGTGCCCGCCGACGGTGCGCAAGGTGGCATGCGGTGCGATCGAAACATGAACGTATCTCTGTCATATTTCAGCACTTACAGCGGCTTTCGAAATGCGCCCCCTGTTCGCGCCCTCACCCGGACTAGCGTCCGGTGGCCATGGAACACCTGGGACATCTGGACCACGCCGCCTACGGCTGGCTGACACCCGTGCTGTCATACGTGATGGCATCGACCGGCGCCGCCCTCGGGCTGCGCTGCACCGTCCGCGCGCTCGCCGCGACCGGAAGCTCGCGCCGCAACTGGCTCCTCACCGCGGCCTCCGCCGTCGGCACCGGCATCTGGACGATGCACTTCGTCGCCATGCTCGGCTTCGAGGTCACCGGCACCGAGATCCACTACAACGTGCCGCTCACCGTCCTCAGCCTGCTCGTCGCCATGCTGGTCGTCGGCGCCGGAGTCTTCGCCGTCGGCTACGGGAAGGACCGCAGCCGCTCGCTGGTACTGGGCGGCCTCACCACCGGACTCGGTGTCGCCAGCATGCACTACCTGGGCATGGCGGCCCTGCGCCTGCACGGTGAAGTCTCGTACGACCCCCTCACCGTCGGGCTCTCCGTCGCCATCGCCGTCGTGGCGGCCACCGCCGCCCTGTGGGCCGCGCTCAACATCAAGTCACCGGTGGCCGTCGCCGTCGCCTCGCTCGTCATGGGCGCAGCCGTCAGCAGCATGCACTACACGGGGATGACGGCCGTCGCCGTCAGCGTGAGCCCCTCGAACACGCCCCTGCCCGGCGCCACGTCCCTGCAGTTCATCTTCCCGCTCGCCGTCGGACTGGGCTCGTACCTGTTCATCACCGCCGCCTTCGTCGCCCTCTCACCGACGGCGGACGAACGTGCCGCCTCCGCTTCCGCCGCCCGGCATCTGGGGGAGGGCCCGGTGCCCGCCCACTGATCCCGCCGGTCCCACGGCGCCGCGCACACCGACCCGCCCTCCACGCACCGTCCCCCCCGCACTGCAACGGACCGTACCGCACACCGCCCCGCGCACGAACTGCACCGCCCCGCCGCGTCCGTTCGTACGTACCACCCCGGAACGAGGAGCCCATGCGCACACCCCGCAGAAAACCGGAAGCAGCGGCGCCGCGGCGGCCCGCGCCCCCGGCACGCGGCCGCCGGGCCCACGCCGGGCCGCCGGCCGAGGAACCGGCGCCGCACCCATCGCACCCATCGCACCAACCTCACCAGCCACCCCCGACCGCCTCACCCGAGCCCAGCCCCGGCCCCGCCCCCCGCCCCCGGCTGCGCCTGCGCCCCGCCACCGTCCGCGCGAAGATCGTCTCGCTCCTGATGGTCCCGGTCGTTTCGCTCCTCGCCCTCTGGGCCTTCGCCACCGTCAGCACCGCCCAGGACATCGCCCGGCTCAGCCGCGTCCACCAGGCCGACGCCGAGATACGCACCCCCGTCGCCGCCGCCGTCAGCGAGCTCCAGGCCGAACGGCGCGCCGCCGTCCGGCTCCTCGCCGACCCCGCCGCCGACCCGGGCGCCCTCGCCCCGCAGGCCCGCCGCACCGACACCGCCGTCCAGCGGCTGCGCCTCGGCGACCGCCACACCGTCGCCGACTCCGGCGACTACCGCTCCGACACCGTGGTCCGCCTGAGCGCGTTCGTCGCCAACGCCGAAGCACTGGGCCCGGCCCGCAAGGACATCACCGACCGCCGCGCCACCGCCGAGGCCGCCTATGCCATCTACACCGGCGTGGTCGACTCCGCCCTCGCCGTGCTCGGCTCCGTGACCGGCGGCGAGGACGCCGAACTCGGCCCCGACGCCCGCGTCCTGCACGAATTCGCCCGCGCCGCCGAGCTGCTGTCCCGCGAGGACGCGCTGCTCGCCCTGCCGGGCCCGCGCAGCGCCGAAACGCTTCGGCTGCTGACCGGCACCGTCGAGACCCGCCGCGCGCTCACCGACACCGCGGCCCGCGACCTCCCCGCCGCCCAGCAGGCCGCCTGGCAGTCCGTGGCCAAGAGCGCCGCCTACGCCGACCTCACCGGCGCCGAGGACCGGGCGCTGGCCGCCGGTACGGCCCGGGAGGCCCGCGGGGCGCCCGCCGGATGGGAAGCGGCCCACACCGGCGTCGCCGCGTCCATGCGGGACATCGAACAGGCCGCGCACGCCGCGGCCGCCCACCGGGCCGACCCGGTCGCCGAGGGCGCGCTCAGCCCGGCCGGAGCCGCCGTGGTGCTGGGTCTGGCAGCCGTCGCGGCCTCGCTCGTCATCTCCGTCCGCATCGGCCGCGCCCTGGTCGTGGAACTCGTCGCGCTGCGCAACACCGCCCTGGAGATCGCCCACCGCAAACTGCCGCGGGCCATGGAGCGCCTGCGCGCCGGCCAGGACGTCGACGTCACCGCCGAAACCCCGTCCGGGCCTCCCGCCGAGGACGAGATCACGCAGGTCGGTGAGGCGCTCGGCACCGTCCACCGGGCGGCGCTCAGCGCCGCGGTCGAGCGGGCGGAACTCGCCAGCGGGGTCTCCGGCGTCTTCGTCAACCTCGCCCGCCGCAGCCAGGTCCTCGTGCACAAGCAGCTCACCCTGCTCGACTCGATGGAACGGCGCGCCGACGACCCGAACGAGCTCGGCGATCTCTTCCGGCTCGACCACCTGACCACCCGCATGCGCCGGCACGCCGAAAGTCTGATCATCCTGTCGGGCGCCGCTCCGGGCCGGGCCTGGCGGATGCCGGTGCCCCTCACCAACGTCGTACGGGCCGCCGTATCCGAGATCGAGGACTACGCGCGGGTGGAGGTCCGCCAGCTCGCGGAAGCCGCCGTGGTCGGGGGAGCCGTAGCCGACCTCACCCACCTGCTCGCCGAGCTCATCGAGAACGCGACGCAGTTCTCGCCGCCGCACACCAAGGTGCGGGTCAGCGGAGAACCCGTGGGAGCCGGCTACGTCCTGGAGGTCGAGGACCGCGGTCTCGGCATGGGCCGCGCCTCCCTGAGCGACGCCAACCGGCGCATCGAGCAGTCCGAGGCGCTCGACCTCTTCGACAGCGACCGGCTCGGGCTCTTCGTGGTCAGCCGTCTCGCGGGCCGTCACGGAGTCAAGGTGCACCTGCGCACCTCTCCCTACGGCGGCACCACGGCGGTCGTGCTCCTGCCGAACTCCGTGCTCCAGGGCGCCCTCACGGCCGCCGCATGTGGGTCCGTCCCCGTCTCCGCTACCGCGCCCGAACCGGCGTCCCCCGCCCCCACCCCGGCCGCGACCCCGGAGCAGCAGCCCGCCATGTCCGTCGTACGGGAGGACGCGCGCGCCTCGGCCGCAGGACGGGACCCGGGTGACCTCCCGGCCCCCGAACGGGCCTCCGCAGCCGAGGAGCCGCGCCCCGCCCCGGTGGCTTCGCTGCGGCCACGCGCCCCCGGTGGCGCGGGGACCCGTACCGAGATGGCCGCGGTTCCCGCCGCCTCGGTGACGGAACTGCCGCGCCGGGTGCGCCAGGCCAGCCTCGTCCCGCAGCTCCGCGAGGCGCCCGCCCCGGTCGACCCGGCTGTCGCCGGCCTCCCCGGGGACCTCTCGGGCCGCAGCCCGGAGGAGGCCAGGGACCGGCTGACGGCCTACCGCGCCGGCTGGGTCCGCGGCGCCCAGGACAACTCCCCCCACACAGGCAGTGAAGGAGAAGTGTGATGATCGAACATCAGAGGATCGGCCTCGACGGCGTCCGCAGGTCCGGCGAACTGGACTGGCTGCTGGACGACCTGGTGCTGCGGGTCCGCGAGGTCCGCCATGCCGTGGTCCTCTCCAACGACGGGCTGGCGGTCGGCGCCTCCAGCGGGCTCGGCCGGGAGGACGCCGAGCACCTGGCGGCGGTGGCCTCCGGCTTCCACAGCCTTGCCAAGGGCGCGGGCCGGCACTTCCACGCCGGGGGCGTGCGCCAGACGATGGTCGAGATGGACGAGGGGTTCCTCTTCGTCGCGGCCGCCGGAGACGGCTCCTGCCTGGCCGTGCTCAGCGCCGCCAGCGCCGACATCGGGCTGATCGCCTATGAGATGGCCCGGCTGGTGAAGCGGGTCGGCGAGCACCTCTACACCCCGCCCCGGTTCGCGGCGCGGCCGCCGGCCGCCGGCTGAGGGCGGCGGCCGAGCACATGAACGGCCAGTGGTACGACGCCGACGCGGGCCCGCTCGTCCGCCCGTACGCCATGACGGGCGGGCGTACGAAGCCAGGTCCCCACGGGGTCCGCTTCGACCTGATCGCGCTGGTCGTGGTGGACCCCGAGGGCACGGACGAGGCGGCCGAGTCGCTGCTCGGCCCCGAACACCGGGCCCTGCTCGGGCTCTGCCGGTCCGAGAGGCAGTCGGTAGCGGAACTCGCCGCGGACGCCGACCTGCCCGTGGGGGTGGTTCGGGTGCTCCTCGGGGACCTGCTGGAGGGCGGGCACGTCAAGGTCAGCCGGCCGGTGCCGCCCGCGCACCTGCCGGACGAGCGGATTTTGCGTGAAGTCATCGAGGGATTGCGAGCGTTGTGATGGGACTGCATGACGACGGACCGGCTCCGGACGTGGACCCTGGTTCGGGGGAGGACCCCGAACTGGCCGCGCTCGCGCTGAAGATCCTCGTGGCGGGCGGCTTCGGGGTCGGCAAGACCACGCTGGTGGGCGCGGTGAGCGAGATCCGTCCGCTGCGGACGGAGGAACTGCTCAGCGAGGCGGGCGAACTGGTCGACGACACGGGCGGGGTGGAACGGAAGACGACCACGACGGTGGCGATGGACTTCGGGCGGATCACCATCCGGTCGGGGCTGTCGCTGTACCTGTTCGGCACGCCCGGGCAGGACCGTTTCTGGTTCCTGTGGGACGAGCTCGCGCAGGGCGCGCTCGGTGCGGTGGTGCTCGCCGACACGCGGAGGCTGGAGGACTGCTTCCCGGCGGTGGACTACTTCGAGCACCGGCGCATCCCCTTCGTGGTGGCCGTCAACTGCTTCACGGACGCGCGGCGGTACGGGGCGCACGACGTCTCGCGGGCGCTGGACCTCGACCAGGGGACGCCGGTGGTGCTGTGCGACGCGCGGGACAAGGACTCGGGGAAGGAAGTGCTGATCAGGCTGGTCGAGTACGCCGGGCGCGTGCACACCGCCCGGCTGCTGGACTCGGTGGAGCCGCAGGCGGATTCCGTGTGAGCGGCCCCCGGCGGGGGTCGCGGGGACGGGACGCGGCCCGTCATTCCTCTTGAGTCATCTTCTGCGCGATGGGGACGTCCTCCTTGCCGGAAAGGCACTGGTGGGGAAGGCTTGCGGGACGAGTACGAGGGGTGGGGCGCGGCCACGCAGGCGGCGTCGACGGGGAGGGGCTGACCATGGCACTGGACAAGCAACTGGACTGGCTGCTGGACGACCTGACGCGCAGGGTCCAGCAGGTCAGGCATGCGGTGGTGCTGTCCAACGACGGCCTGGTGACGGGTGCGAGCGCGGGTCTGGCACGGGAGGACGCGGAGCACCTGGCGGCCGTCGCGGCCGGTCTGCAGAGCCTGGCGAAGGGGTCGGGACGGCACTTCAGGGCCGGAGAGGTCCGCCAGACGATGGTCGAGTACGACGAAGGGGTGCTCTTCGTCATGGCGGCGGGGGCGGGCAGCTGTCTGTGCGTGCTCAGTGCCTCCGAGGCGGACATCGGCCAGGTGGCGTACGAGATGACGCTGCTGGTCAACCGGGTCGGCGAGCACTTGGGCGTCGCGGAGCGGCGCATCACCGGGGGCTGAGGCCGGGCTGAGGCCGAGTCGGTACGGGAGCTTGCGCGAAGTTATCCACAGGCCCTGCGGGCTGTCGTCGCGCTGAGTTACGGTCTTCACACAGAGTAATCACTGCTCGTGTGGGGGAGACGTCATGAGGGAGATGGGTACCGCTCTGCGGGACGACACGGTCGTGCGCGCGGAGGGGGACGGGGCGGCGGACGTCCTGGTGGGCGCGGTACAGGCCGCCGGCGAACTGGGGCTGAGCCGGAGCGGGTTCGCGAGGGCCGTCCAGCTTGGGCTCGTGCGGACCGGGCCACCCGCGGCCGGTGGCGCCGCGCGCTACGCGCGGGCCGAGCTGGAGCGGCTCAGGGGGGCCGAGGGCTGGCCGGACGCGCTGCGCGAGCGGGTCGAGACGGTGGCCGGAGCAGAGGCGGCGGAGGTGCTGGGCGTCGTCCCGAGCCGGTTCACGCGGCTCGCGCGCTGCGGGCACCTCACGCCGGTCGGCTACCGGATCAACCGCTACCGGGCCGTGGTGTGGCTCTACCTGGCCGCGGAGCTACGGGGCTTCGCCGCGCGGGAGCCGGGGATGCTGAGCGGCGTCGCACCACCGGCGGACCGCGAACTGATGGCGGCCAAAGAGGATCTGCGCCCTCGGCAGTGGCGCGGGCGGCACGTCGCGCTGCTGCTGAGACGGACCGCCGACCCCTGGGAGCGCGCGGCGGTACTGGCCGCGGTGCTCCCGGACGACGAACTGCGCGAAGCCGTGCCCGATCCCGCGGAGCGGATCGTCCTGGCCGCGCTCGCCCCACCCCCGCCGTACGGACATCCGCAGGCCCCGGCAGCCGCTGCGGTGGCGCTGCGGCTGCTCAAGGCGGGGCCGCCGGAGGAGGTCCACTGGTACCGCACCGGCCTGGACTTCGCCTTGGCGGGGGCGCGCGGTCAGTCGAAGTCGACGGGGGAGAGGGGGCCGACGTAGACCCAGGCCCCGCCCTCGCGGGAGAAGGCGCTGTGCTCGTGCAGCGAGCCGCTGTGCCGGCCCTCGCGGTAGTGGGCGCGGAACTCCACCGAGCCCTCCGTCTCGAACATCCCGCCGCGCTCGGTGGCGAGGATCTCCAGCCGCTCCCAGCGCTGACCGGGATCCAGGTCGAGGTGGGCTGGGCGGGTCGAGGAGTGCCAGGAGCGCATCAGGTAGGCCGTGTCGCCGACGGCGAAGGCGCTGAAGCGTGAGCGCATCAGCAGCTCGGCGGTGGGTGCCTGCTGCGCACCGGAGTGGAAGCGGCCGCAGCACTGCGGGTAGGCGGCGGGCAGCCCGCAGGGGCAGGGGAGAGCGGGGGTGGCCATGGGTGTGCTCAGTTCTTCGGGACGGGCTCGGACTGCTGGGACTACTGCTGCTGGGCCTGCTGGGCCTGCTGGGCCTGCTCGGATTACCGGAATTGCCGGGAGGTGGGACTACCGGGACTGCTTGGCGGCGTACGGGCGGAAGAGGCCCTCCTGGACCACGGAGACCAGGAGCCTGCCCTCAAGGTCGTAGATGCGGCCCCGGGCCAGCCCGCGGCCGCCGTGCGCGATGGGTGACTCCTGGTCGTAGAGGAACCACTCGTCGGCGCGGAACGGCCGGTGGAACCACATCGCGTGGTCCAGCGAGGCCATGTCGAAACCGCGCATGCCCCACAACGGCTCCACGGGGATGCGCACGGCATCGAGGAGGGTCATGTCACTGGCGTAGGTGAGGGCGCAGGTGTGCACGAGCGGGTCGTCGCCCAGCGGGCCGACGGCGCGCATCCACACCGCGCTGCGCGGATCGGCGCCCTTGAGCTCCTCGGGGGTCCAGCGGAGCCGGTTCACATATCGGATGTCGAAGGCCTGGCGGCGGGCCATCCGCTCCAGCGCCTCCGGCAGCGCCCCGAGGTGTTCGCGGATCTCGTCCGCGACCTTGGGGAGCGTGTCCGGGTGAGGGACGTGGTGAGGAGGCAGCTGGTGCTCGATGCTGCCCTCCTCCGGATGATGGAAGGAGGCGGTGAGATTGAAGATCGTCTTGCCCTGCTGGACCGCGGTGACCCGGCGCGTGGTGAAGGACCGCCCGTCGCGCACCCGCTCCACCTGGTACACGATCGGCACCCCCGGGATGCCGGGGCGCAGGAAGTACGCGTGCAGCGAGTGGACCGGGCGGTCGCTCTCGACGGTGCGGCCCGCGGCCACCAGCGCCTGGCCGGCGACCTGGCCGCCGAAGACCCGCTGGAGGGACTCCTGCGGGCTGGCGCCACGGAAGATGTTCACCTCGATCTGCTCCAGATCGAGCAGATCGACCAGTCTCTCGGCGGGGTTCGTCATCAGAGGATCTCCACTGTCGGGTCCGGGCGGTGCTTGCGGTCGGGGCGGTCCGGGCGGTGCCGGCGGTCCGGCGGGATGCCGGAGGGGGTCAGAGGGCGCCGAGCTCGCCGACCGAGGTGACCCGGATGACGGCCCGGCCCTCCTCGTCGGAGGCCGCGAGGTCGACCTCGGCGCTGATGCCCCAGCCATGGTCCCCGTTCGGGTCCGCGAAGGTCTGGCGGACGCGCCACAGGCCGTGCGCCGGGTCCTCCTCGATCTGGAGCAGCTTCGGGCCGCGCGCGTCGGGGCCGGTGCCCAGGTCGTCGTACTCGTCCCAGTACCCGTCCATGGCTTCGCCCCAGGCGTCGGCGTCCCATCCGGACTCGGCGTCCAGCTCGCCCAGCACGTTGACGTGGTCGAGGGCGGCCAGCTCCACCCGGCGGAACATGGCGTTGCGCACCAGGACACGGAAGGCGCGGGAGTTCGCGGTGACCGGCTTGACCTGGTCGGCCTTCTCCTGGGCCTGCTCCGCCGTCTCCACCTCCGGGTTCGCCAGCTGCTCCCACTCGTCCAGGAGGCTGGAGTCGACCTGGCGGACCAGCTCGCCGAGCCAGGCGATCAGGTCCTGGAGATCCTCGGACTTGAGGTCGTCGGGGATGGTGTGGTCCAGGGCCTTGAACGCGCTCGCGAGGTAGCGCAGCACGATGCCCTCGGTGCGGGCCAGCTCGTAGAAGGAGGTGAACTCGGTGAAGGTCATCGCGCGTTCGTACATGTCGCGGATGATCGACTTCGGGGAGACCGGGTGGTCGCGCACCCACGGGTGGCTCTTGGCGTACACGTCGTAGGCGTGGAAGAGCAGCTCTTCCAGCGGCTTGGGATAGGTGACGTCCTGGAGCCGCTCCATCCGCTCCTCGTACTCGATCCCGTCGGCCTTCATCTGCCCGACCGCGATGCCGCGTTCCTTGTTCTGCTGGGCGGCCAGGATCTGGCGCGGGTCGTCCAGCGTGGACTCCACGACCGAGACCATGTCCAGGGCGTAGGAGGGCGACTCCGGGTCCAGCAGGTCGAAGGAGGCGAGCGCGAAGGTGGACAACGGCTGGTTGAGCGCGAAGTCCTGCTGGAGGTCGACGGTGAGCCGGATGGTGCGGCCCTCCGCGTCCGGGGTGTCGAGCTTCTCCACGACACCGCCGTCCAGCAGCGAGCGGTAGATCGCGATGGCGCGGCGGATGTGCCGCAGCTGGGCCTTGCGGGGCTCGTGGTTGTCCTCGAGGAGGTGGCGCATCGCCTGGAAGGCGTCGCCCGGCCGGGCGATGACCGACAGCAGCATGATGTTGGTGACCTTGAAGCGCGAGGTCAGCGCCTCCGGGTCGGCGGCGATGAGCTTCTCGAAGGTGGTGTCCGACCAGGCGACGAAGCCCTCGGGAGCCTTCTTGCGCACCACCTTGCGGCGCTTCTTCGGGTCGTCGCCCGCCTTGGCCAGCGCCTTCTCGTTCTCGATGACGTGCTCGGGGGCCTGCGCGACCACATAGCCCGCCGTGTCGAAGCCGGCGCGGCCGGCCCGGCCGGCGATCTGGTGGAACTCGCGGGCGCGCAGCGTCCGGACCCGGTTGCCGTCGTACTTGGTGAGGGCGGTGAACAGCACCGTGCGGATCGGGACGTTGACACCGACGCCGAGCGTGTCGGTACCGCAGATCACCTTCAGCAGACCGGCCTGCGCGAGCTTCTCGACCAGGCGCCGGTACTTGGGCAGCATGCCGGCGTGGTGCACGCCGATGCCGTGGCGGACGTAGCGGGAGAGGTTCTGGCCGAACTTGGTGGTGAAGCGGAAGTTGCCGATGAGTTCGGCGATCTTGTCCTTCTCCTCGCGGGTGCACATGTTGATGCTCATGAGCGACTGCGCCCGCTCGACCGCCTGGGCCTGGGTGAAGTGCACGATGTAGACGGGGGCCTGCCGCGTCTCCAGCAGCTCGGTGATCGTGTCGGTGATCGGCGTGGTCACGTACTCGTACGACAGCGGTACGGGCCGGGTCGCGGAGCGGACCATCGAGGTGGGCCGGCCGGTGCGCCGGGTGAGGTCCTCCTCGAAGCGCTTCATGTCGCCGAGGGTCGCGGACATCAGGATGAACTGCGCCTGCGGCAGTTCCAGCAGCGGGATCTGCCAGGCCCAGCCGCGGTCCGGCTCGGCATAGAAGTGGAACTCGTCCATCACGACCTGGCCGATGTCGGCGTGCTTGCCGTCGCGCAGGGCGATGGAGGCCAGTACCTCGGCGGTGCAGCAGATCACCGGTGCGTCCGCGTTCACGGAGGCGTCGCCGGTGAGCATGCCGACGTTCTCCGTGCCGAAGAGCTTGCACAGGTCGAAGAACTTCTCCGACACGAGCGCCTTGATGGGGGCGGTGTAGAAGGTGACCTTGTCCTGGGCCAGGGCGGTGAAGTGCGCTCCGGCCGCGACGAGGCTCTTGCCGGAGCCGGTCGGAGTGGAAAGGATCACGTTCGCCCCGGAGACGACCTCGATCAGCGCCTCCTCCTGAGCCGGGTACAGGGTGATGCCCTGGTCCTGCGCCCACGAGGAGAAAGCCTCGAAGAGGGCGTCGGGGTCGGCGTTCGGCGGGAGCTGATCAATGAGGGTCACACCCCCCATCTTGCCTGGCTTACCCCCGGATCAGGGAACCGGCGGACGGAAGGAAGATCATCGACTGTACGCTGTGCCGTCGATGAGGCCCGGACGAAAGCGTCGACCGGGCCCGAGCACACACGAACCGGGGCGGGGAACGACCATGATGGGTCCGGCGCACTCACTGTCCGGGGCTGCGGCCTGGCTGGGGGTGGGCGCGGCCACCGCGGCCGCCGGGCACCCCATGCCGTGGCCGGTCCTCGTCGTCGGAGCGCTGATCTGCGCCGGGGCGGCCCTCGCCCCCGACCTCGACCACAAGTCGGCGACGATCTCGCGCGCCTTCGGACCGCTCTCCAGGGGCTTGTGCGAGGTGGTCGACAAGATCTCCTACGCCGTCTACAAGAGCACCCGGTCCAAGAAGGACGCCCGCCGCACCGGCGGCCACCGCACCCTGACGCACACCTGGCTCTGGGCCGTGCTGATCGGCGGCGGTGCCTCCGCGATCGCGGCCACCGCCGACCGCTGGGGGGTCCTCGGCCTGCTCTTCGTGCACCTGGTGCTGGCCGTCGAAGGGCTCCTGTGGCGGGCCGCCCGGATGTCCAGCGACGTCCTGGTGTGGCTGCTGGGCGCCACCAGTGCCTGGATCCTGGCCGGGGTGCTCGACCAGCCCGGAAACGGCGCGAACTGGCTGTTCACGGGCCCGGGCCAGGAATACCTCTGGCTCGGCCTGCCGATCGTGCTCGGTGCGCTGGTCCACGACATCGGCGACGCGCTGACCGTCTCGGGCTGCCCCGTGCTGTGGCCCCTCCCGATCGCCGGCAAGCGCTGGTACCCGATCGGTCCGCCGAAGATGATGCGGTTCCGCGCCGGCAGCTGGGTGGAGCTCAAGGTCCTCATGCCCGTGTTCGTCCTGCTGGGCGGCTTCGGCGGCGCCGCGGCCCTCGGCTTCATCTAGGACGGGGTCCGGGACCTCGTCCAGGGCCGCATCCAGGACCGCGACGACGCAGTGTTCCCCGGCGGGGAAAGGCCGGCGCCCCGGGAGCGGGACCACTGGGGTCCGCTCCCGGGGCGCCGTGCCCGCGGGTCCCGCCGGTGGGGGCGGGGTCGGGCGCGTCAGTTCTTGGCGTAGAAGCCGAAGGTGTCGACGAGCAGGTCCGTGGACTGGTAGCTCATGTTCCAGAAGTCGATCATGTTGTTCACGCCGGAGCTCGTCTGGACCAGGTTGGGCACGGTCTTGCCCGGGGTCCAGTTGAGGCTGGAGGAGTTGGGCGCGACCGGGCGGGTGGACCAGCCGCCCTCGTAGGCCTCCCACGAGTTCGGGTCCGGCGCGACCGTCAGGAAGCCGGTGCCCGCGGTATTGGTGACGGTGGCGTTGGTGATGACCGCGGTGATGTTCGGGTCGCCGGCGCCGTACCGCCCGTAGATGTAGGTGCGGCCGTCCAGCGGGCCGTCCTCCCACTCGCGGGTGTCGAACCAGCGCTCCGGGACGGTGCGCACCAGCGCGCTCTCGCTCTCGGGGCTGTAGTAGCCGACGACGTCGGCGACCACGTGGGTCCCGGACCCGGCGCCGTTACGGATGCTGATCTTGCCGTCCGGGCCGATCGGGACGATGACCGCGTTGGCGATGGTCTGGCCCGTGGTGAAGTTCAGGTTCGACGAGGTCGGGGCCGAGCTGCCGGAGGGGTAGACGGTCAGGTGACCGTTGGCCTGCGGCTCGGTGACGGTCACGTTGAGCGCGACGGCCTTCGCGCTCGCCGGGACACCGGCGCGGCCCGTGACCTGGGTGCTGAAACTGCCGTAGCCGGGGACCCGGCCCGTGCCCGTACCGAGACCCTCGCGGGTGTCGACGATACGGCTGGGGGTCACCGAGGTGTAGCCGCTGGCGGCGCTCTTGGAGAAGTAGCCGGTGACGTCGGCGATGAGGTCGATCGCGCCGTCGCCGTGGTTGTAGATGTTCACGTAGCCGTTGCCGCCGACCGACGCGATCACCATGTTCGGGACGGTCTGCCCCGGGGTGTAGTTGACGTTCGAGGTGCTCGGCAGGTCGCCACCGTCGGCGTACACGCGGACGTGGCCGCCCTTGGCCGGGTTGGTGACGGTGACGTTGAGGGCCACGGCGGTCACGCCGGCCGGGATCTGCGCGGCCCCGGCGATCTTGACGCGGGCCGTCCCGTAGGCGGGCACCTTGGCTAGGGGCGCGCCGATGCCCTCGCGGGTGTCCAGCAGGCGGGTCGGGGCGTGCGGGGTGAACTCGTTGCCCGCGGTCCGCACGACGATCTCGTTGGTGCCCCGGACGGTGGTGCCGTCGAGCAGGGTGACCTTGACGGTGTAGATGCCGGTCTTGGCGTATTTGTGGTCCAGGGTCTGCGTGGCCGGAGAGGCCGGCGTCGACGAGGTCTGGCCGTCTCCCCACTCGATGAGCGAGCTGATCGAGTCCTCGGGCGCGACGGTGAACGTCAGGGCCAGCTGGATCGCGTGGGTGCTGATGGCCTCGGCCTGCAGTGCGACCGTCGGCTCGGCGGACGCGGTCCCCGCGGCCCGCGGAGCGGTCTTCTCGCCGCCCTGCGCGGCCGGGTGGACCGTCTTGGCGGCCGGGCTGCTGAAGGTCTCGGCCTTGAACGCCTTGGCCTTGGCCTCGGTCAGATCCAGATCGGGAACGGACACCCCCGTACCGACCGTCCCCTTGGCTGCGTCCGGGCCCGCCGCGGTGGCGACTCCCGGGACGAGTCCGACACCGGCCGCTATGACGACGGCGGTGGAAAGCATGAGTCGGCGATTACGCACCGGCCCCCCCATTTTCTGTTTTTGAACGTGATCAGGTTTGAAGCTTGCTCAGAGTACATACGTGCGAGCGGTCCCGCGAGGGGTTTGGGTCACCATCCGGTCACCCGTGCCACGACCGCCACAGCGCCGCGTACGCCCCGTCGGCCGCGACCAGTTCGTCATGGGAGCCGAGTTCGCTGATCCGGCCGCCCTCGACCACCGCGATCACGTCCGCGTCGTGCGCGGTGTGCAGCCGGTGGGCGATCGCGATGACCGTGCGGCCGTCCAGCACCCGGGCCAGCGATCGCTCCAAGTGCCGCGCCGCACGCGGGTCCAGCAGCGACGTGGCCTCGTCCAGCACCAGCGTGTGCGGATCCGCCAGCACCAGCCGGGCCAGCGCGATCTGCTGCGCCTGCGCCGGAGACAGGGCCGTCGTGCCGGAACCGACCTCCGTGTCCAGGCCCGCCTCCAGGGCCCGTGCCCAGCCGTCCGCGTCCACCGCGCCCAGAGCCGCCCACAGTTCGCCGTCCCCGGCGTCCGTCCGTGCGAGGCGGAGGTTGTCGCGCAGCGAGCCCACGAAGACGTGGTGCTCCTGGTTGACCAGCGCCACGTGCTCGCGCACCCGCTCCGCCGGCATGCGCGAAAGCCGCGCCCCGCCCAGGGTGACCTCGCCGCTGCGGGGCGCGTAGATGCCCGCGAGCAGCCGCCCCAGGGTGGACTTGCCCGCGCCCGAGGGGCCGACGAGCGCCATCCGGGTGCCCGGCGGGACGGACATCGACACCCGGTGCAGGACGTCGACGCCCTCCCGGTAGCCGAAGTGGACCTCGTCGGCCCGCACGTCCCGGCCCTCGGGCGTCACCTTCGCGTCGCCGGCGTCCGGCGCGATCTCCCGTACACCCACCAGGCGGGCCAGCGAGACCTCGGCGATCTGCAGCTCGTCGTACCAGCGCAGGATCAGGCCGATCGGATCGACCATCATCTGAGCCAGCAGCAGACCCGTGGTCAGCTGCCCCACCGACATCCAGCCCCGCAGCACGCAGTAGCCGCCGGCCATCAGCACCGAGCCGAGGATCGTCACGTAGGTGACGTTGATGACGGGGAACAGGATCGTCCGCAGGAACAGCGTGTACCGCTCCCACGCCGTCCACTCCTTGATCCGCCGCTCCGACAGTGCGATCCGGTACGGCCCCAGGCGGTGCGACTCGACGGTGCGGCCCGCGTCCACCGTCTCGGTGAGCACGGCCGCGACCGCCGCGTATCCGGCCGCCTCCGAGCGGTACGCCGCGGGCGCCCGCTTGACGTACCAGCCGTAGCCCACGACCAGCACCGGCAGCGCCACCAGCGACGCCAGCGCCAACGGGGGCGCGGTCACCGCGAGCGCCCCGAAGAGCAGCCCCACCCACACCACGCCGATGGCCAGTTGCGGCACGGCCTGGCGCATCGCGTTGGCCAGCCGGTCGATGTCGGTGGTGATCCGCGACAGCAGGTCGCCCGTACCCGCCCGCTCCAGCACCCCCGGCGGCAGGCCCACCGAGCGCACCAGGAAGTCCTCGCGCAGATCCGCCAGCATCTCCTCGCCGAGCATCGCCCCGCGCAGCCGGACCTGGCGGACGAAGAACGTCTGGAGGGCGAGCGCCAGCGCGAACAGCAGCGCCACGCGCTCCAGATGGAGATCGCGCGCCCCGTCCGCGAGCTGGTCCACGACCCGGCCCAGCAGGTACGGGCCGACCATGGACGCGATCACCGCGGTCGCGTTGACGCCCACCAGCAGCGCGAAGGCCCGCCGGTGACGCCGGAACAGGTCGCGCACATAGCCCCGTACGGTCGCCGACGTGCCCACGGGCAGGGTCGCGGCCGACTCGGGGGCCGCCGGATCGTTCTCCGGTGGCGCCACGCCGATCATGCGGATTCCTCGATCTCTGTGAGTGCTTCGTCCAGCCCTGTCAGTTCCACGCGTGCGAGCCGCTGTTCCTCCTCGGTCTCGCGGGTGACGACCGCCCGGTAGCGCGGTTCGCCCTTCAGCAGTTCGCGGTGCGTACCGACCGCCGCCACCGTGCCCCCGTCGATGAGGACGACCCGGTCGGCGCGGTCCAGCAGCAGCGGCGAGGACGCCAGTACCACCGTGGTGCGCCCCGCGCGCAGCGCCGCGACCCCGTCGGCGATCCGCGCCTCGGTGTGCGAGTCGACGGCCGAGGTCGGCTCGTCGAGCACCAGCACCTCCGGGTCCGTGACCAGGGACCGCGCCAGCGCGAGCCGCTGGCGCTGGCCGCCGGACAGGGACCGGCCGCGCTCGGTGATCCGCGCGTCCATCGGGTCCTCGCATCCGTCCGGAGCCGACTGCAGCAGTGCGTCCAGCACGTCCGCGCACTGGGCCGCGCCCAGCGCCGCACCGGGCTCGACCGCTCCGGAGGCCGGTACGTCGAACAGGGTCCGCAGCGTGCCCGACAGCAGTACGGGGTCCTTGTCCTGTACGAGGACCAGCGTGCGCGCCGTGTCCAGCGCGAGCTCGTCCAGCGCGACTCCGCCGAGGAGCACCGACGGCCGGTCACCGCCCGCCTCGCCGTCCATGGGGTGGCCGCCGAGGCGCTCCGCGAGCCGGCCCGCCAGGTCCGGGTCCCCGCACACGACGGCGGTGAACCGGCCCCCCGGGGCCAGCAGGCCCGTCTGCGGGTCGTACAGGTCCCCGCCCGCGGCCGGCGGCTGCGGGCGCCCGGCGTGCGCCGGCCGCTCGCCGGCCTGCGTCCGGGTCAGGGACAGCACGCGGGCGGCCCGCTGCGCGGAGGGACGCGAGAAGGAGTAGGCCATGGCGATCTCCTCGAAGTGACGCAGCGGGTAGAGCAGCGTCGCCACCGCGCTGAAGGCCGCGACGAGTTCACCCACCGCGACGCGCCCGTCCACGACGAGCGCGGCGCCGTACCAGACCACCGTGATCAGCAGCGCCCCCGGCAGCAGCACCTGGACCGCGGAGATCAGCGCCCACATCCGGGCACTGCGCACGGCGGCCTTGCGGACCTCCTGCGAAGCCTCGCGGTAGCGGCCGAGGAACAGCTCCTCACCGCCGATGCCCCGCAGCACCCGCAGGCCCGCCACGGTGTCGGAGGCCAGCTCGGTGGCCTTGCCCGCCTTCTCCCGCTGGACGTCCGCGCGTTGGGTGGCGCGCGGCAGCAACGGCAGCGCGGCCAGGGCGACCAGCGGCACGCCGACGGCGACGACCACGCCGAGCTCGGGTGCGTAGAACAGCAGACCCACGCAGACGAGGACGATGGAGAAGACGGCGGCGAGGAAGCGTGAGATCGCCTCGACGAACCAGCCGATCTTCTCCACGTCGCCGGTGGAGACGGCGACCACCTCGCCGGCGGCGACCTGCCGGGTCAGGGCGGAGCCCAGTTCGGCGGTCTTGCGCGCGAGCAGCTGCTGCACCCGGGCGGCGGCGGTGATCCAGTTGGTGACGGCGGTGCGGTGGAGCATGGCGTCACCCACCGAGATGGCGACGCCGGTCAGGGCGAGCAGCGCGCCGACGAGGAGCAGCCGGTCGGCGTCGCGGTCGATGACGGCGTCGACGCCCAGCCCCACCGCGTACGGCAGGGCGGCGACGCCCGAGAAGTGGAGCATGCCCCAGCACAGGCTCTTGAGTTGTCCGCCGAGTTGGCCCCGGCCCAGCCACAGGAGGAAGCGGGGGCCGGAGCGAGCGTCGGGTACCCCTGGATCCGGATACGGAAGATCGCTGATCTGCATGACGCCCCATGACTGGTCGAGTGGTCCAAACCGAGCAAGGTTCGCCTTCCGGACCGGCTCCGGGCAATCGATTTTCCCTGGACAACGGCGTGCGGCCACCAGGTTTGCGGATCTTCTCCGTGGAAGGGCGCCTGGTCAGACGGGCCGCGCACAACGGCGCTCACGGCCGGGTGGCGCGCTCCCGGCCGCGCGTGGCTTCCTCAGCAGGTGCGCTCCGCCGGGGCGTCCGAGAGGGTGTTCAGCAGGCCGCCGAGCACCTCGCGCTGGTCGGCGGTCAGCGGAGCCAGGATCTCCTCCGCGGCGTCGGTCCGCGCGCTGCGCAGTCGGCGCAGCGTGGCGCGGCCGTTGTCGGTGAGCTCGATCCTGATGACGCGCCGGTTGGCGGGATCGGGCGCGCGGCGTACGCACCCGGCGGCCTCCAGGCCGTCCACCAGGGTGGTCACGGCGCGGGGGACGACCTCCAGGCGTGCGGCGAGATCCGCCATTCGGGGTGCCTGGCCTCCCTCGTAGTGCGAGACGAGGCGCAGCAGCCGACCCTGGGCGGGAGTGATCCCGAGCGGCTCCATGTGCCGCTTCTGGATCCGGTGGAGCCTGCGGGTCAGGCGCAGCAGCTGTTCGGCGAGGAGGCGGTCGGTGTCGGAGGCGGAGCTCATGCCGGGAACAATATCAGGATGCCGTTCATTGTGAGCATAGGTAACAATCACCTATGCTCCAATGGCCTCGACCCCCGACCCCGAGAGGGTGCCCATGCGTCACGACGAACCGAAGTGGACGCCGTCGAACGATCCGCTCGACCCCCGCCGGCCCGCCCCGGCCGAGCAGCCGCGCGAGCTGCGCCGCATCGTGGGGCTCTTCCGGCCCTACCGGGGGCGGCTCGCCGTCGTCGGCCTGCTGGTCGCCGCATCCTCCCTGGTCGGCGTGGCCTCGCCGTTCCTGCTCAAGGAGATCCTCGACGTCGCGATCCCGCAGGGCCGCACCGGGCTGCTCAGCCTGCTCGCCCTCGGCATGATCCTCACCGCCGTGGTCACCAGCGTCTTCGGCGTGCTCCAGACCTTGATCTCCACCACCGTCGGGCAGCGCGTCATGCACGACCTGCGCACCGCCGTCTACGCGCAGCTCCAGCGGATGCCGCTGGCCTTCTTCACGCGGACGCGCACCGGCGAGGTCCAGTCCCGCATCGCCAATGACATCGGCGGCATGCAGGCCACCGTCACCTCCACCGCCACCTCGCTCGTCTCGAACCTGACGGCCGTGATCGCCTCCGTCGTCGCCATGCTCGCGCTCGACTGGCGGCTCACCCTCGTCTCGCTGGCGCTGCTCCCCGTCTTCGTGTGGATCAGCCGACGGGTCGGCCGCGAGCGCAAGAAGATCACCATGAAGCGCCAGAAGCAGATGGCCGCCATGGCGGCGACGGTCACCGAGTCGCTCTCGGTGAGCGGCATCCTGCTGGGCCGCACCATGGGCCGCTCGGACTCCCTCACGAACGCCTTCGCGGAGGAGTCCGAGAGGCTCGTCGGCCTCGAAGTGCGGGCCAGCATGGCCGGACGCTGGCGGATGTCCACCATCGGCATCGTCATGGCCGCGATGCCCGCCCTGATCTACTGGGCCGCCGGCCTGGCCCTCCAGACGGGCGCGCCCTCCCTCTCCGTCGGCACCCTGGTCGCCTTCGTCACGCTGCAGCAGGGACTCTTCCGGCCCGCCGTGAGCCTGCTGTCGACCGGCGTGCAGATACAGACCTCGCTCGCCCTGTTCGCGCGCATCTTCGAGTACCTCGACCTGCCGGTGGACATCACCGAGCGCCCGGACCCGGTCCGGCTGGAGCGGGCCAAGGGCGAGGTCGCGCTGGAGGACGTGCACTTCGCCTACGACGCCAAGAACGGTCCGACCCTCTCGGGGATCGACATCACCGTCCCGGCGGGCGGCTCCCTCGCGGTGGTCGGCCCGACCGGCTCCGGCAAGAGCACCCTCAGCTACCTGGTGCCCCGGCTCTACGACGTGACCGGCGGACGGGTCGCCCTCGACGGGATCGACGTGCGCGACCTCGACTTCGACTCGCTGGCCCGCTCCATCGGAGTGGTCTCCCAGGAGACGTATCTTTTCCACGCCTCCGTCGCGGACAACCTGCGCTTCGCCAAGCCCGACGCCACCGACGAGGAGATGGTCGAAGCGGCCCGCGCGGCGCAGATCCACGACCACATCGCGTCCCTGCCCGACGGGTACGACACTCTGGTGGGCGAGCGCGGTTACCGGTTCTCCGGAGGGGAGAAGCAGCGCCTGGCGATCGCCCGCACCATCCTGAGGGACCCGCCGGTGCTGATCCTCGACGAGGCCACCAGCGCCCTCGACACCCGCACCGAGCACGCCGTCCAGCAGGCCATCGACAACCTCTCCGCCGGACGGACGACCATCACCATCGCGCACCGCCTCTCCACCGTCCGCGACGCCGACCAGATCGTGGTCCTGGACGCGGGCCGCATAGCCGAGCGCGGCACCCACGAGGAACTGCTCAAGGCCGACGGACGGTACGCGGCCCTCGTCCGCCGGGACCGGGACGCCGCGCTGACCCCCGAGCCGCCCGAGGGCGTCGAACTGGCTCCGGCCAATGTATGACCATGTGAATGCCGAATGGGCTGAATGTCGGAAAAGGCGCTTTTTGCGGGTTAGTGTTCCCGCATGCGTCATGAGTACCGGCCACCACAGCGCCGTTCCCGGCTCACCCGCCGGGGCCGGCTCGCGCTTCTGATCGGCACACTGCTGGCGCTGGGTGCGGCAGCCCTGATCCCGTTGTTGCGGGGTGAGGAAGCCCCGGAGAAGCCGCGCCGCTTGGTCATCCCCGAGGGCTGGCGGGCCCCCCAGGTGTACGCCGCGATCGACCGCGAACTGAAACTCCCGCCGGGCTCCACGAAGACGGCGGTGGCCACCGCCGGGCTGGAGCTGCCCGCGGAGGCCAAGGGCAATCCGGAGGGCTACCTCTTCCCGGCGACGTACCCGGTGACCTCGAAGTCCACCCCGGCCGCGCTGCTCGCGTACATGGTCCGGACGGCGAACGAGAAGCTCGCCACCAGGGCCGTGGCGGACGGCGGAAGAGCCCACGGGATGACCCCGTACCAGACGGCCACCCTGGCCAGCATCATCGAGGCGGAGGCCGAGAACCGCGCCGACATGGGCAAGGTGGCCCGCGTGGTGCACAACCGGCTGGCCAAGTCGATGCCCCTCCAGATGGACTCCACCCTCAACTACGCCCTCAACCGCAGCACGGTCGACACCAAGCTGAGCGACACCCGCCTCGACAGCCCCTTCAACACCTACGCACGCCAGGGACTGCCGCCCACGCCGATCGACAGCCCCGGCCTGGAGGCCATGGCGGCGGCGGTCGCGCCGACGCCCGGCGACTGGCTGTACTTCGTCACCGTGAAGCCGGGGGACACCCGCTTCTCGGCGACCTACGAGGAACACAAGAAGCACGTCGCGGAGTTCAACCGGATCCGCGCGAAGGCGGGTTCCGCCGCCGGGAGATGAGGCGCGGACGGCCCGGCACCGGCCGGAGCCCCGGTCCGCCCGCTCAGAGCGCCGCCGCTCCCCTCAGAGCGCCGCCGCGCCCACCCGCTCGCGCGCCAGGAGCCGGCGGATCTCGCGGACCGCCGCGCCGCCCGCCCGGTTGGCCCCGATGGTCGAGGCCGACGGGCCGTAGCCGACCAGGTGGACCCGCTCGTCGCGCACCGCCCTGGTCCCCTCGACCCGGATGCCCCCGCCCGGCTCGCGCAGGCGCAGCGGGGCCAGGTGGTCGACGGCCGCGCGGAAGCCGGTGGCCCACAGAATGACGTCCGCGTTGACGCGGGTCCCGTCGGCCCAGGTGGCGCCCGTGGCGGTGAGGTGGTCGAACAGGGGCCGGCGCTCCAGGACGCCCGAGGCCAGACCGGCCCGGACGGCATCGTTCAGCGGGAGTCCCGTGACGCTGACCACGCTCTGTGGCGGCAGCCCCCGGCGCACCCGCTCGTCCACCAGCGCCACCGCGGCCCGGCCCTCGGCCTCGCCGAAGCTCCCGTCGCGGAAGACCGGGGGCCGCCGCGTCACCCACGTGGTCTCCGCCGCCACCTCTGAGATCTCCAGCAGGTGCTGCACCGCCGACGTGCCGCCCCCGACGACGATGACCCGCGCCCCGGCGAACTCCTGCGGCCCCGGGTAGTTCGCGGTGTGCAGCTGGCGGCCGCGGAAGACGTCCTGGCCGGGGTAGCGCGGCCAGAACGGCCGGTCCCAGGTCCCGGTCGCGTTGATCAGGGCCCGGGGCGACCAGACGTCGTCCGACGTCTCCACCCGCAGCCGTCCCGCGCCTGCGTCCCGCACGGCGCTGACGTCCACGGGACGCCGTACGCGCAGGTCGAAGCGGTCCTCGTAGGCGGCGAAGTACGCCCCGATCACCTCCGACGACGGCCGCAGCACGTCCGCGCCCGTCAGTTCCATGCCGGGCAGGGCGTGCATCCCGTGGACCTTGCCGTAGGTGAGGGAGGGCCAGCGGAACTGCCACGCCCCGCCCGGGCGGGGCGCGTGGTCCAGGACCACGTGGTCGATCCCCGTCCGGGCGAGGTGGTAGGCGCTGGACAGGCCCGCCTGCCCGGCCCCGATGACCACCACGTCCACGTCGCGCGAGATGTCGTTCACGGTTCTACTAACTCACGGGGCGTGCGTGCTCTTCCCGCACCCCCGGATCCCGGCCCTCAGGCCCACCCCCTCAGGCCGCCACCAGAGTCGCCAGCACCGGGGTCTTCGGCTGCAAGGTGAGCCCGGGGAAGACCGCGGCCCGCTCGGTCCCGCTGTCCAGGTGGAACCGCTGCCCCAGCACGGCCAGCACCAGCACGGCCTCCACCAGCGCGAACCGCGCCCCCAGACACGCCCGCGGGCCGCCGCCGAAAGGGAACCAGGCGTGGTCCGGCGCCCGATGCGGGGCGTCCGCGTCCCACCGCTCGGGGCGGAAGGCCTCCGGGTCCGGGAACCACCGCTCGTCGCGGTGCATCGACCAGGGGCTCGTCCACACCGCCGTCCCCACCGGCACCGCCCGCCCGCCGATGCTCGCGCCCTGCGCGGCCACCGCCGAGATCAGCCAGACCGGCGGATAGATCCGCAGCGCCTCTTTGACCACCTGCCGGGTCCAGGGCAGCCGCGCGTAGTCCTCGTGCGTCGGCAGTCGTCCGCCCAGCACCCGGTCCAGCTCCTGCGTCAGCCGGGCCCGCGCCTCGGGCGCCCCCGACAGCAGCTGCCAGGCCCAGGTCAGGGTGGTCGAGGTGGTCTCGTGGCCGCCGATGTAGAGGGTGATCGACTCGTCCCGCACCTCCTTGCGGGACAGCGGGCCGCCGTGCTCGTCGCGGGCCGCGAGCAGCCGGCTCAGCAGGTCGTCCCGCTCCGCGCCGGCGCGTGACGCGGCCTCGTGCTCCCGTATGACGTACTCGATCTCCTCGTCGAGGACCGCCACGGCCTCCCGCATCCGGCGCCGGCCCGGAGTGCGCACCCACGACGGAAGGAACAGGGTCAGCCCCCTGAACTCCGCCCCCAGTTCCCGCTGCGCCGTGGCCATGGCCGCACTGATGGGCGCCTCCCGGCCCGCCGCGTCACCGCCGAACAGCGTGCGCACGGCGATCCGTTGGGTGAGCCGGGCCATTTCCCGGTGTACGTCGATCCGCGCGCCCTCGCGCCAGCTGCGGGCCAGCGCGTCGGCGCATTCCACCATCGTGGTGGCGTACGAGGCGACTTGGCGCGGCCGCACGGCGGGCTGGACCAGGGCCCGCTTGCGCCGCCAGTCGTCCCCGGTCGAGACGACCACCCCGTTGCCCAGCAACTGGTGCAGGGCCCAGCCCAGTTCCATGGGCTTGAAGGTGGACTCGACGGCTCCCAGCAGTTCACCGGTGTGCTCGGGCCGGGAGAGCAGTATGCCCCGGCGCGGACCGAGCGACCAGGGCACCCAGTCGCCGTAGTCGTCGCGCAGGGACTCGAAGAAGGCCAGTGGATCGCGGGCGAAGGCGGGCAGGTTGCCGAGCAGGGGCCACCCGCGCGGTCCGCCGTTGCGGGTGCCCGGGGGCGGGGTCGCGGTCACGCAGGCATGGTGGCACCGGCCCGCGCAGGGCGCCAGAGGGCCGACAGGGGCCCGCCCGCGTCAGCCAGGCCGGCGGGTCGTCAGCCAGTCGTGCGCCACGTCCGCGCTGAACTCCGCCTGCCCGCCCGGGAAGAGCAGTCCGGCCGCCGCGAAGGCCGGGTCGTCCGCGGTGTCCCTCACGTACGGGATCGCCACGCAGCCCATGCCCGCCGCGCGGGCCGCCCGCGCACCCGGCGCCGCGTCCTCGAAGACCACGCAGCCGGCCGGGTCCGCGCCCAGCCGACGGGCCGCCTCCAGGAACACGTCCGGCGCGGGCTTGCCGTGCGCCACCTCCTCGGCGGAGACCACCGTGGTCAGCAGGCGGTCCAGCCCGGTGGCCGCCAGGACGGCGTCGATCGCCTCGCGCGAGGAGCCGGAGGCCACCGCCATCGCCGCGCCCTCGGCGTGCAGGCGCTCGACGAGCTCGCGCATCTGCGGGAAGACCTCGGTCCGGGTGCCGGCCAGCTCCAGGTAGGCGGAGTTCTGCTCGGCGAGCAGCTGCTCGACCGGCGCCGCGATCCCGTACCGGTCCTTGAGGATCTCCAGCGTCTCCAGCGTGCCGATGCCGATGAAACGGGCGTGGTGCTCCCAGGTGAAATCGGCGATCCCGTGCCGCTCCAGGGTGCGACGGCCGGACTCGTAGTAGTTCGGCTCGCTGTCCACGAGGGTGCCGTCGAGATCGAATATGACGGAATTCATCCGTTGCGTCCGTCCTGCCGGTTGTGTCCTGCCCCGGCCATCCTGTCAGGCTTTGCGTGCCGCCCTGCCCACGGACTCGACCAACGGCAGCAGCCGGTGGGCGACCCGTTCGCGCAGCGCGACCTCCGTGCGCGTGCGGACCACGCCCGGGAGCCGGATCAGCCGCTGGATCACGTCCTCCAGATGGGCGTTGTCGCGGGCCGCCACGCGGGTCAGCAGGTCGCCGCCGCCGGTGATGGAAAAGGCCTCGATGATCTCCGGTACGGCGGCCAGCGCCTCACCCACGTCGTCCAGGTGGCCCTGGGTGACCTCGATGTGCACGAAGGCCAGCACCGGGTGTCCGAGCGCCGCCGGGGAGAGCACCGGCCCCGTCCCGGTGATCACGCCGGTGCGCTCCAGCCGGTCCAGCCGGGCCTGGAGCGTGCCCCGCGCCACGCCGAGGATGCGGGCGTACTCGCGGACGCTGGTGCGCGGCTGCTCGATCAGCAGGCGCAGGATCCGGGTGTCGAGCTCGTCCACCGCCATGCCGTGACTGTACCAATGGCTCAGTTCCGTCGGCCGGTGCCCGCTCACGTGCATCCGATCGCACCGCCCCGCCGGAATCCCGTACGAGGCCCCCGGCCCGCACGGCCCACGAGGAGCGGAGACAGTCATGACGGGTCTGAACTGCCTGGTCACCGGAGCGACCGGCTACATCGGCGGGCGACTGGTGCCCGAACTCCTCGACGCGGGCCACCGCGTCCGCTGCCTGGCCCGCTCCCCGGAGAAGCTGCGCGACCACCCCTGGGCCGGGCAGGTGGAGACCGCCCGCGGCGACGCCACCGACCCGCAGGCCGTGGCCGCCGCCCTCAAGGGCGTCGACGTCGCCTACTACCTCGTCCACGCCCTCGGCGGGGGCTCCGGCTTCGAGGAACGCGACCGCGCCGCCGCCAGGATCTTCGCCGAGCAGGCCCATAGGGCCGGGGTCCGCCGCATCGTCTACCTCGGCGGACTCACCCCGGCCCGCATCCCCGTGGAGAAGCTCTCCCCGCACCTGCGCTCCCGCGCCGAGGTGGGCGAGATCCTCCTCGCGGGGCCCGTACCGGCCACCGTCCTGCGCGCCGCGGTCATCATCGGTTCCGGCTCCGCCTCCTTCGAGATGCTGCGCTACCTCACCGAGCGGCTGCCCGTCATGGTGACCCCCAGCTGGGTCGGCACCCGCTGCCAGCCCATCGCCGTCCGCGACGTCCTGCGCTACCTCGTCGGCAGCGCCACCATGCCGCCCGAGGTGAACCGGGCCTTCGACATCGGCGGCCGGGACGTGCTCACGTACGAGGAGATGATGCGCCGCTACGCCGCGGTGGCCGAGCTGCCCGAGCGGCTCATCCTGCGCGTCCCGATGCTCACCCCGCGGCTGTCCAGCCACTGGATCGGCCTGGTCACCCCCGTGCCGCGGGCGCTGGCCCGGCCGCTCGCGGAGTCCCTGCGCCACGAGGTGGTCTGCGCGGAGCACGACATCGCCCGCTACGTGCCCGACCCGCCCGGAGCGCCGATCGGCTTCGACCAGGCGCTCTCGCTCGCCCTCCAGCGCATCCGGGAGGCCGACGTGACCACCCGCTGGTCCTCCGCCTCCGTGCCGGGCGCGCCCAGCGACCCGTTGCCCACCGACCCCGACTGGGCGGGCGGCAGCCTGTACACCGACCGGCGGGAGCGGGTCGTCGCGGCCCCGCCCGGTGCGCTGTGGCGGGTCGTGGAGGGCATCGGCGGCGAGCACGGCTGGTACTCCTTCCCGCTGGCCTGGGCGGTGCGCGGCTGGCTCGACCGGCTCGTCGGCGGAGTCGGCATCCGCCGCGGCCGCCGCGACGCCACCCGCCTGCGCGTGGGCGACTCCCTCGACTTCTGGCGGGTGGAGGAGATCGAACCGGGCCGGCTGCTGCGGCTGCGCGCCGAGATGCGGCTGCCGGGCCTGGCCTGGCTCGAAATGCGCGCCGACCCCGGTCCGGAGCCGGGCCGGGCCCGCTACCGGCAGCGGGCGCTGTTCCATCCGCACGGTCTGCTCGGCCACCTCTACTGGTGGAGCGTGTCCCCCTTCCACGCCGTGGTCTTCGGCGGGATGGCCCGCAACATCGCCCGCGCCGCCGAACGCCAGGGCGGCGCCGCCGGCGACGGCGCATCCACCGGGGCCCCGGCCGCCGAAGTACCCCACGCCAACCCTCCTCACCGACCCTGACGCGGAGCCAGAACATGAACGTCGCGGTGGTCCTGTACACCTCCGACCTGCGCCTGCACGACCACCCGCCGCTGCGGGCGGCCATGTCCTCCTGCGACCAGGTGGTCCCGCTGTTCGTCCGCGACCGCGCCGTCGCGGCCGCCGGCTTCGCCCCGCCCAACCGGCAGGCGTTCCTCGCCGACTGCCTCACCGACCTCGACGCCGGACTGCGCGCCCGCGGCGCCCGCCTGGTGCTGCGCTCCGGGGACGTCGTCGCCGAGGTGTGCGCCCTCGTACGGGAGACCGACGCCGACGAGGTCCACATGGCCGCCGGTGTGAGCGCCTACGCCCAGGCCCGCGAGGAGCGGCTGCGCAGCGCCCTCGAAGCCGAGGGACGGCGGCTCTACGTCCACGAGACGGTCATCACCGCCGTCGCGCCCGGGGCCGTGCACCCGGCGGGCTCCGACCACTTCGCCGTCTTCACCCCGTACCTTCGCCGCTGGAGCGAACTGCCCCCGCGGCCGCTCGCCGCCGCACCCCGCGCCGTCCGGGTCCCCGAGGGCGTCGGCTCCGAGCCCCTGCCGGCGCGCGGCTCCCTCACCGGGGTCTCCCCGGGCCTCGCCCGGGGCGGCGAGAGCGAGGGCCGACGGCTCCTGACGAACTGGCTCCGCTCCGGACTGGCCGACTACGCGGACCGCCACGACGAACTGGCCGGGGACACCACCTCCCGTCTCTCCCCGCACCTGCACTTCGGCACCCTCTCGGCCACCGAGGCCGTCCACCGTGCCCGGTCCGCCGGCGGCCCGGGCGCCGAGGCCTTCGTCCGCCAGCTGTGCTGGCGCGACTTCCACCACCAGGTGCTCGCCGCCCGCCCCGAGGTGGCCGCCGAGGACTACCGCGCCCGGCAGGACCGCTGGCGCACCGGCCCCGCCGCCGAGGAGGAGACCCAGGCGTGGAAGGACGGCCGCACCGGATATCCCGTGGTCGACGCCGCCATGCGCCAGCTGCGCCACGAAGGCTGGATGCCGGGCCGCGGCCGGATGCTCGTCGCGAGCTTCCTGACCAAGACCCTGTACATCGACTGGCGGACGGGCGCCCGCCACTTCCTGGACCTCCTGGTCGACGGGGACCTCGCCAACAACCAGCTGAACTGGCAGTGGGTCGCGGGCACCGGCACCGACACCCGCCCCAACCGCGTGCTCAACCCCGTCCGGCAGGGTCTGCGTTTCGACCCCCAGGGCCACTACGTGCACCGCTGGGTGCCCGAGCTCGCCGGGCTGGACGCGCCGCTCGTCCACGAGCCGTGGCGGCTGGCGGAGCCGGAGCGGGCCCGCTACGACTACCCCGATCCGGTGGTGTCGCTCGCCGACGGACTCGACCGTTTCCGGCAGGGGCGGCACGGTGGGTGAAGCGACTGGTCCGACAGCCCGCCGCCCACGCCCGCCGCCCGTCGTACCGTGTGCGGGTGCAGCCCCCGCCGCAGCCCCCGCCTCGGTCCGGACCCCCGCCGGGCCCGCCCGACGTCGCGCTCAGCACCGGCGCCGTCGCCCGGCACCTGGGAGTGTCGCCGAACACGCTGCGCTCCTGGGAGCGCCGGTACGCCATCGGTCCCGCGCGCCGCGAAGGCGGACGCCACCGCCGCTGGAGCCCGCAGGACATCGCCCGGCTGGAGCTGATGTGCCGGCTCACCGCACAGGGCGTCCCCCCGGCCGAGGCGGCGCGGGCCGCGCTGGACGCGGCGCCCGCCGCCCGCGCCGCATCCGGTGCGCCGCATCCGGCGCCGGGCGGGCCCGGTCCCCTTCGCCTCGGGGAGGTCCGCCCGGAGTGCCGGGGGCTCGCACGTGCCGCCGTACGGCTGGACGCGCCGTCCGTGGCCGAACTGCTGGACACCGCCCTCGCGGAGCACGGTCTGGTCACCGCGTGGGAGGAGATCATCGCCCCGACCCTGCACGCCGTCGGCCGCACCTGGGCCTCGGCGGGGGAGCGTTACGTGGAGGTGGAGCACCTGCTCTCCTGGCACGTGTCCGCGGCCATGCACCGCCTCCGGCCCCCGCCCGCGGCGCCGCACCCCGCAGCGCCCCCGGTGCTCCTGGCGTGCGTACCGGACGAGCTGCACAGCCTGCCCATCGAGGCGCTGGCCGCGGCCCTCGGCGAACGGGGCCTGCCCGTGCGGATGTTCGGGGCCGCGCTGCCCGCGCGGGCCCTGCGGGACGCCGTACGCCGGACCGGACCGCGGGCCGTGGTGCTGTGGTCCCAGACCCGGACCACCGCGGACGCGGCCCTGGCCCGGTCGGTGGCGGACATCGAGTGGGGCCTGCGCGGCGCGCGGGGGCGTCCGGCGCTGCTGCTCGCGGGCCCGGGCTGGGGCGCGGGCGCCCCGCAACCGCGCGCGGAGCGCCTCTTCGGACTGCGCTCGGGCCTGGAGGTCATCGCGGCGCTGGCGGCGGATGCGGCTCCAACGAACGGCGCAGGCCGTGCAGGGCCCGCCGCATATGGCTCTTGACGGTCCCCAGGGGCAGGCCCGTACGGTCCGCGATCTGCGACTGGGAGAGGTCTGCGTAGAAGGCGAGGCACATCACCCGCCGCTGCGGGGACGGCAGCCGGGACAGCTCGGCCAGCACCAGCAACCGGTCCACGACGCGCTCCGGTTCGGCCCTGGCGCCGGCGCCGGACCGGGCGGCGGGGTCCGGAAACGCCCGCGCCGCGGCCGCGGCCGCCCTGGCCCGCCGGCTCCTCGCCTCCAGCGCGTCGGCCACCTTGTGCCGGGTGATCCCGCTGAGCCAGGCACCCATCCCGCCCGGCCCCGGCCGGTAGCCGCGCCGCCCGCGCCAGGCCGCGAGGAACACCTGCTGGGTGACGTCCTCGGCCTCCCGCTCGTCCCCCAGCGCCCTGCGCGCGAGCGAGTGCACCATCGGCCGCCAGTGCCGGTAGACCGCCTCCACGCAGGCGTCGTCCCCGGCCGTGAAACCGGCCACGACGCGATCACCGGGCACTGCGGAGCCCCCGGGGCGCTGCACCCCTGTGCCGTCCATGGGTCGAGCCTCTAGCGCCGGCCGTCGCCGGGAAACTCGCAGCGTTTGTGCATCGAATCAGATCCAGGGGGAGTCTCTGACACGCCGACCCCGACCCCCCCCCCGCGGCCCCGGGCCGCTCGGCTCCGGCATAGGGTCGCGAGAATGAGCGACTTGGTGCTGGTGAGGCACGGCGAGACGGAGTGGAGCGCCAACGGGCGCCACACCGGGCGCACCGACGTACCCCTGACCGCGCGCGGCGTCGAGGAGGCCATCTCCCTCGCCCCCTACTTCCGCGGCCGCCGGCCCGCCCTGGTGCTGACCAGCCCGCTGCGCCGGGCCGTCGCCACCGCCGAACTCGCCGGCCTCACCGGCGCCGTCCCCGACCCCGACCTGTACGAGTGGGACTACGGCGGCTACGAGGGCATCACCACCGCGGAGATCCGGCGCAGCGCCCCCGACTGGTCGCTGTGGACCGACGGCGTCCCGCCCGGCGACCCGGCGCACCCCGGCGAGAGCGCCGCCCAGGTGGGCGCCCGCGCCGACCGCGCCCTGGCCCGGATCGCGCCCGTCCTGCGAGCGGACGACGGCGACGTCGTGGTCGTCGCCCACGGCCACTTCCTGCGCGTCCTCACCGCCCGCTACCTCGGCCTGGATCCGGCGGCCGGCCGGCTGTTCCTGCTGCGCACCGGCACCGTCAGCGCGCTCTCCACGGAACACGGCCTCCCGGTGATCGCGGGCTGGAACACCCGCCCCTGAACGGCAGCGTCCGCCTCGCGCGGCGCTGCCGGGTGCCCGACCATGCGTACATGGCCCATGACGGTGCGGGTGGCGAAGCGGGGACGGAGCAGCAGGACGCGGGGCTCAAGCCCAATGCGATCGGCTTCCTCGACGCGCTGGTCATCGGCCTGAACTCGACCTCGCCGGCCTACTCCCTGGCCGCCGTCATCGGCCCGATCGTGGCCCTGGCCGGGATCTACGCGCCGGGCATCATGCTCGCGTCGTTCCTGCCGATGCTCCTCATCGCCGCCGCCTTCTACTACCTCAACAAGGTCGACCAGGACTGCGGCACGACCTTCTCGTGGGTCACCCGGGCCATGGGCCCCTGGGCGGGCTGGCTCGGCGGCTGGGCCATCGCCATGACCGGAGTGCTCGTCATCGGTTCGCTGGCCGACGTGGCCGTCCACTTCGGGCTGCTCGCCGTCGGCCTCGACGGCGTGGCCGCCGACGCCGCCGTCCGCCAGGGCCTCACGGTCGCCGTGATCCTCGCGATGACCGCGATCTGCGTCATCGGCACCGAACTGTCGGCCCACTTCCAGGACGTCCTCATCCTCGCCCAGGTGCTGTGCCTGCTGGCCTTCGCCGTCGTCGCCCTCTACCGCATCTACGCCGGCACCAGCACCCTCGACTCGCTCGAACCGTCCGTCGGCTGGCTCAACCCCTTCGGCGCCGGCGGCGCCGCCCTGACCGGCGGACTGCTGCTCGGGGTGTTCATCTACTGGGGCTGGGAGTCCGCGGTCAACCTCACCGAGGAGGTCGAGAACTCCGCCACGGCCCCCGGCCGGGCCGGCATCTGGTCGACCGTGGTGCTCCTGGTGACCTACCTGTCCGTGGGCTTCGCGGTCGTCGGCTACTCCGGCACCGCGTTCCTCGCCGCGAACGCGGGCGAGGAGGAGGCCCTCTTCGCCGTGCTCGCCCACGAGGTCATGGGCGGCTGGGACTGGGTGGTGCTCCTCGCCGTCTGCACCTCCGCGCTCGCCTCCACCCAGACCACGATCATCCCCGCCTCCCGCACCGCCCTGTCCATGGCCCGCCGGCACGCCCTGCCGCCCCCGCTCGCGCACATCCACCCGCGGTTCCGGACCCCGGACGTCAGCACCTGGTGGGTGGCCGGCATCGCCATCGCCTGGTACCTCGCCGTCAACCAGATCAGCGAGAACGCCCTCCTCGACTCGCTCACCGCGCTCTCCCTGCTCATCGCCTTCTACTACGCGCTCACCGGCCTGGCCTGCGCCGTCTACTACCGCCGCCACCTGCGGGAGAACCTGCACAACCTCCTGCTCATCGGAGTCGGCCCGGTGACCGGCGCCGGCCTGCTGATCTGGCTGCTCGTGGAGTCGGTCCGCGACATGTCCCACCCGGAGAACTCGGCCAGCGGCGTCTCCTGGTTCGGGCTCGGCCCGCCGCTGGTCATCGGGATCGCGATCGCCGCCGCCGGCGTGCTCGTCATGTGCTTCTGGCGGGTACGGGACGGCCGGTTCTGGCAGGAGCGGCGGGGAGTGGCCGATCCGGCGCTCGTGCACGGCGGAAAGCGCTGAGGGGGCGGGATGTCCGTGGTCCTCGGATACGACGAGTCGCCCGGCGCGGCACGCGCCCTGAACGTGGCGCTGGAGGTGGCCGCCGCCTTCGGCGAGCCCCTCGTCCTCGTCTTCGGCGCCGCGGCCCCCGGCGCCACCGGCGAGGAGTACCGGGCCCACCGGGAAGCCGTCCGCCAGGCGGGCCGCAGCGCCCTCGCGCACGCCGTCGAGGCGGCCGACGCCGCCGGCGTGCCGTCGACGGTCGAGGTCGTCGACGAGAAGCCGGCCCAGGCCCTGCTGGACGCCGCGGAACGTCACCACGCCCGGGTCATCATCGTCGGCACCTGGGGCGACAGCCCCATCCGCGGCGCCCTCCTCGGCTCCACCCCGCACAAGCTCCTGCACCTGTCCCCGGTGCCCGTCCTGTGCGTACCGACGGAGACCGCCCCGGAGCACTGACGTCAGGCCGGCGGCCGGGCGGCCGGTCCGTTGGCACCGCCATGGCCGGAAATGGCGCGTTCTTGCTGCGCCATTGGCCCAGTGGTATGGGCCCCGCTTGAGCCAATGCCCCTGCGGATGCTTATCTGTGGCGTATCCATGTACTTTCGGCGCCGCGCAGCGCCGGACGGCAACGAGGCCGGTCCGGAGCGCGGCGCCTTCGCCGTGCCCGTGAGCCGCCCACCACCCCCGGGCGGAGCCGGGCCGGCGCGCACCACTGCGAGGGGGGCGGCACACCGCCGTGAAGAGGATGTTCGTGGCACCGGATCCGGGCCGTATGAGACTCAGGAACGCGGCCCGCGCCGTGATCGGCGTCGCCGCCGCCGTCGCCCTCGCCGAGCTCTGCGGTCTGTCCCTGACCGCCTCCATCACCGGGGGACTGGCGGCCCTGCTCGCCCTCTTCACCGTCACCGACGCGACCGTGCGCCGCCAGGCGGTCACCACAGCCCTCCTGCCGACCGCCGGATTCCCCGTCCTCGCCCTCGCCACCACCCTGCACGGGGTGCCCCTCGCCCGGGACGCGGCCTTCGTCCTCGTCGTCTTCTGCGGGGTCTACGCCCGCCGCTGGGGCCCGCGCGGACACGCGCTCGGGATCTTCGCGTTCATGAACTTCTTCATCACCCAGTTCCTGCACGCGCTGCCCGCCCAGCTCCCCGGCCTGTACGCCGCCGTGGCCCTGGCCCTCGGCGCCGCCGCCGCGGTCCGGTTCCTGCTGTGGCCCATCGAGCGGCGCACCCCGCCGCCCGCCGCACCCGCACCGCTGCCCGGGCGGGGCCTCGCCCGGCCCACCACCCGCCAGGCGTTCCAGGCCACCGCCGCGTGCGCCGTCGCCCTCGCCGTCGGGCAGGTGCTCTCCGAGGACCGCTGGTACTGGGCCGTCGGCACCGCCTGGTGGATCTTCGTCAACACCGCCTCGCGCGGCGAGACCCTCGTGCGCGGCTTCCGCCGCGTGCTCGGCACCGTCGTCGGCGTGGCCGCGGGCGTGCTGATCGCCATCCCCCTGGACGGAGCGCCCGTGCCCACCGCCGTCCTGGTCGCCGGATGCGTCTTCGCGATCTTCTACACGGCCCCGGTCTCCTACAGCTGGATGATCCTGGCCGTCACCCTGATGGCCGGACTGCTCTACGGGCTGCTCGGCGTGCTCGACCCCGGCCTGCTCGTCCTGCGCCTGGAGGAGACGGCCGTCGGCGCCGTGTGCGCCGCGCTGGCCGTCGTCCTCGTCCTGCCGGTCACCACCCACGCCACGAACGACGCCTGGATCCAGCGGGCCCTGCACTGCGTGCACGCCGCCACCGCCGAGGCCGCGGCCCGCCTGGCCGGCTCCCCGACGGCGGACCCCGCGCCCCACGCGGCCGAGCTGGAGACCCTGCTGGCCCGGGTCCGGATGGCCCTCGCGCCGCTGGTCCACCCGCTCAGCCCGTTCCGCGCCCGCAAGGCCCGCGCGGGCCAGGTCATCGCCCTGCTGGACGACTGCGCCCGCGAGGTGCGCGGGCTGGTGGCCGTCGCCGCCGATCCCGACGCCAGCCACGACGCCCGCCTGGCCGCGGCCTGCTGGCGCGTCGAGGCGGCCGTCGAAGCCCTGACCGCGGGCGAACGGCGGCTGGACGGATTCGCCGCCGCGGACCACTCGGCGGCGCAGGCCGCCGCGGCCGCCACCGCCGCCGGGCCCGCCCTCGCCCACCTGCACGGGCTGGAGCGGGCCCTCGCCGGGCTCGCCGCCCCGCTGGGCAGCGACCCGCGGGACCCCGTCAGCGCCTGAGCCTCAGCGCCTGAGCAACCCGCCCGAAGCCGCAGCCGCGGCCAGCCCCGCCGGGAGCCGGCCGGGGGTGTGCACGACCCCGAGGGACTGGGTGGCCCGCGTCAGCGCCACGTACAGGTCGCTGGGCTGGAGTTCGGCCGGCTCCACCACGATCACCGTGTCGAACTCCAGCCCCTTGGCCTGGCGCGGGTCCAGCAGGACGACCTCCCGGGTCAGATCCGGCTCCGCGCCCTCCCGTACGCCGGGCAGTACGTCGGCCAGCGCGCGATGCAGCCCGCGCGGGGCGATCACCGCGAGCCGTCCCTCGGCCGGCCGCTCCCGCTCCACGGCCTGCGCCACCGCCCGCGCCGGGTCCTGCGCTTCGTGCGACCAGGGCCGCGTCCCGGTGGCCCGTACCGACGTCGGCGGTTCGAAGCCGGGATCGCGCTCCCGCAGAACGGCCGCCGCCACCTCCATGATCTCGGCGGGCGTGCGGTAGTTGACCCCGAGCCGTACCAGGTCCCAGCGCCCGCCCACGTACGGGGCGAGGATCCGCTCCCACGCACCGCAGCCCGCCTCGTCGGCGGTCTGCGCCGGATCACCGACGAGCGTCATCGACCGGGTCGGGCAGCGGCGCATCAGCAGCCGCCACGCCATCTCCGACAGCTCCTGCGCCTCGTCCACGATGACGTGCCCGAAGGCCCACGTCCGGTCGGCCGCGGCCCGCTCGGCCGTGCTGCGGTGATCGGCCTCCTCGTGGCGCTCGGCCATCCGCTCCGCGTCGATGATGTCGTGCGCCGCGAGGTACTCGCTCTCCTCGTCCTCGAACTCGTAGGACTCCGAGCCCTGCGACAGGTCCAGCACCCCCTGCGCGTAGTCGATGCGCCGCTGCCGCTCGCGCTCCTCGGCGGCGCGCCGGGCGCTGTCGTCCTCGCCGAGCAGCTCGGCCGCCTCGTCCAGGAGCGGCACGTCGGCCGGGGTCCAGTCGGGCCGCCGCGAGGGCGCGCGGCGGATCAGCTCGGCCTCGTGCGCGGGCAGGTGGGTGGGCTCCGCCAGGAAGTCACCGATCAGCTGCTGGGGGGTGAGGCGGGGCCACAGCGAGTCGATCGCGGCGTGCACCGCGGGGCTCACCGCGATCTCCTTGCCGAGCTGGGCGATGTCGTCGGCGCCCAGCAGGTTCGGACCGCCGTACGGATCCGCGCCCAGCCGCTCGGCGAGCTGCGCGGTGAGCGCGTCGATGACGGGGAAGGCGAAGGCGGCCCGGGCCTGGTTGTGCGGCAGGCCGGTGGCGCGGGCCCGGTCCCGCGCCGCGTACGCCATGGTGCGGTCGAGCAGCAGGGTCCCGTAGTCGTCGTGGTCGATCTCCAGCGCGGGCTCGGGGACCGTGTCGTAGTCCTCGCCGCACCGCGTCGGCACGGTCTCCGGCAGCCGCTGGCGGTCCGCGACGACCCGGGCGAGGACCTCCGCCATCGCGGCCCGGCCCTTCACGGCGGCGGCCCCCGGCCGGTCGGTGCCGGTGGCGTGGACCCCGGGGAACAACTCGCCCGGCGTGGACAGCAGCACGCCCGTCTCGCCGAGGGCCGGGAGCACCCCGCCGATGTATCCCAGGAAGGCCGGGCCCGGTCCGACGATCAGGACCCCGCGCTTGGCGAGGGTCTCCCGGTGGGCGTACAGCAGGTAGGCCGCGCGGTGCAGCGCGACCGCGGTCTTTCCGGTGCCGGGGCCGCCCTCGACGACCAGCACCCCGCGGTGCGTGGAGCGGATGACCCGGTCCTGCTCGGCCTGGATGGTGCGCACGATGTCGTGCATGCGGCCGGTCCGGGCGGCGTCGAGCGCGGCGAGCAGCACGGCGTCCGCGTCGGCGCCCTCGTGCCCGGTGCGCTCCGCGTCGGTCAGGTCGAGGATCTCGTCGTGCAGGGCGGTGACCACGCGCCCCCGGCTGCTGATGTGGCGGCGCCGGCGCAGCCCCATGGGGGTGTGGCCGGTGGCGAGGTAGAACGGACGCGCCATATCCGCGCGCCAGTCCAGGACGAGCGGGGTGCGGTCGGTGTCGTCCGCGCGGATTCCGATCCGGCCGATGTGGTGGTCACGGCCGTCGGAGAACTCCAGACGGCCGAAACACAGGCCGTTCTCACCGCCATTCAGAGCGGAGAGCAGACCGGACTGCTCGGCGACCAGCACATCGCGTTCCAGGCGGGCCTGAAGGCCGGTGCCGACGTCGCGCAAAGCGGATTCGACTGCGTGTTCGGCCTGGTCGCGCAGGTCATCGAGGCGCCGATAGAGGTCGGTGACGAATTGCTGCTCTTTCCGGAATTCCTCGGTTGACAATTGCACTCCTGCCGCGATACGGTGTCTTCGTAAGCTTCTTTGCGGCCTCGTTTTTACTGAAGTCGCGAACTGTTAAATATACGCTCACTCCTCCCTCGGCAGTCAATTCAGCCGGGGGATTTTTTGCGTACCGTGGATTCCATGACCACCGCACCCGGCTCCGCCGACGGCATCGTCTACCGCCTCGCCCGCCCGCAGGACGCGGGTGCCATCGAGGCCCTGGACGGCTCCTTCACCACCGACACGGTCTTCGAGGTCGCCGCCGCCGACACCGGCTTCGGTTTCGTGCTCCGCGAGGTCCCCGTGGACCCGCCGGTGCACAAGGCGTTCCCGCCGGAAGAGCACGACGAGCAGGGGTTCGCCGGGGGCCGGGGCGGGGCCGGCGCCGTGGACTCGGCCGCCGACACGCGCACCTACGTGGCGCTCGACGGCAGCGACGTGTGCGGCTTCGCCGCCGTCGGCTACGCGGCGTGGAACCGGCGGCTGACGATCGAGGACATCGAGGTGGAGCCCGGCCGCCGGGGACGCGGCATCGGCCGGGCGCTGATGGACTGCGCGGACCGGTTCGCGCGCGAACGGGGCGCCGAGCACCTCTGGCTGGAGGTCAGCTCGGTCAACGCCCCGGCCGTGCACGCCTACCGGCGCATGGGATTCACCTTCTGCGGCCTCGACACCACCCTCTACGGGGGCACGCCCGCCGCCGGTGAGCAGGCGCTGTTCATGAGCCGGCCGTGCTCGTGACCTGAACCCGCCCCGCCCGGCCCGGCCCCTGACGCGGCCCGTGAGCGGTCGGATCGTACGCCCCTTCGACTGCCGCCCGCAGCCCGATCCCCGAAGAGCACTCGGAGGGGTGCTCCGGGCGCTCGAACCGCACGCCGCCGATCTGGCGCATATACAACGGGTCCTTGTTCATTGCGCATTCATCCGGCACGAACAGGGTGGATCAGGTCGGACAGGGGGTAACCGCCCGGGATGGAAATTCTTCACCAGCGCTCCACCACCGCACAGGTGTGGGAAGCGGCCGAGGAGTTCATCCGGCTCTTCCACCGGGAGAACCGGGACGCCGGTGATCCGCAGGCCCGGCTCGCCGCGGTGCGGGCCGAGTTGGCGGACACCGGAAGCTACGTGCACACCCCGCAGGAACTCGTCCACGGGGCGCGCGTGGCCTGGCGCAACAGCAACCGCTGCATAGGCAGGCTCTACTGGAACTCGCTGCGGGTCCGTGACCGCCGCGCGCTCACCGACGCCGACGGCATCGCCGCCGAGTGCTTCGCGCACCTGCGCGAGGCGACCAACGGCGGGCGGGTCAGACCCACGATCACCGTCTTCGCGCCGGACGCCCCGGACCGCCCCGGCCCGCTGATCTGGAGCGAGCAGCTCGTCCGGTACGCCGGCTACGGGGACCACCCCTCGCTCACCGTGGGCGACGCGCGCAACGCCCCGCTCACCGCCGCCCTGCTCCGGCTCGGCTGGCCCGGCGGCGCCGGCACCCCCTTCGACCTGCTTCCCCTGGTGGTCCAGGGCGTCGACGACAAACCGCGCTGGTTCGAGACCCCCGCGGACGCCGTGCTGGAAGTGCCGATCGAACACCCCGACCAGGGCGGCTGGGCGGACTGGGGGCTGCGCTGGCACGCCGTACCCGCCATCTCCAACATGTGCCTGGAGATCGGCGGCATCCACTATCCGGCGGCCCCGTTCAACGGCTGGTACATGGGCACCGAGATCGGCGCCCGCAACCTCGCCGACACCGACCGGTACAACCTCCTGCCGGCCGTGGCCCGCCGCCTGGGCCTGGACCTCTCCAGCGACCGCTCGCTGTGGAAGGACCGGGCGCTCGTCGAGCTCAACCGGGCGGTCCTGCACTCCTTCGACCGCGCCGGGGTCACCATCGCCGACCACCACAGCGAGTCCCGGCGCTTCCTGTCCCACCTGGAACGGGAGCAGCGCAAGGGACGCGAGGTCGGCGCGGACTGGTCCTGGATCGTGCCGCCGATCTCCGGCTCGGCCACCCCCGTCTTCCACCGCACCTACGAGGACAGCCCGAGCAGCACCGCGTACGTCCACCACTCCGGGGCGCAGGAACGGGCCCAAGGCCGAGACCTGGTCTAGACCTCCTGTTAGGGTCGGCTCCGAACCGATCGGCGGAGGGACACGGCATGCGTGACAGGACGGCCGGGACGACGGAACACCGGGCCTACATCGGCTCGTTCACATCGGCGGGCGGGCTCGGTGTCACCACCGCGGCCGTGGATCCGGTGACCGGGGCGCTCACCCCGCTCTCGGTCACCGCCGCCGAGGACCCCTCGTACCTCGCCCTCGACCGAGACTCCGGCCTGCTCTACGCGGTGAGCGAGACCGGGCGGGGCGCGGTGGCCGCCTTCCGGCCCACCGCCGACGGGCTGACCCCCCTCGGCGCGGCCGCCCCCGTCGGGGGCTCCGGTCCCACGCACCTGAGCGTGGCAGGGAGCCGGCTGCTCACCGCCAACTACACCTCCGGGGACGTCAGCAGCCTCCCGCTGGCCGCCGACGGCAGTCCGCGCGGGCCCGCCGCCGTGCTCGCGCACCGGGGCTCGGGCCCCGACGCGGACCGGCAGGAGGGGCCGCACGCCCACCAGGTGCTGCCCGACCCGACCGGCCGCTGGGTGCTGAGCGTGGACCTCGGAACCGACTCCGTCCGCGTCTGCGCGCTGGACGGGGACAGCGGCGCGCTGCGGCTGCACTCCGAGACCCGGCTGACGCCGGGCAACGGCCCGCGCCACCTCGCCTTCCACCCGGACGGGAAGCCGGCGTACGTGGTGAACGAGCTGAGGCCGCTGCTGACCGTCTGCCGGTGGGACGCGGAAGCGGGCGGCCTGGAACCGGTCCGGGAGGTTCCGGTGCTCTCAGAAGCCCGCTCAGGGGCCGTACGGGACTACCCCTCCGCGGTCGTCGCCTCACCCGACGGGCGCTTCGTCTGGGCGGCGGTCCGCGGCGCCGACGTCATCGCCACCTTCTCCCTCGCCGACGGGGCCGAGGAGCCGCGGCTGACCGGGGTCGCCGACTGCGGCGGTCACTGGCCGCGCGACCTCGCCGTGGACCCCTCGGGGCGCCGGCTGTACGCGGCCAACGAGCGCTCGGGGGACATCACCTGGTTCGACGTGGACCCGCGGACCGGGCATCCCCGCCTGGCCGGCTCGATGGCCGTGGCCGCCCCGACCTGCGTGGTCTTCGGCTGACGGCCCCGGGTGCGCGGGGCCGTAACGACGTGAGGGGCCCCCGCCGCCCGGCGGGAGCCCCTCACGTCGTGGTGGGACGGTTCAGTTCGCAGGGGCGCCCTGGCTGATCCCGAGCGCGGCGGAGTACTGGGCGACGGCGAGCTTGCCGAGCGCGCCGTAGGCGCCGAGCACCTCGGAGGCGGCGCAGTCGGCCTCCTTGCAGGCGGTGTCCAGCAGTCCGTCCGCGGCCTCCGGGCCGATCAGGTACGGGGCGAGCGCGAGCTGCGTAGAGCCCTCGCGGCGCAGCTGCTCGGCGACGGCGGCCACCGAGCCCTCCTGGTCCAGGGCGGCCGCCTTGACCGGCACCGCGAGGCGGGCGGCGAGCAGCATGCCCGTGATCCCGGCGGCCTGTACGGCCTCCTCGCCCCCGGTGGTGGCCAGCACGATGCCGTCGGCGGCGGTGGTCACGGTGAAGAGCCGGGCGCGGTCGGCACGGGCCAGGCCCGCCTCGGACAGCCGCACGTGCAGGCCCTCCGCGAGCAGCGGGTGCGGACCGAGTACGTCGGCCAGCTCGGCGGCGGCCGAGGAGTCCATCAGGGCCTGGCGCATCCGGCGGAGCAGATCGCCGTCCGGACCGGCCAGCAGCGGCACGACCACGGCGTCCGGGCCGGTCGGCGCGGGCACCTCCTGGCCGATGGCGCGGGCGAAGTCCGCGCGCGCGGCACGCTCGCTCGCGACCGCGGTCAGCACGCCCGACAGCGACGGGAACTCGGAGGCGTCGTCCCCTTCGAGGAAGCCGATCCGGGCGTCGAGGCCCGGCAGCTCGGAGCGGCCGATGCTGATGATCTCTTCCGCGAGCCCCCGCGAGACGGCCGAGGGGGCACCGGGCACGGCGAGCACCAGCGCGGGCGCGCCCTCGGGCGCCACCGCGGGCTCGGGCCGGCGGTGCCGTCCGGTCTGGCGGGGTCGCGGCATTCGTACGGGCAGGCCATTTGCGGGCCCAGTGGGGGAGCTCATGGCGCCGCATGCTACTGGCTTATCGGAACCAGGTGTTCGGGCAGGGCCATCTCGCGCGGCATCTGTCCGTATTTATCCGCTGAAGAACAGATACCCTCAACTGACGGACGGCAAGCGCCAGTCCACAGGCTGTGACCCCTGTCTCACCAGCAAGTCGTTCGTCCGGCTGAACGGCCTGGAGCCGAAGAACCCGAAATCGGCGGACCTGGGGGAGGGGTGGGAGGACTCCACCACCGGCAGTTCGCCGAGCAGCGGCCGCAGATCGCGCGCCGCCCGGCCCCACAGGATGGAGACCAGCGGCTTGCCGCGCGCCGCGAGCGCCCGGATGGCCTGGTCGGTCACCGCTTCCCAGCCCTTGCCCTGGTGCGCGTTGGGCCGGCGGGGCGCGGTCGTGAGCGAGCGGTTGAGCAGCAGCACGCCCTGCCGGGTCCACGGGGTGAGGTCGCCGTTGGCCGGGCGGCCGGTGCCGAGGTCCCGGTGCAGTTCCAGGAAGATGTTGTCGAGGCTCGGCGGGACCGGCCGCACCTCGGGGGCCACCGAGAAGGACAGGCCCACCGCGTGCCCCGGGGTCGGGTAGGGGTCCTGCCCGACGATCAGGACCTTGACCTCGTCGAAGGGCTGCTGGAAGGCCCGCAGCACGTGGGCCCCGGCCGGGACGTACGTCCTGCCCGCCGCTATCTCGGCGCGCAGGAAGTCGCCCATGGCGGCGATCTGCCCCGCCACCGGCTCCAGAGCCCGGGCCCAGCCCGGCTCGACGATCTCGTTCAACGGTCGTGCTGCCACGGTGGATCACTCTACTGGCCGATCGTCGCCGCCCGTACGCACAGTACGTCCGGCAGGTGCTCGGCCAGGAGCTGCCAGCTGTCGCCGTCGTCGTGGCTGGCGTACAGCTCGCCGTTGCGGTTGCCGAAGTAGATCCCCGCCGGGTCCGCGTCGTCCGTGCACAGCGCGTCGCGCAGCACCGTGCCGTAGTGGTCCCCGGACGGCAGTCCGCGCGTCAGTGGTTCCCAGGTGGCGCCCGCGTCCTGGGTGCGGAACACCCGGCAGCGGTGCTCGGCCGGCACCCGGTCGGAGTCGGCGTTGAGCGGGAACACGTAGGCGGTGTCCGGCCGGTGCGGGTGGGCGGCCACCGCGAAACCGAAGTCGGAGGGCAGCCCGCCGCCGATGTCGGTCCACCCGGCCCCGGCGTCGTCGCTGCGGTAGACGCCCCAGTGGTTCTGCAGGTAGAGCCGGTCCGTGTCCCCGGCGTCCTGGGCGATCTTGTGCACGCACTGGCCGAACTCGGGGTTGGGATCCGGCAGGAACACCGCCGACACCCCGCGGTTGGATGGGGTCCAGCTGGCGCCGCCGTCGGTGGTGCGGAACACCCCGGCGGTGGACACGGCCACGGTCACGGCGTCGGGGTCGCGGGGGTCGGTGATCACCGTGTGCAGGCCCTCGCCGCCGCCGCCCGGCTGCCACTTGCCGCGGCTCGGGTGCTCCCAGAGCGGGCGCACCAGCTCGAAGGACTCGCCCCGGTCCGTGGAGCGGAACAGCGCGGCCGGCTCCGTCCCCGCGTACACCACGTCCGGGGCCTCGGGGCCGGCCGGTTGCAGCTGCCAGACCCGCTCCAGGGAGGCTCCGGTGTCCTGGGGGAACTTCACGGCGGGCGCGGCGGGTTCGCGCCAGGTCGCCCCGAGGTCGTCGGAGCTGAAGACGGACGGCCCCCAGTGCGTGCTGTCCCCGCCGACCAGAAGCCGCGGCGACGGGCCCCGCCGGTCGACGGCGACCGCGTAGACGGCCTGGGCGTTGAAATGGGGTCCGTCGAACTCCCACGGCCCGCCGCCCTGGCGGCGGCCGATGAAGAGTCCTTTACGGGTTCCCACGAGCAGCAGTACGTCGGCCATGGCCGGCACCTCCGGACGTCGTTGTCCCTGCGGGGCGATCCTGTGGAGCGCTTTCCGGCCAGTCTGCACCCACCCACTGACAGACGTCGCGCGCGAAACACGACCCAGCTTTGTACGGCAGGTCTCGTAGTACGAGAGATTTCGTAGTACGGTGATTCTCGTACTTAGCCGCCGAGCCCCGGCGCACCCGGTTGACCTCTGGAGATCCCTGATGAACGCCGCCCCCGCCGCCCCTGGCCCTCAGACCGCCCCCACCGCCTTCGCCGCCCTGTTCACGCCGTACACCCTGCGCTCGGTCACCCTTCCCAACCGCGTGTGGATGGCCGCGATGTGCCAGTACAGCGCCGAGGCCTTCGGCCCGAACGCGGGCGTGGCGGGCGACTGGCACTTCGCGCACTACGCGGCCCGCGCCGTGGGCGGCACCGGCCTGATCATCCAGGAAGCCACCGCGGTCTCCCCGGAGGGCCGGATCTCCCCCTACGACCTCGGCATCTGGAACGACATGCAGGTCGAGGCGCTGCGCCGGATCACCTCCTTCCTCAAGGCCCAGGGCACCGTGCCCGGCATCCAGATCGCCCACGCCGGCCGCAAGGCCTCCACCGAGCGCACCTGGAAGGGCGGCGCCCCGGTCGGACCCGAGGGGCACGGCTGGCAGCCGCTCGCCCCGAGCGCCGTGCCGTTCGCCGAGGGGCACCCGGTGCCGCACGAGCTGACGGTCGAGGAGATCGCCGAGATCACCCGCCAGTTCGCCGCCGCCGCCGAGCGCGCGCTCGCCGCGGGCTACGAAGTCGTCGAGATCCACGGCGCCCACGGCTACCTCATCGGGGAGTTCCTCTCCCCGCACAGCAACAAGCGCACCGACGCCTACGGCGGCTCCTTCGAGAACCGGACCCGGTTCCCCCTCGAAGTCGTGGACGCCGTACGGGCGGTGTGGCCCGAGGAGCTCCCGCTGTTCTTCCGGATCTCCGCCACCGACTGGCTGGAGGAGGACGGCTGGACCGCCGACGAGACCGTCCGGCTGGCCGGGCTGCTCCAGGAGCACGGAGTCGACCTCCTCGACGTCTCCACCGGCGGCCTCGCCCCCGGGGTCGAGATCCCGGTCGGCCCCGGGTACCAGGTGCCCTTCGCCGCCCGCGTCAAGGCCGAGACGACGCTCCCCGTGGCGGCCGTCGGCCTGATCACCGAACCGGAGCAGGCCGAGAAGATCCTCGCCAACGGGGAGGCCGACGCGGTGCTGCTGGGCCGCGAACTGCTCCGCGACCCGTACTGGGCCCGCCGCGCGGCGGCCGAGCTGGGCGCGGAGATCCGTACGCCGGAGCAGTACCACCGCTCCTGGTGAGACCGCCCGGGGTGACGCGGGTCCTACGGTGACTCTCGTACGATGACACGGGCAGCCGAGTGAGTGGAGCAGGGACATGACGGAACGGGACGCGACCCGCACCTGCGCACACCCGGAGCCGGCCGAGATCCGCCTGGAGGGCGTGCTCCACGCGCTCTCCGACCCGGTCCGGCTCTCCATCGTCCGCGACCTCGCGGCGTCGGGCTCGGACCTGGCCTGCTCGTACTTCGACCTGCCGGTCACCAAGTCCACGACCACCCACCACTTCCGCGTCCTGCGGGAGAGCGGGGTCGTCCGGCAGGCCTACCGCGGCACCACGAAGCTCAACGCCCTGCGCCGAGAGGACCTGGAGGCGCTCTTCCCCGGCCTCCTCGACAGCGTCCTCACGGCGGCGGCCGCGGAGGAGGCGCGCCTCGCCTAGGCAGCTGGCGCCGGCCTGCCGAGGGCGCCGGGCCGCCGAGGGCGCCGGGCAGGGCCGGCCGAAGCGCTGCGGACGCCGTCCGGTAACGTGCCTCTCTTCGGGCGCCGTTGGGGCCTGGAGTCCCAAAGGTGACAACCGATGACGCTTGGCGAACCGTCCGTCGTGTGGAGCTTGCCCCCTGAGGACGCCCGGGCCGGATGGCGGGCCCTGTGGTGGAGCGTCGGACCGAGTGGCGACCTCGCGGTGGTGCTGGTCCAGGAACGGCACCTGCGCCGTTCCTCGTCCATCAGGGGATGGGTCGAATGGAGCGTGGCGGCTCCGTGTGACGGCGTACTGGTCGTGATCTCGGACGGCGTGGAACACCGCACCTCCGTGACCGGCATAGGCCCGGGAACCAGCCACCTGGCCCTGCTCTCGTGGTCCCGCTTTCTGCTGGCGGCAGGCCGTGCACGCTGGCACCTGGACGGGAGCTGGGAGAGGAACGCGGTCGTCTACTCCCCCGGGGGATACCCCATCAGTCACTTCTGTATCGGTGACGACATCGACTACATCGTCACCGACCGCGACGGCGGCATCTGGACCGCCTACGGCGACGAGGGCATCTACGGGGACCATCCGGAGTCCGATGCCGGCCTGGCCCGCTGGGACACCGACGGCCTCCACACGTGGAGCCCTCAGGGTCTCCCCGTGTGGCCCCTCGGCGGAAGCGCAGGCGCCACCGAGGGGGCCGTGGTCTGGCTCGCCTGGTACAGCCATGGCGGCGCCTTCCTGTCCCGGGTCGATCCCGCCGACGGTCACATCAGCAGTTACCGCAACCCCGTGAGGGACACCGACGGCATCGCCGTCCGCGGCAGCCGGATGCTCCTCAGCCACCGGTATCACGGCCGCCCCGTCGTCGAGCTGAGCCGCGCGGAGCTCGTCGACGACGCCTGGGTGATCACCTCCAAGGAGAAGCTGCGACTACCCGGTCCCGTCGTCTGGGGCTGCGCCCAAGGCCGCGACGGGGTCCTCTGGCTCCGCGCGGGGGACACCTGGCTGCAGATCGAAGCCTGAGCCGGCTCGGCTCCACCGCCCCGTACGGCGCACCGCTTCAGCCCGCACCCGAACCCGCGCCCGCACCCGCGTCCGCCGCGCCCAGGAGTCCCTGCCAGTCCGGGATCTTCACCGAGCGGCGGCCCAGGGAACGGCCCAGGTCGGCCTCGGCCGCTTCGATCGCGAGCCAGCCCGGCCACTCCACGGGACGCAGGCCCGCCGCGCGCAGGGCGTCCAGGGGGTCCCCGGGCAGTTCGCGGCGGGCCAGCGCCCCCGCGTCCTGGAGCAGCGACGACGCGGTCTCCTTGGCGCAGGGGCGGTTCGTGCCGATCACCCCGGTCGGGCCGCGCTTGATCCAGCCCGCCACGTACTCGCCGAGCGAGGCCCGGCCCGCGCGCAGCACCCGGCCCGCGGCGTGCGGGACCGTGCCCTTGGCGGGGTCGAAGGGCAGCCCGGCCAGCGGGACGCCCTTGTACCCCACCGAGCGCAGCACCAACTGCGCCTCGATGTCCTCGTACACGCCCGTCCCGGTGACCCCGCCCCGGCCGTCCGGCGCGGTGCGCTCGAAGCGCATGCCGGTCACCCGGCCGTCGGGTCCGCCGAGGATCTGCGCCGGGCGCAGATAGAACCGCAGGTCGATGCGGCGCCCGGCGTCGCCCGGGCCGCGCTCGGCCCAGTCGCGCAGCACCTCCAGGTTCCGCCGCGCCACCGCCGGCAGGGCGGCGGCCGTCTCCGGGTCCTCGTACACGGGGTCGAGCGCGAGCTCGGCGGGGTCCGCCAGGGCGTCCACCCCCGGCAGCGTGCCCAGTTCCCGTAGCTCCTTGGTGGTGAACTTGGCCTGCGAGGGCCCGCGTCGGGCGACCATGGCCACCCTGCGCACCGCGCTGTCCGCGAGCGCGCCGAGCGCGGGCTGCGGCATGTCCGTCGGGGTCAGTTCCGCCGTGCCCCGGGCCAGGATCCGCGTCACGTCCACCGCGACGTTGCCCGCCCCGACGACCACCGCCGCGTCCACCCCGTGCAGGTCGAAGTCCTCGCCGACCGCGTCCGGGTGCCCGCTGTACCAGGACACGAAGGCCGTCGCGGAGTGCACCCCGGTCAGCTCCTCGCCGGGGATCCCCAGCAGCCGGTCCCGCGCCGCGCCCACGCAGTACACCACCGCGTGGTACAGCTCCAGCAGCCGCTGCGTGGGCAGCGCCTCCCCGCCGACCTCGACGTTCCCGAGGAAGCGGATCCGCTCGTCCTCAAGGACGGTGCGCAGGCTGCCCTGCAGCGACTTGATCTTCTCGTGGTCGGGGGCGACCCCGTACCGCACGAGCCCGTACGGAGCGGGCAGCCGGTCCAGGACGTCGACCCGCACCCCGGGCACCTCGCGCTGCTGCACCAGCGTCTGGGCCGCGTAGACCCCGCTGGGGCCCGATCCGACGACGGCGATACGAAGCACGGCGGAGCTCCTCCCGCAGGTGGTCCCAGCATGACACCCGGCCCCTGAGACGTCAGCCCATCGCGCGCATCCGGTGGATCTCGGCGCTCTGCGTGGCCACCACCTCGGTGGCCATCTCCTCGACCGCCACGTTGTTGCCGCCGGCCAGCGCCTCGCCCGCCATCTTCAGGGCCCCCTCGTGGTGGGCGGTCATCAGCTTCAGGAAGAGCCGGTCGAAGTCGGCGCCCCTGGCCTCGGCCAGCTCCTTGAGCTGCTGCTCGCTCGCCATGCCCGGCATCGCGCCGTGATCGTGGTCGTGCCCGCCGGAGCCCGCCGACGGCGCCGGATGCAGGGCCGCCCACTTCTCCATCGCCCCGATCTCGGGCTGCTGGGCGGCCGTGATCCGTTCCGCCAGCCGTTTGACGCCGTCCGCCGCGGCCCGCTCGGGCGCCAGCGCGCTCATCGTCAGGGCCTGGCGGTGATGCTCGATCATGTTCCGTACGTAGGCGTGGTCGGCGGCGTTCGGAGTGTCGTCGGGTTTCGCCTTCAGGGCCTGTTCCGGGGTGAGGGTGCGCGCCTTCTCGCCCGGCTTGCCGGGGGCGACGACCACGGCCCGGCCGTCGTCGGCCCGGGCTCCCTCGTCGTCCGCCTGGCAGCCCGCGAGGGCCATCAGGAGGCCTGCGGCCGCGGCCGCTCCTGTGAATCGGCCGAGCCGCGGTCGTAACGCCTCGCGGCTCCGGGGGGCTTTTGCCATGTCCATGAAAGGGAAGATACTGCCGGGGTCCTGGTTCCGTTCCCTCACGGACGGAACCGATCGGGCTTTTACGGGAGGGCACAGTGACCTCGCTACACACCAGGAGAGTGCGAAACGGGAGGGTGGGAGTGGTCGTCGCGGCGGCCGGGCTCCTCACCACGCTCCTGGCTGCCGGACCGGCGGCCGCCACCCCCGACCCGGGCGAGTTATCGCCCGGCGCAGGCAACCAGCAGAGCAGCGCCGGCCTCGTCGGGGGCAGGGAGCTCGCCCCGGGCGACATCCCCGGCCAGGACGAGATCGTGCACAGCGCCAACATCAAGCCGCTGGCCAACATCCCCAGCGCCGACCCCACGGTGATCAACTCCGACCTGGCCTTCCAGGGCAGGTACGCCTACGCGGGCAACTACAACGGCTTCACGATCTACGACATCGCCAACCCCAAGGCGCCCAAGACCGTCACCCAGGTGCTCTGCCCGGGCGGTCAGAACGACATCTCCGTCCACGGTGACCTGCTCTTCCTCTCCACCGACTCCTCGCGCAGCGACGACTCCTGCAACAGCGTCTCGCAGCCCGCCACGGAGAAGTCCTCGTGGGAGGGCATCAAGATCTTCGACATCAAGGACAAGAAGAACCCCAAGTACATCAAGTCCGTCGAGACCGCCTGCGGTTCCCACACCCACACGCTGGTGCCGGGCGGCCGGGACATCTACCTCTACGTCGCCTCCTACTCCCCGAACGAGGCCTTCCCCGACTGCAAGCCGCCGCACGACGGCATCTCGGTGGTCAAGGTCCCGAAGAAGGCCCCGACGCAGGCCGCGGTCGTCGCCTTCCCGATCCTCTTCCCCGACGGCGGCAACCCGGGCGCGCCCACCAACCCGGGCGTCTCCAAGACCACCGGCTGCCACGACATCACCGTGCTGCCCTCCAAGAACCTGGCCGCCGGCGCCTGCATGGGCGACGGCATCCTCTTCGACATCAGCAAGCCCGAGCAGCCGCGGGTCATCGACCGGGTGCAGGACAACGTGAACTTCGCGTTCTGGCACTCGGCCACCTTCAACGAGCGCGCGGACAAGGTGGTGTTCACCGACGAGCTGGGCGGCGGTGGCGGCGCCACCTGCAACGAGGCCACCGGCCCCAACCGGGGCGCCGACGGGGTCTACGACATCACCGGCAGCGGGGACCAGCGCAAACTCGTCTTCCGCAGCTACTTCAAGATCCCGCGCCACCAGGCCGACACCGAGAACTGCGTGGCCCACAACGGCTCGCTGATCCCGGTCGGCGGCGGCCGCGACCTCATGGTGCAGGCCTGGTACCAGGGCGGCGTCTCCGTGTGGGACTTCACCGACTCCGCCCAGCCCAAGGAGATCGCGTACTTCGAGCGCGGACCGCTGACGACGGACAAGCTGGGCCTCGGCGGCTCCTGGTCGGCGTACTACTACAACGGGCACATCTACTCGAACGACATCGCCAAGGGCCTCGACGTGCTGAGGCTCGACGACTGGCGCACCGACAGCGCCAAGCGGGTGTGGCTGGAGCGGCTCAACGTGCAGAGCCAGCCCGAGTACCACTGACGCCCTGCGGACCGGCGCACCAGAGGACTAAGGGTGTGAAGGAAACGTTCCGCCGGGCGGTCCCCCGTCCGGCGGAACGCCCAGCTCCCAGTCCAGCCCGTACCGCTGGAACAGTTCGGCCCGCAGCCGCGCCGCCGGCATCGGCGCGCCCGGCAGCAGGATCGCCACGACCGCGCCCATCAGCAGCGCCCGCAGGAGCGGGTAGTCCGTGTCCGGGTCCGCCGAGCCGTACCGCACGACCGTGTCCCGCAGCAGCTCCGCCAGCCGCTGCTGCTCGGGACACTGCACGAAGCCCTCGGCCGTCAGGATGCCCGCCATGTGCGTCCTCATCAGCAGCGACTGGTCCCGGGCCAGCCCGAGGACCGCGTCGATCGCGCGCGCCAGCCGCTCGCGGCCGTCGTCGCTGCGGGGCTCGCGCTCCAGCGCGGCGTGCAGGGCGAGGTGCATCAGCCGGTGCACCGCCGACTGGAGCAACTGCCGTTTGCCCGGGAAGTAGTACGAGACCAGACCGCGTGCGGCGCCCGCCCGGTCGGCGATGTCGCCGAGGGTGGTGGCCTCGTAGCCGCGCTCGGCGACGAGCTCGACCGTGGCCTGGAGCAGCCGCTCCCGGGAACGTCTGCGCAATTCTTCATTGACCGATGCGCTGCGCGGGGACATGCTTACTCCTGCGTTGACTGGCTCGGAGCCAATATACTCAGCGCACGGGGTCGCCTGCTCTGGGTGAAACGGGGGATCGCCCAGGGCAGGCCCCCCGCCCCTACCGCCCCGCCGGGCAGGATCCCCGTCGGCGGACCGGTCCGGACGTCGCGAGAGCCACCACGGTCACGCCAAGCAGCCAGCCCGCGACCACGTCCGACAGCCAGTGCACCCCGAGGTAGATCCGGGTGAAGCCGACGCCGAGGACCGAAACCGCCGCCACCGCCCAGGCCACCGGCGCCCACGCTGGCGCCGGGCGGGGGAGCAGCCACAGGAGCAGCCCGCACACCACCGTCGCCGTCATGGCGTGCCCGGACGGGTAGGCGGCGTAGTGCGCCGAGTCCACCGGGTCCGACCACACCGGACGCTCGCGTCCCACCAGCGCCTTCAATCCCTGCTGCACCGCTGTGGCGACGACCGTGGCCACCGCCACCCGCAGGGCCCGCTCCCGGTCGCCGCGCCGCCACAACAGCACGCAGGCGAGGGCGGCCAGGGCCCGCATGGTCCACGGGTCCCACACCCAGTCCGTGAGCACCCGCATGGCGTGGGTGACCCCGCGGTGGGCGACGGCGTGGGCGTGCAGGTCCCGCGCGATCTGTTCGTCGTAGGCGAGGAGCGGGCGCCACCCCACCACCAGCGCCGTCAGAACCGTCCCGAGCACCGCACAGCCGATGCCCGCCCACCGCAAGTGATCGTTCCGCATGGAGGGATCCTCGCACCGGCGGGCCGGCCGGCGGCGCCGGGCGCGCCCCGGTCGCTGGCCCGGCGCGCCCTACGCCAAGGCGCTCAGCCCGGGTACGAAGGCCACCAGCAGCGGAATCGCCGGGACCAGGGTGGCGAGGGCGGTCAGCCGGACCCTGCGGCCCGCCGACAGCCGGGGCGCGGCCGCCAGGAGCCTGCGCACCCGCTCCTGGACGTGCGCCTGCGGGGTCGCGGAGGGCCCGAACGCCCCGCGGTCCTCGTTGAGTCCGACCAGCGCCAGCGCGATCGTCAGCCGCCCGTACCGCCGCGAGGCGACGTCGTCGGCGGCCATCTCCACCAGCCGGTGCATCTCCGCCTCGAAGGCCGCGAAGACCGGCACCTGCGGGAACCCGCGGGCCAGGGCCCGCGAACAGTTCAGCAGCCAGTCGTGCCGGGCCGCCGCGTGTCCCTGTTCGTGCGCCAGTACGGCGTCCAGCTGGCTCCCCTTCAGCCGGCCCAGCGCCGCCGTGGTCACCACGAGCTGAGGGGCGGCCCCCGGCAGCCACCAGGCATCCGGACGCGGCCCCTCCAGGACGACGAGCCGCACGCCCGCGGGGTCCTCCCCGGGCAGCAGCGGGGCCCGCACCAGCAGCTCGGTGCCCTGCGCGCGCCGCCGGGCCCGTGCCCGCAGCACCTCGGCGGCCAGCATCGCGCCGGTCCACAGGGCGCCGCCCGCCAACGCGAGCGCGGTGGCGGCCGCCCACGCGCCGCCCGAGGCGCCCAGGCCGTAGGCGTCGACGACCCCGTGCGGGGCGGAGGCGAAGAGCCGGCCGCGCACCGCCTGCCAGGCCGCCGCCGCGCTGAGCAGCATCGACAGCCCGAAGCACAGGAGCACCGCACCCACCACGCACTGCCACGCCCACAGGGCGACGACCGGTTCGCGCTCGGGCCATCGGGCCCGGGCCAGCAGCCGGGGGGCGAGCACCGCGGTCAGGGCGCCGAGCAACAGGAGTGCGGCGGGGACCATCATGTCCGCCAGCCTATGAGCGCGGGGCTACCTGCGGGTATGACCTCGGGTCTTTGGTGACGCAGGACACGTCCCCGGCAGCGGTCACATCGCGAGCAGCATCGCCAACATCCCTATGGCCATGGTCAGTCGGCAGGCGCGGATCACCTCAGGGGGGCCGCCGCGGCGGTCCGCGCCCGGCTGCGCGGCCGGGCCGCCCGCGGTGACCAGCCGGGCTCCGCCGAGCACCACGTACCCGGCGTAGTAGAGCAGGAGCGCCCCGGTCAGCAGCGGCAGTCCGGCGCCCTGCGCGTGCCCGCCCCCGTGGCCGGCGCCCTCGCCGTGTCCGGACCCCGCCATCAGGGCCATGTACACCATCGTCAGCGAGCCCACCAGGTGGTGCGCGTGGTGCCCGCCGCCCCGCAGCAGCCACAGGGCGTGCAGGGCCGCACCGCAGAAGACGGCCCCCAGCACGGCCGCCCGCCACTCGTCGGCGCGTCCGAGGGGTACCGCCATCAGCGCCATGCCGAAGCCCATCACGGCCTCCCCGCCGCCGGCCGGCCCGCGCACCCGCCACAGGCAGTACCCGCCGCTCACCGCGCTCAGGAGCACCAACAGCCACGAGGAGAGGGACAGGGTGGAACCGTGCACGGCAAGACCCCCCGGTTCGTCGGCGTCACGGGGAGAGATGCCCACTCAGGGGGCCCTCACGCCGGCCCGGGATAGGCTCTCCCTGCCTCACCAGGCATGTCATATGCCACCGCACCGAACGGAGCGCCCGATGCCGACCGCCCAGCCCGCCGCCCTGAGCTTCCGCAGTGCCGTGGAGGCGGACGTACCGGAGCTGGTCAGGCTCGTCGAGTCCGCCTACCGCGGCGACGCCAGCCGGGCCGGCTGGACCACCGAGGCGGACCTCCTGGACGGGCAGCGCACGGACCCGGACGGGGTCCGCGCGGTCATCGAGAGCCCGGACGCCGTCCTGCTCGTCGTCGAGCGCGCGGGTGAGCTCGTCGCCTGCTGCCAGCTCGAACACCGGGGCGACCACGCCTACTTCGGCATGTTCGCCGTCCGCCCCGGCCTGCAGGGCGCCGGCCTCGGCAAGGAGATCCTGGCCGAGGCCGAGCGCCGCGCCCGCGCGACGTGGGGCGCCCGGGAGATGCGCATGACGGTGGTGCACGTACGGGAGGAGCTCATCGCCTACTACGTGCGCCGCGGCTACCGGCGCACCGGCGAACTGAGCCCCTTCCCCTACGGAGACGAACGCTTCGGCGTCCCGCTCCGCGACGACCTGGCCTTCGAGCTGCTGGTCAAGCCGCTCTGAGGGCCGTCCTCCTCTAGGCGGTGAAGCGGCCCGTGCTGCGGATCTCCGGGAAGTCCGTGGCCGCGCCGTCCAGGCCCAGCGCCCGGGCGAGCCGCAGCTGCTCCAGCGTGTTGACCGTCCAGCCGGTCACGCGCAGCCCGGCCGCGTGCGCCGCCTCCACGGTCTCCAGCGTGACCCGGCGGATGTCCAGGGCGATCGTCCCGGCGCCCGCGGCCAGCGCACGGCCGACGACGCCCTCGGGGTCGTCGTCGGGCGAGAGCGCGTACAGGGTGGTCCGCACGCCCGGGACCAGCCGGGCCGTCTCGGTGAGCACCTCGTCCCGGGAGGAGGCCACCTCCACCCGCGCGGTGAGGTCGCGGCGCAGGATCAGCTCCGCGAGGACCCGGGCGGCGGCCAGGTCCCGTACGGACACGTGCAGGGGCGCCCGCACCGTCTCCAGGACCTCCTCGAAGACCGGCACGTGCTCGCCCTGACCGGCGTCCAGCTCGCGCAGCTCGGCCAGCGTCAGATCGGCGACGGCCCCCGAGCCGTCGGTGGTCCGGTCCACCTCGGGGTCGTGCAGGGCGACGAGGGCGCCGTCCTTGCTCAGGCGGAGGTCGAGGGCGATGACGTCCATGCCGCAACGTTCCGCTTGGCGATACGACCGCAGGGTGTTCTCCGGTTCGACACCCATGACCCCGCGGTGACCGATGGTGAGGAAAGTCAAGGTTCTCTCGCTTCCGTCGACGGCGGCTTCCCGCGCGGTCGCGGTGTCCCGACCGGCCGCGCGATGAGGACGCATGCTAGTGCGCCGAGGGTGCGAAGGGACCGCCCGTGCACCGGCCCGGAAGGGCGCCCCCGGCCGCTTCCCGCCGGGGTTGTGCGCCCCCCGGCGACGGGGTGCGCGGCTGCCCGCGTCACTCACGCGTGGGCGCGTCCCCCGCGGATTGACGCAGAGCGGTCCCGCCCCCCCCGGACCTGGCGGGCAGCCGGGATCTTGGCGGTTCTCGACCCCCGTCCCGGGACGTTGCCCGGCTTCCCCGGGCCGCCCGCCGCACGGGCTCAGGGCCGGGAAGCCTTGGCGCGACTGGGCGGAGCCACCGATTCCCCCCTGACGAACGGGAAGACTTCCGGTGAATCGGGGGGTGACGCAGGATAATTTCCCGCATTACTACTTGGCTGGAAGAGCCTCACACGTTTACGCTGCCTTGACGTGAGGTTCTCCTGTGGAGGAAGTGACATGACGGAAACTCTTGTGCCGGGCATCGGCGGGGCCGCGATAACCGCCGGGGCGCGGGTGGTGGACCACCCTGCGTGGCCCGAGCTCAAGGCCGCCGTGGAGGAGATCCGCCCCTGGCAGGCCAAGGACGGCTCCATCGACTTCGACGCCGAGGGCGCCCCCGCCCAGCACACCGCCGAAGCGGCCGTCGGGCGCGTGATCCGCGCCGTCGAGACGCTCTCGCCGCTGCTCCCGCACGCCACCGCCTACCACGAGGCGCTGGTCAGCGACCTGCGTAAGTGGGCCGCGGGCGGCTTCGGGGTCCCGGACTTCCTGGACTCCCTGCTGGCCTTCCAGCCGGCCGCCGAGCGCGCCGACGGGCTCCAGCACCTCGTCGTCTTCCCGATGTACACGCAGAACGGCAACCCGGACCGCAACCTGGAGGCCGTCGCGCTCAAGATGGTGTGGCCCGAGTGGCTCGCCGAGCTGGAGCGCACCCGGTACGACAACCCGCTCTTCCTCGGCATCACCTTCGAGGACTTCACCGCGGGCTACGACACCCACTCCGCCGTGCTCTTCCCGGAGACCATCGCCGTGCGCGAGGCCCCCGAGCGCTTCACCTGGGGCGGCATCTTCTGCGACCGCGAGGCCGCGCGCTTCCGCAAGGTCACCCAGGCCGCCGTCGACATCCTCGGCGTCGACCTGCCGGCCGACATCGCCGCCATGGTCACCGACCAGGAGCGCTGCGAGAAGGCCTTCGTCCTGTGGGACATGGTCCACGACCGCACCCACAGCCACGGCGACCTGCCCTTCGACCCCTTCATGATCAAGCAGCGCCAGCCGTTCTGGATGTACGGCCTGGAGGAGCTGCGCTGCGACCTCACCGCCTTCAAGGAGGCCGTGAAGCTGGAGTCCGAGGGCAACGAGCACGGCCGTGACGTGCAGTACGCCGTCCTGTTCGACCGGATGTTCCGCTTCCCGGTCTCCGGTGACCGCAACCGCAACTACGACGGCCTCGGCGGCCAGCTGCTCTTCGCCTACCTCCACCAGCACGACGTCGTGCGCTGGACGGACAACAAGCTGAAGATCGACTGGATGCGCGCCCCGCAGGTCACCAACCAGCTGTGCGCGGAGATCGAGGACCTGTACCGGGCCGGCATCGACCGCCCGAAGCTGGTGCACTGGTTCAAGGCCTACGAGCTGGTCTCGACCTACCTCGCCCCGCACCCCGGGTCCAAGTGGGCCAAGGGCCCCGACGCGCTCGACATGACGCAGCCGCCCCGCAAGCTCGTCGACCACGTGCTTCCGGACGAGTTTCCGCTCAGCATGTTCTTTGAGGCCCTCGCCAAGAAGCTCAAGGGCACGATCGCCTCGACCAAGGGCATCACCGCTCTGAACGCAGAGCAGGCCGAGCGGGTCGCCGCGTGAGCACTCGCCCACAGGAGGCTGCACAGATGAACGGCTCCGGGAACGGCAACGGAAAGCTGAACGGAGCGGTGGTGGCGGTGGCCGGGGCCGGCGGGCCCGCCGGCCGCGCCACCCTGCTCCGCCTCGCCGAGGCGGGTGCGGTGGTCGTCGCGTCCGACGCCGACCCGGCGCGGCTCGCGGAGGCCGTGGACGCGGCACGCTACGCCCACGGCGGCGCCACGATCACCGGTGACACGGTGGACCTGCTCGACCTGGCCGCCACCCGCGCCTGGGCCGACTCCACCGAGAAGGAGTACGGCCGGATCGACGGCCTGGTGCACCTCGTCGGCGGCTGGCGCGGCAGCAAGACCTTCACCGACGTCGACCTCGCGGACTGGGACTTCCTGGAGAAGCTCCTCATCCGCACGGTCCAGCACACCTCGCTCGCCTTCCACGACGGCCTGCTGCGCAGCGAACGCGGCCGGTACGTGCTGGTCAGCCAGTCCGGCGCGCACAAGCCGGTCGCCAACAACGCCGCGTACAACGCGGGCAAGGCGGCCGCCGAGGCCTGGACCCTCGCCATGGCGGACTCCTTCCGCAAGGCGGGGGGCGACGAAGGCCCCGGCGCGGCGGCTGCGATCCTGGTCATCAAGGCACTGGTGCACGACGCGATGCGCGCGGAGCGTCCCAATGCGAAGTTCGCGGGCTTCACCGACGTGACGGAGCTGGCCGAGGCCATCGCCGGCGTGTGGGAGCAGCCCGCCACCGATGTGAACGGACAGCGTCTGTGGCTCACTCCGCAACCGTGAGAACCGATGCCGTGAAGACCGATGCCCGGCGCCACCACGACCCGGCGGTGCGCGGTTTCGCGAGCGACAACTACGCGGGCGTGCATCCCGAGGTCCTGGCCGCCGTCGCGCTCGCCAACGGCGGCCACCAGGTCGCCTACGGCGAGGACGACTACACGGAACACCTCCAGAAGGTCATCCGCAGCCACTTCGGGCCGTACGCGGAAGCCTTCCCGGTCTTCAACGGCACCGGCGCCAACGTCACCGCCCTCCAGGCGATGACGGACCGCTGGGGCGCGGTGATCTGCGCCAAGAGCGCCCACATCAACGTGGACGAGGGCGGCGCCCCCGAGCGGATGGCGGGCCTCAAGCTGCTCGCGGTCCCCACCCCGGACGGCAAGCTCACCCCCGAGCTGATCGACCAGGAGGCCTGGGGCTTCGAGGACGAGCACCGGGCGATGCCGCAGGTCGTGTCGATCACCCAGAACACCGAGCTGGGAACCGTCTACACGCCGGACGAGATCCGCGCGATCTGCGAGCACGCCCACGGGCTGGGCATGAAGGTCCACCTCGACGGGGCCCGGATAGCCAACGCCGCCGCCTCGCTCGACGTGCCGATGCGCGCCTTCACGAACGCGGTGGGCGTGGACGTGCTGTCGTACGGCGGTACGAAGAACGGCATGATGTTCGGCGAGGCCGTGGTGGTGCTCAACCCGGACGCGGTCCGGCAGATGAAGCACATCCGCAAGATGTCGATGCAGCTCGCGTCCAAGATGCGCTTCGTGTCGGTGCAGCTGGAGGCGCTGCTCGCCAAGGACCTGTGGCTGCGCAACGCCCGGCACGCCAACGCGATGGCGCAGCGGCTGGCCGCCGGTGTGCGCGAGGCCGACGGCGTGGAGATCCTCTACCCGGTCCAGGCGAACGCGGTGTTCGCGCGTCTGCCGCACGAGGTGTCGCGGCGGCTGCAGAAGCGTTTCCGCTTCTACTTCTGGGACGAGGCCGCCGGCGACGTCCGGTGGATGTGCGGTTTCGACACCCAGGAAGAGGACGTGGACGGCTTCCTCCAGGCCCTGAAGGAAGAGCTCGCCCGCTAATTCCGCGCGATGCATAAAGATGCCCTCCACCGTAAATCTATTGATCTACGGTGGAGGGCGTAGCTATGCTCCCGGGCATGCAGCTGATCCCTCAGAACCCTGACATCCACGCCTATTTGGCCTCCGACCAGGCGATCGACCACTGGCATCCGCTGGTGCAGGAAACCGCCGACGCGCTCTGGCTCACCGCACCGGACGCATATTCATACGCCAAGGTGGCCTTCGAATTCGTCCGCGACACCATCCCGCACTCGGCGGACTCCGGTGACCTCCGGGTCTCCTGGCGGGCCTCCGACGTCCTCGCCACCCGCAACGGCATCTGCTACGCCAAGTCCCACGCGCTGGTCGCCCTCCTGCGCGCCCAGGGCATCCCGGCGGGCCTGTGCTACCAGCGCCTGGCGGACGACGACGGCGCCCACCCCATGGTCCACGGGCTGATCGCCCTGCGGCTGCCCGGCGCGCAGCGGTGGGTCCGCCTGGACCCGCGCGGCAACAAGCCCGGCGTGGACGCGCAGTTCAGCCTGGACGAGGAGCGACTGGCCTTCCCCGTACGCCCGGAGTGCGGCGAGGTCGACTACCCCGAGCTGTACGCCGCCCCCCACCCGGTCATCCTCACGGCGCTCCAGGGCTCCGCCGACCGGGCGGAGTTGTGGCGAAACCTGCCGACGGCCCTGTGACCGCTTCCGCCGGCGCGGGTGCCCGCCCCGACGCCAGGACGTGCAGCAGGGCCGCGGCGAACTGAAGCCCGGCGATCCCGGTCAGCAGCAGCCCCGCGGGCGCGGCGGCCGCGAGCCCCACCAGGGCCGCGCCGGCCGACGCGGCCGTCATCTTCAAGCCCGCCCCCAGGGTGAACACCTGGGTCCGCACCCCCGCCGGGGCGAACTCGGCGCGGATCCGCAGGGTGGCCGTGAGCAGCGGCCCGTCGCACACCCCGGCCACCGCGAACAGCGCCGCCGTGAGGGCGAGGGACGGCGTGAACGCGGCCGCCGTCAGCGCCACCCCCGTCCCGGTCAGCGCCCACCGCACCAGTCGGCCGGGCTCCACCGACGTCATGCGGCCCAGGGTGAGCGAGCCCGCCAGGGCGCCCACGGCGAAGGCCGTCATCAACACCCCGCCGGCGCCCGGGCTGTCGAGCCCGGCGGCCAGCAGGACCGAGGTGGTGGTGAGGGAGCCGATGCCGACGAACGCCAGGGTCGTGGCCGAGGTGATCGCCCGCAGTTCCCGGACCCGCCACAGCGCCGCCAGTCCCGCACCCACCCCGGCCCGGGGCCCGCTCCGGGGCCCCGCCGCGCCCCGGTCCTCGTACGCCAGCGTCGCGGCCAGCGCCGCCGCCAGCGCCCCGGACACCGCCAGGGCCCCCATCGCGGGCCCGGCCGAGACGGTCGCCGCGATCAGGCTGACCACCGCCGGGGCGGTGACCGCCGCGGCGTTGTAGGTGGAGGCGTCCCAGCCGTACGCGCGGTCCCGCCCGGGGCCGGCCGGGACCAGCCCGGTGACCAGGCTGGACAGCCCGCCCGTCACCATCGGCCCACACGTCCCGCCGAGCACCGCCACGGCGAACACCAACGCCCCCGGCGCGCGGCCCAGCAGCACCGACAGCGCCGCCACGGCGGCCGTGAAGGTGGCGAGCGCGCCGACGTGGAACAGCCGGGGCCTGCGGGTGCGGCCCGCTGCGACGCCCGCGAGCGGAGCCGCCAGCACGTTCGGAACCAGCCAGGCCGTCAGGACGAACGCCCCGTGCGCCGCGCTCCCGGTGCGCTCCAGGGCGAGGAGCACCACGGCCATGCCCATGCCCTCGTTCGCGAACCTGGCCGCCAGCGCCGCCGCCAGATACCGCCCGAACCCGCCCATTCCGCCCCCCGCGTGATGTAACGTCATAGGTGGAAAAGACGTTACGCCATGATGGTGTAGGGGGAAAGGATCCGGGCATGGCGCAGTCCCGAGGAGGTTTCTCGGCGGCGCGACGGCTGGTCGACCTCGCCGAGGCGGTCCGCGCGACCCCCGAACTGCCGCGCGCCCAGCTGGCGGAGCTGCTCGCCGCGCACGGGGAACGCCCCGCCGACCTCACCGAGCGGGCGTTCCCCGAGGCGAGCGCGGCCGAACTGCGGGCCGCCGCCCGCCGGATGGGGGCGGTGCTCGCCGAGCGCGACGAGGACCGTGCCGCGCAGGCGCTGAACGCGCTGTTCGAGGAGTGCGGCACCCGGCCCCGGCTCACCCGGCACGACGGCCACCCCTGGCACCTGCACGTGGACCGGGGTGAGGGGGCCGGCTGGGGAGACTGGTTCCTGGCCTCGGGCGCCCTCGCGCTGGCGCACCTGCTCACCGAGTACGGCCGGATCGCCTGGGGGGCCTGCGCGGCCGAGGGCTGCGGGCGGTTCTTCCTGGCCACCGGGCCGGGCAGTGTGCGCCGCTACTGCACCACCACCTGCGCGACGCGGGTCCGCGTCGCGGTCCACCGGCGCCGCAAGCTCCAGGCCTGATAGGAAACTTTCTTGTCAGACCTCGTTGTCAGCTTGGCATGGGCATGAGTATCTTCGGCCTACCGGAACCCCTCCCGCCGGAACTCTCCCACCGGAAGGCCCCCCATGCGTTTCGGATTACCCGCAGGCCTCGGCGCCCTCGCCCTCGGCCTGGGGGCGGTGACCCTGGTCCCCGCCCCCACCAGCGCCACGCCCGCTTCGCCCACCACGCCAGCCGCTGCCCCCGCCGCGTTCGCCCATCCCGGAGTGCTCAACAGCCGAGCCCAGCTGGACTTCGTCCGCACGCAGGTGCAGGCCGGCCGGCAGCCGTGGAAGGCGGCGTACGAGCAGATGCTGGCGAGCAAATACGGCTCGCTGGCGCGCACCCCGAAGCCGCGCGAGGTCGTCGAGTGCGGCTCCTACTCCAACCCGAACATCGGCTGCTCGGACGAGCGTGAGGACGCCATCGCGGCGTACAGCCAGGCGCTCGCCTGGTACATCACCCGCGACAGCCGCCACGCGAAGAAGTCGATCGAGCTGATGGACGCCTGGTCCGCGAAGATCAAGGACCACACCAACAGCAACGCGCCGCTGCAGAGCGGCTGGGCGGGCTCCACCTGGCCGCGCGCCGCCGAGATCATCAAGCACACGTACACCGGCGGCTGGCCGAACCAGGGCCGCTTCGCGACCATGCTGCGCGACGTCTACCTGCCCGAAGTGATCAACGGCAGGCCGAACAGCAACGGCAACTGGGAACTGATCATGATGGACGCCGCCGTCGGGATCACGGTCCACCTCGACGACCGGGCCGGATACGACAAGGCGATGGGCATCTACCTCGGCCGCGTCCCCGCCTACTTCTACCTGGCCTCCGACGGCCCGCAGCCCGCGTACCCGCCGCGCTCGTCCATCGACACCCGCGGCGAGCTGATCGACTACTGGCACGGCCAGAGCACCTTCGTGGACGGCCTCGCGCAGGAGACCTGCCGGGACTTCGGCCACACCGGCATGGGGATCGCCGCGGCCCTGCACGTCGCCGAGACCTCGCGGATCCAAGGCCGGGACCTCTACCCGCAGTTCAAGGACCGGCTACGGCACGCGCTCGGCTTCCACGCCACCTACGAGCTCGGCGCGCCCGTGCCCTCCTGGCTGTGCGGCGGAAGCCTGACCAAGGGCCTCGGCCCGGCGACCGAGGTCGGCTACAACGCCCTGCACACCCGGCTCGGCGTCACCATGGAGAACACCCGCAGGCTCACCGAGGGCAGGCGCCCGGCGGGCACGGAGAACCACTTCGAGGCCTGGGAGACCCTCACCCACGCCGAGAATCCGCACTGAGCCCTGCGGCGCGGGCGTCCTCCCGTGTCGAGGGCAAGGACGTCGAGCCCGGCGGTCAGCCCGCTTCGCGGACCTGGGCGGCCGTCGGCGCGGTGCCGCCCAGGTGGGCCGGCAGCCACCAGGAGTCCTCGGGGCCGCTGGGCTTGGCCGGATAGGCGCGCTGGGCCGCGTCCAGCAGCTCCTGCACGCGCTCGCGCAGCCGCCGCGTGATGGCGCCGGCGAACTGGTCGGCCGGGGCCTCCATGGGCTCGCCCACGCGCATGGTCACGGGGATGTGGCTGCGCTTGAGGTCCTTCGGGCGCCCCTTGGTCCACAGCCGCTGCGTGCCCCACAGCGCCACCGGGATCAGCGGGACCCCGGCCTCCTGCGCCATGCGCGCCGCACCCGACTTGAAGCTCTTGAGCGTGAACGACTGGGAGATCGTCGCCTCGGGGAAGACCCCGATGATCTCGCCGGACCGCAGCGAGTCCAGGGCGTGCTGGTAGGCGGCCTCACCCTGCTTGCGGTCGACGGGGATGTGCTTCATCGCGCGCATCAGCGGACCGGACACCTTGTGCCGGAACACCGAGTCCTTGGCCATGAAGCGCACCAGGCGCTTCTGCGGCCGCGCGGTCAGGCCGGCGAAGATGAAGTCGAGGTATCCGATGTGGTTCGACACCAGGACCGCGCCGCCCTTGCGGGGGATGTTGTCGGTGCCCTGCATGTCGATACGGATGTCGAGCGCACGGAACAGTCCGTGCGCAGCACCGATCACGGGAGGGTAGACGAGCTCAGCCATTGGGGAGACCCCGCTTTCTGCCTGGGGAGGTGCTCCCGGCCGGAAGTTACGGAAGCGTAGGTACGCGACCATGGGGATCGTGCCCCATACGGGGCCCGCTGGCCAGTCCGTAAGCCTTTGCCCGGGGAGATTCTCGTCACGCCGGGAATGCCGGGGGGCCGCGGAGTGCTCCGATCCACGTACCAGCGTACGGGGACGGCGTACGCACACGCAGGCGGCGACGGGAGAACGGATGCTCGGGGACGAAGACGGCCGGGCGGTCGGGCCGGAAGGCCGCGGGGACGGCCCGCGGGTCCGGCTGAGCGCCGCGGACCTGGGCGCCGAACCGGGCGAGCGGGCCAGCCTGGTGCAGTTCTCCAGCGCGTTCTGCCAGCCCTGCCGGGCCACCCGCAGGATCCTCGCCGAGGTCGCGGCCATGGTCGAGGGAGTCGCGCACATCGAGATCGACGCGGAGGACCGGCTCGACCTCGTACGGGCCCTCGGCATCGAGAAGACCCCCACCGTGCTCGTACTGGACGCGACGGGCCTGATCGTCCGGCGCGCGGCCGGGATGCCGCGGAAGGTGGACGTGATCGCCGCCCTGGGGGCCGCCGTCTGACCGGACGCGCCGGTGCGCGCGCCCGCACGCAGCGTGACGCGCCTGACATCTGGCCGTTCTCGCTTGACTGCGTCCACGGGAGATCGCCAGGCTGGCGGCATGCGGTATGAACTCCTGCTCTACGGACGGGTCCACGTGGACCTCGCCCGCCACGCGAGCGCGCGCTGTCGGGATCGCTGACGTCCCCGCTCCCCGATCCTCGACAGTGCCCGCGCGTCCCGCGGTAGAAAGCAGAACCTGATGACTGCTCCGACGGTCCCCACGGTGGCGACGGCCCCGTTCCCCCGCTCCGGCGCCGGCCGCCCCGGCTCGCCCGACCTCCTGCGTTCCGTCTTCCGGCAGCACGCCGCCGGCGTCGCCGTGATCACCGGCCAGGACGACGGGCGGCCGGTGGGCTTCACCGCCACCTCCCTCAACTCGGTCTCCGCCGACCCTCCGCTGCTGTCCTTCACGATCGCCACCCGGGCCTCCAGCTGGCCGGCGGTGCGCGACGGCGAGTACCTCGGCGTCCACATACTCGGCGAGCACCAGCGCGAGCTGGCCGGCCTGTTCGCGCGCAGCGGCGCCGACCGCTTCGGCCCGGCCACCGGCTGGAGCGAGGGGCCGCACGGGGTCCCGGTGCTGGACGGCGTCCTGGCGTGGCTGGTCTGCCGTGTCGTGGCGCGGGTGCCCGCGGGCGAGCACCGTGTGATCATCGCGGAGGTGGTCGTGGGGGACCCGGCGGGGGAGGGCCGTCCCCTGCTGTACCACCAGGGGCGCTTCAACGCGTTGCGTGACTGAATCGTCCCTGCTCGGGCGTCTCGGGCGGCGTTGGGCAGATCACAGTTGACCGGCCTTGCGATGTGGCGGCACCCGCTGTGTACTGACGAGTAACATTCCCTTCGGAGCGCGGGCCGCCCCGACCGGGATCCGCCCGACAAGGCGCCTATGCTGCCTGCATAAGGCGGTACCAGAAAAGACGATGCGGTAGGAGAGCCGGCGTGAGCCTGAGGATCGTTGTCTGTGTGAAGTACGTCCCCGACGCCACTGGCGACCGGCAGTTCAGCGATGACCTGACCGTCAACCGTGACGACGTCGACGGCCTGCTGTCGGAGCTCGACGAGTACGCCGTCGAGCAGGCGCTGCAGATCGCCGACGAGGCCGACGACGCCGAGATCACCGTCCTGACCGTGGGTCCCGAGGACGCCAAGGACGCGCTGCGCAAGGCGCTGTCGATGGGCGCCGACAAGGCCATCCACGTCGAGGACGACGACCTGCACGGCTCCGACGTCATGGCCACCTCGCTGGTGCTCGCCAAGGCGGTCGAGAAGGCCGGCTACGACCTGGTCATCACCGGTATGGCGTCGACCGACGGCACCATGGGCGTCCTCCCGGCGATCCTGGCCGAGCGCCTGGGCGTCCCGCAGGTCACCCTGCTCTCCGAGGTCAAGGTCGAGGACGGCACCGTGACGGGCCGCCGCGACGGCGACAGCGCGAGCGAGCAGCTGGAGGCCTCCCTCCCCGCGCTCGTCTCGGTGACGGACCAGTCGGGCGAGGCCCGCTACCCCTCCTTCAAGGGCATCATGGCCGCCAAGAAGAAGCCGGTGGAGTCCTGGGACCTCGAGGACCTGGAGATCGAGGCCGACGAGGTCGGTCTGGAAGGCTCCTGGACCGTGGTCGACGCCGCGGCGCAGCGCCCGGCCCGTACCGCCGGCACGATCGTCAAGGACGAGGGCGAGGGCGGCAAGCAGCTGGCCGAGTTCCTGGCCGGCCAGAAGTTCATCTAAGAGCTTCCGCCGCCCTTCCTTAGCCCCCAGACACTTCGCAATCGCAGGAGAGCAGTCCCATGGCTGAAGTTCTCGTCTACGTCGACCACGTGGACGGCGCCGTCCGCAAGCCCACCCTCGAGCTGCTGACGCTGGCCCGCCGCATCGGCGAGCCCGTCGCCGTCGCCCTGGGCGCCGGTGCCGACGCCACCGCCGCGGTGCTCGCCGAGCACGGCGCGGTCAAGGTCCTCACCGCCGACGCCCCCGAGTTCACCGAGTACCTCGTCGTACCGAAGGTGGACGCGCTCCAGGCCGCGTACGACGCCGTCTCCCCGGCCGCCGTGCTCGTCCCGTCCTCCGCCGAGGGCAAGGAGATCGCGGCCCGCCTCGCGGTCCGCATCGGCTCCGGCCTCATCACCGACGCCGTCGACCTGGAGGCCGGTGACGAGGGTCCGGTCGCGACCCAGGCCGCCTTCGCCGCGTCGTTCACCACCAAGTCCCGCGTCTCCAAGGGCACCCCGGTCATCACCGTGAAGCCCAACTCGGCCCCGGTCGAGGCCGCTCCGGCCGCCGGCACCGTCGAGACGCTCGCCGTCACCTTCGGCGCCCTCGCCACCGGCACCAAGGTCACCGGCCGCACCCCGCGCGAGTCGACCGGCCGTCCCGAGCTGACCGAGGCCGCGATCGTGGTCTCCGGCGGCCGTGGTGTCAACGGCGCCGAGAACTTCCACATCATCGAGGAGCTCGCGGACTCCCTCGGTGCGGCCGTCGGCGCCTCGCGCGCCGCCGTCGACGCCGGCTGGTACCCGCACTCCAACCAGGTCGGCCAGACCGGCAAGTCGGTCTCCCCGCAGCTGTACATCGCCTCCGGCATCTCGGGTGCGATCCAGCACCGCGCGGGCATGCAGACCTCGAAGACCATCGTGGCCATCAACAAGGACGCCGAGGCCCCGATCTTCGACCTCGTCGACTACGGCGTGGTCGGCGACCTCTTCGCGGTCGTCCCGCAGCTGACCGAGGAGATCAAGGTCCGCAAGGGCTGACCTGCGCTTCTCTTCTCAGCTTGGTCTTCTCCGGGGCCGTGTGGTGATTGTCACCGCGCGGCCCCGAGTCGTTTGTCCAGGACGGCGGGGGGACCATTGACGGAGCGGAACCCCGTGACTAAATTCTGCTATGCGGATCTAAGCTTCCGTGAAGCGGAAAAGAGGAGAGTGCACGATGGGTCAGCAGGAGAAGGTGGCGACGAGCCTCGCAGGCGCGGTCAGCGAGGGCATCAGCGCCTCCCTCGCGCCGGTGGACGCGGAACTCGCGCGCCACTACCCGGGCGACCCCGGCACCCGGCAGCCCATCCACACCGTCTACGTGCCCGGTGACGTCTTCGCGGCCGACACCATCCGCTCCTGGGGCGACCAGGCCCTCGCCGCGCTCGACGAGCACGCCCCGGACGCCGCCACCTTCGCCCGGGTCCTCGGCATCTCCGACGAGCTGGCCGTACCCGTCTACGACCGCGTCCGCGCCAAGCTCGCCTCCGAGCCGATCGAGGACCTCCGCGTGGACTTCGAGGACGGCTTCGGCGTCCGCTCCGACGAAGAGGAGGACCAGGCCGCGGCCCGCGCCGCCCGCCTCGTCTCGGAGGCGTTCTCCAACGGCACCAACGCCCCGTACATGGGCATCCGCATGAAGTGCATGGAGTCCAACGTCCGCGACCGCGGCATCCGCACCACGGACATCTTCCTCTCCGGGCTCCTGGAGCACGGCGGCCTGCCGGACGGGCTGGTCCTGACCCTCCCCAAGGTCACCTACGCCGAGCAGGTCAGCGCGTTCGTCAAGCTGCTTGAGGCCTTCGAGACGGCCCGCGGCCTGCGCCCGGGACGGATCGGCTTCGAGATCCAGATCGAGACCAGCCAGTCCATCCTGGCCTCCGACGGCACCGCCACCGTCGCCCGCATGATCGAGGCCTCCAAGGGCCGCGCCACCGGCCTGCACTACGGCACCTTCGACTACAGCGCCTGCGTCGGCGTCTCCGCCGCCTACCAGGCCAGCGACCACCCCGCCGCCGACCACGCGAAGGCGATCATGCAGGTCGCCGCCGCCGGCACCGGCGTACGCGTCTCCGACGGCTCGACGAACGTGCTGCCCATCGGCACCACCGCCAAGGTCCACGAGGGCTGGAAGCTGCACTACGGCCTCACCCGCCGCGCCCTGGCCCGCGCCTACTACCAGGGCTGGGACATGCACCCGGCGCACCTGCCGACCCGCTACGCGGCCGTCTTCACCTTCTACCGCGAGGGCCTGGAGACCGCCGCCGCGCGCCTGAAGGCCTACGTCGCCAAGATCGAGGGCGACGTGATGGACGAGCCCGCCACCGCCAAGGCACTGGCCGGCTACCTGGTACGCGGCCTCGACTGCGGCGCGGTCGGGCCGGAGGAGGTCACCGCCCTGACCGGCCTGACCCGCGCCGAGCTGGACGCCTTCGCCATCCCGCGGCGCTCGGCGACGCTGACGGCGTCCGCCTGACCCCGACGCGCGGCGCCCCCGAGGCCCGGCCGGGCCCGTGCCGCGCGCCTCAGCGGCTGACGGGCGGGAGTTCGCCCGAGCCGCGGGGGACGAGGCGGGTCGGGAGTTCGATGCGGGCCGGGGGCGCGGCGGCCCCCGCCAGGCGTTGGAAGAGGCGGTCCGTCGCCACCCGGCCCAGGGCCGCGGGGTCCTGGGCGACCACCGTGACGCCCGGGCGGAGCAGGTCGGCCAGTTCGAAGTCGTCGAAGCCGACCAGGGCCACCGGGTGGTCCAGGGCGGCCAGGACCCGTACCACCGTGACCGTCACGCGGTTGTTGGCCGCGAACAGGGCGGTCACCGGCTCCGGGCCCGTGACCATGTCCCGGGCCGCCGCCGTGACCCGCCCGGGGCTCGTCGAACCGAGCGAGACCCAGGAATCGGCCACCGCCAGGCCCGCGTCCGTCATCGCCGCCCGGAAGCCGCGCAGCCGCTCCGTCGCCGTGTGGATGCGCGGGTGGTCGCCGATGAAACCGATCCGGCGGTGGCCGCCCGCGATGAGATGGGCGACGCCGGTCCGGGCGCCGCCGAAATTGTCCGACAGCACCACGTCCGCGTCGATCCGCCCGGCCGGACGGTCCACGAACACCGTCGCCACGCCGGCCCGGATCTCCGGCTCCAGGTAGCGGTGGTCGTCCCCGGCGGGGATCACGATCAGGCCGTCCACCCGGCGGGCGCACAGCGCGAGCGCCAACTCCCGCTCGCGGTCCGGGTCCTCGGCGCTGGAACCGTTGATGAGCAGCGCCCCGTGCGCGCGGGCCACCTCCTCCACCGACCGGCTCAGCGGACCGTAGAAGGGGTCGGCGAGGTCCTCCAGGATCAAGCCCACGGTGGCGGTACGGCCCTTGCGCAGGACGCGGGCGCTGTCGTTGCGGCGAAAGCCCAGCGCCTCGATGGCCTCCTGGACCCGTTTCTCCGTCTCGGGGGTGACGCCCGGTTCGCCGTTGACCACCCGCGACACCGTCTTCAGGCCGACGCCCGCCTGGGCCGCCACGTCCTTCATGGTCGGCCGGTTGCCGTAGCGGGGCTCGGACGGGCGGTGGTGGTGGGGCACGGCCGTGAATCCTCCGGAGGTCTCGGTCGGGGCTGTGACCTTGAGGATAAGCACTCGGCCGAGAGTGAGGTTTCCGTGGCAGGGTGGTGCGGGCAAGCCACTGGGGGCTCCGGACGAGCCATGGGGAGAGGGGTAGACGTGATTGTCTGGATCAACGGCACATTCAGCGCCGGAAAGACCAGCACGGCCCGCGAACTGACCGGAATCCTGCCGCACAGCACCCTGTTCGACCCCGAGTTCATCGGCGACGCGCTGCGCGTCCTGCTGCCGCCCAAACGGCTGGCGGAGGTCAGCGACTACCAGGACCTGCCGAGTTGGCGCCGTCTGGTGGTGGACACCGCGGCGGCGATGCTCGCGGAGGTCGGCGGCGTGCTCGTCGTCCCGATGACCCTCCTGCGCCAGGACTACCGGGACGAGATCTTCGGCGGACTTGCGGCCCGCCGGATACCGGTGCGGCACGTGCTGCTGGCCCCGGAGGAAACGATCCTTCGCGAGCGGATCGCCACGCGGGAGGAGCCGGGGGAGCCGTCAGCCGTGGACCTGCGGGTGCGGCAGTGGGCGTACGACCACATCCCCGTCTACCAGCAGGCGCTCGGCTGGCTCACCGGAGACGCGCACGTCATCGACAACGGCGTCCTGACGCCCCGGGAGACGGCGCAGGAGATCGCCGAAGCCGTCCGCTCGGAGACGGCCGCGGTCTGCGACATCGTGCAGACCCCGGAGCCCACGGGCGAGACGGTGGCGGCCGGGGTCCTGCTCTTCGACGAGCAGGACCGGGTGCTCCTGGTGGATCCGACGTACAAGGCGGGCTGGGAGTTCCCCGGCGGGGTCGTCGAAGCGGGCGAGGCGCCGGCGCGCGCGGGCGTGCGCGAGGTCGCCGAGGAGCTCGGTCTCGTACTCGACGACGACCCCGGCCTGTTGGTGGTCGACTGGGAGCCCCCGCAGCCCCCCGGCTACGGGGGCCTGCGCCTGCTCTTCGACGGCGGCCGCCTCACACCGGAGGCCACCGCCCGGCTCCGGCTGCCGGGCCCGGAACTGCGGGCCTGGCGCTTCGTCACGGAGGCCGAGGCCGCCGGCCTCCTCCCGCCGCACCGCCACGAACGCCTGCGCCGGGCCCTGCGCGCCCGCGAACGCGGCCGCCCCCTGTATCTGGAGGCGGGGATCCCGGTCGGCTGACCTAAGCCGGCGGGGTCTGGGCCGCGGCCTCGGCCAGCGCGGCCGCCGTGTCCTCCGTCAGGGGATCGCCGTGGCCGAAGCAGGCGACCGAAGGGGCGAGCGCGGCCAGGCGGTGGAAGGTGTCGATCGCCCGGCCGCGGTCCACGTTGAAGACGCCCAGCATCAGCGGGCCGACCGCGGCGACGCAGTCGCCCGTGAACAGCACGCCGTGGCGCGGCAGATGGACGGCGATGCTGCCGTCCGTGTGGCCCGGGGCGTGCACCACGTACGCCCCGTCCCCGAAGCCCAGCGCGTCCCCGTCCTCCAACTCGCCGTCGACCGGGGTCGGCGGGGCCTCGGGGACGGTCATGCCGTGCGCGTACAACGGGATCTCCCAGTCCAGCAGCGCCGGTTCGGGAACGGGCCGCTCGCCGCGGATCACGGGCGCGTCCAGACGGTGCGCCAGCACCCGCGCGCCCCAGCGGGCGCGGAGCTCACCGGCCGCGCCGACGTGGTCGCGGTGGCAGTGGGTGAGGACGATCCGCTCCAGCCGTTCGGGCAGCAGCCCGAGACTGCGGACGGCCCCCTCGATCTCGGCCGCGGACTCGACGTTCCCCGCGTCGATCAGGGTGAGCGCCTCGCCGTCCTGCCAGAGGTAGGCCTGGCCGATCGGGAAGCGGAGCATGTGCAGCCGGTTCGGAAGTACTTCGACAAGATCCATACCTCGAACGTATGCGCCACCGGCCGCCCGCGGTAGGCGACTTCACCCGGAGCGAAGTACGCCCAGGGCGCACTGACGAGCGCGCCCCGGGCGTACCTGCACTTGCACCTGCACTTGCTTCAAGGGCTCAGCCGCGCTTGGACTCCGCGTAGTTGACCAGGAAGAGCGCCTCGGCCACCGACAGGCGCTCCAGCTCCTGCGGCGACACGCTCTCGTTCACCGCGTGGATCTGCGCCTCAGGCTCGCTCAGCCCGATCAGCAGCATCTCCGCCTCCGGGTACAGCGACGTCAGCGTGTTGCACAGCGGGATCGAACCGCCCATGCCGCTGATCTGCATCTCCTGGCCGGGGTACGCGGTCTCCAGCGCGGCGCGCATCGACGCGTACGCCGGGCTGTCGGTGTCCGCCTGGAACGGCTGGCCCTGGCCCACCACTTCGAGTTCGAGGCGCGCCTGCCACGGCGTGTGGGCCTCCAGGTGGGCCTGGAGCAGCTTGACGGCCTCGGTCGTGTCCGTGCCCGGCGGCACCCGCAGGCTGATCAGCGCGCCCGCGCTCGCGTGCACCGACGGCGTCGCCCCGACCACCGGCGGGCAGTCGATGCCGAGCACCGTCACGGCCGGGCGGGCCCACAGCCGGTCCGCGATCGTGCCGTCACCGATCAGCTCGACCCCGTCCAGGACCTTCGCGTCGGCGCGGAAGTCGGCCTCCGGGTACTGCAGGCCCTCCCACACGGCGTCCGATGCGAGCCCGTCCACGGTCGTCGAACCGTCCGCGGCGCGCAGCGAGTCGAGCACCCGGATCAGCGCGGCCAGCGCGTCGGGGGCGGCGCCGCCGAACATGCCGGAGTGCAGGTTGCCGCCCAGTGTGTCGATCTTGACCTTGAGCAGGCACATGCCGCGCAGGGTGGCCGTCACCGTCGGCAGGCCGAGGCGGAAGTTGCCCGCGTCGCCGATGACGATGGTGTCGGCGCTCAGCAGCTCCGGGTGGGCCTCGGCGTACTGCTGGAGGCCGCCGGTGCCCTGCTCCTCCGACCCTTCGAGGATCATCTTCACGCTCACCGGCACACCGCCGTTGGCCTTCAGCGCGCGCAGCGCCAGCAGGTGCATGATGAACCCGCCCTTGCAGTCGGCCGCGCCGCGCCCGTACCAGCGGCCGTCGCGCTCGGTCAGCTCGAAGGGCGGGGAGATCCAGGCGGCCTCGTCCAGCGGCGGCTGGACGTCGTAGTGCGCGTAGAGCAGGACGGTCGGCGCGCCCTCGGGGCCGGGCAGGAAGCCGTACACGGACTGGGTGCCGTCGGGGGTGTCGAGCAGCGCCAGGTCCTGGAAGCCCTCGGCGCGCAGGGCGTCGAGCACCCAGTTCGCGGCCGCCTCGCTCTCGCTCTTGGGGAACTGCGCCCAGTCCGCCACCGACTGGAAGGCCACCAGCTCGGTCAGCTCCTGCTTGGCGCGGGGCATCAGCGAGGCGATGGTCTCGGCGATCGGATTCTGGGACATGGGCACGCTCCTTTTGGGTGCGACGTTGTTCGGTGCGTACGCCGCCCGCATCCGCGGGGGTGTGCGTATGCCGGGTACGACGAAAGGCTGTCCCGATCCTCGCACAGCAGGGCGGGGCGGCGTGGCGCCGTAGGATTTCCCCGGCATCGGAGCAACCGGGTGATCAGGAGCGGCAACACATCGTGAGCAGCGACGACGACGTACGCGACGCAGGTGCAGACGACGCAGGCGCGGCAGGCGTAGGCCCGGCAGGTGCAGACGCCACGGGCGCAGGCGCAGGCAAGGCAGCAGGCGCGGACGCGGACGCAGGCGAGGGCGTGGGTGAGGGGCGGGCCGCGCAGGACGCGGGCGACGGGGCGGCCGGCGAGACCGGCGAGACCGGCGAGGTGTGGGACGTGGTCGTGGTCGGCGCGGGACCGGCCGGGGCCTCGGCCGCGTACGCGGCGGCGACGGCCGGACGGCGCGTCCTGCTGCTGGAGAAGTCCGAACTGCCCCGGTACAAGACCTGTGGTGGCGGGATCATCGGCCCCTCGCGCGACGCGCTGCCCCCCGGCTTCGTGCTGCCCCTCAAGGACCGCATCCATGCGGTCACCTTCTCCATGAACGGGAGACTGACCCGCACCCGGCGCTCGAAGCAGATGCTGTTCGGGCTCGTCAACCGCGCCGAGTTCGACGCCGGGCTGGTCGCCGCGGCCGAGAAGGCCGGCGCCACCGTCCGTACGGGTACGGCCGTGGCCCGCGTCGAGCAGCACGGGGCGGCCGTGCCCGACCGGCGCACGGTCGCCGTGGTGCTCGCCGACGGGGAGACCGTCCTGGCCCGCGCGGTGGTCGGCGCGGACGGCAGCGCGAGCCGGATCGGCGCGCACGTCGGGGTCGAGATGGACCAGGTGGACCTCGGTCTGGAAGCGGAGATCCCCGTGCCCGAGACGGTCGCGGAGGACTGGAAGGGGCGGGTGCTGATCGACTGGGGCCCGCTGCCCGGCAGTTACGGATGGGTCTTCCCCAAGGGCGACATCCTCACCGTCGGCGTCATCTCGGCCAAGGGCGAAGGCGCCGCGACCAAGCGCTACCTGGACGACTTCATCGCCCGGCTCGGTCTCGCCGGCTTCGAACCGGCCGTCTCCTCCGGGCACCTGACCCGCTGCCGCAAGCCCGAGTCCCCGCTCTCGCGGGGCCGGGTCCTGGTGGCGGGCGACGCGGCCGGGCTGCTGGAGCCGTGGACCCGGGAGGGCATCTCGTTCGCGCTGCGCTCGGGGCGGCTCGCGGGGGAGTGGGCGGTGAAGATCTCCGAGGCTCAGGACGCCGTGGACGCGCGCCGCCAGGCCCTGAACTACGCCTTCGCGGTGAAGGCGGGACTGGGTGTGGAGATGGGGGTCGGCCGGCGGATGCTGACCCTCTTCGAGGCCAAGCCGGGCCTGTTGCACGCGGCGATCACCGGGCTCCGTCCGGCGTGGCGGGCCTTCGCCCGCATCACGCGCGGCGCGACGACCCTGGCCGACCTGGTCCGCACCTCCCCGCTGGCCCGCAAGGCGCTGCACGCCCTGGACGCCCGGCAGGCGGCCCGCGGTGGCGGACAGGGAAGCAGCCAGGGATAGGGGAGTGGTGAGCGGGGGACGGGTGCGCGGCAGGTCCCGACAGGACCGGCCGCGCAGCTGACCCCCGCCCCGTGAGAACGAGGCCGCGGTCAGGCGTGCGTCAGGTCAGTGCGACACCGTGATCAGGAAGACCGGGTGGTCGGCGGCCGCCGCCTGGAGCTCCGCGTCGGACGACTTGGCGTCGACCCCCTGGAAGAACTGGTTGACCTCCCAGCCCCACCGCCCCAGGTAGGTGCGCAGGACGGCGGCGTGCAGGGCCGGGTCGGTCAACTCGATGGCGGTGAAGGTGCGCACCTTGCGCCCCACTCGCAGCTCGCCCCCGTTCGCGACCCGCATGTTGCGCACCCACTGGGAGTGGCCGCGGGCCGAGACCAGGTACTGGGCGCCCTCGTGCGTGTGCGGGTTGACCGGGATCCGCTGCATCTGGCCGGACTTGCGGCCGCGGACCGACAGCTCGGCGCTGCCGGCCAGGCTGATGCCGAAGCGGGCCAGCTTGCCCAGGAGTGCGTTGAAGCGGGTGGCGAACGGGCCGGCCTGGACGTAGTACGGGGTGGGCGCGTTCATGGGGGCCTCCGGGGCTCATTCCGCATGGGGGAGAGCACTGCTCTCGCTTGAGAACAGTGTGCACGGAACGCTGCTCCAAAACAAGAGCAGTGCTCTCGCAACAGATCGGCGATCCGTTTCCTGGGCAGTGCTCCACGTGCATGGCACACTGACCGCATGAGCACCGTGCAAGGCGCAAGGGAACGGGCCCGTATCGAGGTCACCGCCGCCATCAAGGACGAGGCGCGCCGCAGACTCGCGGCCGAGGGCGCCGCCAAACTCTCCCTGCGCGCCGTCGCCCGCGAGCTGGGCATGGTCTCCTCCGCCCTCTACCGCTACTTCCCCAGCCGCGACGAGCTGCTCACCGCGCTCATCATCGACGCGTACGACAGCCTCGGCGCGGCCGCCGAGGCGGCCGACGCCCGGGCCATCGGCTCCGAAACCGTCCCCCACGCCCGCTGGATCGCGGTCTGCGAGGCCGTGCGCGCCTGGGCGCTGGAGCACCCGCACGAATACGCCCTCATCTACGGCTCCCCGGTGCCCGGTTACAGCGCGCCCATGGACACCGTCGGCCCCGCGTCCAGGGTCGCCAACGTCCTCATCGGCATCCTGCGCGCCGCCCACCAGGGCCGCGGTCTCGCCCTGCCGCCCCTCCCGTCCACCCTGCGCCCCGAGGCCGACCGGATGACCGCGGAGTTCGCCGAGGGTCTGCCCCCGCAGGTCACCGCCGCGCTGGTCGCCGCCTGGGCGCAGCTCGTCGGGCTCGTGTCCTTCGAGCTGTTCGGCCAGTTCAACCGGGTCGTCGAGGACCGGGCCGGCTTCTTCGCGCACGCCGCCGGCCAGTTGGCCCACGGGGTCGGACTGCCCACCGTATGAGGGCAGGACGGGGGGCGGACCCGGCGGTCCGGGCCGCGGCGGGGGCCGGCTCCGCCGCGGCCGTTCACATGATGAGGCGATGGTTCGCTCTTCTGTTCCTCGCACCAATGCGGGCGGTTCAGGCTTGAACGAAGGGCCGCCCGTCTAGTGTTCCTCGGGTCCCCCCTGTGCCGCCGCCGGAGGAAACGTTCATGCCCCGCGCCGTGAAGGCCCTGTACGCATCCCTGGCCGTCTTCTTACTCGCCGCGCCGGCGCCGGCCGTCACCGCGTCGGCGCGCGACGCGCCGCCCGTCGCACCCGCCCCCGAGCACGCCGGACCGCCCCCGGCACCCCGGGCGCCGGGCGTACGGGGCCTGGAGATCGGCGTCCCCGCCTACGTGTGGGCGAACGACCGCGCGCTGAGCGGCCTGACCGCCACCGCCCCCGCCCCCTCCGTGGTCGTCCTGAACCCGGGCAACGGCGACTCCCCCTTCGACGCGCCCTGGCGCTCCCGCGCCGACGCACTGCGCGGCCGCACCACCGCCACCGGCGAGAAGACCAAAGTGCTCGGCTACGTCCACACCGACCACGGCAACCGCGACCTCGCCGCCGTCAAGGCCTCCGTCGACAACTACCTCAAGACCCCCGACGGCCGCCTCCACGTCGACGGCATCTTCTTCGACGTCGTCAGCCGCGACTGCGGCCCCGCCAACGCCACCCGCGACCACTACGCCGAGCTGCGCCGCTACGTTCAGGACGCCATGGAGGCCGCCGCCCCCGGCCGCCCCGGCCTCGTCGTCAACAATCCGGGCACCGCCATAGCCGACTGCTACCTGGAGCCGGGCCGCCGGACCGCGGACGTCTTCGTCACGTACGAGGACACCTACGCCGCGTACACGGGCGGCGGCTGGCTCGGCGGCAACGTCTTCGACCCGCTCTCCGGCTACCGCGCCGGCGCCGAGCTCGACCCGAGCGGCACGGCGTTCTGGCACCTGGTCCACGAGGTCCCGGACGAGGCGGCGATGCGCGTCACCCTGCGCACCGCCTTCGACCGCGGCGCGGGCTACGCGTACGCCACGAGCGTCGGCATGCCCAACCCCTGGAACGCGGCGCCGACATGGGAGTACCGCGCCGAGACCGGGTACGCCGCCACCCTCGGGTGACGACCCCGGAGCCGGGGCCGCCCTCACCCCCGCCCCCCGGCCCGCGCCCCCGCCGTCAGATTCCGGCCGTCTCGCTCCACAGCGCGGCCAGCGACCCGTCGCCCGTCACACCGGGGCCCGTCAGCGGGAGCCGGTTCCACAGGGCCGCGTACAGCCACGCCGCCTCGCCCGTCAGCTCGCAGTCGGCGGCCTCGCCCGTATCGCCCCGTACCGTCCGGGGCGGCTCCGGCGAGAGGCGCACGGTCCACGTCGCCCGCGTGTCGGCGGCCCGCACCCTGAGCACCCGGGGCTCCGGCGTGCGCACCCGGCTGCGCGGCCGGGCGTGGAAGCCGGTCAGCAGCTCGTCCACCCCGTCCTGCGCGAACTCCGGCGTCACCGGCGCGTACGGCACACCGAGCGCCGCCTCCGCGTCCATGCGGTGCACGGCGGTCTCATGGGCCTGGCGCCGCGCCCAGAACGCCAGCGGCGACGGCGGGGCCGTCGGAAGGAAGGTCCAGCACTCCACGTCGGCCGGGGCCTCGGCCAGCGTGCGGACCAGCGCCGCGTGGCCCTCGCGGAACCAGCCGATCAGCTCGGCGCCGGCCAGTTCCGGCGCGGCCGGGAACTCCACGCGCTCCCGCCCGGCCTCCCGGACGTAGCCGGCCGCCCAGCGGTGCACCGACCCGGTGTGCCGCAGCAGATCGGTGACGTGCCATCCCGGACACGTGGGTACCAGGGCGTCCGTACCGGCCCGTTCGGCCAGATCGGCGAGCAGTTCGCCGTCCCGGGCAAGGGACTTGACGTAATCGGTGATCTCCATGTCCCGCAGTCTGCCACGCACCCGGCGGACGGGAGGGCCCCGTTTTCGAAGGCTGCCGGGCAGGCCCCCGCAGGTCCACGAAGGCCCCCGCAGCCCCCCGCCGCTCCGGATCCCGCCCGCCCGGGCCACCATGGAAGGGTGAACCACCCCGAGCACCCGGAGCCGCTCGCGGAGCTCTTCCCCCGCGAGCGGACCGTGATCGCCCCCGGCGCCGTCCACGTGCCCGACTGGCTCGGGCCCGGGCGGCAGGCCGAGCTGCTGGCGGCCTGCCGCGCGTGGGCCCGCCCGCCGGCCGGCCTGCGCACCGTACGCACCCCAGGGGGCGGGGAGATGTCCGCCCGGCAGGTGTGCCTCGGGCTGCACTGGTACCCGTACGGATACGCCCGCACCGCCGTCGACGGGGACGGGGCGCCGGTCAAGCCGATGCCCGCCTGGCTCGCCGAGCTCGGGCGGGAGGCGGTGGCCGCCGCGTACGGAACGCCGCCGGAGCCCGCGGTGGCGTACGACATCGCCCTGATCAACTTCTACGGCGGCGACTCCCGCATGGGCATGCACCGCGACGCGGAGGAGAAGTCCCCGGCGCCGGTGGTCTCCCTCAGCCTCGGCGACACCTGCGTCTTCCGCTTCGGGAACACCGCCTCGCGCGGGCGCCCGTACCGGGACGTCGAGCTGCGCAGCGGCGATCTCTTCGTCTTCGGCGGTCCCAGCCGGTCGGCCTATCACGGAGTCCCGAAGATCCTGCCGGGCACGGGCCCGGAGGCCCTCGGCCTGACCGGCAGGCTGAACATCACACTCCGGGTCGGCGGCCTGGACTGAGGGACGGCGCCCGGCCCCCTCCGATCATGCGAGGATCGATGCCATGAACGGCAACGGGGTCCCGCCGCGGGTGGGGGATGTGACCACGCCCTCCGCGTCCATGACGGCCACACGGACGAAACTGGAACGGGGCCGCGGCGCGCTGGGGCCGGCGCTGGAGCTCGTCCACACCGGCCGGGCCCCGACCCGCGCCGTCCTGACGGCGGAGCTCGGCGTCACCCGCGCCACCGCCGGAGCCGTCGCCGCCGAGCTGGAGGCGCTCGGGCTGATCCGCGTCGACTCGCGCCCCGGCGGCGCGGGCGGCACCCAGGGCCGCCCCTCGCACCGCCTCTCGGTGGACGAGAACGGCCCCGTCGCGCTCGCCGCACAGGTGCACTCGGACGGTTTCCGGGCCGCCCTCGTGGGTCTCGGCGGCCGGATCGTGGCCACCGCCCCCGGCAAGGTCACCGTCTCCGCCGACCCGGCGCAGGTGCTCGGCGCGGTGGTGGAGGCGGGCGCGCGGCTGCTCGCCGAGAGCGGCCGGCGCTGCGTCGGAGCGGGGCTCGCGGTGCCGTCGGCGGTGGCGGAGCCGGACGGTACGGCGCTGAACCCCCTGCACCTGGCCTGGCCGGCCGGCTCTCCCGTACGGGCCATCTTCGCGCAGTGCGTGAAGGCCGCCGGGATCGACGGCCCGGCCCTGACCGGGAACGACGTCAACCTCGCGGCCCTGGCCGAGCACCGGCACGGCGCGGGGCGCAGCGCCCAGCACCTCCTGTGCGTGGCCACCGGGCACCGCGGGGTGGGCGGGGCGCTGGTACTGGACGGCCGCCTGCACAGCGGGAGTTCGGGCCTGGCCCTGGAGGTCGGTCACCTCACCGTGAACCCCGAGGGGCGGGCCTGCCACTGCGGCGGCCGCGGCTGCCTGGACGTGGAGGCGGACCCGCTGGCCTTCCTCACCGCGGCGGGACGCACCCCCGGCCCGGAGGTATCGCTGCTCCAGCAGGCCCGCGACCTGCTGCACGACGAGCCCGCGGAGCCGGCGGTACGGGCGGCCACGCAGGAGCTGATCGACCGCCTCGGGCTGGGCCTCGCGGGCCTGGTGAACATCCTGAACCCGGACCGGATCATCCTGGGCGGCCTGCACCGGGAACTGCTGCACGCCGACCCCGAACGCCTGCGCGCGGTGGTCGCGGACCGCAGCCTGTGGGGCCGCAGCGGCGGCGTGCCGATCCTGCCGTGCACCCTGGACCACAACAGCCTGGTGGGCGCCGCGGAGCTGGCCTGGCAGCCGGTCCTGGACGACCCGCTCGCGGCCTTGGCCCAGGTCTGACGCGACCCGAGGGCGCTGCCCGGCCGCGGGCCGATCCGAGGGCACTGACCGGCCAGGGGCCCGCTCGCTCCCGGCCCGGGGCCCGCGCTGGGGTCACCCGGGGCTGGCGGCGACCCGGGAGGCCACCGGCAGGGCCGGCGCGGCGGAGCCCGGGTCCACGGCGACGACCACCGCTCGCGCGGGCTCCCGTACGGGCTTGGCCGCGATCCGTACCGGACGCAGCGGGGCCGCCGGGGCGGGGGCCGTGGAGAGCGTGAACCACACGACCTTGCCCGGCCCGTCGGCCTGCGGCCGCGCGCCCCAGGCCTCACTGACGGCCTCCACGAGGGCGAGCCCGCGTCCGCAGGTCTCCATCAGGCCCGCCGCGGTCTCGTGCAGCACCGGAAGCCGCGGATCGCTGTCGATGACGGAGACCGTCAGACGCCCGAGCCGCAGTTCGATCTCGACGGTGCAGGTCTTGTCCGGCTGGGCGTGGCGGTGGACGTTGCTGAGCAGTTCCGTCACGCCGAGCGCAGCCCGGTCGATGAGCGGATCGAGCTGCCAATGGCGCAGCTGGGCGGAGACGATCCGGCGGATTTGGCCGATCCGCGACGGCAAGGCCTGCAGTTCGACGACGCAGTGCCTGCGGGAATGACTGATCACGGCTGCGACTCCCCGACATGAGTGTTACGGGTGCTGCACCCTCGGTAATCCTCCACCAGGGTCACCCACGGTGCGCCGTAGTGCAACCGAACGCGATCGAAAGCGATCCGCATGGATACCCAAAGTGACTGTTTGTGCAGGTGGCGGAGGTACATTGCGAAAGCAGGGGGCGAGATACACCCACGAAGGAGCGCGGCGCATGAGCACCACCGGCACCACCGGCATTTCCGGTACCAGCGGCACCACGACGGCCACCGGTGCCACCACGGTCACGACCCTCGACGTCGACCGCAGCGACGCGGACTACCGCGCCTGGCTGAAGGAAGCCGTCCGCAAGGTCCAGGCGGACGCCAACCGCTCCGCCGACACCCACCTGCTGCGCTTCCCGCTCCCGGAGGCGTGGGGCATCGACCTCTACCTCAAGGACGAGTCCACGCACCCGACGGGCTCCCTCAAGCACCGCCTCGCGCGCTCGCTGTTCCTGTACGCGCTCTGCAACGGCTGGGTCCGCCCCGGCCGCCCGGTCATCGAGGCGTCCTCCGGCTCGACCGCCGTCTCCGAGGCGTACTTCGCGAAGCTGATCGGGGTCCCCTTCATCGCGGTCATGCCGCGCACGACCAGCCCGGAGAAGTGCCGCCTCATCGAATTCCACGGCGGTGAGTGCCACTTCGTGGACGACCCGATGAAGATGTACGAGGAGTCGGCCGCCCTCGCCGCCCGCACGGGCGGGCACTACATGGACCAGTTCACGTACGCGGAGCGGGCCACCGACTGGCGCGGCAACAACAACATCGCGGAATCGATGTACCAGCAGCTGCGGCTGGAACGTTTCCCCGAGCCCGCCTGGATCGTCGCGACCGCCGGCACCGGCGGCACATCGGCCACCATCGCGCGCTACGTCCACTACATGCAGCACGACACCCGCATCTGCGTCCCGGACCCGGAGAACTCCTGTTTCTTCGACGGCTGGACCCAGGGCGACCCGCACGCGAGCAGCGACTGCGGCTCACGCATCGAGGGCATCGGCCGGCCGCGGATGGAGCCGAGCTTCGTGCCCGGAGCCATCGACCGGATGATGCGGGTCCCCGACGCGGCGAGCGTCGCCGCCTGCCGCGCTCTGGAGACGGCGATAGGGCGCAAGGCGGGCGGCTCCACCGGCACGGGCCTGTGGAGCGCCCTGAAGATCATCTCGGAGATGGTGGCGGAGGGCCGCACGGGCAGTGTCGTCACCCTGCTGTGCGACCCGGGCGACCGCTACCTGGACAAGTACTACTCCGACGAGTGGCTGGCGGCGCAGCGGCTCGACATCGCCCCCTACGCGAAGACCCTCGACACCCTGCTGACGACCGGGATCTGGCGAGAGCCCACGGCGTGACCGCCGCCAGGGCCACGGCGACGGCCTGACCGCCGCCACGGTTACGGCCCGGCCGTGCGCCGGGTCCCCAGCCGCGCATCCAGCGTGCGCACCGCCTGGCGGAACGACCGGCCCAGGGCCGGGCGGGCGAGGGAGAGGCCGAGGCGGAAGGGGGCGGGGCCGTCGGCCGCGAAGGTCCAGCGGACCCGCGTGCCCGCCCCCTGCGGGGCCAGCAGCCACTCCTCCAGCAGGGCGTGGACGGCGGGGGCGTTGGTCGTGTCGACCCGGTACGCGTAACGCCGACCGGGATCCGCCGCCATGATCGTCTCCTGGAAGCGCACCCCGCCCAGCAGCTTGACCTCCCGGCCCGCGCCGCCCTGCGTGGGGCGGGCCACGGTGACCGCCCTGAACCACTGCGTCCATCCCGCGACTTCATCGGCCAGGGCCCGGTACACGGCCTCGGGCGGCGCCGCGGTCTCGGCGGCGAAGACCAGCCGGACCGGCGCGACCTCGATGAAGTCCAGCCCCACCGGCCGGAGTCGGCGAACCATGGCGGTACCCCCTGGTCGAAGAAGGAAGAAGTCCGGGCGATCGAAAGCGCGTTCCGACAACCCGCCCCGAAGGCCGGATTCCGAACGTGCGCGCGACACCATAGCCGCACCTTCGGCAGAAGTCCGTACGGACCGGGGACCGATCCGGACACGACGCTGGGCAGGCGCCCCGCCGGGCGGGATGCTGGAGTCCCGGAGTTCCCGCGGTCGGAGTTCCGCGAGAACGCGGAGCCCCCGGACCGGAGTTCCGCGAGATCGCAGAGCCCCGCGGTCGGAGTTCCGCGAGAACGCAGACCCCGAGACGGGAGCTCCGCGAGACCGCAGTCCCCAGAACGGAGCCGCCGTGCCGGACACCCCCGCGCCGCAGCAGCAGCCGCCGCAGCCGCCGCCCCTGGCCCTCGAACTCCTCGTCCACGGAGTCGCCGGCGCCTCCCCCGCCGAACTGCTCGGAGACCCGCGCACCGTGCGCGTCACCGGAGACTCCACCGCGGCCGTCTTCCGCCGCACCGACGACGCCGACGCCGAAGCCCACCCCGAGCGGTACGCCGGGCGGCCCGTCCCCGAGGCCTACTGCTGGTCGCGCCTCACCTCAGGCAACGGCGCCCGCGCCCTGTGGCTGCTGCTCCTGCCCTTCATGGTGGCCAACCTCGCGCACTGGGCCCGGCCGGCCACCTTCGCCGCCCGGCCCGCCCCGCGTGCGGTGCGCGCGTACGGCGTCCTCGTACGGGTCCTCGCCCTCAGCCTGACCGTGCTGCTGATCGCGGCCGCCTGCGAGGTCGCGCTCGACCTCGTCGCCTGGCAGTGCGCGGGCAACGCCCCCTGCACCCGCTCCCGCTCCTGGCTCGGCTTCCTCGCGCCCGGCGCCGGCTGGTGGGCCCAGCCGGGGCGCCGCCTGGCCCTGGCGGCGCTGGTCCCCGCCGGCCTGACCGGGCTGCTCTGGTTCCTGTCGAACCGGACGTGGAGCGCCTACGAGTCCCAGCCGCCGCCCGCGGGCGCCCCCGACCCGGACACCGCCTCGGACACCGCGCCCGCACTCGGCCGACCCGGGTTCTGGTACGGACGCCGGCTCGTGGCCCGGCTCCGCGCCGCCCACACCGCCGCCGGGCTGTTCACGGTCGCCGTGGCCGTCGCCGTGCCCACCCTGCGCCAGGACCGCCGCGCAGGAGCCCCCGTCCTGGAAGCCCTCGGCTGGGCCGTGCACGTCCTGCTCGCCGCCGGGGCGCTGAGCGTGGCCTGGGTCGTCTGCCGGCGCGGCCGCACCGAGGCCCGGCCCGACCACCGGCTCGACCGGGCCGCCGTCAGCCTGCTGCCCGGCGCCGCCGTGGCCCTGCTCGCCGCCGTGCTCCTTTACGCCTGCTGGTCACGCCCCGCGTGGACCTCCGACGGGCGCCTGCCCGGGGACTTCGCCTTCGGCGTGCTCATGCTCGGCCAGGGCGTGTGCGTCCTCGCCCTCGCCGTCGTCGCCTCGTCCCTGTACCGCAGGGCCCCCGACCCCTCGGCCGCCCTGTACGGCCTCGGTGGGCCCGCCGTCGCCATGCTGGGCTGCGCCCTCGGCGGGGTGATGTCCGGCGGGCTGGCCCAGCGCGTCGCCGACTGGCTGGACGGCGGGGCCACCCCGGGCATGGCCGGCGCCCCGTTGCCCGGGCCGCCCGTACTGCTGTCCTGGCAGGCCGCCGTACTGCCCCCGCTGCTCCTCGTACTGGCCCTGCTCGCCGCCTGGTTCGCGGTGCGCGGAGCGCGCGACCGGCGCCGTCTCGCCGCGTCCGTGGCCGCGGAGTACCCGGGGGAGACCCCCGACCTGGCACGCAGCCGCCGCATCGCCGGGGCGCGGACCGCGGCCGCGCTCACCGACTCCGCGCCCTGGTTCGTGGCGGCCGTCTCCGGGATCACCCTGCTGCTCGGCGCGGGCGCGCTCGCCGGAGCCTGGCTCACCGGGGAGGTCCCCGGGGAGGCGGCCCGCGGCACCCTGCCGCTGCTGGAGGGCGCCGCCCGCGCCGCCGAGGACGCCGGGTCCTGGCTCATAGGGCTGGGGGTCGCCGTCTTCGTCACCTGGGGCCGGCGCGCCTACCGGGACCCGGCCGCCCGGCGGACCATCGGCATCCTGTGGGACGTCGGCACGTTCTGGCCGCGCGCCGCCCACCCCTTCGCGCCGCCCTGCTACGCCGAGCGCGCCGTCCCCGACCTGACCTGGCGGATGGCAGGCTGGACCGGCCGCACGGGCGGCCGCCTGGTGATCTCCGGGCACTCCCAGGGCAGCGTGCTCGCCGCCGCGGCCGTCTGGCAGCTGCCGCCGCCGGTCCGCGGGCGGGTCGCCCTGCTCACCTACGGCTCCCCGCTCGGCCGCCTCTACGGCCGCTGGTTCCCCGCCTACTTCGGCCCCGGGCCGCTCACCGCCCTGCACGGCGAGCTCGACTGCTGGCGCAACCTGTGGCGGGCCACCGACCCCATCGGCGGGCCGGCGCTGCCCGGCGCGGCGGCGGGCGTGGACCGCGGCCCGCTCCCCGACCCGATCGCCTACGGGCGCAGCGCCCGCCACCCGCTGCCCGCGCCGATCCTCGGCCACGGCGACTACCAGGCCGATCCGGCCTTCGCCGCGGAACGCGACGCCCTGCTCGCCCGGTTGGCCACGCCCGCCCCGGCCCGGGTGCCGCGCCCCGCGGGAACCGCGGGCGTACCCGGCCAGGCGGTCAGCCCGGTGGACACGGTCAGCACGGGGCGGGCAGCGCCGGCAGATCCGCCGGGAACAGCAGGGTGAGCTCGTCCGTACTCGGCTCCGACAGCTGGGCCACCCGCCCCGCGTGCCGCTCCACCATCGACTCGAAGGTCTGGCGCGCGGTGCGGCCGTTGCCGAAGGCGGGCCCCTTGGGCAGCTCGGTGAAGTACGTCAGCAGCGCCTGCGGCGTGCCCTCCCCGAGCCGGTACTCGTGCTCCTCCGCCTGCTGCTCCACGATCCGCAGCAGTTCCTCCGGCCCGTAGTCGCCGAAGGTGATGGTCCGTGAGAACCGGGAGGCCACACCCGGATTGACGGTCAGGAAGCGGTCCATCTCGGCCGTGTACCCGGCGACGATCACCACCACCGCGTCCCGGTGGTCCTCCATCAGCTTCACCAGCGTGTCGATCGCCTCGCGCCCGAAGTCCCGGCCCGAGTCCTCCGGGGCCAGCGCATACGCCTCGTCGATGAACAGCACCCCGCCGCGCGCCCGTTCGAAGGCCTCCTGCGTACGGATCGCCGTGGAGCCGATGTGCTCCCCGACCAGGTCCACCCGGGACACCTCGACCAGGTGCCCGCGCTCCAGCACCCCGAGGGACGCGAGGATCTCCCCGTACAGCCGGGCGACCGTGGTCTTGCCCGTGCCGGGGGAGCCGGTGAACACCAGGTGCCGGCGCACGGAGGCCGCCTTGAGGCCGGCCTGCTGCCGGCGCCGGCCCACCTCGATCATGTCGGTCAGGGCCCGCACCTCGCGCTTGACGCTCTCCAGTCCGACCAGCGCGTCGAGCTGCGCCAGCATCTCGCCGGAATCGCGCACGGGCGCCGGCGGGCCGTCCTCGGACCGGTCCGCGGGCCGCGGTACGCGAACGGGGGCCGCCGCGACGGCGCTCTGGGCGGCGGTGGCCGTACGGATCCCGGCCTGTGCTCCCGTGCCCGCGCCGCCCGGGGCCGACTGGGCCGCCAGGCGCGGGCCGGACTCGTCGCTGGTGCACTCCTCGGCGACCGGCCCGTCCTCCGGGAACTCGTACCCGCCGCGGGCGCAGCGCTCGGTGTGGCAGCGCGTCAGGGTGGTGCGGCAGCCGTCCATCACGTGGAAGCCGAAACCGGAACTGCCCGTCACCCGGCAGGCCGTGAAGGTGCCGCGGCCGCCCGCCGACACGTAGAAACCGGCCTCTGCGGGGGAGGTGACCGTGCACCGCTCCAGGGACGGGTCGGCTCCCTTGGTGACGATCACGCCGGTCTGGACGGCGTCGATGGTGCAGTTCGCCAGGGTGCCGCCGCTGCCGTGGTCGCGGAACCAGGCGCCGGTGGCCGCCTCGCGGATCCGGCAGTCGTCGAGCTGCGCGGTGGCGCCGTCGCTCACCGAGACGGCGGTGTTGCGCACCTGGGACAGATCGCTGTCGACCACGTCGACCCGCGATCCCCGGTCCAGCACGAACAGGGCGTCCGGGACGTCGTGCACCCGGCAGGAGTCCAGGGAGGCGGTGGCCCCGTCACTGATCCACACCGCCGGATAGTCGCCCGTACTGTCGTGGATCTCGCAGGACTCGGCGTCGACCCGGGTGCCCGGATCCCACACGGACAGGCCGTTGCGGCCGAACCGGCGCACCGTGGTGCGGCTGAGGGTGAGCACCGAACGGGACCGCAGGTCGATCGCGTTCTCCGGGATGTCGTGGATGTCGCACCCGGCCAGGGTGAGCACGGCGTCGGTGTCGAGGGTGACCCCGTCGGCGGACGTGCGGTGCACGGCGCAGTCGGTGAGCCGGGCCGCGGCGCGGGCGGCGATCTGGACCCCGGTGCCCTGGACCTCGTACACCTCGCAGCCGAGGGCCTCCAGTCCCGAACCCTCACCGGTGACCCCGATGCCCGCACCCGTCGCGTGGTGGATCCGGCAGCGCTCCAGCCGGGGGCGGGCGCCGCCGCGCACCGAGACGCCGGTCTGCCCGGCGGCGACGACCTCGCACTCCTCGAACACCCCGCCGCCCCCGTCCAGTACGGCGATGCCCACGCCCGTCGGATTCTCCACGGTGCACCGACGCACGAGCGGCCGGGCCCCGGAGCCGCGGACCTCGATGCCGGCCGCCGAGCGGGTGCTCACCCGCAGGTCGGTCAGCTCGGGGGAGCCGTCCTCCACCAGCAGCGCGGGCGCCGCCCGGTCCTGGCCCTCCAGATACAGGTCCTGGACCACGGCCGAGGCGCGCACGGTCAGCGCGATGCCGTCGAGCGGAGCGATCCGCACCGATCCCAGGCCGCCCTCCGGCCCGCGCAGGGTGACGGCGTGGTGCAGCACCAGATTCTCCCGGTAGGTGCCGGGGGCGATGGACAGCACGTCTCCGTCGCCCGCCACGGCGAGCGCGGCGGTCAGCGTCGGATAGTCACCGGAGCGGCGCCGCCACCGCGACGAGCCGCTGTGCGTCACCTGGACCGTGCCCTGAACCATGGTGCTGTCGTGCCCCCACTCTCGTGCTCGCGCTGCCGATGCGACCGCCGGCCGCCGAAGACCTCAGCCGCCGAAGACCTGAGCCCCCGAAGCCCTGAGCCGATGAAGCCACGGGTGCCGCGGGAGTGACCGGTCCGGCGGCCCCACCGTAGCGCGCGCGGAGCCCGCGGGGTGCCAGGTCAACTGCCCGCGCCCGCCCGGCCCCAGTCGGGGCCTGCGGCCGCCCACGCCCGGTCCAGACGTATGTACCGCCTGTGCATGAGCCGTCGTACGACCAGCCGCCGGACCGTCTCGACCAGCGCGGCCACACCGATCGCGGCGGCCAGGCCCGCGATCCCCGCGTGTAAGACGGCGGCGGAGGGGTCCAGCGGCTGCCCCACCACCCGGCCCTGGGTGTCGGTCCATATCCGGAACCGGTCGCCGGGGTGCGGCGGTTCCTCCGCCGCCGGCACCGTGCCCTCGTGGCTCGTGCCGTCGGGCGCGGTCCACACGGCCACGATCTGCGTACGCTGCGGGGCCGTGCGCTGCGCCGAGGCGTCGGCGGACACGTCCGCGGCCGACTCCGGCGCCGGCCGCACCACCACGGCCGGAACCAGATGCCGCTCCTGCCGCTGCGCCTGCGCGGCCCGCTGAAGCGTGCCGTCCACCCGCAGCCCGGCGATCCACCCCACGGTCGGGGCCACCACCACCACACACACCAGCGCGGCGAACGCCACCCACGCCTCGAAGAGATCGGTCGGCCGGCGCAGCGGATTGCGCCGCCAACGCCACAAACCCATTGCTGTCCGCACAGTCCGGCTCCCCCTGCCTCGGCCAGTCTCCGCCTGTCCACCCGTCCTGACTGATCCAACGGCTTGGTCGTGCCGGTTGGTTCCAACCTGGACGTGTAGCCCCCCGAAGGTGTCATTCCGGAGGGCTGCCCGCCTGCCCGGGCCTCGGCCCGGGCAGTCAGTCGAGAATGTGCACCTCGTCGCCGACGCGCACCGTGCCCAGCCGCACCGGCACCAAGAGGCGTCCGAACGTGAGCGACTTGCCGATCCGCCGGTGCAGGGCCAGGGTCTTCAGCGGCTCCTTGCCCCGCTCCGCCGTCTCCTGGTCGGTGGTGGTGACGATGCACCGGCCGCACTCGCGCGCCCCGCGGAAGACGGCGTCACCGATCGCTATGCGCCGCCAGCCGTCCTCGGCCCACGCCTCGGCCCCGGAGACCACCACGTTGGGGCGGAACCGGTTCATGGGCAGGGGCCCCTCCTCGGGGTGGTCCCCCCGCGCGATCAGCGAGTTGAGCGCGTCCAGAGAGGCGAGGGTGCTCAGCAGCACCGGATAGCCGTCGGCCAGGCTCACCGTCTCGCCCGGCAGGGCGTAGTCCGGATCCACGGGACGGCGTACGGCCGGATCGTCCAGGTGCACCAGTCGCGCCTCCACCCCGAGGTACGCGCTGAACCAGTCGGCCGCGGCGCTCGCCGCGACGACGGTCTCCACCTTCTTCCCGAACAGGGTGACCGGCTCCAGCGGACCCGGTTCGGGCACCTCCACCACCAGCTCCGCCATGCCCGGCGCCGACACCGCGATCCGGCCGCCGTCCAGCGGACGGGCCGCCGCCAGGGCGAGCCGTGCGTGGCGGCGCTGGGTCATGACCGCGCCCTCGGCGTCGACGAGCGCCCACCGCCGGTCCCCGGACAGCCCCCAGGGCTCCACGGCCACCTCGTCGGGAGCGGTCCCCGCTACCGATTTGACGGGATGGACGTGGAGGGACTGCACGCGCAAGTTCGACATGGGAGCATCCTGCCAGCCCGCTCCGGCGCGCCGCGCGTGGGTCGGCCCGTCAGTAACCACGCCCCTGGTAGGGGCGGCCGTACGGGTCCTCGTACGAGGCGCCCTGCACCGGCGCGGGCACCGCCATCGGACGCGGTGCGGCCGGGCGCATGGCCTCGTACCCGGTGGCCGTCGCGACCGGGCGGGGCTGCTGCGGCTGGGGCTGCGGTACGTATCCCCCGCGGGCGGCGAGCGGCTGCTGCGGGATGTACGGCGCGGGGGCGTGCTGGAGCGGCATCGGCTGCGGAGCGGCCTGCTGCTGGTACGGGTACCCGTACGCCGGGGCCTGTTGCTGCTGCGGCATCGCCGGCGGCAGCGCGGGCAGCGCCGAGGCGAGGGCCGGCAGGTACCCACCGCTCGAATATCCGGCGCTCGGGGAGTCGTAGGCGGCCGGGACGCGGATCGGGGCGATCTGCGGAGTGCCGCGTTCGGCGACGAGGGAGTCGTAGATGGGGGTGTCCGGGAAGGAGGGCGCGGAGTAGTAACCGCCGCCATAAGTGGAGCGGGGGGAGGTCATGGGACCTAAGTTAAGCCCACGACTTCACCGGGTCCATAGCGAGGTTCCGTCAACACCGCCCTGACCTGCATATTCGCAGGTCAGGGCCACAGCTTTCACTTGACGTTCACGTGCACGATTCGCCACTTCCACCCCACCTTGGCCCGACTCGTGCTCACCGGTTGTGTGGTGCACCGATTTGGTGTTGACGGAGCGTCACAACGCCGTGACCTCGGATGACCTTGTTTCGGGCAGCAGTTCGCCGTTTCAGGCGCCGCTCGGACGGGCATAGGTACGGCCCTTCCAGGCCGCGCCCCGGCCCCGGTAGTGCTGGACGGCCGAGTCGACGGTCATCAGGAGGTACAGCAGCGCCGTGAACGGAAGCAGCGGCGCGAGCGCGACCGGCAGCCGGTAGTAGCGCAGCATGGGCGCGTACGTGCCGGACATCAGCAGCCAGGCCAGGCCGCCGGCCCACGCGACGGCGGGGCGCCCGGTCGCGAGGCCCGCCAGGAGGGCGGCCGGGGGCACGAGGTAGACGAGCACCAGCCCGGCGACCGTCCCGGCCAGCAGGAGGGGCTGGTGGCGCAGTTGCGCGTAGGCGCTGCGCGAGACCATCCGCCACAGGTCGGTGAGGGCGGGGTACGGGCGGACGCTGTCCACCCGCTCGGCCAGCCCGAGCCAGATCCGGCCGCCGGAGCGGCGGACCGCGCGGGCCAGGGAGACGTCGTCGATGACGGCCTGGCGGATGGAGTCGGGCACCCCGGCGCGCACGGCCGCCTCCGTGCGCAGCAGGACGCAGCCGCCGGCCGCCGCCGCGGTGCGGGAGCCGGGGCGGTTGATCCGGCGGAACGGGTAGAGCTGGGCGAAGAAGTAGACGAAGGCCGGTACGACGAGCCGCTCCCAGAGGCCGGCCACGCGCAGCCGGGCCATCTGGGAGACGAGGTCGAGGTCGGCGGAGGTGGCGGCGGCGACCAGCTCGCGCAGGCTGTCGGGTTCGTGGGCGATGTCGGCGTCGGTGAGGAGGAGGTAGTCGGGCTCGGTGGGCTGCGCGTCGCGGGCGAGTGCGATGCCGTGGCGGAGAGCCCAGAGCTTGCCGGTCCAGCCTGCGGGGGGCTCGCCGGGGGAGGTCACGGTCAGCGGCAGCCCGGGGTGCTCCCGGGCGAGCCGGAGCGCGAGCTCTCCGGTGCCGTCCGTACTGCCGTCGTCGACGAGGACGATCGCCGCTTCGCCGGGGTAGTCCTGGGTGAGGAGCGAGGTGAGGCTGAGCGGCAGTACGTCGGCCTCGTCCCGGGCCGGGACGACGATCGCCACGGACGGCCAGGGGGTGGGGGCGGTGCGTGGGGGGAGGCGGACGTCGGTGCGCCAGAACATGCCCTGGGCGAAGGTGAGCCAGAGCCAGGCGGCGAGGGAGGCGTAGGCCGCGGGGGCCGCGGTGGCCGCGTAGGCGGCGGTGGCGGCGGTGGCGGCGGTGGCGGCGGCGGCGGTGAGGGGGCCCATGGCGGCAGTGTGCCGGGGGTGGGTGGGGGTGTCGTGCATCTGCCTGCTGGCGGGGTGGCGGGGCCCGTCCCGATTGCCGTCGGGTGCGGGCCGGTGGGCGCGCCTCAAACGCCGGCGGGGCTGGGGGTGGCTTCGGGGTGGGGCGGTGCCCCTGCGGGGGCTCTCCTCGGCTTGCGAACCCTGGCGGGGTCGGAGACCGCGGCGGCGGCTGGTTCGCCGCGCCTGCGGGGAGCCCCCACAGTGTCCCCACCCCACGGCCTTGGCGAGAGGCGTCTTCGGGAGCCCCGCCGGGTCCCCGGCCCGTGGCTCTGGTGGAGGTGCCTCCGGGGAGCCCGGGTGGGTCACCGGCAGGCGGCTGCGGTGGGAGGTGCCCACGTAGGCCCGCAGTGTTCCCCGCCGGCGGCCTGGTGAGGCGGGGCTGGGAGTCCCCACGGGCCCTCCCGCGGCCCTGCTGAGAGGTGCCTCCGGGCACGCGAGGGTGACCGGCTCACGGCTCCGGTGTGAGGCGGGGTCGGGCCCTGGTGGGAGGTGTCTGCGGTGAGATTCGCAGGGTGCCCGGCCCGCGGCCGCGGTGCGAGACGGGCGTGGGAGCTTGCGTGGGGTTTTCGTCCCGCGGCTCCGGCGGAAGACGGGGCGGCGGGGAGCCCCGCAGGGTTTCCGGCCCGCGGCCCGCGTGGCAGGTTGCCTCCAGCGCCCCCGCAGGATTGCCGGATGACGGCCCTGGGACAAGGCGGGGCAGCGAGCCCCCACAGGGTGATCGCCTCGCGGCCCGGTGCGAGGTGCGGGTGGGGGCCCGTGGGGGTGTCGGGGTGTGGTTGGGGTGCGAGGTGGGGGGTTGGGGTGGGGTGGGGTCGATTAAGGTGGCGGGGTGAAGATCGCGCTCATGGACTCCGGAATCGGCCTCCTCGCGGCGGCCGCGGCGGTGCGGCGGCTGCGGCCGGATGCGGACCTCGTTTTGTCCTCCGACCCTGACGGGATGCCCTGGGGGCCGCGGACACCGGCCGATCTCACCGAGCGGGCGCTCGCCGTCGCCCGGGCCGCCGCCGGGCACGGCCCGGACGCGCTGATCGTGGCCTGCAACACCGCTTCCGTGCACGCCCTGGCCACGATGCGGGCGGAACTGGAGCCCGGTCTGCCGGTCATCGGGACCGTGCCGGCGATCAAGCCCGCTGCGGCAGCTGGAGGCCGCGTGGCGATCTGGGCCACCCCGGCCACCACCGGCAGCAGCTACCAGCGCGGGCTGATCCGTGACTTCGCCGCCGGGGCCCGCGTCACCGAGGTGCCGTGCCCGGGACTCGCCGACGCCGTGGAGGCCGCCGACGACGCCGCCGTGACGGCCGCCGTCGCCGCGGCCGCCGCGCTGACTCCGGCCGACGTCACCGACGTGGTGCTCGGCTGCACCCACTACGAGCTGGTCGAGACTGCGATCCGGGCGGCCCTCGCCCTGCGCACTCGGGGAGCCGCGTTCGTCTTCCACGGCTCCGCCGAGGCCGTCGCCGTCCAGGCGCTGCGCCGCCTCGGTGCCCGGCCCGAGCCCGATCTGCCCTCCACGGGCGCGCTCACGGTCCTGCGCAGCGGGCGCGAGGGAGCCCTTCCCGCCGCCGCGCTCGGGTACGCCGAAGGCCGGCTCCTCGCGGGGCACGGCGCGACGGTCGGATAACCCCGCGCTCGCGAGACGAAGCGTCTTGTGGTGTTCGAGGATCTTTCTTAGTGCGTCCTGTCCGAGGTCGGCAAGAGCTACGGCCCCCACGTCGTCCTGCACCGCGTCAGCTGGCACGGTCCGGCCCGGCGAGCGGGTCGGTGTCGTCGGTGACAACGGCTCCGGCAAGCCCACCCTGCTCCGGCTCCTGGCCGGGCGGGAGCAGCCCGACCACGGGGAGGTCACCGTCCGCGCCCGGTCGCGGGCCCACGGCGCCGCGAGCCGCATCCGCGCCGCTCGCGAACGGCTGCACCGGCTGACCGAGAACCCGGTCGCGCCGCCCCCGCAGCCGCTCCGCTTCACCGGCCGGTTCACCACCGGCTCCGCCGGGGTGGTGGAGCTGGCGGACGCGGCAGTGCCGGGACGGCTCGAACCGCTCTCGCTGAGCCTCGAACCGGGGGAGCGGCTCCTGGTGACCGGGCCCAACGGGGCGGGGGAGTCCACCCTGTTGCACCTGCTCGCCGGTCAACTGGAGCCTGCGCGAGGCCTCGTACGCACACCCCCGCGGGTGGGGCTGCTCCGGCAGGACGATCCGTGGGGGCGCGAATCCCGGTCCGCGGTGGAGGTGTTCGGCCGGGAGTACGCGGAGCAGGCCGCCGCCCACGGACTGCTCACCCCGCACGACCTCACCCGTCCGGTGCGCGCCCTCTCGGCCGGTCAGCGCCGCAAGCTGGAACTGGCCCCTGGCCCAGTTCGCCGGCACGCTGGTCCTGGTCACGCACGACCGGCGGTTGCGCGCGGCCTTCCCCGGCCGCCGCCTGGAGCTTCAGCCGCGCCCGTCGCCCGCCGGGGAGCGCCCGGCGAGCTGCTGAGCCAGCCCCCGCAGGTCCGCCGCGTCCAGGACCCGGTCGCCGAACCCCGGCAGCGGCACATGGAGCGGGGCCGTCCACCGCTCGGGGACCTCCCCCTGGCCGTGCCGGGCCCCCGCCAGGGCCCCCGTCACCGCGGCCACCGTGTCCGTGTCCCCGCCCAGGTCCACCGCGGCCCGTACCGCGGCCGCGAACCTGGTGGTCGTCCGCAGCGCCCACACCGCGGAGCCCAGGCAGGGCCAGACGGCCCCGTTGAACTCGGTGGCCAGGCCGGGGTGCCAGTCGGGGGCGAGCACGCGGCCGTACCGCTCGCGGTGATCCGGGTGCACGGCGGCGAGGGCCGAGGGGAGGGCGGCCAGCGGATCGGCCCCGCACAGGGCGACGCGCACCAGCTCGTGGAGGACCGCCGTGCCCTCCCACGCGGCCCGGTCGCCATGGGTCAGCGCCGCGATCCGCCGGGCGGCGTCCATGGTCCCCGCCTGCCCGGCGGTGGCGAAGTACACCGCCGACGTCGCCGCCCGCATCAGGGATCCGTTGCCCGCGGCCCGCGCGTTGACCCGGAAGTGCTGGGCGGCGGCGCGGTCCCACGGCTCGCCGTTGGTCAGTACGTCCTCGGTCTGGAGGCCGATGTCCTTGGGGTCACCGGCCGCCCACCGCTGGAACCGGGCGAAGACGTCCGGGAGGTCTAGGCCGTCTCTTTCCAGCAGGGACTCGCCGACCAGGACGGCCATCTGCGTGTCGTCGGTCGCCTCCCCCGGATCCCAGCCGCCGCCCCCGCACATCTCCTGGCCGCGCGCGGTCAGCTGCCCGGGCGGGCCGAACTCGTAGGGCGCTCCGAGCGCGTCGCCCACCGCCGAGCCCAGTACGGCCCCCACGGCCCGGTCGAGGCGGGTGGTCACGGCGTCGCCACGGGTCGGATGCACGCCGTCAGCCTAGAAGATCGTCTCACTGGGTAGATGATTAGGCTGGTTGCCGTGATGGCGTATCGCGCGCAAGGGCGTGGAGTCATCACAGCGGCTGGGCCGCCACCGCTGGACTGTGGAGCGAACCGTGGCGTGGCTGGCCGGATGCCGCCGGCTGCACCGCCGCTACGAACGCAAGGCCGCACACGTCCTGGCCCTCGCCGGCATCGCCGCCGCACTCGTCTGCTACCGCCGGCTTGCCTGGTAGATGGCTTCCCGGTGGGCGGAATCTCATTGCGATGAATCACTCCGCGAGATCATCATGGCCGCTATGGAACGGCCGAGGCAGATCATCGAGTGCGGAGACTTCGCCCTGCGGCGCTGGAGGGGGCAGAGCGATTTCGATCGGGTGTTCACATTGATCGAGGAGTCTCTGGAGCACTTACGACCATGGATGCCGTGGGTCGCCCGGCACAGCGAGGAGGCCACTCGCAACTTCCTCGCGGAGGCCGACGCGAAGTGGCACAGCGGTGATGCGTACAACTACGCCATCACCCGGGCCGGCAGGCTGATCGGCATGTGTTCGACCTACCGCGGGGCCGAACCGCAGGGCTGGATGATGGGGTACTGGCTACACCCGGATGCCACCGGCCAGGGCATCGCCACGAGAGCGGCGGCGGCTCTGGCGACCGAGGTACTCGCCCTGCCGGACGTGCGGTATGTGGAAATCGCGCACGACCTGGCCAACGTCTCCAGCGGCGTCATCCCGCCCCGATTGGGCTTCGCCGAAGTCCGACGGGAGCAAGTGACACCCCCCGCAGCTCCCTCGGACAGCGGGATCGACGTGGTCTGGCGCCTGAACCGCCCCACTACACCCCTGAACGGCGTTGTCCCCACCTGACTACCTGAAACCGACCGAACTCAACGCCAGCCACTTCAGCACCAAACGAGACGACTTCTAAGGGCGCCGCCTGCGGGCCCCCGGGCTGCTCCCGGAGGGTCGGCGTGCTGGACCGGGTGGGCGGGGGACGTGGCGGGCGGGGGGAACGTGAGTACGCTGCTACACATGACGGGTCACCCACCGGGTCCGCTCTGGACGGGCCGGGCCTCCAATCGTGCGCAGTGGCTGCTCGCAGCGGCCGGTGCGGCCTGTGTGGCGCTCGGCATCGAGCTCGCCGTCGACAACGCCTGGACCTCCGGCTTCGTCCCCCTCCTGATGGCCGTCACCGGCTGCCTCGCCGCCGGGCTGCTCATCCTCTACGGCACGCTCGCGTTCGTGCACGTCGCCGTCACCGTCGACTCCGAGGCCCTGGAAGTGCGCTGCGGCCACATCGGGCTGCCCCGGCGCAAGATCCGGCTCGCCGAGGTGTCCTCCGCCCAGTTCGTGCCGCGCATCACCCCGCAGCAGTGGGGCGGCTGGGGCTACCGCTGGCGCCCCGAGAAGGGCACCGCGGTGATCGTACGGCGCGGCGAAGGCGTGGAACTGAAGCTCGGCGACGGGAAGCTGTTCACGGTGACCGTCGACGACGCCGAGAACGCCGTCCGGGTCATCCGCACCCACCTGCGCGCCCTCGCCCGCTAGACCGGGCCCAGGACGAGCCGCACGCCCCGCCCGTGCTTACCAGCGCTTTGTCCGCGGGGACGTACACTCCGCCAGATGAGCAGCAGTGTCACCCGCGCGGCCGGGAACGAGCCCCTGAAGCCCGTCGAGCCCGTCGAGCCCGTCGAGCCCGCCCCCGGGACCGAGGGTGCCGCCGCCCCCTGGTGGGGGACGCGGAAGGGGTTCTGGGTGGGGCGCGCACCGCTCGCCGTCCTCGCCGGCGTGCTGCTCTACCTCAGCTTCCCGCCCCGGCCCCTGTGGTGGCTGGCCCCCTTCGCCCTCGCGCTGCTCGCCGGCTGCCTGTACGGCCGCCGCGCCCGGGCCGGGCTCGGCCTCGGGTTCCTCGCCGGGCTCGGCTACCTCCTGCCGCTGCTCGTCTGGACCGGCGAGGAGGTCGGTCCGGTGCCCTGGCTGGCGCTGGCCGCGCTCGAAGCGCTGCTCATCGGCCTGAGCGGCCTCGGGATCGCCCTCGTCAGCCGTCTCCCGGCCTGGCCGCTGTTCGCCGCCGGCGTGTGGGTCGCGGGCGAGGGCCTGCGCGCCCGGGCCCCCTTCGGCGGATTCCCGTGGGGCAAGCTCGCCTTCGGACAGGCCGACGGCGTCTTCACCCCGCTCGCCGCCCTCGGCGGCACCCCGCTGCTCTCCTTCGGGGTGGCGCTCTGCGGGTTCGGCCTCTACGAAGCCGTGCGCATCGCCCGCGGCCACCCCGCCCGCACCACCGCCGCGCTGGCCGCGCTCACCATCGCCGCGCCGATCGGCGCCGGCCTCGCCGCCCGCCCGCTGGTCTCCGACGCGGCCGAGGACGGCACCGTCGTCGCCGCCGTCATCCAGGGCAACGTGCCCCGCCTCGGCCTCGACTTCAACGCCCAGCGCCGCCAGGTCCTGGACAACCACGTCGACCGGACCGTCCAGCTCGCCGAGGACGTCCGGGCGGGCCGGGCCCCGAAGCCCGACTTCGTCGTCTGGCCGGAGAACTCCTCCGACCTCGACCCGTACGCCCAGCCCGACGCCTACGAGGCCATCGACCGCGCCGTCAAGGCCATCGGGGTGCCCGTCGCGATCGGCGCCGTGGTGTCCCCGGAGACCGGTCCGCTGCGCAACACGATGATCCTCTGGGACCCGGTCGCGGGCCCCACCGAGACCTACGACAAGCGCAAGATCCAGCCCTTCGGCGAGCGCATCCCGATGCGCTCCTTCGTCCGGCTCTTCAGCTCCGACGTCGACCGGGTGCGCCGCGACTTCGGACCCGGCAGGGAGCCCGGCGTCTTCGACATGGCCGGCAGCGGCATCGGCATGGTCACCTGCTTCGAGGCGGCCTTCGACGACGCCGTCCGCTCCACCGTTCAGGACGGCGCCCAGGTGATCGCCGTACCCAGCAACAACGCCACCTTCGGGCGGACCCAGATGACCTACCAGCAGCTCGCCATGGACCGCGTCCGCGCCGTCGAGCACAGCCGGACCGTCCTCGTCCCCGTCACCAGCGGCGTCAGCGCGGTGATCCGCCCCGACGGCAGGATCACCGCGCAGACCAAGATGTTCACCGCGGACGCGCTGGTCGCCGAGATCCCGCTGCGTTCCGGCCGCACCCCCGCCACCGTGGTCGGACCGCTGCCGGAGTACGCGCTGCTCGCCCTCGCCGCGGGCGGCCTCGGCTGGATCCTGACCCGCCGGATCCGCACCCGCCGGGCAGCCTGAGGCCGGGGCCGGCGCCCAGGCCTCGTAGGGTCGGGGGATGACCACTCCCGATTTCATCCGCGAGATCCGTGCCACCGCCGGCCACCGGCTGCTCCTGCTGCCCGGGGTCACGGCGATCGTCTTCGACGACCGGGGCCGGGTCCTGCTCGGCCGGCGCTCCGACACCGGGCAGTGGTCCGTGGTCGGCGGCATCGCGGAACCGGGCGAGCAGCCCGCCGCGACCGCCGTGCGCGAGGTGTACGAGGAGACGGCGGTGCACTGCGTCCCGGAGCGGGTGGTCCTCGTCCAGATGCTGGAACCGATCACCTATCCCAACGGGGACGTCTGCCAGTTCCAGGACATCACCTTCCGCTGCCGCGCGACCGGCGGTGAGGCGCGGGCCAACGACCACGAGTCCCTGGAGGTCGCCTGGTTCGAGCTGGACGCGCTGCCGCCGCTGGAGCCCTTCGCCCTGGACCGGATCCACCGGGCCCTGAAGGACGAGCCCACCTGGTTCGAACTCCCCGCCGAGGTCACCGAGCAGCAGCGCGCTACAGTTCCGCAGATCTGACGGCTGTATTCGGACAGCCGTTCATCCGAAGGGACGGTCGAGTGATGGGCGCGCGCAGTTCGGCCGGAGCGTCGCAGCCGGGCGGCGGCGGCCGTACGCCAGCCGGAGCGTCCGGAGCCCCCGGAGCGCGCCTGGCGGTCCTCGACGGCGTGCGCGTCCTCGCCGCACTGGCCGTGCTCTTCTACCACTACGTGGTCCTCGCGAGCGCCTGGGGCGAACCGCCCGAGGCGCTCTTCCCGCACGCCCACCGGTTCGCCGTCTACGGCTGGCTCGGCGTCGAGATCTTCTTCCTGGTCAGCGGCTTCGTCATCTGCATGAGCGCCTGGGGCCGCACGGTGGGCGATTTCGCGGTGTCCCGGCTCTCGCGGCTCTTCCCCGCCTACTGGGCGGGCGTGGCCTTCACCTCCCTCGTGCTGTTCGCCTGGCCCGAAGTACGGCAGGTCACCTCGCTCAGCGACGTCGTGGTGAACCTGTCCATGCTCCAGGGCGGCATCGGGGTGCCCCACATGGACGACGCCTACTGGACCCTGTTCGTCGAGCTCAAGTTCTACGTCTTGTTCGCGGTCGTCGTCATGCGCGGCGTGACCTACCGCAACTGCGTCCTGTTCTGCGGGCTGTGGACCCTCGCCGGCGTCGTGGCCCCCGGCGTGGACAACGGCGTGCTGTCCTTCTTCGCGGTCCCGTCCTCCTCGCCGTACTTCATCGCGGGGATCGCCTTCTACCTGATGCGCCGTTTCGGGCCGAACGCCGTCCTGTGGGGCGTGGCCGGCACCCAGTTCCTCCTCGCGCAGCACCACGTGCACGCACGCATGATCGCCAGCCTGGGGCGCGGTGCGGCCGGGCAGACGCCCGCCTGGCCCGCCCACGTGATCATCGCGCTCGGCTTCCTGCTCATGGCGGCCCTAGCGCTCGGCGCCCTCGACGGCGTCCGGTGGAGGTGGCTCCCGCACGTCGGAGCCGTCACCTACCCGCTCTACCTGATCCACATGATGGCCGGGCTGACGGTCATCCATCACTTCCGCGACCGGGTGGCGCCCGTGCCCCTGGTCATCGGTGTGACCGCCGCCATGGTGACGCTCGCGTGGATCATCCACCGGTTCGTCGAACGCCCGCTCGGCCGGGCGCTGCGCGCGGGCCTGCGGCGCGGCGTGGAGGACGTCCGGGCGCAGAGCCCGCGCCGCCGGCCCTCGCTCGGCCTGCTCCCCGCCCAGCCGTCCGCGCCGGCCGGGGAACGGGTCCCGGCCCGCCGCTGACCTCCCGCGCCTTCCCGGCCCGCGACCGTCAGCCCGCGTCGGCGGCCTCCCGGTACAGCTCCACGGCCTGGTCGCCGAGCACAGCGCTGTACGAGACCTCCGGCACGCTCCCGCCGCCCTCGTAACCGCCCAGCACCCCCGTCAGGGCGCCGTCCACCAGCCAGGGGCTGCCACTGGTGCCGCCGCTGAGGTCGGGGCAGTCGATCCGGCGCTGGGTCGCGGACCAGAGCGTCGCGGTGTTGGCGCAGCGCAACGGGGCCTGCTCGGTCCGCGGGTACCCGATGACCGTCACCGCCGCCTCGTCCGGCTCCCCGGAGGCGACCGGGAAGCCGCCCACCAGGTCCTCGACGCTCGCGCCGCGGCCTTCGCCGTCCGGGGTCACCGTCGCGAACGCGATGTCGGCGTCCGGGTCCGCGCCGTCCGTCCAGCCCGTGGCCACGTGCACACCGGTGATCCTCCACACGCCGTACGGGGCCCGTCCGTCCCGGTAGCCCGGCGCGAAGACGGTGGTGGACGGGCTGTCCAGGCAGTGCGCGGCGGTGGCTATCACGTCGCCGCCGTCGCTGTGCACCACGGCGGCGGTGCAGAAGTGCCCGCCGTCGAGCCCGTCCGTGAAGAGCGCGCCCACCCGGTCCGCCGCGGCGTCGGCCGGAGCCCGCGCGGTGACGCCGAGCGGCGGTCCGGCGCCCGCCCCGGGCAGGTCCACGCCGGTCAGCGCGGCCATCGCCGTCAGCGCGAGCAGAATCCGTGACGCCCGCCGCGCACGGGGGCGCCGGGCCGGTCGGTGGAGCGTGCGGTGGATCATCACCCCACCCTGCCCGCCGAATCTGTGTCCGGAGCCCGAGATTCCGTATGAATCCGCTGTGAATCCTGTGAATCCCGTGAAGCCGCTGTGCAGGCCCCGCGACGGCGGCCGGCGTCCGCGGTGGCCGGCCTTCGGGCCACGACACCCGTCTATGGACGCCACGGAGAGTTTCCGGACCGCCTGTTGTGCACGACGGAGGGTGATCGCCCGGCCCCGCCGCCCTAGCCTCGCCGCAGGAGCACGAACGAGGGGCGGTACCCGGTGAACTGGCTCATCCACGACTACCGCGAGAGCGATCTCGCAGCGGTGGTCCACCTGATCGACAGCACGGCCGAACTCGGCCAGGAGTCGGTCTTCTCGCTCGCCGAGTGCATCAGCGCCCTGACCGACCGGCAGCCCTGCGTGGTCGCCGTCCACCAGGGCGTCCCGATCGGCGCGGCCCTCGCCTGCGTCACCGGCGAGCGGGCCTGGGTCATGCGCATCGCGATCGCCGCCGGATGGCGCGGCCGCGGCCTGGCCAGCGCCCTGCTCGTCGAGCTGGAGCGAAGGCTCATCGCCGCCCGCGTCGGGCGGATCGCGTACGTCCTGCCCGAAGAGGACATGCTCGGCGAGGGCCTGCTCAACGCCGGTTACACCCGGCAGCCGGCCGTCGCCTACTTCGAGAAGACCGAGCCGCTGCACGGCCCGGCCGCCGGCCTCCTCGACGACCTCGGCGGCCGCTTCCTGCCGAACGACCTGTGGGCCAAGGTCGCCGGCATGGAGAAGGAGAAGGACCTCATCGAACGGCGCGTGGTCCTGCCGCTCGCCGAGCCCGAGCGGGCCGCCTCGCACGGCGTGCGGCCACCGCGCGCCATCACCCTCTTCGGCCCGCCCGGCACCGGCAAGACCACCTTCGCCCGCGCCATCGCCTCCCGGCTCGGCTGGCCCTTCGTCGAACTGCTGCCCTCCCGTCTCGCCGACGAGGGCAATCTGGCGGCGGCCCTGCGCGACGCCTTCGCCAGGACCGCCGAGCTGGAGCGCGTCCTCGTCTTCATCGACGAGGTCGAGGAGATCGCGCCCGTACGCAGCGAGCCCGCGCAGCCCGGCGGAATCCACGGCGTGACGAACGAACTGCTCAAGCTGATACCGGGCTTCCGGGAGGGCGACGAACGGCTGCTGGTGTGCGCCACCAACTCCATCCGCTCCCTCGACCCGGCCTTCCTGCGGCCCGGGCGCTTCGACTACCTGATCCCGATCGGCACCCCCGACGCCGTGGCGCGCGCCGCGATCTGGTCCCGCTACACCGCGGGGCGCCCGGACGTCGACGTCAGCGCCCTGGTGGCGGCGACCGAGCTGTTCACTCCGGCCGACATCGAGCACGCGGCGCGGATCGCGGCGCAGGTGTCCTTCGAGCGGGACCTGGAGGCGGTGGGCGCGCGGGGCGCGGCGGCGGCGCAGCTGGGCGCCACCACGGCGGACTACCTGGCGGCGGCCCGCCAGTGCCGGCCGACGGTGACCCCGGCGATGACGGGCGAGTTCGAGGCCGACATCACGGCCCACGCCCGCTTCTGAAGCGCGTCCCTCCGGCCCGGGCGGCCCGTCACGGGCGGCACCGGTAGGTGAACTCCACGGCGGACGTGCGCCGTTCGGGCGACAGCAGCTGGAGTTCGGCCCGCGCCGGGTAGCTCCCCACGCCCTGGAAGGTCCACAGCAGGTGCAGCCGGGCCTCGCGCTGCCCGCGCGGCACCCGCTCGGTCAACGGCTCGGAGCGGGTGCCGTCGCTGCGGACCCAGCGGTAGGTGAGGGTCCCCGGGCGCCCGTTGGTCCGTACGGTGGCCACCACGTCGGCCGCCGCGTCGCAGGCCGGGCCCCCGGCAGCGGTGGTCACGGCCACGTCCCGGACCTCGATGGCGGGTCCGAACCGCTGCCAGCCGAGGTACGCGAGGACCGCGAGCAGCACGACCGCGGCGAGGGCGTAGCGCCGCAGTCCGGCCCCCCGGCGCGGGCCGGGCGCCGCGGCGACGGCCGTGACCGGGGGGAAGGGGGCGGGCATGGCCGCGGTGACCCCGGGCCCGAACCGGAGCACGGACCCCTCGACCCGGTCGGGGACGACCTGGGGGACGACTTCGGGAGCGGTTTCGTACGCGGTCTCGGGAGCCGCCTCGGGTGCCGCGTACGGCGCCCGGTCCGCAGCCGGCGGCGGACCGTAGAACCAGTGACTGCCGAGGACGGTGGCGCTGTAGTCGTCGCCCTGAGGGGCGTGGGGATCGTTCACCGGGGCACGTCCTGACAGCGCAGCAGGTACTCCGAGGCGGACGCGGAGGTGTTCCCGGCGGCGGGCTTGGTGGTGACCCGGACGCCGCCGTAGCAGCCGCGGTCGCGGCTGAAGGTATGGGAGGCGACCACTGGGGGCGTCGAGCCGGAGCCGGACTGGACCACGTACGCATCGGTGCCGTCGGAGACGGAGTAGGCACCCTGCCGGCCGCCCAGGAACCACTCCACCACGACGGTGACCGGACCGGTGCCCGTGGTGGCGAGCCTGATGGTCGCCTCGCCCCGGTAGACACCGGTCCTGAGCGAGACCTCGACGTGCGTGACCGTCACGGGCGCCGTCGGCGTAGGTCTCGGTGTGGCCGGGTGCGTGGGCGTCGGCGTGGGGGTGTGCGTGGGTGACCAGGTCACCGTGGGCCGATGGGTCGGTGGGGGAGTCGCCGACGGCGACGCCCAGGCGGACGGCGAGGGGCTCGCCGACGCCGAAGGGCTCGCGCTCGGCGACGGTGAGGGGGACGCGGACCCGTCCGGGGCCGGGGAGGCCGGACCGGGCGGCGCCGCGCTCGTCGTGGCGAACGCGCTCAACGCCGAGGTGGCGCCCGGGTCCGCACCGACCGCGTCGGTCGTGAACACCAGCAGCGCCCCCAGGACCAGCGCCACCCCCGCCGCGGACCAGCCGCTGCGGCCGGGAGCCCAGCCCGAGCCACCGCCCAGCGCGGTCGTGGCCTGCGCCGTGGTACCCGCCGACGCGCTCGCGGAGGGGAACAGCAGCGGCAACAGCGCGGCCAGCGCCGCCAGTTTGCGCTGCCCGCGCTCCTCCCACCGGGGCCCGTACGCGGCCCGGGCCACGCCCTCCAGCTCCGCCACGAACGCCTCGGCGTTCTCCGGCCTCTGTTCGGGCTCCTTGGCCAGGCCGCGCCGGATCAGCGGACGTACCGGCTCCGGGGCCTCGGTCTCCGGCACCGGAGCCTCGGTGTGCTGGACGGCGAGCTCCGCGAAGTTCTCCCCGTCGTAGGGCTTGCGCCCGGTGAGGCACTCGAAGAAGGTCGCCGTCGCCGCGTACACGTCCGCCGCGGGCGAGGCCGGCCGGCCCCGCCACTGCTCGGGGGCCATGTAGGCGGGGGTCCCGGCGACGCCCGGCGTGGTGCCGCGGTTCGCCGCGATCCCGAAGTCCACCAGCTTGGAGGATCCGTCCGCCGCGACCAGTACGTTCTCCGGCTTGTAATCCCGGTGCACGACGCCCGCCCGGTGCGCCGCGGCCAGCCCGAGCAGGGAACCCTTCAGCACGACCAGCGCGGCCTCGGGCTCGGCCCGCCCCGAGCGCGCCAGCAGCGCGCGCAGGGAGACGCCGTCCACCAGCTCCATCACGATGGCCGCGCCGCCGGGCGCCTCCACGTACTCGTACAGCCGCACCACGTACGGGGAGCCCAGCCCGCCCAGGAGGCGGGCCTCGGCCCGGAACCCGCCGACGAACGCGGGGTCCTGGCGCAGCCGGTCGGCCAGGTACTTCACGGCGACCGCCGTGCCCGTCACGTCGTGGACGGCGAGCACCACGCGGCCGCTGCCGCCCGATCCGAGTTCCCGGACCTCCGTGTAGCCGGGCACCGTCCACGCGTCGCTCATCGTCCCGCCCCTGCCTGTTGCATGTCGTGCTGAGCCGAGCTGTGCCGATCCGTGCCGTGGCGTCGCCGCATCCCCGGACCGGACGTCCCCAGGGACGTGATGCGCGCCACGGCCGGTTCCCGCTCAGGCCGCGGCGGACACCGCGCCGATCATCGCGTGCAGCCGGTCGGCCGCCGCGCGGCCGAAGGCCGGGTCGTTGATGTGCGTGTCGTAGTCGTACAGCCGGGCGGCGCTGCCCCGCAGTCCCTCGCGCAGCGCCGTGAACAGGGCCCCGTCCGCGCCCGGGTCGTGGTAGGGACCGCCCGGTGCGCCGAGCGTGGACAGTCCGCGCAGCGGCAGGCACACGGCCGTGGGCCCGGTCGCCGCGCACAGTTTGGCGGCGACCCTGCGGCCGAGCTCGGCGCACTCGGACGGCGTCGTACGGGTCACCGTGATGGAGGGGTTGTGGACGTGGACGCCCCGGTCGCGGACCCTCTGCGGCAGGCTCTCCAGCGGGCCGAACTTCACCATGTCCAGCGCCCCCAGGCTGACCACCTGCGGTATTCCCGCCCTCCCGGCCGCGCTGAGCCGGTCGGGCCCGGCCGTGAGGATGCCCCCGCACAGGTCGTCGGCGAGCTCGCTCAGGGTCAGGTCGAGCACGCCCGCGAAGACCCCCTGGCCGGCCAGGGTCTCCAGGGTGCGGCCGCCGGTTCCGCTGACGTGGAAGACCAGCACCTCGTAGCCCAGTTCCGTCAGCCGCTCGCGCGCCGCGTCCACGCCGGCGGTGGTCACGCCCGCCATGCTCGCCGCGACCAGGGGGCGGGCGCCCGCGCCCAGCCGGGGCGGCCGGGGTGCGAGGCAGGCGCGGGCGTAGGCCCGGGCCATCCCGGCGATCGCCTCGACGGCGTTGGTCAGGACCGGTCCGGAGACGCTGTTGATCCCCGCGATGTCCACCACGCTGTACATCATCGTGATGTCCGAGGAGCCGACGTACGGGGCGACGTCCCCGGACGCCATGGACGACACCATCAGCTTCGGCACGCCCAGCGGCAGGGCGCGCATCGCCCGGGTGGCGATGGAGGTGCCGCCGCTGCCGCCGATCGCGAGCACCCCGTGCAGTCTGCCCTCGGCGTGCAGCCGTAACAGGGTCGCCTCCGCGCCCCGGGCCATCATGGTCACGGCCGCGCCCCGGTCGGCGGCCGTACGCAGGTGTGACAGTTCCGTTTCCGCCGCCCGGGCGACCGCGTCACGCGGCACATCGGCGGGCACCCGGGGTTCGCCCATGATTCCTGTGTCCACGAGGACCACTTCGACGCCGGCGCGCAGCAGTTTCTCGCGCAGCCAGCCGTACTCCACACCCTTGGTGTCCAGGGTTCCCACCAGCACGACGTTCGTCATGTGTGCAATGTCCACGCGGCCGGCGATGTTGGCAAGGCTGCGTTCCGCTAACCCTTCAGTAGCTCCAACAGGCGTTCTAGGAAGGGAACTTGAGAGGGGATCAGCATGCTTGCGGCGTGGGGCGGATCGAACCAGGCGACCCGGTCCAGCTCCGGGAACTCCTGTACGTTTCCGGAGCGCGGCGGCCACTCCATGGTGAAGGTCCCGGGCACCATCAGCGCGGGGTCGAGGTCCGCCTCCACCGCCCAGATGGTCACCAGCTTGCCGCTGGTCAGCCGTACCTCGCCCAGCGGCAGGTACTCGCCCTCCGGCGGCGGCAGCCCGATCTCCTCGGTGAACTCCCGGCGCGCCGCGTCCCGTGGCGTCTCGTCCGGCCCGTACTCGCCCTTGGGGATGGCCCAGCCCCCGGCCTCCCGCCCGGCCCAGAGCGGGCCGCCCATGTGGCCGAGCAGGACCTCGACGCCGGTGTCCGGCTCCCGCCCGGTCCGCCGGAAGAGGAGCAGTCCGGCACTGCGCTTGTGCGTCATGGGTGCATGCATGCCCCGTGCGGACGCGCGCCAATGACCTGGGCGGCGACCGGGTCCGGCGACCGGGTCCGGCGACCGGGTCAGCGGTCGGTGGTCAGTGGTCGTGCGGGCCCTGCCGGTGGACCGGCCCGTGCGCGTCCGTGCAGTGGGAGTCGTACGGGTCCTCGCCCGCCCGGCCGACCGTGAGGAGGGAGTCCTGCGCGTGGTCCACCTGCAGCGTGGTGTGCGTGATCCCGTAGTCCTTCGCCAGGAGCCGCTCCAGGTCCCGGCGGACGGCGTGGCAGTCGCCCGCCGGCTCCACGAGCACGTGCGCGGACAGCGCCGCCTGCCCGGAGGTGATGGTCCAGATGTGCAGGTCGTGCACCTCGGTGACCGGGGGCTGCCTGACGAGCAGGTCACCGACCGCATCCGGGTCCACATGGGCCGGGGCGGCCTCCAGGAAGATCCGGCCGGACTCGCGGACCAGGCCGTAGCCCGCCTTGACCATGAGCACCACCACCACGAGCGTGGCGATCGCGTCGGCCTGCCGGAATCCGGTGGTGAGCACGATCAGACCGGCGACGGCGGTCCCGATGAAGGCGAACAGGTCGTTCAGGATGTGCTGGTAGGCGCCCTCGACCGCGAGCGAGGACCGGTTCGCCCGGGAGATGCACCAGGCCGCGGCCACGTTGACGGCGATGCCCGCCAGCGCCGTGACGAGGACGAGCCCGCCCTCGACCGGCGGCGGGTCGATCAGCCGCCGCACCGCCTCGTACGCCAGCCACAGCGCCAGCAGGAGCAGCGTGAGGCCGTTGGCCTGGGCGGAGAGTATCTCGGCGCGCTTGAGGCCGTAGGTGTAGCCGCCGCGGGCGGGGCGGGCGGCCAGCCGCATCGCGATCAGGGCGAGGACGATCGAGACGGCGTCGGTGAGCATGTGGGCCGCGTCGGAGATCAGGGCCAGCGAGTGGGCCATGACGCCGATGAACACCTCGACGGCCATGAACGAGCCGATCAGGCCGAGCGCGATCGCCAGCCAGCGCCGGTCGGCGTCGGCGGACACCCCGTGGCTGTGACCCCCGTGCGCGGCGTCGTGCCCGTGTCCGTGCCCGTGCTCGCGGCCTCGTCCCCGGCCCGGCCCGTGGTCGTGATCGTGGTCGTCGCGCGTGTGGTCCTGCCCGGTCATGGCGCCCCCGTCTCGTCGCGTCACCCGTGTGTTCGGTTCCGTCGCGTGAAGTGAAGCGCACCCGGACGGGATCGGCAAAGGCTGCAACGGGGACCGTTGTCATTACCTATAAGAGGCCTCTGACCTGCGACGATGCCCGGCCGATGCCGTGGCGGCGGGATCGTGGGAAAATCTGCTCATGGTCCAGCGCCCCGGTGTGCCGACCGCGCCCGAGCTAGTCCTGCAGACCGACCTGGGCTCCACCCCGATGAGCCCCGGCCGGACCTACCACGTGGGCAGGGACCCGCTCTGCGAGATCTGCCTCGACGACGCCCGCGTCTCCTGGCACCACGCCGTACTGCGCTCCGAGGGCGACCACTGGACGGTCGAGGACGAGGGCAGCACCAACGGCACCTACGCCGACGGCCACCGCGTCCAGGAGTGGAGCGTCGGGGTCGGCAGCGAACTGCGCTTCGGCAGCCTGGACGACGGCCCGCGCGCCGTCCTGGTCCCCGCGCGCGACCCCGCCGCCGCGTCCGCAGCCGCGTCCCCCGCCGCGTTCGCGCCGCCCTCCGCCCCCGCGCCGCCGTCCGGCCGGCCCTCCAGGGTCTCGAACCCGGCCGCGACCGGCACCTTCCGCCAGCCGACGAGCGTGCGTCCGCTGCCCGCCCGTACCGTCGTCCGCATCGGCCGCGCCCCGGACAGCGACCTCGTCATCGACGACCTGACCGTCTCGCGCCGCCATGCCGAACTGCGCGCCCTGGCCGACGGCACGTACGAGATCGCCGACCTCGGCAGCCACAACGGCACCTACCTCAACGGCTCCCGGGTGGAGCGGTCCGCGTTCCTCATCGAGGGCGACATCGTCGGCATCGGCCACTCGGCCTTCTGCCTCGTCGGCGACCAGCTCCAGGAGTACGTGGACACGGGCGAGGTCTCCCTCGACGTCCAGGGCCTGACCGTCGCCGTCGACCGCGGCCGCAAGACCCTCCTCGACCAGGTCTCCTTCCCCGTCGGCGCCAAATGCCTGCTCGCCGTCGTCGGCCCCAGCGGCGCCGGCAAGTCCACCCTGCTCGGCGCGCTCACCGGTCTGCGCCCCGCCGACCAGGGCACCGTCCTCTACGACGGACGCGACCTCTACCGCGACTACGCCGAACTGCGCAGCCGCATCGGGCTCGTCCCGCAGGACGACATCCTGCACGCCCAGCTCACCGTCCGCCGCGCCCTCACCTACGCCGCCGAGCTGCGCTTCCCGCAGGACACCGCCAAGGCCGAGCGCCGGGCCCGCGTCGACGAGGTGATCGGCGAGCTCGGCCTCCAGCAGCGCGCCGACCAGCCCATCCACAGCCTCTCCGGCGGCCAGCGCAAACGCGTCTCGGTCGCCCTGGAACTGCTCACCAAACCCTCGCTGCTCTTCCTCGACGAACCCACCTCCGGCCTCGACCCCGGCATGGACCGCTCCGTCATGCACATGCTGCGCGGCCTCGCCGACGACGGCCGGACCGTCATCGTCGTCACCCACAGCGTCCTCAGCCTGGACGTGTGCGACCTGCTGCTGGTCCTCGCACCGGGCGGGCGCATCGCGTACTTCGGACCGCCCCAGGAGGCACTCGGCTTCTTCGGGTTCGCGGAGTGGCCCGAGGCGTTCGAAGCGTTCGAAGACCAGCGGGACCGCGACTGGGCGGGGCAGTACCGCGCCTCACCCGTCCACCGCCGCCACATCGACGTCGCCGCCCGCCAGCCCCGGCTCGCCGGGGTGGCCGGTGAAGCCGGACGCGCCGGCGGGGCCGCGCCCCTGCCACCGCCGAAGGCGCAGAGCTGGGGCTCCCAGCTGTCCTCCCTGGTCCGCCGGTACGCCGCCGTGCTCAGCGCCGACCGCACCTTCATCGTCATCATGATCGCCCTGCCGTTCATGATGGGAGCCATGGCCCGCGCCCTCGCCGGGAGCACCCTCACCGCCGAGACGGCGCTGAACGCGCTGCTCATCCTGTGCATCGGCGGCGTGCTCACCGGCGCCGCCAACGCGGTCCGCGAGCTCATCAAGGAACGCGTGATCTACCAGCGGGAACGCGCCGTCGGACTGTCCCGCTCCGCCTACCTGATGTCGAAGGTGGTGGTGCTCGGCACGATCACGGTCGCGCAGGCCGCGGCCCTGACCCTCGTCGCCCTCGCCGGGGTGAAACTCAACGCACCGGACGGCAAGGGCATCTTCATGCCCCCGCTGATCGAGATCACCCTCGCCGTGGCCCTGCTGTCCTTCTGCGCCATGATGCTCGGCCTGCTGATCTCCGCCGTGGTGCGCAAGGAGGAGGTCACCATGCCGCTGCTGGTCCTCCTCGCCATCGTCCAGGTCGTCTTCTGCGGCACCCTCCTGAAGATCACCGGCGTCCCCGTCATCGAACAGCTGGCGTGGTTCGCACCGGCCCGGTGGGCGATGGGCGCGATGGCCGGCACGATCGACCTCGGTGCGATCGTCCCCGGCAAGGTCACCCAGGACCCGCTCTTCGCCCACGAGAAAGGGGTCTGGCTGCTCTGCATGGCCTGCCTGGTGGCCCTGTCCCTGCTCTTCGGTGTGCTGGTCTCGCGGCTCCTGCGCCGCCACGAGCCGGCCATCATGCGGAAGTAGGCCTCATGAGCAGCCCGATGGGCGATCCGGGGGGCGGAGCCGCGGGCTTCCGGCCCACCCACGTCGTGCCGCAGGACGGACTTCCCGCGTGGGAGTCGCCGGACGTCTCCCGGCCCACCACCCCGCTGGACCCCTTCCTGCCCGTCCGGCTGCTGACCCGGCAGGGCGAATGGGGGGAGGTCCTGTGCTCCAACGGCTGGTCCGCCTGGGTGGACGGGCGCCTGCTGGTCGCCGTACCGCAACCGCCGCCCACCACCGGAGGGCGGCCACCGGAGCGTGCCGACGACCCGCGGCCGCTGCTCGCGCGCAGCGCCGAGGTCCTGGACGGCTACCGGCGGGCGTTCGAGGAGTTCGCCTCGGGAAGGGTGACCAGCGAGGTCTTCCGGCGCTCCGTACGGGGGCTGCGCGTCGGCGTCGTGGTCGACGGGGAGTCGGTGTGGCTCTACGACGAGGCGGCGGGACGCTGGCTGTACGGCGACGGGACCCGCCTGGCGACGTACGCGGTCGCCACCGGACCCGGGGTCGCGCCCGGGCCCCCGTCACCGCCGCCGTCACCGCCCCCGACGGCTCCCGGCGTGGGGGCCGACGTACGGCGGGGTGCACCACCGGCCGGCCCGGCCGGGCCCGGGCACGGGGGCGCCCCCGACCGGCCCTCGCCGCACGACCCCACCCGGATCGTGGACACGCGTGACGCGGGAGGCGCGTGATGAGTGAGGAACCGGTCCGCGGCCGCCCCTCCGACCTGCGCGGGAAGCAGATCGCCGGGTACCTGGTGGAGAGCGAGATCGGACGCGGCGGCATGGCGGTCGTCTACCGGGCGCGGGACCTGCGGCTCGACCGGACGGTGGCACTGAAACTGCTGGCCCCCGAGCTGGCCCGGAACGACACCTTCAGGAAGCGGTTCGCCCACGAGTCGAAGGTGGCCGCGGCCATCGACCACCCGCACATCGTGCCCGTGTTCGAGGCGGGGGAGACCGACGGGCTCCTCTACATCGCCATGCGGTACGTCGCCGGGCAGGACCTGCGGGCGATGCTGGACCGGACGGGTCCGCTGCCGGTCGACACGGCCGCCCGGATCGCCGGCCAGGTGGCCTCGGCGCTGGACGCGGCCCACGACCACGACCTGGTGCACCGCGACGTGAAGCCGGGCAACATCCTGGTCGCCGAAGGCACGGACGTCGACCACCCCGAGCACGTGTACCTCACGGACTTCGGACTGACGAAGAAGTCGCTGTCGCTGACCGGGTTCACGAGCGTGGGGGAGTTCGTCGGAACCCTGGACTACGTGGCGCCGGAGCAGATCTCGGGGAAGCCGGTGGACGGCCGCTGCGACGTCTACAGCCTCGGGTGCGTCGTCTACGAGACCCTCGTCGGCGGCCCGCCGTTCGAGCGGGACGACGACATGGCCCTGCTGTGGGCCCACCAGTACGCCGTCCCGCCGCCGCTGACCTCCCGGCGGGAGGGGCTGCCGGCGGCGGTGGACGACGTCCTGGCCAAGGCCCTGGCCAAGTCCCCGGAGGACCGCTGGAGCACCTGCCTGGAGTTCACGGGGGCGCTGCGGCGGGCGGGGGCGAGCGCCCGGCGCAAGAGGTCCTCCACGGGGGCGGGGGCGTCGGGCTCCGGTGGGTCCGGCGGCGGGACGGTGCCCCCCGCGCCGCCTCCCGTACCGCGGTGGGCGCTGCCGGTGTTCCACGGGCCCGCAGGCCCGGGATAGCCCCGGGTCCGGTCCGGGTCCGGTGGGGCGGTCAGCGCTTCGGAGCTACGTCTGTGTCGCGGCGGGCTCGTCGACGCGGCCGCGGCGGTGCAGGGGGCGTGCGAGGAAGGCGCCCAGGAAGCCCGCCACCGCGCCCCACAGGAGGGCGAGGCCGACCGTACGCCACAGGACCGGGCGCAGCTCGACCTTGCCGCCGAGGCCGTCCCCCTCGCCGAGCCCCAGGAGGGAGAGGCCGAACTGGGCCTGGATCCGCCCCAGCAGACAGACGGCCAGGGTCGCCAGGGCCAGGGCCACGCCCAAGTGCAGGGCGTGTTGCCAGGGGCGCACGTGGGCGGGGGACCGTACGGCCGCCAGGACGCCCGTACCGAGCAGCAGGACGGCGGCCACCGCCACCAGCCACCACGCCCGGGAGTCCCGCTCCGCGAGCGAGGCCACGTCGACCGAGGACAGGTCCGGCCCGCGCAGGACCTGGTCCAGCAACTGCGGCATCGGCAGGCCGAAAGGCCCCTCGACCTTGCCCTCCCAGGCCCCGCCGAAGCCCAGGGTGAGCGCCAGCCAGGCGAGGTTGGGCGCACCCAGCAGGATCACGGCCAGGGTCCGCGCGGTGTGGCCCTGGGTCGCGGCCACCACCAGACCGACGCCGACGCCGATGACCACGTAGGCGAGGAGCAGGACGACGGTGGCGAAGGCGGCCGGGCGCAGCGCCGCGTGGAAGCGGACCAGCCGGGCCGGGAGCGGCGCGCGGCGCGAGACCAGCAGGGCGATGAGCAACAGGCCCAGGATCCAGAGCAGTCCGAACAGGAGCGTGGCCGGCAGGTCGGCCCGGAACCCCACGGTCGGCGCGGAGTCGAGGAGTTCGGCGATCTCCCCCAAGGGGGAATCGCCGGTGGAGATCCCGAAGGTCTGCCGGGCGAAGAGCGCGGCGCCGGTGAGTGCGAGCAGCCACAGCAGGGCCAACGGCGCCGCCCGGCCGAGGAGTTCGCGGGGACGGGCCACCGCCCGGTTGTGCAGCGGGCGCAGGAAGCAGTAGCCGGCCGTGAGGGCGCCGGCCAGGCTCACCGAGAGCGGGAGCACCGACAGGCCGGCGTCCGCTCCCGCCAGGAATCCGGCCCCGCCCGACACCTCGACGGAGCCGCCGGCCGCCATCACCACGACCGCGGCGACGACGTGGGGGAAGGCGCCGCCCGGCAGATCGTCCGCTCCGGCGCACGCCAGCCCGGCCGCGGCGACGGCCGTCATCACCACGAACCCCGCAACCACCGCGACGAGGGCGTCCCGCCATGCCCGCGCGAAACCCGCCGGGCCTGTCGATCTCGGCGTCTGGCTCATCCTGCCACCGTGACACCCGCGGCCCCCGGACACCACCCGGACGGCGCGCAGCCCCTCGGCTTGCGGGTACCACCCGGACGGCGCACACAATGGTCCCCAGGGAACTCACTCCTCATGGGAAGAAGAGCCCGTGACCACGCAACCTTCCGGCCAGGTGCCGTCATCAGAGCGCCCCACGGGGCCGCCCTCCGGCCCGCTCTCGGGCGGGCAGCACGGGCCGCCACCGCCGCCACCTCCCGCGCCGCCCGGCGGGCCGGGCGGAGGAACGCCCGGTGGGCCGGGCGGCACCGGCGGCGGGGGAGGCCCTGCCAAGGGACCCTGGTGGCGATCCGTTCCCCGGCTCGCCACCGCGCTCGTCGCGGTGGCGGCCGCCGTGGCCCTGGCCCTGGTCCTGACCCGGCCCGGCGGTACCCCCGACAACGCGGGCCGCGAGGTGTTCCTCCAACCGGTCTCCGCATCGGGCCCGGACCCGTTCACCGAGTCCACGGCCTCGAAGGAGGCCGCACCGCTGCCGGAGAGCCCTCCGCCCTCCAGCGGTGACACGGCCACTACGGCCGCCACGGCCACCGCGGGCACCACGACGGCCACCAGGAGCGTCAGCGGCGCCGCGCCGGGCGTGTACGGCGGCACCAGGGCCACCGCCAGCTGTGACGTCGAGAAGCAGGTGAACGCCCTGTCGGCGGAGCCCGCCAAGAACGCCGCCTTCGCCTCCGCCCTCGGCATCCAGCCGGCGGCCGTCCCCGGCTACCTCCGTTCGCTCACCCCGGTGCAGCTGCGGATGGACACCCGGGTGACGAACCACGGCTACCGCGACGGCCAGGCCACCGCCTACCAGGCCGTGCTCCAGGCCGGGACGGCCGTGATGGTCGACGACCGGGGCGTGCCCCGGGTGCGCTGCGCGTGCGGGAACCCGCTCGGTCCGCCGGTGGCGCTCCAGGCCAACCCGAAGCGTTACGGGCAGGTGTGGAACTCGTACCGGCCGTCGCAGGTGGTGGTCATCGCTCCGTCGGTGACGGTCGTGAAGAAGTTCGTGATCTACGACCACCAGGACCGGCGCTGGTACGAGCGCGACCGGCACGACCACTCGGGCAAGCACGACAAGCCGGTGCCGCCGCCGCCGACGCCGACCCCGTGGGTCACGCCGACGTCGCCGACCCCGTCCGTGTCGCCGTCTTCGCCCACGGCGTCGGAGTCCCGGTCGCAGTCTCCGTCGAAGTCCCCCTCGCAGTCTCCGTCGAAGTCCCCCTCGCAGTCTCCGTCCAAGTCCTCGTCGGAGTCCCCCTCGACGTCGCCCTCGAAGTCCACGTCCGAGTCCCCCGGGACCCCGAGCGCGTGCCCTCCGACGGACACGCCGAACGCCTCCTGCCCGCCGTCCCTGTCGCCGTCGCAGTCTCCTTCGGAGTCCGCGTCGGCGAGGTCGGGCTCGGAGTCCCCGTCCAAGTCGCCGTCGCCGAGCCTGTGCCCTCCGACGGACACGCCGAACGCCTCGTGCCTGCCGACGCTGGCCCCGACGTCCAAGCCGCCGTCGCCCACGCCGTCGCCGTCGGCCTCGGCGAAGCAGGAGCCCGAGCCGCAGTCCGCGCCGCCTCCGACGACGCAGAGCCCGGCGGCGTCGGAGCCGCCGGCCCCGCGGACCTCGGCCGCGCCGGAACCGAGCTTCACGGTCACCGGCCCCCAGCAGTTGCCGCCCCCGCCGACCACGCCGGCTCCCCAGCCCCAGGAGCCTTCGCCGGCTCCACCGGCCGAGTCCTAAGGGTCAGGTCCTAGGGGTCAGAGGGTGTCCTGGGCGCGGCTGTGGTCCTGGGGAAGGCCCGTCCCGCCCAGCCGGGTGAGCAGAGCGCCCAACGAGTCCACCTCCTGCGGAGCCCACTGCGGGGCGGCGAAGGACTCCGCCGCCACCTGCTCGGCCGCCTTCAGCAGCTCGCCCAGGCGCTCGCGCCCGGTGTCCGTCAACGCGGCGTACGCCACGCGGGCGTCGCGGGCGTCCGCCTCCCGCACCACGAGGCCGATCCGCTCCAACGGCGCCAGCCCCCGCGTCACGCCGGACGCGGTCATCCCGAGCGCCTCGGCGAGGTCCACCCGCCGCATCCGCCCGCCTTCGGCCCGCCCCAAGTGCAGCAGGGTCAGAAAATCGGCCAGGCTCACCCCGAACAACGCCCCCAGGCGGTTGTCGAACCGCCTCACCAGGGTGGTCTCCGCCTTCACCAAGCGCAGGCATACGTCCAGCGCATCACTCATTGCTACCTCCTTGACTTCTCAAGTATCCCGATAGATGCTTGAGGAGTCAAGGAGATGTGGAGCATCTCGGGGTTTCGGCGTCACCAGCCGCCGTCGAAGAAGGCCGCGAGCGCGGGCGCCGGGTCCGCGGCGGTGGTGGTGTTGGCCACCGCGACGACGAGCACGGCCAGCGACGACACGGCCGAGACGACACCGAGCGCCCCCAGCAGGCCCCTCGTTCGCCTGTCGGACGAAGCCGTTCGCGCCCGCCTCCTCCACAGCGCCACGCTCGCGCCGACCAGGGCGACCGCGACCACCCCGGCGATCACGGCCATCGCCGCGTGATAGCGCGCGAAGTCGCCGACCATCACCTCAAGGGCGGGCGAGGCCAGGTCATCCCCGTGCGGGGAGTCGGCCAGTTGCCGCCGGAGCTGGCCGAGGGTGTCGCCGAGCGTCCCCTCGGCCGCGCCGGCCTCCAGTAGCGGCAACAGCGAGGAGAACGGCGCCACGGCGCCCTGGACGTTGGCCATCACGACCGCCAGCGAGAACAGCGCGAGCGCCGTGACGAACGCGCCGGCCGACGCGAGCGCGGTCCTGGCTCCCGTCCTCAGCGGGCCGGCCGTCAGGAACGCCTTCCAGAGACGAACGCCGAGTGCGACGAGCACGACCAGCAGGAGCGCGGCGATCACGGCCTTGGCCACGTGGTAGCGGAACCAGTAGTCGACCACCCTCTCCACGCCCGGGGAGAACTCCCGTCCGCCGGAAGTCCCGTACGCGACGAACGCCTCGCGGACGGCCTCGACGAGGCTGCGCCGGTCGACGATGCCGTCGCCGGAGCCGTCCGCCGCCGCCAGCGCGCGCGGCGCGAGGAGGAAGGCGGCGACGAGGGCCGCCGCGAGGGCGGCGAGGGCGGCCAGCACGGCGAGCGTCCGGCCGTGGATGCCTGCGGAGCCCGACGGTGCTCGCGACGGTGCTGGGGGAGAGGGCAAAGGGATTCCTCCGTTCGAGGGGGCGTGGGGCGGCCGCCGGTGGCCTTCCGGTCACCCTCGCGCACCTGGGGGCGCCCGGTCACTGGGGTCCGCCGCCCCCGTGGGGGTGGGGCCTGCCCCACCTCCCTCGTGGCCCACGGGGACACCGGCCGGGGAGAGTGAGACCCTGGCTGCATGGCCCGTAGGGGAAGCAGCCCCGAGGTCGACTGGCCCGCGCGGCCGGACACGAGCCTTGCGCTCAACCGCATGGGCACCTTCGACTGGGACCTCGACAGCGGGCGGATGCATCTGGATCCCACCGCGCTCGAGGTCCTCGACCTGCGCCCGGACGAGTACGACGGAACCCTCGCCGGGCTCCGGCCGCGCCTCGCCCCCGCCGAGGAGGCCCGGCTCGACGCCCGTGTCGCGCAGGCGATCAAGGACGGCCGGAGCCACTACGGGGCCTACGTGCGCAGCCGCCGCCGGGACGGGTCCTCGGCCTGGACCCAAATCCAGGGCCACATCCTGCGGGAGCCGGACGGTCGGCCGTACCGCGTCATCGGGATCCTGCGCGACGCCGCCCACGACCCCGACGACCCCGGCGCCGACGGGGAACACGCCGAGGGCCGGCGGCGCATGACCGGCGTCGTCGAGCGGACCACCGCCATCCTCGCCCACGCCCGCACCGTCAACGACGTGACCGACGTCCTCAAGGACCCGGAGGCCCTCGGGCACCTCGGCGCGGTCAGCGTGATGCTGGGCGTCGTCGACGGCGGCCGCATCCACCTGGTCGCGGAGGGCCAGCTCGGCTCGTACGTGCCCGAGATCGAGTACACGCGGATCGACGCGCAGTTCCCGATGAGCGAGGCCGTGCGCACCATGCAGCCGGTCTTCATCGCCTCGCGGCAGGACTTCCAGATGCGCTACCCGCAGCTGTGGCCGTACATCGAGCCGCTGGAGGTCCGCAGCGGGGTCTACCTGCCCCTGATCGCGCAGGGACGGCCCGTCGGGGCGCTCGGACTGCTCTACCGGCGGGACGGCGATTTCACCGCCGAGGAACGCAACGTGCTGATGGCGCTCGGCAGCGGCATCGCGCAGAGCCTCCAGCGGGCCATCCTCTTCGAGCAGGAGCACGACCTGGCCGAAGGGCTCCAGCGGGCGATGCTGCCCCGCCGGATCCCGGAGGTGCCGGGCGCGCGGATCGCCGTACGGTACCGATCCGCCCGGATGGGGCGGGACATCGGCGGCGACTGGTACGACGTGATCCCGCTCGGCGACGGCCGGGTCGGGGTGATGATCGGCGACGTGGAGGGGCACGACACGGACGCGGCCGCCGTCATGGGGCAGCTGCGCATCGTGATGCGCGCGTACATCGTCGAGGGGCACAGCCCCGGTACGGCGATGGCGCGGGCCTCGGCCTTCCTGCGCGAACTGGAGACGGAACGGTTCGCCACGTGCACGTACGCCGAGGCCGACCTCACCACCGGGATGCTGCGGATGGTCCGCGCCGGTCACCTCGACCCGGTCGTGCGGCGCGGCGACGGCAGCTGCCACCGGATCCAGGTGGCGGGCGGGCTGCCGCTCGGGCTCCCGGCGCGCGAGCAGTCCGGAACCGGCTCCGGCTACCCGGTCACCAGCCTCGAACTGCACCCCGGGGACACGCTGGTGCTGTGCACGGACGGCCTGATCGAACGCCCCGGCGCGGACCAGGACACCGGGATGCGGGAGCTCATGGCGGCGGTGCGCGGTGGCCCGGCGGACGTGGAGGAGCTGGCCGACGTGCTGTGCGACCTGGTCGGCGACTCAGGTGGCGGGGACGACATGGCCCTGCTCGTCCTGCGCCGCCGCGGTACGCCCCTCGCGCGGGGCGGCGGGCCGCTGCGCCAGCGGCTGGAGCCGGGCGACCCGGAGGCGCCGGCGTTGGCGCGGCACCTGATCCGGGCGGCGGCGGACGCGTGGGGGGCGTCGGACCGGGCCGACGAGATCGAGCTGGCGGCGGATGAGCTGATGACCAACGCGCTGGTGCACACGGAGAGCGGCGGTGACGTCAGCCTGCGGCTCACGGGGCAGGGGCGGATCCGGATCGAGGTCGAGGACGGCAGTAGCGCGCTGCCGAGGCGGCGGGAGGCGGGGGACTGGGCGGTCTCGGGGCGGGGATTGCTGCTGGTGGAGCGGCTGGCGGATGAGTGGGGGGTGGAGGCGCGGGGTGGGGGGAAGTGTGTGTGGTGCGAGTTCGCCGTGGCGGCGGGCTAGGCCGGGGGTGGGGGGCGGGGTGGGGCGGTGCCGTGCCGTGCCCTGCGGGGCGGTGCGGGCGTTTGCGGGCGTGCGGCGGGGTCGGGGGTGGGGCCGGGGGCGGGGGGGGGGGGGGGGGGGGGGGGGGGGGGGGGGCGGGGGGCGCGGGGGGGGGGGGGGGGGGGGGGGGCGGGGCCCGGGGGCGGGGGGGGGGGGGCGGGGGGGGGCCCCCCCCCCGCGGGGGGGGGGGGGGGGGGCTTGGGGGGGGGGCGGTGCCCCTGCGGGGGCTCTCCTCGGCTTGCGAACCCTGGCGGGGTCGGAGACCGCGGCGGCGGCTGGT
>NZ_JBIBRZ010000001.1:1102078-1396490 GCF_043076955.1 Streptomyces sp. NPDC016562 | reverse complement strand
GGGTGTCTCCTCGGGCGCCGAACGGTTCGGGGGGTCGGGGGGTGCGGCGGTGGTGCGTTCGACGCCCTGCGGGGACACCCCGGCACACACCCGACCCCGCCGACACCGGCCCGGGTGGTGCCCCGCGCGGTGCGTTCGACGCCCTGCGGGGACACCCCGCCACACACCCGGCCCCGCCGACACCGGCCGGGTGGTGCCCCGCGCGGTGCGTTCGACGCCCTGCGGGGACACCCCGGCACACATCCGGCCCCGCCGGTGCCGGGCCGGGTGGGGTACCGGGTCCTCTAGAGGCGGACGAGAGTGATTTCTGTGGCCTTGACGCTGGTCCATACGTCCGTGGCTTCGGTGAGGGCGAGGTCGGCGGCGGCGTTGGGGGTGATTTCGGCTACCAGGTCGGGGGCGGTGGGGGAGGTGATCAGGAGGCGGAGGCGGCTGCCGACCGCGGTGATCTCGCGTACGGTGCCCGGCCAGACGTTGCGGGGGCTGCCGCCCGGGCGGTCGCGGTGGACTGACACCGCTTCCGGGGCGATGATCGCCAGGGCCTGTGAACCCTCGGGCAGTGCCTCGGCCACCACCAGGCGGCCGCCCCCCGCCAGCGCGAGTCCGTCCGGCGACGCGGTGCCCGGCCAGGCGTTGCGTCCCAGCATGCGGGCCACCCAGGGGGAGCGCGGGTGCCGGGTCACCTCGGCGGGCGGCGCGTCCTGGAGGGCTTCGCCGTCTGCCAGTACGAGCACCCGGTCGGCCAGCGACACCGCCTCGACCGGGTCGTGCGTCACGATCAGGCAGACCCCGCCGAAGCCGGCCAGGTGGGTGCGCAGGGTGTGCCGGACGTGGGCGCGCGTGGTCTGGTCGAGGGCTGCGAGCGGCTCGTCGAGCAGGAGGAGGCGGGGCCGGGCGGCGAGCGCGCGGGCCAGGGCGACGCGCTGGGCCTGGCCGCCGGACAGCTGGGCCGGCTTGCGGTGGGCGAGGTGGCCTACGCCGAGGCGGTCCAGCCAGGCCTGCGCCTCACGGCGGGCCTCGGCGCGCGGGACCCGGCGGGAGCGGAGCCCGTACGCGGTGTTGGCCAGGGCGTTCAGGTGCGGGAACAGCGCGCCGTCCTGCGGGACCCAGGCCACCTGCCGCTGGTGCGGGGGCAGAGCGGTGACGTCGGTGTCGCCGAGCCGCAGGTCGGCGTGGGAGCGCGGGGTCAGGCCGAGGAGGGCGCGCAGCAGAGTCGTCTTGCCGGAGCCGTTCTCGCCGACGACGGCGATGGTGGTGCCCGGTTCGGCGTCGAGGGTGAGCCGGTTGAAGCCGGTGATCGTGGCGTGCAGGGGCCACGCCTGCGTTGCCGCGGGCGGGGTCTCGGCGGTCGGGGCGTCCTTGTCCTCGGGGACCTGCGGCCCGCCGGCCTCGCGGGCGGGCGGGGCGCCCGTCCAGCGGCCGCGCAGGGCGACCAGGACGGTCATGGCGATCGCGAGGAGCAGCAGGGAGACGGAGGTGGCGGCCTCGGGCTGGTCCTGGAGCAGCAGGTACACCTGGAGCGGCAGGGTCTGGGTGGTGCCGGGCAGGTTTCCGGCGAAGGTGATGGTCGCGCCGAACTCGCCGAGCGCGCGGGCCCAGGTGAGCGCGGCGCCCGCGATCAGGCCGGGGGCGACCATGGGCAGGGTGACGGTGAAGAACACGCGGACCGGTGAGGCGCCCAGCGAGGCGGCGGTCTCCTCGTAGCTGTGCTTGAGGCCGCCGAGGGCGCCTTCCAGGCTGATGACCAGGAACGGCATGGCGACGAACGTGGCCGCGAGCACGGCGCCCGAGGTGTGGAAGGGCAGGGTGATCCCGAAGGTGCCCTCCAGCCAGGGCCCGAGCAGCCCGCGCCGACCGAAGCCGAGCAGCAGGGCGACACCGCCGACGGTCGGCGGCAGCACCATCGGGAGCAGCACGAGCGAGCGGACCAGGGCCTTCCCCCTGAACTCCACGCGCGCCAGCAGCCAGGCGAGCGGTACGCCGAGCAGCAGGGAGAGGCCGAGGGCCCACAGGGAGACCACGAGCGAGAGCTTCAGCGCCTGGACCACCCCGGGGCTCGCGAGGTGGGAGCCGAGCTCGCCCCACTGGGTGCGGGCGAGGATGCCGATGAGGGGCAGCAGCAGGAACGCGACGGCGAGCAGGGCGGGCAGGGCCAGGGCCACGGGGGGCCGGGTGCGGGTGCGGGGTCTGCTGCTCATGGGGGTTCCTGGCTGGTGGGGGCGGAGGTCGAGAGGGCGCCTACGCCTTCTGGAAGCCCGCGTCCTGGAGGATCTTCTGCGCTTCGGGGCCGCTCAGCCAGGCTACGAACGCGGCCGCGGCCTCGCCGTGCCGGGACTGCTTCAGCGCGGCGGCCGGGTAGGAGGCCACGGCGTTCTGGGCGTCCGGGATCTCCACGGTGGCGACCTTGTCCCCGGACTTGGCGGAGTCGGTCTTGTAGACGAGACCGGCGTCGGCTTCACCGAGCTCCACCTTCGCGAGGACGGCGCGGACGTTGGGCTCCTGGGAGACCGGCTTCACCTCGATCTTCTGGGCGTCGAGGATCTGCCTGCCGTAGCGGCCGACCGGGACCTCGGCGGCGGCGAGCACCACCTTGATCCCGGGGTCGGCGAGGTCGCCGAGCTCATCGATCCGGAACGGGTTGCCCTTGCCGGCGGCGATGACCAGACGGTTCTTGGCGATGACCGTGGCGTCACCGGTCTCGGCCTTCAGACCGTCCATGGTCCGGGTGTCGGCGGTGACCAGCGCGTCGGCCGGGGCGCCCTGCTTGACCTGGGCCGCGAGCTCCTGGGAACCGGCGAAGGAGAAGGTGATCCTCGTACCGGGGTGTGCCTTCTCGTACGCGGCGCCCGCGGCCTTGAAGGCATCGGTGAGGGAACTGGCGGCGAGGACGGTGAGATGCGCGCCCTCGGCCTCGGCGGCGGGCTTCGCGTCGCCGCAGGCGGCCAGCGGTACGAGCAGGGCGGCGGTCAGCGCGGCGGTCGCGGCGCGGCGGCGGGCCGGGGTGCGGGTCGGGGTCGGCGTCATGGGGGCTGTCCTCGGTGTTCAGGTGCGGTCGATGTGGACGCTGGTGGACTTCACGCGGGCGGTGGCCCGCATGCCGACCTCCAGCCCGAGCTCCTCGACGGCCTCGCGGGTGAGCAGGGAGACCAGGCGGTGAGGACCTGCCTGGATCTCGACCTGCGCTGCGACGTCACCCAGGGTGACGGCCGTGACGATGCCGGGAAAGGCGTTGCGTGCCGAGGTGTACGGCTCCGCGTTCTCGCCGTGGGCGCCCTGGCCGACCTCCAAGGAGAACGCCGCCAGGTCGCGGCCGTCGATCAGGCGTCGGCCGGCTTCGTCGCGATGGGTGGCGACCCGGCCGGCGTCGGCCCAGCGGCGCGCCGTGTCCGGGCTGACGCCCAGCAGGCGCGCCGCCTGTCCGATGGTGTAGGACTGCATGTGCGAGAGGTTATGGGCTGATCCGACGCATGTGCAATCTTGTTCTGAGGATCACCCTGGTAGGTGCGGTGGGGGTTGTCGTATCCGCCAAAAAGTCGTTGCCTCGCGCCGCGCCCGGATGGTTAGAGTCGGTGTATGGCTGATGAGGTAGCGCAGACGGGCACGGTGCGGGTCGACGCCTGGATCTGGTCCGTGCGTCTGACGAAGACCCGCTCGACCGCGGCGACGGCCTGCCGGGCGGGCCACGTGAAGGTCAACGGGGAACGCGCCAAGCCGGCGCAGCCGGTGCGCGCCGGTGACGAGGTGCGGCTCTTCCACGCCGGGCGGGAGCGGATCGTGGTCGTCAAGCGGCCCGTGTCCAAGCGGGTGGGCGCGCCGGTCGCCGCCGAGTGCCTGATCGACAACAGCCCCCCGCCGCCGACTCCCGTGGAGGCGGCCGTGGTCGGCATCCGCGACCGGGGCGCGGGCCGTCCGACGAAACGGGAGCGCCGCGAGATCGAGAACCTGCGGGGACGTTCGTAGCCGGTGCGGCGGCGCCCCCGTGCGCTTCGCCGCCTGCGGATCAGGCCTTCCGGTACGCGTAGGCCTCGGCGGCGGCCGAGGCCACCGCCGCCAGGGGGGCTCCGGCCGACGCGGCCACCACCGCCGCCACCGCGCCCTCGACGAAGGGGGCGTCGACCAGCTGGGAGCCGGGCGGCAGTTCCTCCTCCAGCAGCAGGGCCTTGACCGTCAGCACGGAGCTGCCCAGGTCCACCAGCAGCGCGACCCCGGCGCCCCCGTCCACCTCACGGGCCGCCGCGACGATCCGCTCCGCGCTCGTGCCGAGCCCGCCGGCGGCCGTTCCGCCCGCCGCGGCGACCGGGGCGAGGGCCCCGCCGGCCGCCAGGCCCCGGGCGAGCTCCGCCACGGCCTGGGCGACCTGGGCGCTGTGCGACACCAGCACGATGCCGACCATGGGCGGGCCCGTCCCGGCGCCCGTCACGCCGTGCCCTCGTCCGCGAGTGCCACGTCCGCGAGTGCCCGTAGCAGCAGCGCCGACGAGGTCGCGCCCGGATCCTGGTGACCGATGCTCCGCTCGCCCAGGTAACTGGCCCGGCCCTTGCGCGCCTGCATCGGCGCCGTCGCCACGGCGCCCTGCTCCGCCGCGTCCCCGGCCGCCCCGTACGAGGTGCTCAGCGCGGCCACGCCCGGCACCAGCGCGTCCAGCATCGTCTTGTCGCCCGGCGCCGCCCCGCCCAGCTGCGCCACCGCGGCCACGCCCGCGTACAGGGCCTGGCGCAGCTCCGCGTCGGACACCTCGGGCGCCTCCCCGAGGGCCTTGCCGGTGCGCCGTAGCAGCGTCCCGTACAGCGGCCCCGACGCGCCGCCGACGGTCGAGATCAGCGTCCTGCCGGCCAGTTGGAGCACCTCGCCCGGCGCTGCCGGAGCCTCGGCGTCCAGGGCCGCGAGCACCGCCGTGAAACCCCGCAGCAGATTGCTGCCGTGGTCGGCGTCCCCGATCGGGGAGTCGAGCTCGGTCAGCCGGTCCGCCTCGCGCTCCACCGCGGCCGCGGCCGCGGTCATCCAGCGCCGGAAGAACTCTGCGTCACGCACCGGATCTCCTCGCCTCGCATCGGTTCGGCCCGTCCCCGCCACCCTACGGTCAGCACCCCCACCGCAGCGCCGCCGTCCGGACGGGCGCGTCCCACAGCCGCAGCAGCTCCTCGTCGGCCCGGCACAGCGTCAGCGAACACCCCGCCATGTCCAGCGACGTGACGTAGTTGCCCACCAGCGCCCGCGCCACCGGCACTCCGCGTTCGCCCAGGATCCGCGCCACCTCGGCGTGGAGCCCGTACAGCTCCAGCAGGGGCGTCGCCCCCATCCCGTTGACCAGCGCCAGCACCGGCCCGTCGGCCGGACCCACCTGCGCCAGCTCCTCCAGCACGGCGCCCACCGCGACCTCCGCGATCTCCCGCGCCGACATCATCGCGCGCCGCTCCCGGCCCGGTTCGCCGTGGATCCCGATGCCCAACTCCAGTTCGCCGTCCGGAAGTTCGAAGGTCGGGCTGCCCTTCGCGGGCGTGGTGCAGGCGCTCAGCGCCACCCCGAAGCTCCGGGAGGCCGCGTTGACCCGCCGGGCGGTCGCGGCGACCTGCTCCAGGGGAGCCCCTTCCTCGGCCGCCGCCCCGGCGATCTTCTCGACGAAGAGGGTGGCCCCGGTGCCGCGCCGTCCGGCGGTGAACAGGCTGTCGGTGACCGCGACGTCGTCGTCGACGAGGACGCGCTCCACCCGCAGGCCGTCCTCCTCGGCGAGCTCGGCGGCCATCTCGAAGTTCAGGACGTCCCCGGTGTAGTTCTTGACGACGAACAGCACGCCCTGCCCGCCGTCCACGGCCGCGGCCGCCCGCAGCATCTGGTCGGGCACCGGTGAGGTGAACACCTCGCCGGGACACGCGGCCGACAGCATCCCGTACCCCACGAACCCGGCGTGCAGCGGCTCGTGGCCCGACCCGCCCCCGGACACCAGCCCGACCCGCCCGCCGTCCCGCGCGCCGCGCCGTACGACGACCCGCCGCTCCACGTCGACGTCGAGCTCCGGATGGGCGGCGGCCATGCCCCGCAGGGCGTCGGCGACCACGGTCTGCGGACTGTTGATCAGCATCCTCATGCGTATCTCCCGGCGAGGCTGACAGGTGACGGGCGGGGCGCGGTCTCTGCAGGTCTGACTTCGGTGACGCGCCGTCAGTCTACGAGCGGCCGCCCGCCCTCGGGGCGCGTCCCCGGGGCGCTGCGCGCCGCCCCTGCTCAGCCGACCCGCTGCGGCCAGCGGGGGTGGTGCCGGTCGATGACGTAGTGGTGCCCGTGCCGCCAGCCGTCCGTGGCGGGGCGGGCGTCCGTGAGGTGCGGGTGGCCCGCCGGCAGGTCCGGATGGACGTGTTCGAGCCGGTACGGGTCACGCGCGGGCCAGATCACGGCCGCGGCCGCGGTGGCGCCGAGGGCGACGGCGCCCAGGACCAGCGAGGTCAGCGGCAGGCCCGCTCCCGCGGCGAGCCAGCCGGCCAGCGGGTAGGTGAGCAGCCAGCAGCTGTGGGAGAGGGAGAACTGCGCGGCGAAGGCGGCGGGCAGGTCCGCGTCGGCGGTGGAGCGGCGGATCACGCGGCCCGCCGGAGTCAGTACGGCCGAGCAGGCGGCGCCCACCGCGGCCCAGGCGGCCAGGAACGCGGGCCAGGACCAGGCGCCCGGGGCGGTCGCGGTCAGGGCGGCGACGCCGGCCAGGACCACCGGAAGGGCGAAGGCGGCGCACAGCATCACGGCGCGGTCGGTGGCGCGGCGCAGGAGGCGGGGCAGGAGGAGCGCGGTCAGCATCGACCCGGCGCCGTACGCGCCGAGGGCGAGGGAGACGGCGCCGGCCGGGCGCTGGAAGTGGTCGCGGACGAGGGTGACGGTGTCGACGAAGACGATCGCTCCGGCGGCGGCCACCGCCAGGTCGAGCGCGAGCAGGGCCCGCAGCCGGGGGGTGGCCCAGAACAGGCGGGTGCCGAAGGCGGCTTTGGCGTAGAGGCCGCCGGTCCGCTCGACGGGGGCGGGCCGGGGCAGCACGGTGGCGACGATGAGCGCGGCGGAGGCGAGGAAGCCGACGGTCGTGCCCGCGAACAGCCAGTCGTAGGAGACCAGGGTCAGCAGGGCGGCGGCCAGCGCCGGGCTGAACAGGCTCTCCATGTCGTAGGCGAGCCGGGCCATCGACAGGGCCCGGGTGTAGTCGCGTTCGGCGGGCAGGACCTCGGGGACGGTGGCCTGGAAGGTGGGCGTGAAGGCCGCCGACGCCGCTTGGAGCGCGAAGACCAGGACGTGGATCTGCCAGATCTCGGTGACGAAGGGGAGCGCCGCCGCGATCCCGGCGCGGGTGAGGTCCATCGCCGCCATGAGGGCGCGGCGGGGGATCCGGTCCGCGAGCGCTCCGACCACGGGGCCGATGGCGACGTAGGCGACCATCTTGATCGCCAGCGCGGTGCCGAGCACGGCCGAGGCGCGGGCGCCCGCGAGGTCGTACGCGAGCAGGCTCAGCGCCACGGTGGCGAGCCCGGTGCCCACCAGGGCGATGACCTGGGCGGCGAACAGACGGCGGTACGTGCCGTTGCGCAGTACGGACAGCACGGGCAGCCCCCGTCCCGGTCGGCGGATCGCTCAGGGAGCCATGCTAGCCAACGCGTGCGCACCTGTGCACCTATTCGGGCCAGAGCCGGCGGTGCTCAGTCGTGCGGCGGGAGGGACCCGAGCTGGTGATCGGCGACGTTGAGCGCCTCGTCCACCAGCCGCCGCAGATGGCCGTGGCTCAGGGCGTAGACGACCCGGCGCCCGTCCTTGCGCGCGGTGACGAGCCCGGCCAGGCGGAGCTTGGCGAGGTGCTGGCTGACCGAGGGCCGGGCCGCCCCGCACGACGCGGTGAGGGTGGTGACGTCGGCCTCGCCCCGGCCGAGCCGCTCCATCAGCGCGAGGCGGGTGCGGTCCGCGAGCAGCGCCAGGACGGCCGCGGCGGCGTCGAGCCGGTCGTCCCGCACCGTCCCCCGGCCGGGCCGCCGCTCGCGCTCGCGCGGCTGCTCCGGCTCCGGCTCGTGCACCTGCTCCTGCTGCCGCTCCTGCTCCTGCGCGATCCGCGCACCTGCCAGGTGTTCGCCTGCGCTCATGGCCTCATCGTAGGGCCGCCACCCCCGCGAGCGTGCATGCTCGCGCACACGTACGAAGGCCCCGCCGCCCCCCGAGGGGAGTGACGGGGCCCTGGTACGGGCGATGCGCCTGCGGTCAGCCGAGCGCGGGCGCGTTCCGCTGAGCCGTCGCCTCCGCGCCGTCGGCGCGCACGGCCAGGAGCCGCTGGGCCAGGACGCCGAAGACGATGGCGAACACCGCCCACAGGACGAGCTGGACGGCCAGCGAGGCGATCCGGAACTCCCACAGCACGGCGGCGGGGAAACCGGGCTTGACCGCGTCGTCGTTCGCCGGCAGGAACACGAACGCGAGGGCGGCGGCCGCGACGAAGCCGCCGCCCGCCGCCAGCGTCGCGTTCCAGTTGCCCAGACGCGGTGCCAGCCGCCGTCCGATGATGATCGCGCCCACGCCCAGCAGCACGCTGAGCAGGATCATCAGGAAGAACAGCGTGGTGCGCTTGCCGATGGTGTCCGGGTTGCCCACCGCCGGCGGGGTGGCCGGGTACTTCAGGAACGGCACCAGATAGACGGTGGCGAAGGCGGCCCCGGCAGTCAGCGCCGCCGTGGCCCGCGGGCTGAACCGGCCGACGCGGCCCAGGGCGAACGAGAACGCGAGCGAGGCGATGCCGCCCAGCGCGACCCCGTAGACCAGGACGCCGGTGGCCAGCCCGAAGGTCGACTGCACCGGTCGGCTGACCAGCTCCTCCTCTTCTTCCGCGGCCCCGGCCGGCGCGGCGTCACCGCCGTGCCCCGCGTGCCCGGCGTGAGCACCCGCGGCGCCCGCGGCGTCCTGAGCGGCCTGGGCCTCCTCCACGGCGATGGAGTCCCGTACCGGGGGCTCACCGACCACGTAGGCGACGGCGAAGGCGAACAGACCGGCGATCAGGCCGGCCAGCATGCCGCGGACCAGCAGACCTCTGACTGTCGAGGCGTACATGTGCACGGCCTCTCAGTGGCAGGGGAAGCCGAGCAGGTGACGGCCGTCGTGGACCCACTCGTGCACGCCCTCACCGGAGAACAGGGCGGTGGCGCCCTGCTCGGCACCGACGAAGTACAGCGCGACGAGCATCAGGAGACCGACGAACAGCGCCCAGGGCAGCACCGCGCGGACGGGCAGCGGGGCGGACAGGGAACCGGCGGTGGTGGGGATGGCAGCGGATGCGACAGCCTCGGCCATGGTGGAACCTCCTCGGGGAACACGCGTCCCATACGGTGGTGCAGGACGACGGTCCTCGGGTCTGACTCGCCGCGGCGCCACCCCGGGGGGTGCCGCCACAGCACACAGTGGCGCGACCATGCCGGATTCTCACCGGACTTCCGTCTCGCCGTCGTCGCTATGTGGAAATGTCGCCGTGACGCTACCGTGCCCGGGGCTTTCGGCCAAGAGCGTGAGTCACTGATCACACATTTACAACGGACAACGCCGCCCGGCTGCTAGAATGATCACGCTGGCCTTCGGCGCGCGTCCCCAACAGACGTGTCCGGAGGCTTTTTTCATGCCTTCCGACCCTCAAGCGACCCCTGTCGCCGCCACCCCGCCCGCCCCCGCCGCCTCCGACCGCCACTCCACCACCGGCTACCGCGACCTGCTGCGCAATGTCGAGTTCACCGGCCTCTACGCCGGCTTCACCCTCACGGCTGCCGCCGGCACCCTGTCCGGCTTCGCCCTGGGATCCCTGGTCAACGACCGCACCGGTTCCCCGTTCCTGACGGCCGTGAGCATGTACGGCGCCACGTTCGCGACGGTCCTCGGCGCGCTGACGCTCATGTCGGTCGCGGACGGGAGGCGTCCCCGACGGACGCTCGTCGCCCTCCAGTTCGCCTCGCTGGTGGGCGTCGGCGCCCAGGCGGTCCCCGGGCTGCCGCTGACCGTCCGGTTCGGCCTGCTCCTGATGCTCGGCTTCCTCCAGTCGCTGGGGACCGGTACGCGCCTGGGTCTGCTCGCCGAGATCGTGCCCACCTCCGCCTACGCGACGGCGCGTTCGCTGATGAACATCACCTCCGGCGGCATGGCGGTCCTCGGCTACGCCGTCGGCGCGGTCCTGCTGCGCCACCTCGGTCCCTACGGAGTCTTCACCGTCGCCGCGGCCCTGACCGCCGTCGGGCTGGCCGTGGTGACGGCCACCGTCCGGGAGCACTCGATCCGGCTCACCCGCCGCCCCGGCCTGCGGCAGACCTGGGCGACGAACAAGGAGCTCTTCGCCCACCCCGGCCGACGGGCGCTGCTGCTGAACCTGTGGGTCCCCAACGGCCTGATCGTCGGCTGCGAGGCCCTGTTCATCTCCTACGACCCGCGCGGCGCCGGAACCCTGCTGGCCGCCGGGTCGGCGGGCATGCTCCTCGGCGACCTAGCCGTCGGCAGGCTGTTCAGCGCCGACCGGCGCCGCCGCAGCGCGTTCGCCCTGCGGCTGCTGCTCGCCGTGCCCTTCCTGGTGTTCGGGTTCCATCCGCCCACGCTGGTCGCGGCGGCCGCGGTGTTCCTCGCCGGCGCCGGGTTCGCGGCCACCCTGCCGCTCCAGGAGCAGCTGCTCGCGCTGACCCCCGACGCGGTACGCGGCCAGGTCCAGGGGGTCGAGTCCGCCGGGCGGATGACCTGGCAGGGCCTCGGCGCCGCGATCGCCGGCGGCTTGGCCCAGTACCTCGCCCCCGGCTCCGCGATCGCCCTCGCCGCCGCGGTCTCCGTCGCCGTCACGGTCCTCGCCGGGCCGGCCGTGTCCCGTACCGCCGGCACCGTCGGCACCGGCTGAGCCCGCACCGGCGGAACCGGCTGAGCCCGCCCCTCGTATTCGTGCAAGTGTTCGGTTGAGGGGTTAGGCTGGGGTCATGACCGCAGTCCAGAGCGTCCAGGGCCTTCAGGGCCTGCAGGGTTCACTCTTCGACCAGGCCGAGGAGATCCGCCTGGGTCCCCTCGCGGGCCTGCGACGGACGGTGCTCGGCGCCGGGGCGTGGGTCGACCACCTGCCCGGCTGGCTGACGGGCGCCGACGCGCTCTTCGAGCGGCTGGCGGCCGAGGTGCCCTGGCGCGCCGAGCGGCGCCAGATGTACGAGCGCGAGGTGGAGGTGCCCCGCCTGCTGGCCTTCTACGCCGAGGGCGAGGCCCTTCCGCACCCCTCGCTCACCGAGGCCCGCTCGGTCCTGAGCCGCCATTACGCCGCCGAACTCGGGGAGCCCTTCGTCACCGCCGGCCTGTGCCTGTACCGCGACGGCCGGGACAGCGTCGCCTGGCACGGGGACCGCACCGGCCGTTCCTCGACCGAGGACACCATGGTCGCGATCGTCTCCGTCGGCGACCCGCGCGACCTGGCCTTCCGGCCGCGCGGCGGCGGGCCCACCCTGCTCCGGCTGCCCCTGGGCCACGGTGACCTGGTCGTCATGGGCGGCTCCTGTCAGCGCACCATGGAGCACGCCGTGCCCAAGTCGGTGCGCGCGGTGGGTCCCCGCATCAGCGTCCAGTTCCGTCCCCGGGGCGTGCGCTGACCGCGGTGGCGGCCGCCGCGCGCAAGGACCGCAGGGCCAGCAGCAGGACCCCGATGTCGTCCAGGTACACCGGGTCGGGGATGAGGTCCACCGGCGAGACGGTGTAGAGCACGGCGACCCAGAACAGGGTCTTGTCGCGCAGCGGGATGCCCGCGTCGCGCAGCATCCGTCGCGCCGAGAGCACCCGTACGAGCAGCACGGCCGCGGCGATCGCGAGCCCGGCGGCGACGACCGCGGCCAGGGTGAGCCAGACCTTTGCGTCCATGGGGCCCTTATGCCCCGGCGCGGGCCGCAGGATCCGGTGCGCGGCCCGGATCCACTCAGGTGCCGTGTGCGCGCAGCCGCCGGCCGACCTCGCCGAGCCCGTCGGCGAGTGCGTCGAGCTGTTCGGGCGTCAGCACGTCGACGAGGATCTCCCGGACCGTGGCCACGTGTCCCGGCGCGGCCTCCTCCAGCTTGGCGCTGCCGGCGTCGGTGAGGACGGCGAAGACGCCGCGCACGTCGGAGGGGCAGCTGCGCCGGCGGACCAGTCCCGCCTTCTCCATCTGGGTGACCTGGTAGGTCAGCCCGCTCTTGGAGTTGATCAGGCCGTTGGCGAGCTCGGTCATGCGCAGTTCGCGCCCGGGCGCCGCGGCGAGCCGCACGAGGATCTCGTACTGGGGGTGCGACAGTCCGGCCTCGTCCTTGAGCTGTTGGTCGAGGCGCCGGTTCACCAGGGCGGAGGCGGCCAGGAAGCCGCTCCAGGCGCGCATTTCGCGCTCGTCCAGCCATCTCGGTTCAGCCATGGGTCCAGATTACACGGGTTGTTCGAATTTGAATCACTGGCTAGGGTGCTGCCCGGTGGTTCGAATGTGAACAACCTCCCCGCCCCCACCGGGCCACCCGCCCGACCGGAAGGACCCTCCCCATGACCAGCCCCTCCGTGAGCCCGACCCAGTCGCAGGCCGCCGCCACCCAGTGGTCCGCTCCCGCCGGCCTCTCCACCCCCGGTCACGACACCGGTCTGCTGCTCCTGCGCCTCGTACTCGGCCTGACCATGGCCGGGCACGGCACGCAGAAGCTCTTCGGCTGGTTCGGGGGCGGCGGCGTCAGCGGCACCGGCCGCTTCTTCACCGCGAGCGGCTACCCCGCCGGGGACGCCATGGCGGTCCTCGCCGGCCTCACCGAGACCCTGGGCGGCCTCGGCCTCGCCCTCGGCCTGCTCACCCCGCTCGCCGGCGCCGCAATCGTCGGCACGCTCATCAACGCGATCGCCGTCCACGGCGCCGGCGCCTTCTTCGCCCCGAAGGGCATCGAGTACGAACTCCTGCTGACCGCGGGCGCCGCGGCCCTGGCCCTGACCGGCCCCGGACGGTACGCCGTCGACCGCTTCCTGCCCGTCCTGCGCGGCCACCGGCTGGCGCACGGAGCCCTCGCCGTCGCCCTCGGCGTCGTCCTCGCGGCCGTACTGCTCCTCGTCCGGGACTGACGTCACGGCCGTCCGCACGAAGATGCCCGGGGTCCGAGCTGATTGACCCCGGGTATTCGCGGGAAGAGCGGACAAATGACACAACCCATCGAAGACTACGCACTCATCGGCGATCTCATGACCAGCGCGCTGGTCGGCCGCGACGGGTCCATCGACTGGCTGTGCCTGCCGCACTTCGACTCCGCCGCCTGCTTCGCCAAGCTCCTCGGAGACGAGGAGAACGGCCACTGGCGCATCGCGCCGGCCGGCGCCGCGCCCTCCGAGCAGTGCACGCGCCGCGCCTACGTCGACGGCTCGCTGATCCTGGAGTCCTACTGGGAGACCGAGACCGGCACGGTCAAGGTCACCGACTTCATGCCGCAGCGGGACAGCGCACCCGACGTGATGCGCATCGTCGAAGGGCTCGACGGCGAGGTCACCGTCCGCAGCACCCTGCGCCTGCGCTTCGACTACGGCCACGTCGTGCCCTGGGTCCGCCGCTCCGACGGGCACCGCGTCGCCGTCGCCGGTCCCGACTCGGCGTGGTTCCGCAGCGAACCGCCCGTCCCCACCTGGGGCGAGGCCAACAGCACCTGCTCCGAGTTCACCGTCTCCGCCGGCCAGCGCGTCGCCTTCGTCCTCACCTGGCACCCGTCGCACGAACCCCGCCCCGAGCCCGTGGACCCGTACTCCGCCTTGGAGCACGGCCTCGCCGACTGGCGCGCGTGGACCTCCAAGTGCCTCTACGAGGGCCCCTACCGGGAGGCCGTCACCCGCTCCCTGATCACCCTCAAGGCCCTCACCTACGCCCCCACCGGCGGCATCGTCGCCGCGGCCACCACCTCCCTGCCCGAGGAGATCGGCGGCGTCCGCAACTGGGACTACCGCTACTGCTGGCTGCGCGACGCCACCCTCACCCTCGGCTCGCTCCTCGCCACCGGCTTCCTCGACGAGGCCCGCGCCTGGCGCGCCTGGCTGCTGCGCGCCGTCGCCGGCGACCCCGCCGACCTCCAGATCATGTACGGGATCAGCGGCGAGCGGCGGATCCCCGAGGTCGAGCTGCCCTGGCTGCGCGGCTACGCCTCCTCCGCCCCGGTCCGGATCGGCAACGCGGCCGTCGACCAGCTCCAGCTGGACGTGTACGGGGAGGTCCTCGACGCCCTCCACCTCGCCAGGGCCGCGGGGATCCCCGTCGAACGGCACGCCTGGAACATCCAGCTCGCGCTCCTCGACTTCCTGAGCCACAACTGGCGGCGGCCGGACGAGGGCCTGTGGGAGGTCCGCGGTCCGCGCCGCCACTTCGTGCACTCCAAGGTGATGGCCTGGGTCGCCGCCGACCGGGCCGTGCGCACCCTGGAGGAACACCCGTCCCTGCCCGGCGACGTGGAGCGCTGGCGGACCATGCGCGACGAGGTGCACCGCGACGTGTGCGAGAAGGGCTTCGACCCCGAGCGGGGCACCTTCACGCAGTACTACGGCTCCCGCGAACTCGACGCGGCGACCCTGCTCATCCCCAGGGTCGGCTTCCTGCCGGCCGACGACCCGCGCGTCATCGGGACGGTCGACGCCGTGCGCGCGGAGCTCGGCAGCAACGGGCTGGTCCGCCGCTACAGCACCGAAGGCCCCTCCGTCGACGGCCTGCCCGGCGACGAAGGGGCCTTCCTGGCCTGCTCGTTCTGGCTGGTCGACGCCCTGCACCTGACGGGCCGGGGCAAGGAGGCCCGCGCGCTGTTCGAACGGCTGCTCGCGGTGCGCAACGACGTGGGCCTGCTCGCGGAGGAGTACGACCCCGTCGCCGGACGCCAACTGGGCAACTTCCCGCAGGCGTTCAGCCACATCGGTCTGGTGAACACGGCGATCACCCTGGGGTTCGACGAGGAGGGGGCCGCCGACGCGGACTGAGGGGCGGCCCGCGGCGCCTGCGGAAGCTACGTCGCCCCTACGCCGCCCCGCCCGTGCGCAACGCCAGCAGCAGGGCGATGTCGTCCGGCCGGTCGGTGCTGCCGCCCGCCTCACCGATCAGCCGGTCGGCGGTCTCGGTCAGCGGGCTCGGCCGGGCCGCGGCCAGGGCCGTGCGCAGCCGCTCCACCCCGACGTCGATGTCGACGCCCGGCTTCTCCACCAGCCCGTCCGTGTACAGGGCGAGCACGGAGCCCCGGGCCAGCCGCAGTTCCGTGACCGGGTACGAGGCCTGCGGGTCGATGCCGAGCACGACCCCGCCCGCCAGGTCGAGCACCTCGGTGCGGCCGTCGGGGTGGCGCAGCAGCGGCTGCGGGTGGCCGGCCCGCACGGCCCGCACGAAGCCGGTCGCCGGGTCCAGCGACACGTAGCAGCAGCTGGCGAACTGGCCCGGATCCAGGTCGATGAGCAGCCGGTTCGTGCCGCTCATCACCTCCTGCGGCGTACTGCCGCTGAGCGCGAAGGCCCGTACCGCGCTGCGCAGTTGACCCATCGTCGCGGCGGCCGCCACCCCATGGCCCTGGACGTCCCCGATGACCAGCGCGAGCCGGCCGTCGTCGGTCTCGACGACGTCGTACCAGTCACCGCCGATGTCCATGCCGACCGTGCCCGGCAGGTACCGGGCGACCGTGTCCACGTGCGCGCACACCGGCAGCCGGTGCGGCAGCAGGGCCGACTGGAGCCCCCGGGCGCGCGCCGCCTCGTTGTCGTAGCGCTTGGCCCGTTCCAGGGCCTGCGCGATCAGACCGGCGAGCGCGGTCAGGACCGTACGCTCCTCCGGGCTGAAGCCGCGCGGCGTGTCGAAGCCGAGGATGCAGGAGCCGACCGGCCTGCCGGAGGCGATCAGGGGCAGGAAGGCGCGGGCGCCGAGGTGCGCGTCCAGCGGGATCCCCGGGTAGGCGGCGGCCAGTTTCTCCATCGACTCGAAGAACAGCGGCCGGCCCGTGGTCAGCGTCTCCACGCCCGGCAGCCGCGTGTCGAGCGAGACGCCGTCGAACCGGTTGAGGAAGCCCTGGGGGAAGCCCGTCTCCCAGGCCAGGTACAGATGCCGTTCGTCGAGCAGGTAGATCGCCAGCTGGCGGCCGCCGAAGGCGGGCAGCAGCTCCTCGGTGACCACCGCCGACACCTGGCGCGCCGTGACCGCCTCGGTCAGCGCGATCGCGAGGGCCACCGGGCGGTACAGCGCCGAGGCCCGGTCGGCCACGGAGCCGGGGCCCCCGCCCGGCTGGGCGACGGACTCGGGCGCGTAGTCGGGCTGTTCGGCGGCGCCGATCATCACGGTCAGTCCGTCGGAGCCGGGGTACAGGTCCACCGAGAGCCAGTCCCGGGCGTGGTGCCGGCCGCGCCGCACCGGGAAGTGCACCGCCTCGGTGGACAGGAACACGGCCCGGAAGTGGTCCTCGTAGGCGCGGTGCCCGAGCCAGGGAGCCGCCTCCCACAGCACCCTCCCCAGTAGCCGCGCCCTACTGAGGCCGAGCAGGGTCTCGGCGGCGGTGTTCGCGAAGCGGATCCGGCCCTGGCGGTCCAGGGAGAGCACCGCCTGCGCGAGTCGGTCCACGGCCGGGCCGGCGCCCCCGGCCCCGTCGGGCTCCGGGGGCGCCGGTACGTCGACCGGGTCCCCTTCCCAGACCACCGGCGCTCCGGCCGCCGCCAGCGCCGAGAGCTCCCGGGCCAGGGCCGCCGCGGCCTCGCGCATCCGCGCCCGGTCCGCGGCGCCGACCGGGACGCCGGGGGTGGCCGGGCGCAGCACCATCAGCACCCCGAACCGCTCGGGGCCGGCGGTGACCGGCTCGTACAGGGAGCCGAAGGGGAAGGGCAGCCCGGCCATCAGCTGCGGGAAGCGCCGCATGGCCGCCTCCGCGTCCGGCAGGTGCACGGACTGCCCGGAGCGGTACGCCTCGGCCACCGGGTAGGGGCGGTTCGTCTGGATCCGCCACCACGGACGGAACAGCGGCGCCGGCAGGCCCAGGAGCGTGGCCAGCAGGAGTTCCTCGGTGGAGGAGCGCAGGTAGACCCCGCCCGCGTACCCGCCGAGGGCCTCCACGGCGCCCGCCGCGGCACGCGCGAGCACCCGGGCCGTCGCGTCGGGGCCCGGGCCGGGGCTGTCCCCTCTCGCCGTCACACCGTCAGGATGCGCCTCCGGCTCCCGGCCCGGCATCCCGGCCACGCCACGGGGACCGCGGCCGCGCTCCCCGGCCGCGGCCGGAGCCGCGGTAGCCGGCCACCACCGCCGCCGACGCCAGCAGCAGCACCAGGGCCACCGCGCGCAGCGCGGACCCCATGGCGTCGGTGAAGGCGCCGGCCTGGGCCGGATCCGTCGGGTCCCCGTGGAAGCGGGAGGCCAGCACCGTGCCGACCACCGCCACGCCGAGGGCCGCGCCGATCTCGCGGGCCGCCGTGTTCAGCCCGGAGCCGAGCCCGGCCTGGTGCGCGGGCAGCTCCGCGACCACCGTCAGGGTCAGCGAGGGCGCGCACAGCCCGGTGCCGACGGACAGCACGAGCAGGTAGAGCGCGTACACGGCGTACGGAGTGCCCCCGTCGGCGGTGGAGACCAGGAGCAGTCCCGCCGCGATCAGACCCAGTCCGGCGCCGACCGGGAGCCGGGGACCGGTGTGCTCCTGGAGCCGGGCGCCGAACCTGGGGACCAGAGCCATGCCGACGGTCAGCGGGACGATCGCGGCGCCCGTCAGCGCCGGGGAGAAGCCCTTCGCGTACTGCAGGTACTGGGCGTTGACGAAGAACAGGGCGAAGAGCCCGAAGAAGGCGCTGCCGATGCCGAGCGTCCCGGCCCGCAGCCTGCGGGAGGCGAAGATCCGCGGGTCCAGCAGCGGGCGGGCGGTGCGCAGGGCATGGCCCGTGAAGGCGGCGAGCAGCCCGGCGCCGGCGCCGAACGCGGCGAGCACCCGGACCGAGGTCCAGCCGTACGCCGGGCCCTCGATGATCCCGTAGACCACGGCGAGCAGCGCTCCCGCGAGCAGGACCGCGCCGGCGGGGTCCACGGCGGCGTCGGACCGGGACGACGTACGGGGCACCGTACGGGCGACCGCGACGGCGAGGACCGCGCCGAGCGGGACGACGGCCCAGAACAGCGCACGCCAGGTCAGGAACTCCCCGGCCAGACCGCCGCCGACGTTGCCCGCCAGGCCCCCGAGGCCCGCGGACAGCGTCCAGGTGGCCAGGGCCTGCCCCCGGCGCTCGGGCGGGCTCAGGTGGACCAGGACGGACATGGTCGCGGGCATGATCAGGGCCGCGCCGGCCCCGCACAGGCCGCGCCCGGCGATCAGTACGGCCGGGTCCCGGGCGAGCGCGCTGACCGCCCCGCCCGCGGCGAACAGCGCGAGCCCGGCCAGGAGGGCGCCCTTGCGGCCGTACCGGTCGCCGAGGGCCCCGGCCGGGATCAGCAGGGCGGCGAAGACGATGACGTACGCGTCGACCGCCCACAGCAGCTCGCCGGGGGAGGGCCGCAGGGCGGACGCGGCGAGCTGCGGGATCAGCAGGTTGACGGCGGCGACCATGGCCTGCGCGACCAGCACGCAGGCGCACAGCGCGAGCAGGGCGGCCCGGGTCAGGACGGGCGGACCGGAGGCGCAGGGGTTCGGGGCGGACGGGCTCGGGGCAGGGCGGAGCACGGCTCCTCCTAGGGAGTCGGCGGGGAAGGGTGAAGGGGTCGCGGGTGCGGGGCCGAGGCAGGCGCCGGGGCCATCCCGCGCTCCCCACCGTAGAGTTGGGGCGACCTGCTTTCCAGTGCATGTTTCGCAAGGAATGAATGCGTGTGACGCAATCCGGCCCGGGCCACGGCCTCGACCTCAACCTCCTCGTGGCCCTCGACGTCCTCCTGGAGGAGTCGAGCGTGTCCCGTGCCGCCGCCCGCCTGCACCTGTCCGAGCCGGCCATGAGCCGCACCCTCGGGCGTATCCGCAAGGCACTCGGCGACCCCGTCCTGGTCCGGGCGGGCCGGAGCATGGTGCCCACCCCGCACGCCCTCGCCGTCCAGGGCGAGGTCCGCGCCGTCGTGGAACGGGCCCGCGCCCTCTTCCTGAGCGGGGGCCAGGTCGACCTGCCCCGCCTCGTCCGCACCTTCACCGTGCTCGCCAACGACGCCTTCACCGCGGTCCACGGAGCCACCCTCTTCACCCGCGTGACCGGGGAGGCGCCCGGAGTCCGGCTGCGCTTCCTGTCGGAGAGCCACGTGGACGTCCCGGCCCTGCGCGAGGGCGTCGCCGACCTGGAACTGGGCGTCATCGACGACCGTTCCCCCGAGGTGCGCGTCGAGCAGCTCACCGACGAGCGGATGATGGCCGTCGTACGCCCCGGCCATCCGCTGCTCCGCGGCCGCGTCACCGCGCGCCGGTTCGCCGCGGCCGAACACCTGATCGCCTCCCGGCGCGGCCGCCTGGAAGGCCCGGTGGACACCGCCCTCGCCGAACGGGGACTGTCCCGGCGGGTGGTGGGCGCCGTGGGGACCTACCCCGCCTCCCTGTTCGTGCTCCGCGAGAGCGACCTCGTGGGGCTCCTCACCACCCAGGCCGTGCCCCTCGCCGCCGCCCTGGGGCTGGAGGTCTTCGAGATCCCGCTCGACCTGCCGACGCTGCCCTTCGGGATGGCGTGGCACCCGCGCCACGACGCCGATCCGGGGCACGCCTGGCTGCGCGCCTGCGCGCGCGAACTGCTGCCCGTGCGGCGGGCCGGCCGCGGCGTCTCCGAGGAGCCGCAGCCGCACCGGGCGCCCTGACGCCTCCGGCCGGGCGAGGGGGATGGGCCGATCGGTTCCCTCGTCCGGGGGACGGCCGGGTGTGCGGACCGCCTCGGGACGCGCCGCGGGGCACGATACGCACGCGTCCCACCCCCCGGCAGGCCCCCGGAAGGCAGAGCATGCGGTTCCAGTACGACACCATCGGCGAGCGGTACGCGGAGTCCCGGACCACGGCGGGCTTCTCGGCGGCCGACACCTACACCCTGCACGGAGCCCTCGACGCACTCGGCGGGGTGCGCGGGCTCGACGCCCTCGACCTGGCCTGCGGATACGGCTACAACACCCGGCTGCTGGCCCGCGGCGGGGCCCGGCGGACCGTCGGCGTGGACGTCTCCGAGGAGATGATCAAGCTGGCCCGCGAGCACGAGGCGACGCGGGACCGGCCTGACGTCGAGTACCTCGTCGCCGACGCCGCCGGGCTGCCGGGCCTCGGCCCCTTCGACCTCGCCACCGCCGCGTACGTCTTCAGCTACGCGCCCGACCGCAGGTCCCTGCACGCGATGTTCCGCTCCGTGCGCGCCAGTCTGCGCTCCGGCGGGCGGCTGCTCGCCATCGTGCCCAACGCGGGGGCGTTCCCGCGCGTGGACTGGTCGCCGTACGGGGTCCGCATCCTCGACCGGGTCCCGGACGGGGACGCGCCGCTGCTGAAGGCGCACTTCCTCACCGAGCCGCCGGTGCCCTTCGAGTTCCGCGAGTGGGCGCACAGCGACCTCGCCGAGGCGGCCGTCGAGGCGGGGTTCGCCACCGTCGGCTGGCAGCCGAACCGGACGCCGCCCCCCGACTCCGAACGCGACGAGGCCTACTGGACGGCGTACCGCGCCTGGCCGATCAGCTCGCTGATGACCTGCACGGCGTAGCGCACGCCCGGCCCGTCACAGCTGCGCGGCCGAGCGGACCAGCTCCACGATCCGCTCGCGCGCCGCCCGTCCCTCCGGCACCGGCAGCAGCGGGTACCCGTGCGGCATCCCCGCCTCCTCGTGGAGGTCCACCTCGGCCCCTTCGGCGCGGGCCCGGCGCAACAGCTCCCTGCTGTCCGTGGCCAGCACGTCCCGGGTGCCGCTGAACACCGTCAGCGGCGCCAGCCCCGCGAAGGTGCCGTACAGCGGGCTCACCCGCGGATCGTCGGCGGCCAGCGTCCCGGCGTACAGCCGCCCGGCCTCGCGCAGCCCCGGGCGCGCCTGCACCGGATCGCTCGCCTCGATGGCCGCCTGGTCCGGATGGCTCATGGTCACGTCCAGCCAGGGCGAGACCAGCACGATCCGGGAGGGCTGCTCCCCGGTGCGGTCGCGCAGCCGCTGCGCCGCCGCCAGCGCCAGCCCGGCTCCGGCCGAGTCCCCCAGCAGCACCGTCCCGCCGTCTCCGCCGCTCGCGATCAGGCCGCTCAGCAGGTCCGCGGCGACCGGGACCGTCCGGTCGGCGGTACCGCGCGGGGCGAGGATGTAGGCGGGCACCACGACCCGCGCCCGTGCCCGCGTGACCAGGGTCCGGACCAGTGCCCAGTGCGGGCGGACCAGTTCGTCGACGTAACCGCCGCCGTGCAGGTAGAGCACCTGGGCCGCGGGCTCGGCCCCGAGCGGGGCCACCTCGTACACCGGCCAGGCCCCGACGAAGGTCCGCGAGACGTCCGCGACCCGGCCCAGCGACCGCGGCGGCAGGTGGGACGCGGGCCGGCGGGCCGAGCGCGCCACCCGAGCCCCGACCGCATCGGCGCTCGCGAACCGTCTTCGCCGTCCCGCTGCGGTCAGCGCCACCGACAGCGCCCTGCTGCGCAGACTCGGCACGCCCCTCACCTCCCCTTTTCCCCGCCCAGCCACCGGCGAGTCGCCCCCTGGCCCGTCAACGGAGGAGCATAGGCGTGAAGCTGCACTGTCGACCCGCTTAAGAAAGTCTCGATGGACTGATCACGATGCCGATCGGCAGATTGGTGCCCGTCACCGACGCCGTCCGGGCCCGCACGCCCCCGGCGCCCCCTTCCGCATGCCTGGAGCCACCCTCATGAAGGCACTCGTCAAGCACAAGGCCGAGCCCGGACTGTGGCTCATGGACGTCCCCGAGCCCGAGTACGGCCCCGGCGACGTGCTGATCAAGGTGCTGCGCACCGGCATCTGCGGGACCGACCTGCACATCCGTGCATGGGACGGCTGGGCGCAGGGCGCGGTCAAGACCCCGCTCGTCCTCGGCCACGAGTTCGTCGGCGAGGTGGCGGCGCTCGGCGCGGACGTCCACGACATCGAGGTCGGCGCGCTGGTCAGTGGCGAGGGCCACCTGGTGTGCGGCAAGTGCCGCAACTGCCTGGCCGGCCGCCGCCACCTGTGCCGCAGCACGATCGGGCTCGGCGTGGGCCGCGACGGCGCCTTCGCCGAGTACGTGGTGCTGCCCGCGCAGAACGTGTGGGTGCACCGCACCGCGGTGGACCTGGACGTCGCGGCCATCTTCGACCCGTTCGGCAACGCCGTGCACACCGCGCTGTCCTTCCCGCTGGTCGGTGAGGACGTGCTGATCACGGGCGCCGGCCCGATCGGGATCATGGCGGCCGCCGTGGCCCGGCACGCCGGCGCCCGCAGCGTGGTCATCACCGACGTCAGCCCCGAGCGGCTGGAGATCGCCCGCAAGGCCGGCGCCACGCTCGCGGTGAACGTCGCCGAGTCCTCCATCGCCGACGCCCAGCGGCAGCTGGGCCTGCGCGAGGGCTTCGACATCGGCCTGGAGATGTCCGGCCGCGCCGAGGCCATGCGCGACATGATCGACAACATGACGCACGGCGGCCGGATCGCCATGCTGGGTCTGCCCGCGCAGGAGTTCCCGGTGGACTGGGCGAAGGTCGTCACCTCGATGATCACCATCAAGGGCATCTACGGCCGCGAGATGTTCGAGACCTGGTACGCGATGACCGTGCTGCTGGAAGGCGGGCTCGACCTCAGCCCGGTCATCACCGGCCGCTACTCGCACCGCGACTTCGAGGCCGCCTTCGACGAGGCGTCGACCGCCCGCAGCGGCAAGATCATCCTGGACTGGACCGCGTAGGCACCCGCCCCGCCCCGGTCCCCCCGAACCATTTCCCTCCGGCCGGGCCCCGCTCACCCTCCCCCCTCCGCGGGGCCCGGCCCCCCTCCGCCGCACTAGGAGAACGCAGCATGTTCGAGTCCGTCCGCGACGACCTGCGCACCACCCTCGACGAGATCCGCGCCGCCGGCCTGCACAAGCCCGAGCGCGTCATCGGCACCCCGCAGAACGCGGCCGTGGCCGTCACCTCCGGCGGCGCCGCCGGTGAGGTGCTCAACTTCTGCGCCAACAACTACCTCGGTCTGGCCGACCACCCCGAGGTCGTCGCCGCCGCGAAGGACGCGCTGGACCGCTGGGGCTACGGCATGGCCTCCGTCCGCTTCATCTGCGGTACCCAGGAGGTGCACAAGGAGCTGGAGGCCCGGCTGTCGGCCTTCCTCGGCCAGGAGGACACGATCCTCTACTCCTCCTGCTTCGACGCCAACGGCGGTGTCTTCGAGACCCTGCTCGGCGCCGAGGACGCGGTCATCTCCGACGCCCTCAACCACGCCTCGATCATCGACGGCATCCGCCTCTCCAAGGCCCGCCGCTTCCGCTACGCCAACCGCGACATGGCCGAGCTGGAAGCCCGCCTGAAGGAAGCCACCGAGGGCGGCGCCCGCCGCAAGCTGATCGTCACCGACGGCGTCTTCTCCATGGACGGCTACGTGGCCCCCCTCCAGGAGATCTGCGACCTCGCCGAGCGCTACGACGCCATGGTCATGGTCGACGACTCGCACGCCGTCGGCTTCGTCGGCCCCGGCGGCCGCGGCACCCCGGAACTGCACGGGGTCATGGACCGCGTCGACATCATCACCGGCACCCTCGGCAAGGCGCTGGGCGGCGCCTCCGGAGGCTACGTCGCCGCCCGCGCCGAGATCGTGGAGCTGCTGCGCCAGCGCTCGCGCCCGTACCTCTTCTCCAACTCCCTCGCCCCGGTCATCGCGGCGGCCTCCCTCAAGGTCCTCGACCTGCTGGAGTCGGCCGGTGACCTGCGCGAACACCTCGCCGCCAACACCGAGCTCTTCCGCACGAAGATGACCGAGGCCGGTTTCGAGATCCTGCCCGGCGACCACGCCATCGCGCCCGTGATGATCGGCGACGCGGCGGAGGCGGCCCGCATGGCGGAGCTGCTCCTGGAGCGCGGCGTGTACGTGATCGGCTTCTCCTACCCGGTGGTGCCGATGGGCGCGGCCCGGATCCGCGTCCAGCTCTCCGCGGCCCACTCGACGGCCGACGTGGAGCGCGCGGTCGCGGCCTTCGTCGACGCCCGCGCGGCTCTTTCCGCTGCTCAGGGCTGACATCATGGAGGGGTGATCGACCCCCGCCGGCTGCGCATCCTGCGGGCCGTGGCGGACCACCGTACGGTGACCGCCGCGGCCGCAGCCCTGTACCTGACCCCCTCGGCCGTCTCCCAGCAGCTCGCCGCGCTGGAGCAGGAGACCGGCCACGCGCTGCTGACCCGCAGCGGCCGGGGCGTACGGCTCACCGCGGCCGGTGAGATCCTGCTCGGCCACGCCCACGAGGTGCTGGCCCAGCTGGAGCGGGCGGAGGCCGAACTCGCGGCGTACGCGGGCGGCTCGGCCGGCGAGGTCACGGTGGCCGCCTTCGCCACCGGCATCGCGGAGGTGCTGGCCCCGGCGATCACCCGGCTCGCGCGGGAGCGTCCCGGGATCCGGCTGCGGGTACGGGACGCCGAGGGCGACCAGAGCCTGCCCCTGCTGCTGGATGGCGAGGCCGACCTCGCGCTGGCCGTCGAGTACCGCGGCGGGCCCGGCGCCGACGACGGGCGGCTCTCCGTCCTCCCGCTGTACGCGGAGCCCTTCGACGCGGTCCTGCCCTCCGGGCACCCGCTCGCCGATCTGCCCGCGGTCTCGCTGGCCGACCTCTCCGACTCGGACTGGGTGGGCCAGTACCCCGGCAACCCCTGCCACGACGTGACGCTGCTCGCCTGCGAACTGGCCGGCTTCCAGCCGCGGTTCGTCCACTCCTCCGACGACTTCCGCGCGGTGACGGCGCTGGTGGGAGCCGGGGCCGGAGTGGCTCTCGTACCGCGGTCCGCGCTGCGGGGCATCGACCTCAAGGAGGTCCAGGTCCGCCCGGTCGCCGGTCCCGCCGCCACCCGGCGCGTCTTCGCCGCCACCCGCCGCGGCGCGGAGAGCCACCCGCTGATCGCGCCCGTCCTGGCGGCCCTGGTCCGCGAGTCGGAGCGGCTTCCGGCGCATTGAGGGGCGCGTCCGCCGCGCCGGGGGCGCCGGGCGACGGTGTCGCGCGGGCCGTACGGGTGAACCGGTGGGCGCCCCCTGCGGAGCGGAGCGTGAGCGGCCGAAGAGTGGGGTGAGCCGTACACCGACCACGGAGGCATCATGGCCCGAGTCACCGCCGATACCGCTCCCGAATACCTCAGCCAGACGGCCGAACCGGTCCGTGCGCACCTGTCCGCCGCGACACAGCTGGAAACCTTCCTGGCGGGCGCCGGCGCCCTCACCCTGGAACAGCGCATGCTGCTCGTCGACCAGGCCCTGGTGCTCATGGAGGGCAACTACGTCCACCTGCCGCTGAAGATCGCGATGCACGCGGTCAACCCCGTACAGCGGCTGCGGCTCATCCGCCGGCAGCTGGAGCAGCAGACGCCGGCCACCATGCCGCCGGAGTGGATGTTCCACTCGGAGATGTCCAAGGTCTTCCACTCGATCCGGGACCTGCACACCAACTACCAGCTGCCCGAGCCGTTCATCGGGAAGATCGCCTTCCTCCCCTTCCGGGTCGAGGAGTGCACCGACGGACCCGAGCCCCGCTTCCTGGTCACGCGCATCACCCAGGGGTTCTCCGCGCCGGGCTTCGCTCCGGGCGTCGAGGTCACCCACTGGAGCGGCGTCCCCATCGAGACGGCCGTCGAGCTCTTCGCCGCCCGGTTCGCCGGCAGCAACGCGGCGGCGCGCCGCAGCCGCGGCATCCAGTCGCTGACGGTGCGTTCGCTCTCGGCCCACCTGCCCCCCTTCGAGGAATGGGTGACCGTCAGCTACACCGGCGCCGACGGCACCGCCCGCGAGCTGCGCGAGAACTGGCAGGTCGTGGAGAACCTCCCGCCGATGCCCGGCCCGACCGGTGAGGCCGCACTCGCCATGGGGGTGGACTACGAGGCCGAGGAGATCGGCCGGGCGAACGTCATGCTCTTCGTCCCCCACGTCGTCGAGCAGCAGAGGGCGGTCGACTCGGGGGAGACGCCCGACTCCGCGGCGGGCGAGACCGCGAGCACGATGCCGCAGGTGTTCACGGCCCGCACCGTCCAGACCCCCTCGGGCACCTTCGGTCACCTCCGCATCCACACCTTCCACGTGGACAGCGCCGACGCCTTCGTGAAGGAGTTCGTCCGGCTCATCGGCCTGCTGCCCCAGAACGGCCTGATCGTCGACGTGCGCGACAACGGCGGCGGCCTGGTCCTGGCGTCCGAGCTCACCCTGCAGACCCTGACGCCGCGTCGGATCACGCCGGAGCCCTTCCAGTTCATCAACACCCCGCTCAACCTGCGCATCTGCCGCAACAGCCCCAGCCTCAGACCCTGGCTGGAGTCGATGGAGCAGGCGGTCGAGACCGGTTCGACCTTCTCCGCCGGCGTCCCCATCACCCCGGAGGCCCGCGCCAACGCCATCGGTCAGCAGTACTTCGGCCCGGTCGTCCTCATCACCAACGCCCGCTGCTACTCGGCCACCGACATGTTCGCCGCCGGCTTCCAGGACCACCGGATCGGCACGGTGCTCGGAACCGACGACAACACCGGGGCCGGCGGCGCCAACGTGGTCACGCAGGGCGAGATCATGACGTTCTTCCCCATCCCGGACTCCCCGTACGTCCCCCTGCCGAACGGGGCGGGCATGCGGGTGTCGATCCGCCGGTCCCTGCGCGTCGGCGACCGGGCCGGTACGCCCCTGGAGGACCTCGGCGTCGTACCGGACCAACGGCACCGCATGACCCGCCGGGACCTCCTGGAGAGCAACGTGGACCTGCTGGCGCGGGCCGGTGAGCTCCTGAAGACGCAGCCGGTGCGGGAGTTGACCATCACCGACGCCACGCGCGCCGACGGCTCCCTGCGCCTCAAGCTGAGGACCGCCAACATCGACCGCCTGGACGTCTACCTCGACCGGCGGCCGCGCACCTCCGTGGACGTCCCCGACGGCCAGGCGGAGGTCACGGTGCCCGGCGCGACCGCCGCCAGGGCGGTGCGCGTGGACGGATTCGCCCGGGGCGAGCTCGTCGCCAGCCGCACGCAGCCCCTGTAGCGCCGGCGGGTGGGTGGCCGGGGCCGCCGGCCACCCACCGCCCCTCACACCCTCAGTACCTCGACCCCCGCCGCGGCGAAGGACTGCGCCACGCCCGCCGCCAGGCCCGTGTCCGTGACCAGGACGTCCACCGACGAGGTCGCGCAGATACGGGCGAAGGCGCGCACGCCGAGTTTGCTGGAGTCCGCGGCGATCACCACGCGGCGGGCCCGCTCGCACAGCAGGCGGTTGATCGACGCCTCGTCCTCGTGCCGGGTCGCCGCACCGTCCACCGGGTCGAAGCCGTCCACGCCGACCACTGCGGTGTCCACCGCGAGCTGCCCGAGCACCTGCTCGGCGAGCGGGCCGGTCAGTTCGTACGACTGGGGGCGGGCCACGCCGCCCGTCAGCACGATCTTGAACTGCGGCCGGATGACCAGCTCGCCCGCGATGTTGAGGGCGTTGGTCACCACCGTCAGCGCCGGAGCACCCGAGCCCAGGTCCGGGCGTCCGGCCAGGGCCCGCGCGACCTCGGTGGTCGTGGTGCCGCCCGTCAGGCCGATCACCTCGCCCGGCGTGATCAGGGCGGCCACCGCCTCGCTGATGCGGCGCTTCTCGGCGGCGCGCCGGGACGTGCGGTAGCGCAGGGGGAGTTCGTACGAGACCCCGTGCAGGACGGCGCCGCCGCGCGTGCGCACCAGCAGCTGCTGCTCGGCGAGCTGATCGAGGTCGCGGCGGATGGTCGCCGCGGACACGCCGAGGTCCTGCGCCGCCGGTTCCACCTCCAGCTCGCCCCGCTCCACCAGCAGGTCCAGCAGTGCCTGCCAGCGCTCTTTGCGGGTCATCGGCCGCCCCCTTCGGTGATCCCTTGGCCTACCCGGCGACACTAACGCAGGTGGTCATCCCCGTGGTTGCTTGAAGTTGCTTGAAAATGCCAGCTATCTTGCAGGAAAACGCAATTCAGCATGCAGATCAGCCTGCCGCACGAGGGAGCCTGTATGAGTCACGTCGCGTACGAGTTGGGCACGCAGCCCGCATGCTGGGAGCGGGCCGCCGAACTGGCCCCGGCCCGGCGGGCGGTGCTGCCGCAGCCGGGGGAGCGTACCGCGATCGTCGGCTGCGGGACCTCCTACTACATGGCCCAGGCGGCCGCCGTGCTGCGCGAGGAGGCCGGGCAGGGCGAGACGGACGCCTTCCCCGCCTCGGAGTTCCCGCGCCACCGCCGCTACGACCGGGTCGTCGCCCTGACCCGCTCCGGCACCACCACCGAGGTACTGGACCTGCTGGCCGCGCTGCGGGACGCCGCGGTGCCCACCACCGCCGTCGTCGGTGATCCGGCGACCCCGGTGATGACCGTCGCCGACGAGCTCGTCGTCCTCGACTTCGCCGACGAACGCTCCGTCGTGCAGACCCGCTTCGCGACCACCGCCCTCACCCTGCTGCGCGCCCACCTCGGGCTGCACACCGCCGCCGTGGTGGACGACGCCCGCACCGCCCTGGCCGAGCCGCTCCCCGCGGACCTGGAGAGCCGGGGCCAGTTCACCTTCCTCGGCCGCGGCTGGAGCGTCGGACTCGCCCACGAGGCCGCGCTGAAGATGCGCGAGGCCTCGCTGTCCTGGGCCGAGTCCTACCCGGCGATGGAGTACCGGCACGGGCCGATCAGCGTCTCCGGGCCCGGCACCGTCACCTGGTGCCTCGGCGAGGCCCCCGACGGGCTCGCCGCACAGGTCGGCGCCACCGGCTCCCGCTGGGTGGCCGGGGGGCTCGACCCGCTCGCCGAACTGGTCCGCGTGCACCGCCTCGCCCTCGCCGTCGCCGCCCACCGGCAGCTGGATCCGGACGCGCCGCGCCACCTCACCCGCTCGGTGATCCTCTCCACCGGCGAGGAGGCGGTCCGATGAGCCTGGTACCCGCCGGCCCGCTCGTCCTGGAAGCGGCCCGCGCGGGCCGCGCCGTCGCCGCCTTCAACATCATCACGCTGGAGCACGCCGAAGCCGTCGTCGCCGGCGCCGAGGCGGCCGGGGTGCCGGTCATCCTGCAACTGAGCGAGAACGCCGTGAAGTTCCGCGGCGGCCGGCTGCTGCCCATCTCCCGGGCCGCCGTCGCCTGCGCGGAGGCCGCCGCCGTGCCCATCGGCCTGCACCTGGACCACGTCAAGAGCCCCGAGCTGCTGCGCCAGGCCTGCGACGCGGGATACAGCTCGGTGATGTACGACGCCGCGCAGCTCCCGTACGCCGAGAACCTGGAGGCCACCCGCTCGGCCGCCGACTGGGCCCATGCCAACGGGCTCTGGATCGAAGCCGAGCTGGGCGAGGTGGGCGGCAAGAACGGGGCCGCACCGCTGGACCCGCACGCGCCCGGCGCCCGTACCGACCCCGACGAGGCACGGCGGTTCGTCACCGACTCCGGCGTGGACGCGCTGGCCGTCGCCATCGGCAGCAGCCACGCGATGACCAGCCGGACCGCGGCCCTGGACCACGGGCTGCTGGCGCGGCTGGCCAAGACGGTGGACGTACCGCTCGTCCTGCACGGCTCCTCCGGGCTGCCGGACGCCGAGCTCGCGGCGGCCGTCGCGGGCGGCATCCGCAAGGTCAACATCGGCACCGCCCTCAACGTGGCCATGACCGAGGCCATCCGCACCCACCTGACCCCGGCCGATCCCCGGCCGTACCTGACGGCAGCCCGTACGGCGATGGCGGCGACGGCCGCCGCCATGATCAGCGCCCTGAACTGAGCGGCACCGGGGGGGGGCGGAGCCTGCCGAGCCTGCCGAGCCCGCCGGGCACGCCCCCGCGCCCCGTCGATACGACCCCTTCCCAATTTTTGTAACAGGTTCTAGTGTGACCGCCGCCGCCACGCCGACCGGCTGGACCACGAGATCCCGGAGGGGCCCGTGCACCTCGAATACACGCCCGAGCAGCAGCGGTTGCGCACCGAACTGCGCGCCTACTTCGCCGAGCTGGTGCCGGACGACGTCCACGACCGCTACCGGGACCCGGCCGCCCAGAAGCAGTACTACCGCCAGACCATCCGCCGGCTCGGCGCCGACGGCTGGCTGGGGGTCGGCTGGCCGAAGGAGTACGGGGGCCGCGGGATGTCCCCGATGGACCAGTTCATCTTCTTCGACGAGGCCGCGCAGGCCGTCGTACCGCTGCCCCTGATGGCCCTCAACACGGTCGGGCCGACCCTCATGCAGTTCGGCACCGACGAGCAGAAGGCGTACTTCCTGCCCAAGATCCTCGCGGGGGAGATCGACTTCGCCATCGGCTACAGCGAGCCCGATGCCGGCACCGACCTCGCCGCGCTCAAGTGCAAGGCCGTACGCGAGGGCGACGAGGAGAGCGGCACCTACGTCGTCAACGGGCAGAAGATCTGGACCACCAACGGAGACACCGCCGACTGGGTCTGGCTCGCCGTCCGCACCGACCCGGACGCCCCCGCGCACCAGGGCATCACCATGCTCCTCGTCCCGACCTCGGACCCCGGCTACTCCTGCACCCTCATCAACACCCTCGCCTCGCACGACACCACCGCCAGCTACTACGAGGACATCCGCGTGCCCGCGACCCGCCGCGTCGGCCGGGAGAACAAGGGCTGGCGGCTGATCACCAACCAGCTCAACCACGAGCGCGTCACCCTGGCCGCGCACGGCACCATGGCCATCCGCGCCCTGCACGACGTCCAGCGCTGGGCCGCCGGGACGAAGCTCGCCGACGGCCGCCGCGTCATCGACCTCGCCTGGGTCCGCACCCGCCTCGCCCGCACCCACGCCCGGCTCGACGCGATGAAGCTGCTCAACTGGCAGATGGTCAACGCCGTCCAGGAGGGCACCCTCACCCCCCAGGACGCCTCCGCCGTCAAGGTGTACGGCTCCGAGGCGCGCCGGGACGCCTACGCCTGGCTCATGGAGGTCGTCGGCGCGGCCGGCTCCCTCAAGGACGGCTCGGCGGGCGCGGTCCTGCACGGCGAACTGGAACGCGGCTACCGCAGCGCCGTGATCTTCACCTTCGGCGGCGGCAACAACGAGATCCAGCGGGAGATCATCTCCTGGATCGGCCTGGGCATGCCCCGCGTCCGCCGGTAGGCCGTCTCCCCGGCCTCGGGCCTGGCCGAAATCCGCTGTGGCGCCGCCGCGCCGCGCTCGCGTACGGTTCCCTCCCCGGCTGGACGCACCAGCCGTACGGGCGGGACGCACCGGCACCGCGCGGCGTCACCCGGCGCCCGCGCCTCACCGGACGCGTGCGGCGCAGCGTTCCCGCAGGTCTACGCACGTCTACGCTGGAAGCGGCCGCCAGGTCACATCTTGAAAGCGATGCGTCACCTGGGCCCCGGGAGCCGCCCCTCGCCGTACACACCGCGTACATCAGCGGCCATACTGGACCGGCCGGGGAGGGCGTAGCACGACGACGGGGGCGGCTTTAAGACATGGCGGAGTCCAGACTGATCCAGGGCCGGTACCGGTCGCTCGATCTGATCGGGCGCGGCGGCATGGGCGAAGTGTGGCGCGCCCGCGACGAATCGCTGGGCCGGCAGGTCGCCGTGAAGTGCCTCAAGCCGATCGGCGCCGAGCAGGACGCCCACTTCACCCAGGTGCTGCGCGAGCGGTTCCGGCGCGAGGCGCGCGTGGCCGCGTCCCTCCAGCACCGCGGGGTCACCGTCGTCCACGACTTCGGCGACGACAGCGCCTCCGGTGGCTGCCTCTACCTGGTGATGGAGCTCCTCGAAGGCCGCAACCTCAGTCAGCTCCTGGAGGACAACGACACCCGCCCGCTCCCCGTGGACGTGGTCGTCGACATCGCGGAGCAGATGGCCGCCGCCCTCGGCTACACCCACGACCAGGGCGTCGTCCACCGCGACCTGAAGCCCGCCAACATCATGCGGCTCACCGACGGCACCGTGAAGATCTGCGACTTCGGCATCGCCCGGCTCGCCCACGACATCGGCTTCACCGCCAAACTCACCGGCGGCGGCATGGCCATGGGCACCCCGCACTACATGTCGCCCGAGCAGATCGCGGGCGGCGAGGTCGACCACCGCAGCGACCTGTACTCCCTCGGCTGCGTCCTCTACGAGATCGCCACCGGCGCCCCGCCCTTCGACCTCGGCGACTCCTGGTCGGTGCTGGTGGGCCACCGCGACACCGCCCCCGTCCCCCCGCGCGAGCACCGCCCCGAACTGCCCCGGTACTTCGAGGAGGTGGTCCTGGACCTGCTCGCCAAGCGCCCGGAGGACCGCCCCGGCGACGCCCGCCACGTCCACCACCGGCTTGTCGAGGCACGCCTGGGACCGGGCGGGCTGCCGGGCGCCCAGGCCCCGCTCCCCGCCTGGGCCCGCGGTATGACCGCCGGGCGCAAGGCCGGGATCGACGCCCGCCCGGCGAGCGGCGCGTGGGCCGTGCTCACCGGCTCGTGGACCGCGCGTGCCAGCGGCGAGCACGCCGTGGTCCCCGCGATCGTCCGGCCCGCACCCACCGAGGACCCGCGCCTCACCGCGGCGTACGGCCTCCCGCGCCCCGCGGCCACGCCCGCCCCCGGCGGCCCCGAGGCGCTCGCCGCCGACCACGCGCGCGCCTACGCCCTCAGCCGCGCGGGCCGGCCCGCGGACGCGCTCGCCGTGTACACCGCCGTGGCCGAGGGGCGCGCCCGGGTCCTCGGACCGGACCACGCCGACACCCTCGCGGCCCGCCAGGAGGCGGCGTACGAGATGGGCCGCCTCGGCCGGCACCAGGAGGCGCACGACGTCTACCGCGCCGTGCTCGTCGCCCGCGAGCGGACCGTCGGGCCGCGCCACCCCGACACCCTGCGCTGCCGCCACAACCTGGCCTGCGCCCTGGGCGCGCTCGGCCGGTTCGCCGACGCCCACACCACCGCCGCCGAGGTCGCCGCCGACCGCGCGGCCGTCCTCGGAGCCGAGCACGCGGACACGCTGCTGACCCGGTACGAGGCGGCGTACGCGCTGGGCCGTCTGGAACGCTGGGAGGAAGCCCTGGCCGCGTTCCACGAAGTCGCCGCCGTACGGGAACGGGTCCTGGGCCGCGACCACCCCGACACCCTGGCCGCGCGCTACGAGGTGGGCATCGCCCTGGGCCGCACCGGGCGCAGCGCCCAGGCCCTCGACCTGTTCCGCGCCCTGGTCCGCGACCGGACCCGCGCCTACGGGGCCACCGACCCGGAGACCCTGCGCGCCCGGCACGTCCTCGGCGTCAACCTCGGCCGCCTGGAGCGCTGGGAGGAGGCCGTGGCCGAGGCCCGGCAGGTGGCCGCGGTGCGCGCCGAGGTGCTCGGCGCGGAGCACCCGGACACCCTGGTCAGCCGCCGCGAGCTCGCCGTCGGGCTCGGCCGGCTGGGCCGCTGGGAGGAGGCGCTGCCCCTCTACCGCGACCTCTCCGGCATCCGCGAGCGGTCCCTGGGCGACGACCATCCCGACACGGCGCGGGCCCACGCCGACGAGGCCTACTGTCTGGAGCGGCTCGGCCAGGTGTGCTACCAAGAGCCATGACGACCTTCGGGCGGGACGTGTACGACGACGTGATCGTGGGCGGTGGGCACAACGGCCTGGTGGCCGCCGCGTACCTCGCCCGGGCGGGCCGCTCCGTCCTGGTGCTGGAGCGGCTCGGGAACACCGGCGGGGCGGCGATCTCCAGCCGCCCCTTCGTGGGCCTCGACGCCCGCCTCTCGCGCTACTCCTACCTCGTCTCCCTGCTCCCGTCGAAGATCGTGCGCGACCTGGACCTGCGGTTCGCGGTCCGCCGGCGCACCGTCTCCTCGTACACGCCCGTCGAGCGCGACGGGCGCCCGGGCGGGCTCCTGGTCGGCGGCGGCGAGCAGCGCACCCGGGAGTCCTTCGCGCGGCTGACCGGCTCGGACCGGGAGTACGAGAGCTGGCGCGCCTTCTACGCGACCACCGGGGAGGTCGCCCGGAAGGTGTTCCCGACCCTGACCGAGCCGCTGCCCACCCGGGACGAACTGCGGGCCCGGATCGACGACGCGGACGCGTGGCGGATGCTCTTCGAGGAGCCGCTGGGGCGCGCGGTGGAGCAGCACTTCGACGACGACCTGGTGCGCGGAGTGGTCCTGACGGACGGGCTGATCGGCACCTTCGCGGACGCGCACGACCCCTCGCTCGCGCAGAACCGCTGCTTCCTCTACCACGTGATCGGCGGCGGGAGCGGGGACTGGGACGTGCCGGTCGGCGGCATGGGTGCCCTGACCGACGCCCTCGCGGCGGCCGCGCGGGCAGCAGGGGCGCAGATCGTCACCGGGCACGAGGTGCTGCGGATCGACACGGACGGGATCGCCCCCGCGGAGGTGGTGTTCCGTACGGCGACCGGGGAGGGACGGGTCGTGGGCCGCACGGTCCTGGTCAACGCCTCACCGCGGGCCCTGGCCGAACTCCTCGGCGAGGCACCGCCGCAGCGGGCCCCCGAAGGGGCCCAGCTCAAGGTCAACATGCTGCTGCGCCGGCTGCCGCGGCTGCGGGACACCGCCGTGGACCCGCGCGAGGCCTTCGGCGGCACCTTCCACATCGCCGAGGGGTACGCCGAGCTGGCCCGGGCCTACGCGGAGGCGGCCACCGGCGAACTGCCCTCCGTACCGCCCTCGGAGATCTACTGCCACTCGCTGACCGACCCCACGATCCTGGGGCCGGAGCTGGTGGAACAGGGCTACCAGACGCTCACGCTCTTCGGCCTGCACACCCCGGCCCGGCTCTTCGAGAAGGACAACCGGCAGGCCCGCGAGGTCCTGCTCACCGCCACCCTGGCGCAGCTCGACGCGCACCTGACCGAACCGCTCACGGACTGCCTGGCGTTCGACGCGGACGGCCGCCCGTGCATCGAGGCGAAGACCCCGCTGGACCTGGAACGCGACCTGCGGCTCCCCGGCGGCCACATCTTCCACCGCGACCTGTCCTGGCCCTACGCCGAATCGGGCGGCGGCCGCTGGGGCGTGGAGACCGCCCACCGCAACGTCCTGCTGTGCGGAGCGGGAGCGGTCCGTGGCGGCGGCGTCAGCGGCGTCCCCGGCCACAACGCGGCGATGGCGGTGCTGGGCCACTAGGGCACGGGCCGGCCGCCGGGGCGGAAGTCAGCCGACCGGGTCGATGACGACGATCGGGATCTCGCGGTCGGTCTTGGCCTGGTAGTCGTCGTAGGCGGGCCAGTGGCGCAGCATCACCGGCCAGTACGCGGCGCGTTCGTCGGGGGTCGCCGTGCGGGCCGTGCCGTGGAGGGTTTCGGCGCCGACCTGGAGGCGGACCTCGGGGTGCTCGGTCAGGTTCCGGTACCAGAGCGGGTGGGCGCCGTCGCCGCCGTTGGAGGCGACGAGGAGGTAACGGCCGTCGCCCTCACCGTAGATGAGCGGGGTGCGCACGGGGTGGCCCGAGACCCGGCCCACGGTGGTGAGCAGGAGCGTCTGGGTGCCGTTCCAGAACTGGCCCTCGGCGCCGTCGGAGGCCACGTACTGCCGGACGTGGTCCAGCTGCCAGCTACCCGCCCTCGGGTCCTTCGGGTTGTCCCAGTCGATGTCGGTCGTCATGGGCTCTGCCGCCTTCGTGTGGAACGGTCAACGACTCACGCGTGGGTGCCAACACCGGCGGACGCCGGTCCCATTCCGCCCGGGAGGGTGAATCCCTCGAAGAGGCCGTCCAGCGCCCTCATCGAGACCCGGGCCGGGGTGGCGCGGACGGCGAGGTCGCGGACGGCCACCGCGAGCGGGTGGGTGAGGGCGGCGATCCGGCCCGCGCGGCGGGACCGCACGCGAAGGGCCTCGGTGCGGCCCCGGCGGGCCGCGCTGTAGGCGGCGAGGGCGGCCGGCACGTCCTCGGCGCCCCCTGCCTCCAGCAGCCGGGCCAGGACGGCCGCGTCCTCGATGGCCTGGCAGCCGCCCTGGCCCAGGTTGGGCGTCATGGCGTGGGCGGCGTCGCCGAGCCAGGCGAGGCGCCCGTGGTGGAAGCGGGGGAGCGGGGCGGCCAGGTCGTACAGGTCGTGCTGGAGCACGGCCGCCGGATCGATCCGCTCCAGCAGGGCCGGGATGGGGTCGTGCCAGGTGCCGTAGCGCCGCAGGAGTTCGGCGCGGACGTCGGCGGGGCGGTATCCCTCGGGGACGACGGCGGTGGCGTAGAGGTAGACACGGCCGTCGGCGAGCGGGACGACGCCGAAGCGCTCGCCGCGGCCCCAGGTCTCCGCGGCCTGCGCCGCTCCGCGGCCGTCGCCGGCGGGCAGGACCGCCCGCCAGGCGGTCTCCCCGCTGTAGCGCAGGCCCGGGTGGTCCGGGAAGTACCGGCGGCGCAGCGGGCTGTTGAGGCCGTCCGCGGCCAGGACGAGATCTGCGTCGCCGAGGTCGCCGGCCGGGGTACGGACCACCGGGGAGCCCCCGGCGTCGTCCACGGCCGTGACCGGGGCGCCGTACCGGATCGTGCCGTCGGGGAGCGCGGCGGCCAGCGCCGCGGCGAGGTCCGCACGGTGCACGCCGAGCGGCGGACGGCCGTAACGGGCGGCCAGCGCGCCTGGGTCGGCGCGGTTCAGCCAGCGGCCGTCCGCGCGGCGCAGGCCCATCGCGGCCGGGACGGCGCGGTGCGCGGCGCCGGTGACGTCGAAGCCGATGGCGTCCAGGGCGCGCAGGCCGTTGGGGGCGAGGACGATCCCGGCGCCGGCGGCGGTCGGCCCGGGCGCCCGCTCGCACACGGTGACCCGCCAGCCCCGGCGGTGCAGGGCCACGGCCGCCGAGAGTCCGCCGATCCCCGCGCCCGCCACGACCGCATGACGTTGAGACATGACACGCCCTTTCCCTCCGACCTGCCCTCTACGTTTGTAGAGGATGGGCCTTACTCTACAGCGGTAGAGTGAGGCCATGTCCACCACCCCTGACCGCGGAACCGACCGCAGAACCCTGATCGCCGACACCGCGATCGACCTCGTGGCCGCCGCCGGGCTCCGGGGCCTGACCCACCGTGCGGTCGACGGGGCGGCGGGGCTGCCGACGGGCAGCACCTCGTACTACTTCCGCACGAGAGAGGCCCTGATCAGCGCCTGCTACCAGCGGCTGGCGGAGCGGGATCTCGACGACATCGGCGTGGGCCTCGGCGGTGGAGGAGGTGCCCCCGAGCGCCACGGTGACGGTCAGGCCGGGACCCCGACGCTGGACCGGGAGGCGGCCGCGGCCGCGCTCGCCGCGCTGCTGTACCGATGGCTGACGGTGGGGCGCGAGCGCCAACTGGCCCGCTACGAGCTCAGCCTGGAGGCCGCCCGCAACCCGGCGTTGCAGCCCCAGCTGCACCGGGCGGGGCAGGAGGCCCGGATCCGGGCCGCGGGCATCCTCGCCGCGCTCGGGGCCGAGCGGCCGCGGGAGGCCGCCGAACTGCTGGTCGCCTGGACGGACGGGCTCCTCTACGACCGGCTGGCCGGGGCCCTCGCCCGCTCCCGCCCGGCCCCCGATCCGGCCGAACTGACCTCCGTGGCCCGCCGGATGATCGACGCGGCCCTCGCACCCGATCTAGGATCCGGCCATGATCGCTGAATTGCAGTGCGTGGTCCTGGACTGCCCGCAGCCGCAGTCGCTCGCCGAGTTCTACGCGTCCGTGCTGGGCGGGGCCGTCAACCGGCCCGACCGGCGCTGGTCCCTCGACGAGGACTGGGCGACGCTCCACACCCCGTCGGGCCTGGTCCTCGCCTTCCAGCGGGCGCCGGACCACCAGCCGCCGCGCTGGCCCGATCCGGCCCGGCCGCAGCAGTTCCACCTGGACTTCGGCGTCCCGGACCTGGACCGCGCGCAGGAGCAGGTGCTGGAGGCGGGCGCGACCCTGCTCGACGCGGGCCCCGACGACCGGGGCTGGCGGATCTACGCCGACCCGGCGGGGCATCCCTTCTGCCTCGTCCGCCACTGAGCCGTCCCGGGTAACCCAGCCCGCCCTGCCTCTCAGTCCGAGGAGCGGGTCCAGCCGATGGCCTCGATGCGGGCGGCGTCGGCGGGGCGCTCCTCCGCGAAGAGGAGGCGGGCCGGCTCCGCCACCCGGACCACGTCGACGTAGATCCCCCGCCCGACGTAACGGCCGCTCGCGGTGTGGCGCAGCCGCAGTCGTACCTCTCTCCCCGCCCACGCCTCCGTGAGGGGGGCTTCGAGGCGGTGCCAGACGCGCCCCGACCAGCCGCCCACCGCGCCTCGCGGCCACGCCTCGGCGGCGCCGCCGGTGGAGCGCACGGTGCTGAAGGGCAGCGGCTCCCAGTGTTCCCCGTCGGGCGAGACCTCCAGGTGCAGGGCGCCCTCCCCGGGCACGGTGTCCCACCACACGGCGCACCGCAGGCGGGCGGCGGCCGTGGCCGGGGTGAGCGGCGGCAGGGTGAGGGTGCCCGAGGCGCCCGGCGCGATCCCCGAGAACCAGGCCGCGCCGCCGTGCTTCGTACGGACGGGGACGGCGCGGGCGAAGCGGTTGCCGACGGCGACGCGCGGCGCGCTGCCGGCCCGCCAGGTGCGCACGGGGTGGACGGAGTTGCCGAGGAGGACGAGGAAGGAGTCGGTGGAGGGGTCCAGGACCAGGGAGGTACCGGTGAAGCCGGTGTGGCCGGCGGAGTGCGGGGTGGCCATGGCGCCCATGTACCAGTGCTGGTAGAGCTCGAAGCCGAGACCGTGGTCGTCGCCGGGGAAGGCCGTGTTGTAGTCCGTGAAGAGCAGTTCGACGGAGGCGGGGCGCAGGATGCGGCGTCCCGCGTACGCCCCGCCGTCCAGCAGGGTGCGGGCCAGGACGGCCAGCTCCCAGGCGGTGCCGAACACTCCGGCGTGACCCGCCACCCCGCCGAGGGCGTACGCGTTCTCGTCGTGGACCTCGCCCCACACCAGCCCGCGGTCCAGGCCCGACCAGGGCGGGCGCTGCACCTCCGTGGCCGCGGTGACCCGGCGCCAGGAGAGCGGTGGGTTGTACCGCGTGCGGTGCATCCCGAGCGGAGCGGTGATCTCGTCGTGGAGCAGGACGTCGAGGGTGCGGCCGGTGATCTGCTCCAGGAGCAGCTGGAGGGCGATGAGGTTCAGGTCGGAGTACCGGTAGACGGTCCCAGGGGTCTCCTGCGGCCGCACCGACCACAACAGCCTCAACTGCCCCTCGCGTGTGGACTCCTGGTAGAACGGCGCCCACGAGCGCAGCCCCGAGGTGTGGGTGAGCAGCTGACGGACCGTGATCAGCTCTTTGCCGCCCCCGGTGAAGGCCGGAAGGTACCGGGTCACCGGAGCCTCCAGCTCCAGGCGCCCCCGCTCCATCTGCTGCACGGCCAGGATGGAGGTGAACAGCTTGGTCAGCGAGGCAAGGTCGAAGACGGTGTCCTCGGCCATCGCGATCCGCTCGGCCGCCGGGAACTCCCGGACCCGGTCGGTGCGCCCGTCGTAGTCCGCGTACCGTACGGCGTCACCCATGGCGCGGTGCAGCGCGACGGTGCGGCCGCGCCCGGCGAGGACCACCGCCCCGGCGTAGTAGGGGTGTTCGGGGGAGGGGCCCAGGAACCGCCGGGCCTCCTGTGCGACGCCCTCCAGGTGCTCCTCCAGCAGCCCGGCCTGGCGGGCGGACCCGTACCGCAGGCGCAGTCCCTGGAGCGCGCGGCGCTCGGCCGGGGTGTGGCCCGCCGCTCCGGCGCCGGCGCCGGGCAGCGCGGCGTGCAGGACGAGCACCCCGCCGAGCGCGAGCAGCCGCGCGCCGAGCCGCCGACGGCTCGGCCCGCACCCGCTCGCGACCGCCGCCCCTTCGTCCATCCGGCCCGCGGCCGCCGCCCCTTCATTCCCCCGGCCCGCGGCCCCTGCCCCTTCGTCCGCCCGGCCCTCGGCCCCCGTGCCTGCTGCCATTGCGGCCCTCCTGTCTCCGGTCCGGTGCGGACGCTAGTGGGTATCTGCCCGCGCGGCGGTGCCCTCCCCGCCGCCCGGCCCGTAAAGAATCTGACACTGCATCAGAAAATCTCTTCCCTCGGCCGCCGGGCTGCGGCATCCTGCCGCCCATGGAGACGGAGCTGAGCAAGAAACTGGGAGTCGAGCACGCCATCTTCGGCTTCACGCCCTTCCCGGCGGTTGCCGCCGCCCTCACCCGCGCGGGCGGATTCGGCGTCCTCGGCGCCGTCCGCTACACCGCCCCCGACGACCTCAGGCGCGACCTCGACTGGATGCAGGCGCACACCGACGGGAAGCCCTACGGCCTCGACGTCGTCATGCCCGCCAAGAAGGCCGTCGACGGCGTCAGCGAAGCCGACATCGAGGCGATGATCCCGGCCGGACACCGCGCCTTCGTCCGCGACACGCTCGCCAAGCACCACGTACCCGAGCTCCCCGAGGGCGAGGCGTCGGGCTGGCGGATCACCGGCTGGATGGAGCAGGTCGCCCGCAACCAGCTCGACGTCGCCTTCGACTACCCCGTCAAACTCCTCGCGAACGCCCTCGGTTCCCCGCCCGCCGACGTCATCGCGCGCGCCCACGACCACGGAGTCCTCGTCGCCGCCCTCGCCGGCAGCGCCAAACACGCCCGCCGGCACGCCGAAGCCGGCATCGACATCGTCGTCGCCCAGGGCTACGAGGCCGGCGGCCACACCGGCGACATCGCCACCATGGTCCTGGTCCCCGAGATCGTCGAAGCCGTCGCCCCGCTGCCGGTCCTCGCCGCGGGCGGCATCGGCAGCGGCGAGCAGGTCGCCGCCGCGCTCGCCCTCGGCGCCCAGGGCGCCTGGCTCGGCTCCCTCTGGCTCACGACCACCGAGGCGGACCTGCACTCCCGGGCCCTCACCGAGAAGCTGCTCGCCGCGGGCTCCGGCGACACCGTCCGCTCCCGCGCCCTCACCGGCAAACCCGCCCGCCAGCTGCGCACCGAGTGGACCGACGCCTGGGACGACCCGGCGGGCCCCGGAGCGCTCCCCATGCCCCTGCAAGGGCTGCTCGTCGCCGAGGCCGTCTCCCGGATCCAGAAGTACGAGGTCCAGCCGCTGCTCGGCACCCCCGTCGGCCAGATCGTCGGCAAGATGACCTCCGAACGCAGCGTCCAGGCCGTCTTCGACGAGCTCACCTCCGGGTTCGAGCGCGCCGTCGACCGCATCAACCGCATCGCCGGCCGAGCCGGGAAGGAGGCGTGAGCGCCATGACCGAGGACCAGCGGCCGAACGGATTCTGGGCCCAGGCCGCCGCCGACCCCGACCGGACCGTCCTGGTCACCCCCGAGGGCGAGGAGTGGAGCGCGGGCCGGCTGCACGCCGAGGTCAACCGCCTCGTCCACGGCCTGCGCGCGGCCGGGATGACGAAGGGCGACGTCTTCGCCGTGGTCCTCCCCAACGGCGTCCCGTTCCTCACCGCCTACCTCGCCGCCTCCCAGGCCGGCTTCTACCTGGTGCCCGTCAACCACCACCTCGTCGGCCCCGAGATCGCCTGGATCGTCTCCGACTCCGGCGCCAAGGTCCTCATCGCCCACGAGCGCTTCGCCGACGCCGCCACCGCCGCGGCCGACGAGGCGGACCTGCCCGCGAGCCACCGCTACGCCGTCGGAGCGGTCCCGGGCTTCCGCCCGTACGGGGAACTCCTCGACGGCCGGCCCGGCACGCCCCCCGAGGACCGCACGCTCGGCTGGGTCATGAACTACACCTCCGGCACCACCGGCCGCCCGCGCGGGATCCGCCGCCCGCTGCCCGGCAAGCCACCGGAGGAGACGTACCTCGGCGGCTTCCTCGGCATCTTCGGCATCCGGCCCTTCGACGGCAACGTCCACCTGGTGTGCTCGCCGCTCTACCACACGGCCGTCCTGCAGTTCGCGGGCGCCGCCCTGCACATCGGGCATCCGCTGGTCCTGATGGACAAGTGGACGCCGCGGGAGATGCTGCGCCTGATCGACGAGCACGCCTGTACGCACACCCACATGGTGCCCACCCAGTTCCACCGGCTCCTCGCACTCCCGCAGGAGACGAAGGACGCCTACGACGTCTCCTCGATGCGGCACGCCATCCACGGCGCCGCGCCCTGCCCCGACCACGTGAAACGGGCGATGATCGACTGGTGGGGCGGCTGCGTGGAGGAGTACTACGCGGCGAGCGAGGGCGGCGGCGCCTTCGCGACGGCGGAGGACTGGCTGAAGAAGCCGGGAACCGTCGGCAAGGCCTGGCCGATCAGCGAGCTCGCCGTCTTCGACGACGACGGGAACCGGCTGCCCCCGGGCGAACTGGGCACCGTGTACATGAAGATGAGGACCGGCGGTTTCAGCTACCACAAGGACGAGGACAAGACGAGGAAGAACCGCATCGGCGACTTCTTCACCGTCGGCGACCTCGGGCTGATGGACGAGGAGGGCTACCTCTTCCTGCGCGACCGCAAGATCGACATGATCATTTCGGGCGGGGTCAACATCTACCCCGCCGAGATCGAGTCGGCCCTGCTCACCCATCCGGCGGTCGCGGACGCCGCCGCCTTCGGGATCCCGCACGCCGACTGGGGTGAGGAGGTCAAGGCCGTCATCGAACCGGCCGAGGGCTTCGCCGCGGGCGACGCCCTGGCCGCGGAGATCCTGCACCACTGCGAACGGCGGCTCGCCGCCTACAAGCGCCCCCGCACGGTCGAGTTCATCGAGACGATGCCGCGCGACCCGAACGGCAAGCTGTACAAGCGCCGACTGCGCGACCCGTACTGGGAGGGCCGCGAGCGCGCGATGTGACGACGTACGGGCGTACGGGCGCGGCTCGGCCGCCGCGCCCGGGGCGTTCGTGAGAAGGGCCACGTCAGCTGCCTGGGGGTGCGTTGCGGGCCGCATCAGAGGGACAGTTCTGGCACGTTGGCTCATATGAGGACGGACACGCGCAGATCGCCCCTGACCGACTGGACCGTCGTGGTCCCCGTGGGGGCGCTCGTCGCGCTCGCCTTCAGCTGGGGACGCGCGCTGCCCCCGTTCGCGGTGGCGCTCGTCGCGCTCTGCCTCGCGGGCGCGGTGCTGGCGGCCGTCCACCATGCCGAGGTCGTCGCGCACCGGGTCGGCGAGCCCTTCGGATCCCTCGTCCTCGCCGTCGCCGTCACCGTCATCGAAGTGGCCCTCATCGTCACCCTGATGGCCGACGGCGGCGACGAGACCTCCTCGCTCGCCCGGGACACCGTCTTCGCCGCCGTCATGATCACCTGCAACGGCATCGTCGGTCTGTCCCTGCTCGTCGGCGCCCTGCGCAACCGGGTGGCCGTCTTCAACGCCGAGGGCTCCGGAGCGGCCCTCGCCACCGTCGCGACGCTCGCCGTCCTCAGCCTGGTCCTGCCGACCTTCACCGCGAGCAGACCCGGCCCGGAGTTCTCCACCGCCCAGCTCACCTTCGCGGCCGTCGCCTCGCTCGCCCTGTACGGCCTGTTCGTCGCCGTCCAGACGGTCCGTCACCGGGACTACTTCCTGCCCGTGGCCACCGAGCCGCGCCCCGGCGCCCCGGAGGACCCGGACGCCCACGCCGCGCCGCCCACCGCCCGCGCCGCACTGATCAGCGTCGGCCTGCTGCTGGTCGCGCTCGTCGCGGTGGTCGGCAACGCCAAGGCCGTCTCCCCGACCATCGAGCAGGGCGTGGCCGACGCCGGCCTGCCGCACGCCGTCGTCGGTGTGATCATCGCCCTGCTCGTCCTGCTGCCCGAGACCCTGGCCGCCGTCCGGGCCGCCCGCCGCGACCGCGTCCAGACCAGCCTGAACCTGGCCTACGGCTCCGCCATCGCCAGCATCGGCCTCACCATCCCGGCCATCGCCCTGGCCACGGTCTGGCTGTCCGGCCCGCTGCTGCTGGGCCTCGGCCCCATCCACATGGTGCTGCTCGCCCTGACCGTCGTGGTCAGCGCCCTCACCATCGCGCCGGGCCGCGCCACCCTGCTCCAGGGCGGTGTGCACCTCGTCCTGCTGGCCTCCTACCTCCTCCTGGCCGTCAGCCCGTGAGGCCGGCGGCAGGAGGAGGCAAGGGCCTCGGTCAGCGGCGCTCCCGGGGCCACACCACCTTCAGCCGCGGCGAGGTGAGGATGTCCCGCTCGCAGAAGCGCGAGGTGACCCAGCGCTCCTGGGAGAAGAGCCGGGTCTGGTCGGCGTAGAAGGGCGAGTTCGGGTTCGCGGACTGGCTGTACGTCAGCAGGGTGCGCGCCACCGGGCAGTGGCCGCCGTCCCAGCCGACCGCCTGGATGTGGCTGGAGCCGTGCACGATCTCGGGGTAGCCCCCGGCCGCCGCGTTCCACGGCGCCTCGATCTTGTTCCAGACGCCGAGCGACTCCGTGCCGCCGCCGACCGGCAGCCTCTGCCCGCCGCGGACCACGAACTGGTGCTCGCCCAGCGGGGCGTCCAGCGCGATCCCGGCCGCCCTCAGCTCCGCCACCGCGTCCGCGAGCGCCCGGCCGACGCCGGGCGCCGTGCGGTTGAGCGTACGGGGCGTGCGCACCGGATCGGCCGCCGAGAACGGCACCAGCCACAGGTCCTTGGCCGCCGTCGACGCCGTCAGCTTGCGCCAGAACCGGTCGAAGAGGAGCGCGCCCCGGCTGGTGCCGTCGGCGCGGCGGTCCCAGCTCGCCAGGACCGGGCAGGCCGCCGAGACGTCCACGGCGGAGCCGTCGCTGGCCGTCGCCGTACCGCCGGGCAGTGCGGCGCAGGCCGCCGCCGCGTCGGCCGCCGCCAGGTCACCGGCCGGAACCCGGTTGGCGAACTGCTGCCTCTGCAGGTCTCCCACCGTCAGCCCGCCGCGCGCGGCCATCGCCGACACGTCCTCGACCGCGCCGCGCGTCCGCATCGAGCGGGGTGCGCCGACATTGCCCCAGACCCGCTCGTACCCGGTCAGCGGCCGGTCGGCATTGGCCAGCCAGGCGCTGTCGTTGGAGTTCTCGGCGTACGGGGCGTCGCGCAGCGTCGGCGCCCTGCCCGGGCCGAACACGCCCGGCTGCACCGCGTCCGGGTCCGAGCCGAGCGCGCAGTCGCCGCGCGCGCCGTCCAGTACGGCCAGCCCCGAGGCCGGGTACGTGGCCCGGCCCAGCGGCGTGGAGCAGCGCGCGGCGAGCTCGTCGGTGATCCGGGGGAGCACCTGGCTCTGGGTGAAGAGGGTGCCGCCCGCGGAGTCGGCGGCCACCGTGTTGACCCAGGGCAGGCCCTGGGTGCGCGCCAGGGCCTCCTGGACGCCGGCGACCGAGCGGGCCTTGCCCATGGCCAGCGCGGAGTCGGAGCCGCGCAGGTTCGCCGCGTTGGGGTCGGCCAGCGCGTAGGCCGTCTGCGCCGTCCAGGGCAGCGGCAGGCCGGCGCCCATGCCTGTGATCACGGGGCCGAAGCGGGTCCACCACTGGGTGCGGGTCACCGGGTCGCCGCCCGCCACCGCGACGGTGACGGTCCGCCGGGTCATCGCCTCCGGCTTCCCGTCGACCAGGTAGACGGTGGGGTCGGCCGGGTCGAGCGTGAGCTGGTGCAGGTTGACGGGCGTGCCGGTCGCCACCGTGTGGCTCCAGGCCACCTTCTCGTTGAAGCCGATGCCGACCACGGGGGCGCCGATCAGGGAGCCGCCCGAAACGTTCAGCTCGCCCGGGATGGTCTGCTGCGACTGCCAGAAGCGGCGCCCGCCCTGCCAGGGGTAGTGCGGGTTGCCGAGCAGGAGGCCGCGGCCGCCGGCGGTGGTGGAGCCGGAGAAGGCCACCGCGTTGGAGCCCATGTCGTAGCGGCCCGTGTCGAAGAACTCCCGGGCGGCCTGCGCGGCGGCCTGCGGATCGACCGCGGGGGCCGGGGCGGTCGTCGGGGCGCCGGCGGTCATGGGGGCGGCGGTCGCCGTCGTGGGCGCGGGCGCCGTCGTGGGGGCCGCCGGGGCCGGCGCCGGCGGCTGGGCGGCCGTGATGGCGTCGACGGCGCGCCCCTGCCCGCCGAGGACCGAGATGGCGAAGGCGCGGGCGGCGACGTCCGCGGTGGTGACCGGGCGGACCCAGCCGGCGCCCTTGCAGGCGGGATCGCCGATCTCGTTCTGGGCGAGCCAGGCGTTGTAGCCGGCCGCCCAGCCGCGCATCAGCTCCTTGACGTCCTTGCCGGGACCGGCCGGAGCGGGCGCGGCGAGGAGCGCGTCCACCGCGCCGGACTCCCGGACGCCCTTGAAGTACAGGTCGCTGGGGAGGTTGCGGGTCGCGGAGGACAGCGAGCCGTCGGGTGCGGCCTCGGGGCCGAACCAGCGCGAGCGCTCACCGGAGACGGTCACGAAACCGTCGGCCAGCACGCAGACCTGGTCGGCGGCCTGCGCCCAGCCGGTTCCGAAGCCCAGGTGCGCGTAGTCCCGGGCGAGGATGTGGGGGATGCCGTTCTCGGTGTACCGGATGACGGCGGACAGGCCGCCGCCGGAGGGTATCCGGTCCCCGGTCGCCGCGGACGCCTGCGGCGCCGCGGCCGTGACGGCGAGCAGCGCGGCGCCGGCGAGCGCGGCGCGGCGCAGTGCCGGGCGGGTGCTGAGGTGCAACGTACCTCCCAAGTAGCCTGCGGACGGGCGTGGTTGCCCTGTGCGCCCGGTGTGGGGGAGGGCGGCCCGTCCGTGCCCCCACACTCATGCAGGCGGTCGGATGATCTGTCAACATCCCGTTTGGTATCCGTGTCATTGACCTCGGCCGTACGGAGCGACGAGGATCGCGCCATGACGGCAGAGCGGGACGTGCGCCACCAGACGGTCGACGGACTCCTACGGGACACCGCGCGCAGGGTCCCCGGGCGGGTGGCCGTCCGCTACCGCGAACGGACCTGGACGTATGCGGAACTCGACGCGGCCGTCACCACCGGCGCCGCCGTGCTGAGGCAGCGGTACGGGCTCGCCGAGGGGGACAGGGTCGCCACCTTCGCCCACAACTGCGACGCCTACCTCATCGCCTTCCTGGCCTGCGCCCGGGCCGGCCTCACCCACGTCCCGGTCAACCAGAACCTCACCGGCGAGGACCTCGCCCACATCCTGGGCGACTGCGGGAGCGCCCTGGTCCTCGCCGATCCCGACCTGGCCGGGCGGATCCCCGACGGCCACCCCGTACGGGCGCTGCGCGACGCGCCCGGGTCCTTCCTCGCGGACCTGGCCGAACCGCGGCCCTACGAGGCCGTCGGCCCGGACGCGTCGCGGCTGGTGCAGCTGCTCTACACCTCGGGGACCACCGCCCTGCCCAAGGGCGCCATGATGACCCACCGGGCCCTCGCCCATGCGTACGAGAGCGCCATCGACGCGCTGGACCTGTCCGAGGAGGACCGGCCGGTGCACTCGCTGCCGCTGTACCACTCGGCGCAGATGCACGTCTTCCTGATGCCGTACCTCGCGGTCGGGGCGCGGAACACCATCCTGGACGCACCGGTCGCGGAGCAGCTCTTCGACCTGGTCGAGGCGGGGGAGGCCGACAGCCTGTTCGCCCCGCCGACGGTGTGGATCGGCCTGGCCGGTCACCCGCAGTTCGCGGAGCGCGAGCTGGGCGCGCTGCGCAAGGCGTACTACGGGGCCTCGATCATGCCGGTCCCGGTGCTGGAACGGCTGCGTGAGCGGCTACCCGGGCTCGGCTTCTACAACTGCTTCGGCCAGAGCGAGATCGGCCCGCTGGCCACGGTGCTGGGGCCGGACGAGCACGAGGGGCGCATGGACTCCTGCGGGAGGCCGGTGCGCCACGTCGAGGCGAAGGTCGTCGACGAGGACGGCGCGGACGTGCCCGACGGTACGGCGGGTGAGGTGGTCTACCGCTCGCCGCAGCTCTGCCTCGGCTACTGGAACGACCCGGAGGCCACCGAGAAGGCCTTCCGTGACGGCTGGTTCCGCTCGGGCGACCTCGCGGTGCGCGACGCGCAGGGCTACTTCACGGTGGTGGACCGGGTGAAGGACGTCATCAACTCGGGCGGGGTACTGGTCGCCTCACGGCAGGTGGAGGACGTGCTCTACACCCACCCGGGCGTGGCCGAGGCGGCGGTGGTCGCCCTGCCCGACGAGCGGTGGATCGAGGCGGTCACGGCGGTCGTGGTGCCGCGCGGTCAGGTGACGGAGGCGGAGCTGATGCAGTACGCGCGGGACAGGCTCGCCCCCTTCAAGGCCCCCAAGCGGGTGCACTTCGTGGACGCCCTCCCGCGCAACGCCAGCGGCAAGGTCCTCAAGCGGGAACTGCGCGAGCGTTTCACCGCACCGTCCCCCTGACGGCCGACGCCCGCGGTGGGGTCAGCCCGGCTCCCGGTGCCGGGGCGGGAACTGCTCGGGGGGCAGGAGCCCGCTGCGCCGCAGGCGGCGCAGGGTGAAGTGCTCGTGCAGGAGGCGGCCGACGAGGGCGCCGCCGTAGACGACGAAACCGACGCCGACCAGCCAGGACTGGACGACCAGCAGGGTCCCGAACGGGCCGTAGGTCACGGCGTTCGACGCGATGAGCGGGGAGAACACCAGCTGCGAGAAGATCCGCAGACCCAGCAGGCCGAGGCTGGTCGCCACCGCGCCCGGCACCAGGGCCCGCCAGCGGACCCGGCCGCCGAGGAGCAGGCGCTGCGAGCCGACGAAGAACAGGCAGGTGCCGAACAGGTCGCCCAGGAAGCCGAGGGTGGTGCCGAAGGCGTTGTCCGAGGGGGCGGGGATCTCCACGAGCAGGGCGAGGTAGCAGACCAGCAGGGCGAGCCAGACGACGTGCCGCCACATGGTGTGCCAGCGGGCGGTCGGCACGTCCCAGACCTTCTCGTAGCCGGTCTGCACCGCCGAGCCGAAGGTCAGCCCGAACACGGCGAGGGCGGCGAGTCCGAACGCGGTGGTCCGCTCCAGCGCCAGGTCCGCCGCGCTGAACAGCATCTCGACCTTGTCCCGCGAGGCCTGCGTCACCCCGAGGGCCTGGCCGAGCCAGCGGCCGAAGCCCGAACCGCTGCCCGGTGAGGCGGCGGCCACGACGATCAGCAGCGGCACCAGGGTGAGGAACCCGAGGGCCGCGAAGCCCATCGCCCGGTGCATGAGCTCCATCTCCCGGCCACGGCTCCACGCCAGCCCGGCATGGGAGCCCTGGAGCCGGTCGTACAGCCGCCGGAGGATCGAGGTCACGCCCCATGCACTACCCGCGGGCGCGGCCGCGCTCCCGGGAGCCACCCCCAATAGGCCCGAAGAGGTGGTTTCAGACGCCCGGTCGCAGGTCTCGGCCCTCCACAGCGTCGCGCAGGTCCACAAGCCGCTTGATCTTCCCCACCGAACGCTCCAGCGTCAGCGGATCGACCACCTCCACCCGGACCGAGACCCCGATCCCCTCCTTCACGGCCCGCACCACCTCGGCGGCCGCGGCCTCCCGCCGGCCGGCGTCCGTCTCCCGCCGCGCCTCCACCCGTACCGTCAGGGCGTCCATGCGGCCCTCCCGGGTCAGCCGCAGCTGGAAGTGGGGAGCCAGGCCGGCCGTGCGCAGCAGGACCTCCTCGATCTGGGTCGGGTAGAGGTTGACCCCCCGCAGGATGATCATGTCGTCGCTGCGGCCCGTGACCTTCTCCATGCGGCGGAAGGCGGGCCGCGCCGTGCCGGGCAGCAGTCGCGTCAGGTCCCGGGTGCGGTAGCGGATGACGGGCATGGCCTCCTTCGTCAGGGAGGTGAACACGAGCTCGCCGGGCTCACCCTCGGGCAGCACCGCGCCCGTCAGCGGGTCGACCACCTCGGGATAGAAGTGGTCCTCCCATATATGGAGGCCGTCCTTGGTCTCCGCGAACTCCATGGCCACGCCCGGACCGATGACCTCCGACAGGCCGTAGATGTCCACCGCGTCGATGTCGAGCCGGTCCTCGATCTCCCGGCGCATCTCCTCGGTCCACGGCTCCGCGCCGAATATCCCCGTCCGCAGCGAGGTGGCGCGCGGGTCTATGCCCTGGCGCTCCATCTCGTCCAGCAAGGTCAGCATGTACGAGGGGGTCACCATGATGACCTCCGGCCGGAAGTCCTCGATGAGCCGGACCTGGCGGTCCGTCATCCCGCCCGAGGCGGGCACGACCGTACAGCCCAGGCGCTCGGCGCCGTAGTGCGCGCCGAGGCCGCCCGTGAAGAGCCCGTAGCCGTAGGCGACGTGGACGATCTGGCCGGGTCGACCGCCCGCCGCGCGTATCGACCGGGCGACGACATCGGACCAGGTCGACAAGTCCCCGTCGGTGTACCCGACGACGGTGGGGCGTCCGGTGGTGCCGCTGGAGGCGTGGATGCGGCGCACCTCGGAGCGCGGCACGGCGAACATGCCGAAGGGGTAGTGGTCGCGCAGATCTGCCTTCGTGGTGAAGGGGAACAGGGCGAGGTCGGCGAGGGAACGGCAGTCGTCGGGACGCACCCCAGCCTTGTCGAAGGCCTGCCGGTAGAACGGCACATGGTCGTAGGCGCGCCGCAGGGTCGCACGCAGCCGAGTCAGCTGAAGGGCCGCCAGCTCGTCGCGGCCGAGCCGCTCGCCTTCGTCGTGGAGATCCTCGTACACCGCCATGCCGTCACCTCATCCTGAGTCAACCGACCGATCATTCGGTAGATTGCCAGGCTGCGGGAGGTTAAATCAATGACTCGAACGAGTGATCGTCTGTTGTGATGAGCTCCATGCCTTCCTTCACCTCACACGACGGAACCGAACTCGCCTACCACGTCCAGGGCGAGGGCGAACCCCTGATCTGTCTTCCCGGCGGCCCCATGCGCGCCTCCGAGTACCTCGGCGACCTCGGCGGACTGGCCGCCGGCCGCCGCCTCGTCCTGCTCGACCTGCGCGGGACGGGGAACTCCGCGGTACCGGCGGACGAGTCGACCTACCGCGTCGACCACCAGGTCGCCGACGTCGAGGCGCTCCGGGCGCACCTCGGCCTGGACCGCATGGACCTCCTCGCGCACTCCGCCGGCGGCAACCTCGCCCAGCTCTACGCGGCCGCCCACCCGCACCGGCTGCGCCGCACCGTCCTCGTCACCCCCACGGCGTGGGCCGTGGACCTCCCGGTGACCCCGGAGCAGCGCCTGGAAGGGGCCAGGCTGCGCGCGGGGACCGAGCCGTACGACGCGGCCATCGAGGCCTACGAGCGCATCCTGGCGGGCACCGGTGGCAGTGACGCGGACTGGGACCTCGCCGGGCCGCTCTTCTACGGGCGCTGGGATGCGACGGCCCGGGCCCACTTCGCGGCGAGCCCACGGCAGCAGAACGAGAAGGCCGCCGACGCCTACGCGGCCCCCGGGGCCTTCGACCCGCCCGCCACCCGGGAAGGGCTGCGCCGGGTGACGGGCGAGGTCCTGGTGCTGGCCGCGGAACTGGACGGCAACCCCCGCCCGGCGCTGGCGGCCCGGCTCGCCGCGCTGTTCCCGCAGGGCTCGCTCGACGTCCAGGCGGGGGCCGGGCACTTCCCGTGGCTGGACGACGCCGACTGGTTCGCGGCGCGGGTGGAACGCTTCCTGGCGACGGGCGCCTGACGGGCGCCTGACGGGGGCCTGGCTGGGGCCTGGCGCGGGCGGGGCGCCGGGCCGCTCGGCGGGCACGGCGGGTGCCGCGAGGTCGGCGGGTGCCGCGCGTCCGGCGGGTGCGGGGAGGCGGATCAGCCCGCCGCGTCCGCCTGAGACGCCACCGACTTCGCCCAGCGGTAGTCCGCCTTGCCGCTCGGGGAGCGCTGGATGGCCGGCGCGATGACCAGCTGGCGCGGGATCTTGTAGCCCGCCAGCCGGGTCCGGCAGTGGATCTGGATCTCGTCCAGCGTCGGCTCCGGGGCGCCCGGCCGGACCTGCACCACCGCCGCCACGTGGCTGCCCCACGTCGGGTCGGGGACGCCCGCGACCAGGGCGTCGTACACGTCCGGGTGGGACTTCAGCGCCTGCTCGACCTCCTCTGGATAGACCTTCTCGCCCCCGGTGTTGATGCACTGCGAGCCGCGGCCGAGCACCGTGACGATGCCCTGCTCGTCGACGGTCGCCATGTCACCGAGCAGCACCCAGCGCTCCGATCCCTTCCGGAAGAAGGTCTCGGCGGTCTTCGCCGGGTCGTTGTAGTAGCCGAGCGGAACGTGACCGCGCTGCGCGAGGCGCCCCGGCACGCCCACCGCCACCGGCTCGTGCGTCACCGGGTCCACCACCTGCGTACGGTCGTTGACCATCAGGCGGAAGCCCTTGTCCGGGCCGGAGTCGTCCGTCGCCCGGCCGTTGGACCCGGACTCGGACGACCCGAAGTTGTTCAGGAGCAGCACGTGCGGCACCAGCCGCTGGAACTCGGCGCGCACCGTCTCCGACATGATCGCCCCGGACGAGGAGACGCTGAACAGCGACGACAGGTCCGTGCCCTTGAGCGGGCCGTTCAGGGCGTCGATGAGCGGCCTCAGCATCGCGTCACCGACCAGCGACACGCTGGAGACCTTCTCCTTCTCGATCGTCCGCAGGACCTCCTCGGGCGCGTACTTGCGGTGGATGACCACCCGCTGCCCGTAGTTGAAGGCGATGAACGAGGTCAGCGTCGAGGTGCCGTGCATCAGCGGGGGAGCGGGGAAGAAGGTGAGCCCGGCCCCCTTCGAGGCGACCCGTTCGGCCAGCTCCTGCGGCCTCTTCACCGGCTCGCCCGACGGCTCGCCGCCGAACAGCCCGGCGAAGAAGAGGTCCTCCGCCCGCCACATGACGCCCTTGGGCATGCCGGTCGTGCCGCCCGTGTAGATGATGAAGAGGTCGTCGGGGCTGCGGGGCGGGAAGCCGCGCCCGGGCGAGCCGGCCGCCTCGGCGTCGGCGTACGCGACGGGGGCGATCGAGGGCTCCGGGGCCCCGGCGGGGGGCTGTCCGACCCGGATCAGGTGCCGCAGCCGCGTGGTCTGCGGCAGCGCGGCCGCGACCCGCTCGGTGAACTCGCCCTCGAAGACGAGCGCGGCGAGGTCGGCGTCGTTGTAGAGGTAGACCAGTTCCTCCTCCACGTACCGGTAGTTGACGTTCACCGGGACCAGCCGGGCCTTCAGGCACGCCAGCACGGTCTGGAGGTACTCCACGCCGTTGTAGAGGTGCAGGCCCAGGTGTTCTCCGGGCTCCAGCCCGCTGTCCAGCAGGTGGTGCGCGATCCGGTTCGCCGCCGCGTCCAGCTCCGCGTACGTGAGGCGGCGCTCGGCGCCGGTCCCGGGGTGGTCCACGTAGACGAGGGCCTCCCGGTCCGGGACCACGTCCACGACCGACTCGAACAGGTCGGCAAGGTTGTACTCCACCGTTCCTCCTGACCCCGTTGCTTCTCGGCCGTTGGTTCCTGACTGGCCCTGCGGCTGGTCCGCTCGGCGGTCATTAGAGCGCCGGAGACGGCAACTGGGAAGGGAGCCGCTCAAGAAATCTGACTGAGTGTCAGAAAACTATTGAACTGCACCCTCCCCTACTGCAACCTGTTCTAGGTCTTGAGACGGGAGGACGGCAATGGGTGGGACGGAACACCTGACCGTGGAACGCCACGGCGCCACGCTGGTGCTCACCATGAACAGGCCCGAGGCGAAGAACGCGCTCTCGCTGCCGCTGCTGGTGGGGCTGTACGACGGCTGGCTGGAGGCGGACGCCGACGACGAGATCCGCTCGATCGTGCTGACGGGCGCCGGCGGGGACTTCTGCGCCGGCATGGACCTCAAGGCGCTGGCCGGCAAGGGCATGGCGGGCGACCAGTACCGGGACCGCCTCAAGTCCGACCCCGACCTGCACTGGAAGGCGATGCTGCGCCACCATCGGCCGCGCAAGCCGGTGATCGCGGCGGTGGAGGGGTACTGCGTGGCCGGCGGGACGGAAATCCTGCAGGGCACGGACATCCGGGTGGCGGGGGAGGGGGCCACCTTCGGGCTCTTCGAAGTCAAGCGGGGGCTGTTCCCGATCGGCGGCTCCACGGTCCGGCTGCCGCGGCAGATCCCGCGGACGCACGCCCTGGAGATGCTGCTGACCGGGCGCCCGTACACCGCCGAGGAGGCGGCGTGGATCGGACTGGTCGGGCGGGTGGTACCGGAGGGCAGGGCGCTGGAGGAGGCCCTGGCGATCGCGGAACGGATCAACGCGTGCGGGCCGCTGGCGGTGGAGGCGGTCAAGGCCTCGGTGTACGAGGCCGCGGAGCTGACGGAGCGGGAGGGGCTGGCGGCCGAGCTGCTGCGGGGGTGGCCGGTGTTCGACACGGCCGATGCGAAGGAGGGGGCGCGGGCGTTCGCCGAGAAGAGGCCGGCGGTGTATCGGCGGGAGTAGCTTCCCGGCTGCGGGCCGGTGCCGTGCCGTGCCGTGCCGGTGCCGTGCCGTGCCGTGCTTGCCGTGCCGTGGCCGCCTGCGGACCGTATGCCGGGGCTCCGCCCCGGACCCCGCGCCTCAAACGCCGGCGAGGCTGAAAGAGCGGGGCTCCGCCCCAGGCCCCGCGCCTCAAACGCCGGCGGGGCTGAAAGAGCGCCTCAAACGCCGGCGAGGCTGGATGTGCCGGCGGGGCTGGATGTGCCGGCGGGGGCTGAAAGAGCGGGGCTTCGCCCCGGGCCCCGCGCCTCAAACGCCGGCGGGGCTGATTGGGCCCGGCAGCGCCGGATGGGCCCAGCGGGCTTGAAAGAGCGCGAGTTCCTGCAGGACCGCGTAGCGACCTCTCGTATCCGAATCGACCGCATCGGAGAGCCACCATGACAGCTGCCTCCCCACCGGAGGTGCTCCGCGCGCCGCTCGTCGTCGAGTTTCCCTTCACCCGGTCCCTCGGGCCCGTGCAGAGTGCCTTTCTCACCGGGCTGCGCGAAGGTGTCGTCCTCGGGGTGAAGACCACCGACGGGAAGGTGATGGTCCCGCCCGTCGAGTACGACCCCGTCACCGCCGAGGAGATCCGCGAGCTCGTCGAGGTCGCGGCCACCGGCACCGTCACCACCTGGGCGTGGAACGGGCGGCCCCGCCCCCAGCAGCCGCTGGAGACCCCCTTCGCCTGGGTGCTCGTCACCCTCGACGGCGCGGACACCGCCCTCCTGCACGCCCTCGACGTGCCCGGCCCCGACGCCGTGCGCACCGGGATGCGCGTCCGCGTCCGCTGGGCCGCCGACCGCGTGGGCGCCATCACCGACATCGCCTGCTTCGAGCCGTACGACGGCCCGCCCGCCCAAGACGACCCCGCCCCGCACGACGGGGCCTTCGCCGACGCCGTCACCGGCATCGTCGCCGAGGCCCGCCTGGACTACGTCTACAGTCCCGGCCGCGCCCAGACCGCCTACATCAACGCCCTCTCCGAGCGGCGGACCGTCGGCGAGCGCTGCCCCTCCTGCCACAAGGTGTACGTCCCGCCGCGCGGCGCCTGCCCCACCTGCGGGGTGGCCACCACCGACCAGGTGGAGGTCGGCCCGGCGGGCACGGTCACCACCTACTGCATCGTCAACATCAAGGCCAGGAACCTCGACATCGAAGTCCCCTACGTCTACGCCCACATCGCCCTCGACGGCGCCGGCCTCGCCCTCCACGGCCGGATCGGCGGCATCCCGTACGACCAGGTCCGCATGGGCCTGCGCGTCGAGCCGGTCTGGACCGAGGGCGGCCGCTACCCCGACCACTACCGCCCCACCGGCGAGCCGGACGCGGACTACGACGCGTACAAGGAGCTCATCTGATGCCGAAGACGCCGCCGAGGTACGCCCGCGACGTGGCCGTCGTCGCCTTCGCGCAGAGCGACCACCTGCGCCACACCGACGAGCTCAGCGAAGTCGAGATGGTCATGCCGGTCCTCCACCAGGTGCTGGCCGCCACCGGACTGAAGGCCGGCGAGATCGGCTTCACCTGCTCCGGCTCCAGCGACTACCTGGCGGGCCGGGCCTTCTCCTTCACCATGACCCTCGACGGGGTCGGCGCCTGGCCGCCCATCTCCGAGTCCCACGTCGAGATGGACGGCGCCTGGGCCCTCTACGAGGCCTGGGTCAAGATCCAGACCGGCGAGGCCGACACCGCGCTCGTCTACGCCTACGGGAAGTCCTCGCCGGGATCGGTACGCGACGTCCTGACCCGCCAGCTCGACCCGTACTACGTGGCTCCGCTCTGGCCCGACTCCGTGGCCCTGGCCGCGCTCCAGGCCCAGGCGCTCATCGACGCCGGCGAGACCGACGAGCCGGCCTTGGCCGCCATCGGGGCCCGCAGCCGGGACGCCGCCCGGTCCAATCCGCACGCGCAGCTCGTCGGTGACGTCCCGCAGGGCGACTACCAGGTCGCACCCCTGCGGACGGGGGACTGCCCGCCCATCGGGGACGGCGCCGCCGCCGTCGTCCTCGCCGCGGGCGACACCGCGCGGCGGCTGTGCGAACGTCCCGCCTGGATCACGGGCATCGACCACCGCATCGAAGCCCACGGCCTCGGCCTGCGCGACCTCACCGACTCGCCGTCCACCCGGCTCGCCGCACAGCGCGCGGGCGTCTTCGACGCCCCGGTGGACACGGCCGAACTGCACGCGCCCTTCTCCTCCCAGGAGGTCGTGCTGCGCAAAGCGCTCGGGCTCGGGGAGGGGGACGAGGACCGGAACACGGGCGGGGTCGTCGTCAACCCGTCCGGCGGCGCCCTCGCCGCCCACCCGATGATGGCCGCCGGCCTCATCCGCATCGGCGAGGCGGCCGCCCGCATCCACCGCGGCGAGTCCGACCGGGCCGTCGCCCACGCCACGTCCGGCCCCTGCCTCCAGCAGAACCTGGTCGCCGTCCTGGAAGGGGACGTTCGGTGAGCACTACGGGTAAAGAGCCGGTCGCGGTCGTCGGGATCGGCCAGACCAAACACGTCGCCGCCCGCCACGACGTGTCCATCGCCGGACTGGTCCGGGAAGCGGCGGCGCGCGCCCTCGCGGACGCCGAACTGACCTGGGCGGACATCGACGCGGTCGTCATCGGCAAGGCCCCCGACTTCTTCGAGGGGGTGATGATGCCCGAGCTGTACCTCGCGGACGCGCTCGGCGCGGTCGGCAAACCCATGCTGCGCGTGCACACGGCCGGCTCGGTCGGCGGTTCCACGGCCTTGGTCGCCTCCCAACTGGTCGCGGCGCGCGTCCACCGGACGGTGCTCACCCTCGCCTTCGAAAAACAGTCCGAATCCAACGCCATGTGGGGCCTCTCCCTGCCCGTCCCCTTCCAGCAGCCGCTGCTCGCCGGGGCCGGCGGGTTCTTCGCCCCGCACGTGCGCGCGTACATGCGGCGGACCGGCGCGCCGGACACGGTGGGCTCGCTGGTGGCGTACAAGGACCGGCGCAACGCGCTGAAGAACCCGTACGCGCACCTGCACGAGCACGACATCACCCTGGAGAAGGTCCAGGCCTCCCCGATGCTGTGGGACCCGATCCGCTACTCCGAGACCTGCCCCTCCTCCGACGGCGCGTGCGCGATGGTCCTGACCGACCGGGCGGGCGCGGCCCGCGCGCCGAAGCCGGCCGCCTGGGTGCACGGCGGGGCGATGCGCAGTGAGCCGACCCTCTTCGCGGGCAAGGACTTCGTCTCCCCGCAGGCCGGCAAGGACTGCGCGGCCGACGTCTACCGGCAGGCGGGCATCACCGACCCCCGCCGGGAGATCGACGCGGTGGAGATGTACGTGCCGTTCTCCTGGTACGAGCCCATGTGGCTGGAGAACCTCGGCTTCGCGGCGGAGGGCGAGGGCTGGAAGCTCACCGAGGCCGGGGTGACGGAGCTCGACGGGGACCTCCCGGTCAACCCGTCCGGCGGCGTCCTGTCCACGAACCCGATCGGCGCCTCCGGCATGATCCGCTTCGCGGAGGCGGCCCTCCAGGTCCGCGGCCAGGCCGGAGAACACCAAGTTCCGGACGCCCGGCGGGCCGTGGGGCACGCCTACGGCGGCGGCGCGCAGTTCTTCGCGATGTGGCTGGTGGGGGCGCAGGAGCCGACCCGCTGAGCGGACCGCACCGCGGTGACGGGGGCGGCACACCGGCCACGGGTGACTCACCGTGCCCTGTGCGCCACCCGCCGCGGTGGCTAACCTGGCCCCCGGACGACGTACCGGGAGGAGCACGCACGTGGCCGAGAGCATGACTTCACAGCCCCTCGCTGGCTGGGGCAAGCCGGACCTCGATCTCACCGGGGCCGACTGGCAGTCGAGCAGCCGGGGAGCGGGTGACGTTCAGATCGCTTTCGTCGAGGGCTTCATCGCGATGCGCAACAGCGAGCGCCCCGAGAGCCCCTCGCTGATCTTCTCGCCGGACGAGTGGCACAAGTTCGTGCTGAACGCCCGGGGCGGGGAATTCGACCTCACCTGATCCCACCTCACCTGATCCCGACTCACCTGACCTGCCGGACCGGCGGCACTCGGCGTATCACCGGGCGGCCCCCTGCCGCGCCCGGTGGCCGCCGGGCGCCCTTAGGGTGGGCGCCATGAGCGGAGAGAGCGACCTGCGCACGCTGCTGAGCGGGATGCGGCCCGAGTTGCACGAGGGCGTGTACGTGTTCTGCACCGTCCGCGGCCCGACCGTTCCGCCGGGGACCGCGCCCGTGGCCACGATCCTGGAACCCGAGGGCCTCACCGTGGTCCTGCGCCGGGAGGACGCCGACGCGGCCGGTCTCGCCTACGACTACACCGCCGGCTGGATCACCCTGCGGGTCCACTCCGCCCTCGACGCGGTCGGCCTCACCGCGGCCTTCGCCACCGAGCTCGGCGCACACGGGCTGAGCTGCAACGTCATCGCCGGCTACCACCACGACCACCTCTTCGTGGCCGCGGAGCGGGCCGCCGAGGCCGTGGCGGTCCTGGAGGACCTCGCGGCCCGGTCCGCGCGGACCTGACCCACCCGGCCGATACACCGCTAGACAAGCCGCAAGACGAGCCGCAAGACAAGCCGGGAGAGAAGCCGCAAGACGACCCGGGAGGACGAGGCCGAAAAGAAGATCGGCCTCTTTCCCGGCAGTGGGATCACACGCCGTGTGCGCGGGCGTACGCTGATCTTCCGAACAGGCCTGGGGGGTACCAGCCATGACGGACCGCCGGACCCGGTTGCGGCGCACGATGGTCGAACGAGAGACCGAGCTCGCCCTCGTCGACGAGGCCCTGGACCAGCTCACCGGTCCCGGGCCGGACGCCGGCGGCGCGCTGCTCGCCTTCTCCGGTCCCGCCGGCCTCGGCAAGACCACCCTCCTCGCCGAACTGCGCCGGCGCGCGCTCGCCTGCTCCTGCACCGTGCTCGCCGCCCGTGGGGGCGAACAGGAGCAGGGACAGCCCTTCCACGTGGCCCGCCAGCTCATCCAGCCCCTGCTGGCCGGATCCTCCGAGCAGGAGCTGCGCGCCGTACTCGGGAGCTGGTACGCGATCGTCGGCCCCGCCCTCGGGCTCTGCGCACCCGAGCAGGGCGCCCCGCCCGACCCCCAGGGCCTGCGCGACGGGCTCGACTGGGTGCTGACCCACCTCGTCGTCCAGCGGGCCCCCGTCGTCCTCGTCCTCGACGACGCGCACTGGGCCGACCCCGAGTCCCTCGGCTGGCTCGCCGCCTACGCTCCGCGCGCCGAACACCTCCCGCTGCTCCTCGCAGTCGCCTACCGCCCCGACGAACTGCCCGTGCACGCCGACGCCTTCCGTACGCTGCCCGGCCGGGCCGGACAGCGCCCGCTGCCCCTGGCGCCGCTCACCGAGGCCGCCGTCGCCGCCCTGGTCCGCGAGGCCGTCGGCGACCACGCCGACGACGTCTTCTGCCGGGAGGCCTGGGCCGTCACCACCGGCAACCCCTTCGAGGCCGTCGAACTCACCGCCAGGGTCCGCGACAAGGGCGTGCCCCCGGTCGCGGCGAGCGCGCCGCTGCTGCGCGACCTCGCCGCCGCCCAGCGCGGCAGCGGCCTGGTCGAACGCCTCGAACGCCTGGGCCCGTCCACCGTCCGCTTCGCCTGGGCCTGCGCCGTCCTCGGCACCGCCATCCCGCAGGACCTCGCCGCCCGTGTCGCCGCCCTCGGCGCCGAGGAGGCCGTGGACGCCACCGCACGGCTGCGCGACGCCCGCATCCTGTCGGCCGCCGAGGCCACACCGGCGCACGAACCGGGCCCCGGGCTGGAGTTCGTCCACCCCCTCATCGCCACCGCCCTGTACCGGTCCATCCCGGACGCGCTGCGCGTCGCCCTGCACGGACGGGCCGCGGCGGCCGTCGTCGACGCCGGACTCGGCTCCTCCGCGGCCGCCCGCCACCTGCTGGAGACCCACCCCGAGAACGACCCCTGGGTGGTGCGCACCCTGCGCGAGGCCGCCGCCGAGAACCTGCGGGCCGGCGCCCCGGAGGCGGCCCGCCGCCAGCTCGCCCGCGCCCTGCGCGAGCCGCCCGGCTTCGACGAGCGCGCGGCCGTGCTGTACGAACTGGGCTGCGCCTCCCTGCTCACCGAGCCCGCCAACACCGTCAACCACCTGCGGGCCGCCCTCGCCGAGCCCTTCGACGACCCGGCCCTGCGCCAGGGCATCGTCATCCGGCTCGCCCAGGTCCTCGCGCACAGCGACCGCCTCGCCGACGCCTCGCGGGCGCTCGCGCAGGAGATCCCGTACACCCAGGACGTCCGCGCCCGGCTGCGCCTGCAGTCCGAGCAGTTCATGTGGGACGCCTTCGACGCGGCCGAGACCGACTCCCCGGCCCGCTCCCGGCGCCTGGCGCGGCTCGCCGACCGGCTGACCGGCCGCGACCTCACCGAGCGGTACATCATCGGGCTGCGGGCCTGGGACGCCTGCCTGCGCGGAGAGCCCGTGGACGTGGTCCTGCACCACGCCGGCCGGGCGCTGGAGCGGGAGCTCAGCTGGGCCCAGGAGGACCGCGGCTTCGAGGTGCCCGTGCTCGTGGCCATGGCGCACGTGTACGCCGACCGGCCGGGACGGGCGGAGGAACTGTCCGAGGCGGGCACCGCCGCGTTCGAGCGGCAGGGCTGGCACGGGGCGCACCTGTCCTTCGCCTACAACGTGCGGGCCTACACCCGCTTCCGGCGCGGGCGGCTCGCGGACGCCGAGGAGCTGGCGCGGGCCGGCCTGCGGCTCGCCGAACGCGTCGGGCGGCGCACGCCCGTGCACTGGTACGCCATAGCCATCCTCCTGACGACCCTGCTCGCGCGCGGACGAGCCGACGAGGCCTGGGAGCTCGCACGGGAACACGAGTACGGCAGGCCCTTCCCGGCGGCCGTGGTCTTCCCCGACTCCCAGACCGTCTACGCGGAGCTGCTCCTGGCCCGGGGCGACACGAAGGCGGCCGCCGCCGAACTGGAGGAGGTGGACCGGCGGCTGACCCCGCGCGGCATCCAGAACCCCTCGTGGTGCCCTTGGCAGCTGCACCTGGCCCGGGCGGTGGCGGCGGACGACCCGCACCGGGCGCGGGCGCTGGCCGCCGACGCCGTCCGGCGGGCCCGCGTCTTCGGCGCCCCCTCCGGCCTCGGCCAGGCCCTGCGCGTCGCGGCCGAGGTCGCGGCGCCCGAGGACCGGGTCGAGCTGCTGCGGGAGGCCGTGGCGCTGCTGGCGGCCTCCCCGGCGGGATACGAACTGGCCTGCGCACTGGCCGCGCTCGGAACGGAGCTGGGCGACCCCGACGTACTCGCCCGGGCCCTGGTGACGGCCCGGGAATGCGGCGCCGACGGACTGGAGGCGACGGTGGCCGAGACCCTCCTGGGCCTCGGAGGCGTCCTGCCGTCGCCCTCGCCCCCGGTGGAGGGGCTCACGGAGCAGGAGCTGCGGGCGGCGCGGACGGCGATCGGCGGTGTGGCGCCCGCCGCGGACCGCGAGACGGACTGGCTGCGGTCGGCGGCCTGCCGCAAGCTCGGCACCGACCTGTCGGGCCTCCCGGCGGCCCTGGAGTCTTACGAGAGGCGTTGTTGAACCTGTTCACAAGGTTCGGGGCCGTGACCGGTCGGGACCGGACCCTGCGTCCCCGAACGTGTGTACGCCGGTATGCGGCAGCCGGGCTGGGGGCCCGGGGCCGGAAATCTCCCGCGGCCACGTACCATGGCGGCATGTCCTTCCTCCGCCGCCACCGCGCCGCCACACCCGCCGGCCCGGACTTCGACGTCCTGGCCATGGACCCGGGGGACTGGCCGGGCAATCTCGGGGCCGGGCTGCTGCCCGCGCCCGACGGAAGCTGCCAGGGCGTCTTCCTCCGCTACGACCTGTTCGGCGGACGCGGCCCCGCGATGATCATCGGAAACCTCCCCGAGGGTTCCCCCGCGCGGGAGCTCTCCGACGGCGAGGTGCCCTTCGAGGTGGCCCAGCTCCTCGACGCGCTGGAGAACGAAGAGGACGTCGACGTCATCGGTGTCGAGGACTGCCCCGTCATGCAGGGCGACAACCTCCTCATCGTCCGGAAGGTCAAGCTGTCGGAGTCCCGCATCTCCTGCGTGCAGTTCGACCGCAGTGACAACGTGCTGGTCACCATCGCCAGCTGGGACCGTCCGATCACCGACGACCTCTACGCCCTCCTGAAGCCGCTCCCCGCCGAGCTCTTCCAGCAGGGCTGACGCCTCCCGCTCACGCGTCCGCGATGTCGTTGGCCGCCACGTAGCCGAACGTCATCGCGGGGCCGATCGTCGATCCGGCCCCCGCGTAGCTGCGCCCCATCACGGCCGCGCTGGCGTTGCCCGCCGCGTACAGGCCCCGGATCACCGAGCCGTCCGCCCGCAGCGCCCGCGCCCGCGCGTCCGTCACGATGCCTCCCTTCGTACCGAGGTCCCCCGGCACGATCTTGAAGGCGTAGAACGGCGGAGCCCAGACCGGCGCCAGGCACGAGTTCGGCTGCACCTGGGGGTCCGTGTAGTAGTGGTCGTAGGCCGAGTCGCCCCGGTGGAAGTCCGGATCGGTCCCCTGCCAGGCCTGTGCGTTGAACCGGCCCAGCGTCGCTCGCAGCGCCGCCGCCGGGACCCCGATCTGGCCGGCCAGCGCGTCCCACGTCCACGCCTTCTTCGCCGCGCCCGCCTCGTACCACGCGTCGGGGAAGACCAGGGTCGGCAGGATGTCCTTGAACAGGTACTTGTTGCGGTAGTTCTGGTCCACGATCAGCCAGGCCGGGATGTGCGAGCCGGTCGCCGCCCGGTCCTTCTCGTACATCACGTGCACCACATCGCTGTACGGGGCGGCCTCGTTGACGAACCGCGCGCCGTTCGCGTTCACGATCAGCCCGCCCGGCAGGGTCCGCTCGGCGAGACAGAAGTACGGCTCCCCGGGCAGCGGGATCGACGGGCCCCACCACGCGTCGTCCATCAGGGCCAGCCCGGCGCCGGCCCGCTGCCCCGCGCGGATCCCGTCGCCGGTGTTCTCCTTCGCGCCCACCGACCACTGGGTGCCGACCGGCTGCTGCTGGTACTGCGCCCGCATCTGCGCGTTGTGCTCGAAGCCGCCCGAGCCGATGATCACCCCGCGCCGGGCCCGTACGGTCCCCCGTACGCCCTCCTTCTCGACCACCACCCCGGTGACCGCACCCCCGTCCAGGACCAGGTCCACCAGCGGGCTGTTCAGCCACACCGGCACCCCCGCCCGCAGCAGCCCGGCCCGCAGCCCGGCCGCCAGGGCCTGGCCCATGGTCAGCGGCTTCTCCCCGAGCAGCGCCGCCTTCGTGCCGCGCGCCAGGCACTCCGTGGAGACGGCGAGGCCCTTGGCGCTCACGGCCGCGAGGTTCAGCCACTTGTAGTCCTGGCTGAAGACCACCATTCCGGCCGGGACCGGCATGTACGCCGGGTTGAGCCGGGCCAGTTCGGCGCCCAGGAGCCGGCCGTCGATCTGGTCGGGCTCGATGGAGCGGCCGTTCGCCAGCCCGCCCGGCAGGTGGGGGTAGTAGTCGCTGTACCCCTCCATGAAGCGGAACTTGAGCGGACTGTTCGCCATCACGAAATCCAGCATCCGGGGACCGTTGGCGAGGAAGGCCGCCTGGCGGTCGGCCGGCACCTCGCTCCCGACGACCGCCGCCAGGTACGCGGCCGCCTTCTGCGGGGTGTCCGGCACACCCGCCCCCAGGATCACCGAGTTGTTGGGCAGCCAGATACCGGCCCCGGACCGTGCGGCCGATCCGCCGAAGGTGGGCGCCTTCTCGACCACCAGCACGCTCAGCCCCCGCCGGGCGGCGGTGAGCGCGGCGGTCATCCCGGCCGCCCCGGAACCGGCCACCACGACGTCGTACTCGCCGAGCTGCGGTCCGTCCGGGGCGGCGTCGGCCCGCGCGGCGCCCGACGGCAGCACCGTGGCGGCGAGCACCCCGGCCCCCGTCCCGGCGAGGACCGTCCGTCTGGTCGGGAGGGCGTGGGGCGACGTGCGGGAAGCGCTTGCGGACATGGGCGGGCTCCAGCGGGGTGGGGAGGCGGGAAGTGACCCCAGCATGTCTGATGCTGAGTCAGAAAAGGTCTTAGCGGGATCATGTGATGTCAAGGCATCCGGCGCCGCCGCCTCGCCCACGACCCGCCGCCCCTCGGCCGCACAGAGCGAAGTCCCGTGGCGGTGGGGGGCCACGGGACTTCGCGAGGGAGGGGGGAGGGTCAGCGCGTGCCGACCGCCGCGCGGACCGCTCTGCGCGCCATCCCCGCATCGTCGTGCAGACGGCGGAGCAGCAGCCGCTGCTCCTCCCCGGAGGACAGGGCGCCCATCGGCAGCGACTGGGCCGGGGCGGCGGCCAGCATCGAGCGCTGCACCGCCGTCTCGGACATCCGGATCTCCCGGGTCAGCACCAGCATCAGATTGATCAGGAAGGCGTCCCGCGCGGCCGGACCCGCCGCCTGGGCGAGCCGGCTGATCTGGGCGCGGGCCGCCGGGGCGTCGCCCAGCACCGTCCACAGCGTGGCCAGGTCGTAGCCCGGCAGGTACCAGCCCGCGTGCTCCCAGTCGAGCAGCACCGGCCCGGCCGGGGAGAGCAGCAGGTTGGACAGCAGCGCGTCACCGTGGTTGAACTGCAGGGAGGTGCCCGACAGTTTCACCCCGTGCAGCAGCTTCTGCAGGTCGCCGAGGTCCCGGTCGGTCAGCAGCCCGAGCTCGTAGTCACGTGCGATCCGCCGGGCGTAGTTCATCGGCGTCCCGAACAGCTCGGCCGGCGGCTGCCACTGGTTGACCCGGCACACCGCGCCCAGGGCCGCCCGCAGGTCCACCCGCGGCGGCGGCTCCACCGGGTGCCGCTGGAGCGCTGCCACCCGGCCCGCCATCCGCTCGACCACCAGCGTGCAGTTCTCCGGGTCGGCGGCGATCAGCCGGGGTACCCGTACCGGCGGGCGGTGCCGGACGAAGGCCCGGTACGCAGCTATTTCGTGCCGGTAGCGCTCGCGCCACTCCGGCGAATGGTCCAGTAAAACCTTCGCGACGGCGGTCATCCGTCCGGTGGTGCCGACCAGGAGCACCGAGCGGCCGCTGCGCCGCAGCACCTGCACGGGCGTGAACTCGGGACAGATCCGCTGCACCGAGGCGAGCGCCGTGCGCAGTTGCGCCCCCTGCGGCCCCGAGAGGTCGATTCTGCCGCTGACGGGCTGCGATCCGGTACTGGCCGTCCGCCGCGCCCGGACGGCGCCCTGCGCCGAGGCGGGCTGCCGGCCGGGGTCGAGGTAGGGACCGCCGCCCGCCGGGAGCGTGCGGTGCGACCGGACCGGTGCGGACACGGAGGAGGTTGCTGCGTACATGGTGATACGGATCCCTTCGTGCGCCGACGAGTGACGTACGCCGCCCCGCCGGATCCCGTGCTTCACCCTGGGGAGTTCCGCCGGTGAACCGGGGCGGGGAGGCGCATTCCTACCTGACACCCGGCGGACCGTGGCGAACCATCGGGCGTGCCCTGGCGAAGCCTGGCGAATAGTCGCTGGGCATCTGACGGCGGGCTACTGTCAACTCAGCCGAGAACCTGGGGGCTTGACGTGAGCAAAGGTCCAAACACCCGCTTGAACGACCTGTTCGGCCTGGCCGGCTGGTCGAAGGGCGAACTGGCGAGGATGGTCAACAGGCAGGCGGCGGCCATGGGCCACCCCCAACTGGCCACCGACACCTCGCGGGTGCGGCGCTGGATCGACATGGGGGAGGCCCCCCGCGAGCCGGTGCCCACGGTACTGGCAGCACTGTTCACCGAGCGGCTCGGTCGTGTCGTGACCATCGAGGACCTCGGGTTCGTACGGCAGCGGCGCACCACCAGACGGCAGCCGGACGGGGCTCGCGAGAACCCCGAAGGAATGCCGTGGGCGCCCGAACGCACAGCCGCGGTCCTCACCGAATTCACGGGAATGGACCTCATGCTCAACCGTCGCGGTCTGATGGGCGCGGGCGCCGTGCTCACCGCCGGCTCCGTCCTCAGCAATGCCATGTACGACTGGCTCCACACCGACCCCGCCACCGCGAAGGAGGCCCGGAACTTCGGGGACTCCTTCCCGGCCGACCAGGCGGGCTACGACCGCTACGAGGCCGCCCCGATCGGCTCCCAGGAGATCGAGGCACTGGAACGCTCGGTCGACGTGTTCCGCGCCTGGGACGCCTCGCGCGGGGGCGGACTCCAGCGTAAAGCCGTCGTCGGCCAGTTGAACGAGGTCGGCGGAATGCTGGCCTACCGCCACCCCGACCACCTCCAGCGCAGGCTCTGGGGAGTGGCGGCCAACCTGGCGGTGCTCGCCGGCTGGATGTCCCACGACGTGGGTCTCGAACCCACGGCGCAGAAGTACTTCGTCATCGCCGCGCACGCGGCCCGTGAGGGCGGTGACCGCCCCCGCGCGGGCGAGGCGCTGTCCCGCGCCGCCCGCCAGATGGTCCACCTCGGCAAGCCGAACGAGGCCCTGGACCTGATGAGGCTGGCCCAGTCCGGCTCCGGCGAACAGACCCTGCCGCGCACCCGCGCCATGCTGCACACCGTCGAGGCCTGGGCGCAGGCGGCCATGGGCAAGGGCCAGGCGATGCGCCGCACCCTGGGCGAGGCGGAGGAGCTGTTCGTCTCGGACAAGGGCGACGTGCCGCCGCCGAACTGGATGCAGCACTTCGACGAGGCGGACCTGCACGGCATGCAGGCCCTGGCGTACCGGACCCTCGCGGACCACGACGCCACGGCGGCGCCGATCGCCGCGCGCCACGCCAAGGAGGCCCTGCGGCTGCGCGGCGAGGGTTACCAGCGCTCGCAGATCTTCGACTACATCTCGATGGCCTCCGCCTGCTTCATCGCCGACGAACCGGAACGGGCCGACCGCTACGCCCGCCTGGCGCTGGTCTCCATGAACGAGACCTCCTCGCACCGCACCTGGGACCGGCTGCGCGAGATGTACCGGCTCACCACCCAGTACTCCGGTTACGCGCGGATCGAGGAGCTCCGCCAGGAGATCAAGCTGGCCCTCCCCGACATGCCGGTGCCCCCGCGCCCGCGCCCCAAAGGGGTCTAGGAGGGAAAGGGGTCCAGCGGGAAGACGGGATACGCAGACGAGAGAGGCCGCGCCGTGCGGCGCGGCCCTGGAGCCCGGACGTCCGGGGTGTTACCCGCCCACCCGGGCGACGAGCACGCAGGCGTCGTCCTCCCGCTCGCTCTCGCCGAACTCCTCGATGACGATCCGTACGCAGTCCTGCGCCGACCGCGCCGCCGCGAACCGCGGCGCGAGGGCCAGCAGCCGCTCCGTGCCGTCCGCCCGGCTGAACTCGATGCTGCGCGGCGTCAGTCCGTCCGTGTGCAGGACGAGCAGGTCGCCCACTTCGAGCCGCTCCTCGGCCTGCTCGTACGAGGCTCCGGACGTGGCGCCCAACAGGACGCCCTCCGGCGGCAGCAGGGAACGGCCCGAGCCGCGGCGGAACAGCAGGGGGGCCGGGTGTCCGGCCTGCGCCCAGGACAGCACCCGGCGGGCGGGATCGTAGCGGCAGCACACGGCCGAGCCGAGCGCGGGCTGTACGGAGGTCTCCAACAGCTGGTTGAGCCAGCCCATCAGCGGACCCGGCTCGATCCCCGCCATGGCCATGCCGCGCAGCGCGCCCAGCATCATCGCCATCCCGGAGGTGGCGCTCACGCCGTGCCCCGTCAGGTCACCGACCGTCAGCATCGAGCGGCCGTCGGGCAGTTCGAGGGCGTCGTACCAGTCGCCGCCGATGAGTGCGCTGGTCGCCGACGGCAGGTAGTGCGCGGCCACGTCCAGTGACCCCGCGCTGCTGTACGGGAACCGCAGGGAGCCGCGCCACGGGGGGAGCACGGCCTCCTGGAGCTCGACCGCGAGCCGGTGCTCGGTCTGCGCGATCTCCCGCTGGCGCTGGAGGGAGTCACGGGACTCGCGCACCGCCCGCTGGCTGCGGCGCAGTTCGCTCACGTCCCGCATGACGGCCCACATGGAGGCCGTGCAGCCGTCGGGGTCGAGGACCGGCTCGCCCCGCATGTGCAGGGTGCGGACCCGCCCGTCGGCGCGGACGATGCGGAACTCGCCGTCGATCGGCTTGCCGTCCACCAGGCAGGCGGTGACCCACGCGGTGAGCAGCGGCTGGTCCTCGGAGAACAGGGTGGAGCCCAGCTCGTCCAGCGGGAGCGCGCCGGCCTCGGGGGAGCGGCCGAAGATCTGGAACAGTTCGTCGGACCAGGTGACCTCGTCGGTCAGCAGGTTCCACTCGGCGCTTCCGACGCGGGTCTGGGCCTCCAGCCCGGTCTCGGGGGGCGCCTGCGGCAGCTCGATGGTCTCCGGGACGGGCGGCAGGCCCTCCTTGAGCTGACCGAGGTGTTCACGGAGGTCGTCGAGGTGGTGGACCGCGAGATCGCACAGGGCGCGCTGCCAGCGGGCCTGGGCGTCGTCGTCGTCGACGACGGTGTCGCGGCGGACCGCGTCCACTTCTCCCCGCAGCCGCCGGGTCTGGGAGATCAGCGCGTCCACCGACCCCGGCTCGGGCGGTTGCGCGGGACGGTCCGCGAACAGGTGGGACGGCATGAGAACTCCGATACAGGCGCGGCACGGCCAAGTCTGAAGGAAGGACCGGTAACGACTGTTGCACAGGCCGCGACGGCGTGTAAGACGTTTGGCAACATCCGCAACGTTCTTGCTTCTGGTATATGCCCCAGGCCTTGAGGCCGTTCTTCCGCGTGCGAACGAATCCGGTCAGGCGTGCTCCGGCCCGGGCGAGCGGCGGGCGGCGGGTACCAGCCGACCCGGCCCGGTCCTCCCTGGCAGAGGTGGCTGGAATGCGGCGTTCAGGCCCGTACGGATCGATCACACGGCCGATGTGTACGAGGCCCTCGCTCAAGGTTGATCGCATGGGTGCGCGGATCGTTCGCCCACCCTGATCCCCCCGAAAGGGTGAGCCCGCTTCCGGCCCGAGGGTTCCCACCCCAGGCCCCGATCGCTACTCTACGTGTCGGTAATGCACCGGGGAGGTCCGCGCGGGCGGACCCGCGCAGCGTGGGGAACAACGACATGACCGGGCAGAACCGCGCCGCCGGGCAGAGCCGCCGCTCCTTCCTCACCTTCCTCGTGGCGGCCCCGACGCTCGCCCTCGTCACCCGCGCCGGCGTCGACGGCCTGGCCCCGCAGCCCGCCCACGCCGTGGTCCCGTCCCTGCCCGCCATCGCCGACGTCGTCGACCTCGGCGACCTGTTCATCCTGGCCGGGGCGCCCACCTCCGCCCTGCTGGCACTCGCGGTCGAAGCCGACGGCACGATCCGCTTCCGGCTGCCGCGCGAGGAGGTCGGCCAGGGCCTGACCACCGCGGTCGCCATGCTGGTCGCGGAGGAACTCGACGCGCCCCTGGCCGCCGTACGCGTGGAACTGGACGACGCGCGGCCCGAGCTGCTCTTCAACCAGCTCACCGGCTCCTCCAACTCCATCCGCTCCCTCTACGGGCCGGTCCGCCAGTGCGCCGCCACCGCCCGCGCCCGCCTCGTGGCGGCGGCCGCCCAGGGCTGGCGCCTCTCCCCTGCCACGCTGACCACCGCGAACGGCGTCGTCCGTGCCCCCGACGGCCGCACCGCCGCCTACGGCTCCCTCGCCGCGGCGGCGGCCGACCCCGGCCTGATCGTCCTCGGCGCCACCCCCAAGAAGACGGCGCAGCACACCCTCGTGGGCCGGCCCACCGGCCGCGTCGACGCCCGCGCCATGGTCACGGGCGCCCAGCGGTACACCCTCGACCTCGACGTGCCCGGAGCCAAGCCCTGCGTGGTGCGCCGCCCGCCCACCCTCGGCGGCTCCGTCCGCGCCGTCGGCAACCTCGCCGCGGTCCGGGCCATGCCCGGCGTACTGGACGTGGTGACCGTGCCCACCGGGGTCGCCGTCGTCGCCGAGACCTTCGGTCAGGCCATCACCGCCAAGTCCGCCCTCCAGGTCACCTGGGGACCCGGCCCCGCCGACCAACTGTCCGACGCCGACATCCGCCGCAAGCTGCGCGCCGCGACCCCGCCGCTGCTGGTCCCGCCGCTGCTCACCCCGTACGTGGACGCCGAGTTCGACTTCGCCTTCGTCAGCCACGCCCCGATGGAGACGAACTGCGCCATCGCCGACGTGCGGGAGGACCGGGCCGAGATCTGGTCCGGGCTCAAGTCCCCGATCGTGGCCCGCGAGACCATCGCCGCCGACCTCGGCCTGCCCCTGGACAAGGTCACGGTGCACGTGGTCCAGGCCGGAGGCTCCTTCGGCCGCCGGCTCTTCTTCGACGCGGCCCTGGAGGCCGCGCGGATCTCCAAGGCCTGCCGCCGCCCCGTCAAGCTGATGTGGACCCGTGTGGACGATACCCGGCACGGCCGGATGCGCCCCGCCACCCACCACAAGATCCGGGCCACCCACCTGCTGGGCGAGGTGCTCAGCTTCGAGCACCGCGTCGCCGCCGCCGAGACCGACTTCCGCCACGGGCTCGGCGAGGTCATCACCGCCACCGCCGCGAGCCTGCCGCTCGGCATCGGCAACGCCACCCTCGCGCAGACCCTCTTTTTGACCACGGTGAAGTCCCCGTACCACTTCGGCCTCACCACCCAGGCGCTCACCGAGGTGCCGACCGGCGTCCCCACCGGTTCCTGGCGCTCGGTGTACTCCGCCAACACGCGCGGAGCGGAGGAGATCGTCGTCGACGAACTGGCCGCGCGCACCGGCCGGGACCCGTACGTGTTCCGCCGTACCTTCCTCAAGACCGACGCCCAGCGCGCCGTGCTGGACAAGGTGGCGGCGGAAGGGCGCTGGGGGCGGCCGATGGAGGCGGGATGCGCGCAGGGCATCGCCTTCCACGAGGAGTACAAGTCACGCACCGCGTGCCTCGTCGAGATCGACACCCGTGACCCGGAACGCGTCCGCGTCACCAAGGCGGTCATCGCCGTGGACGTGGGCCTGCCCGTCAACCCGCGCGGACTGGAGGCCCAGATGATCGGCGGCCTCACCGACGCCATCTCCACCACCCTGCGCGCCGGGCTGCACCTGGACAAGGGACTGCCGCTGGAGGGCAGTTACAGCCAGTTCCACTGGGCGCAGCAGCGTGACACCCCGCGCGAGGTACGGGTCTTCGTGCTCCCGGCGACCGGCGAGGACCCGGGCGGCGCGGGCGAGCTCGGTGTCCCCGCCGCGGTCGGGGCGATCGCCAACGCCTGGGCCCGGGCCACCGGTTCCAAGCCGCGCAGTTTCCCCCTCGACTTCGACGTCGACTTCACCCCCTACCCGCGCTAGTCCGCCGGAGCCAGGAGTACGCCGTGCCCTCGCACACCTTCACCGTCAACGGGCAGAGCGTCACCGTGGACGCCCCCGACGACCTGCCCCTGCTGTGGGTGCTCCGCGACATGCTGGGTGTCCACGGCCCCAAGTACGGCTGCGGGGTGGACGTCTGCAAGGCCTGCACCAGCCATCTCGACGGCGCCGACATCCGCCCGTGCGTGGTGCCCGTCTCCGCGTGCGCGGGCAGGACGGTGACCACCATCGAGGGGCTGGCCGACGGGGACGAGCTGCACCCGGTGCAGGAGGCCTGGCTCGAACAGGACGTCGCCCAGTGCGGTTTCTGCCAGCCGGGCCAGATCATGGCGGCCGTCGCCCTGCTGCGGCGCACCAGCGAGCCCACGGACGAGGACATCGACGCCATCGCCAACATCTGCCGCTGCGGTACGTACTTCCGTATCCGCGAGGCGATCCGCAGCGCGGCGCGCAAGATGTGAGCGCGGCGCGCACGAGGTGAGCGGCGACGGACCCCGGCGTTTCCCCCGTCCCCGAATCCTCGGACAGCGCCGGGGTCCGACCGCTCGTCGCCCAATCTAGGCGGGGGCGGCCCCGGACGCAGGGTTCGCTGCGCACGGTGACGGGGCGAGACCGGTATCACGGCGCACAGTGAGCCGGGGTGGTTGAATGCGGCCGTGTCCAGGTCCGACGACATCCTCAAGATCCACCGGCTCGCCCACACCGGTGGCTCGGCCGTACTCCTGGAGTGGCTCGCGGCCCGTCTGGACGCCTGGACCGGGGTGGTGGACCGCCAGCGGGCCCTGGGGGCCGAACCCGCCGTGCCCCCAGCCGCCGGGCCCCAACCCGCCGTGCCCGAAGCCGCTCTGCTCGGCGTTGCCGAGATGAGCGCACGCGGCGCGCGGTCGGCCGTGGTGCAGAGCGGTGAGGGCGCCGCGCTGCTGTTCGCGCTCCACGACGGCCGGGCCCTGGCCTGCGTACGGGAGCGGCCCCACCACCCGGACGCCGCCACCCTGCTCGCGGACGCCGCCGTTCCGCTGGCGCTGGTGCTGCGCGCCGAGGAGGCCGCACGGCGCGAGGAACGGGCCGGACTCGCCGAAGCGCGGGCCCGCGAGGCGGCGCTGCACCTGCTGATGAACGGCCGGATCTCCACCGCCCACCAGGTCGCCGAGGCGCTCGGGCCCTCCCTGCCCGACCCGATGCGGATGTACGTCGTCGAGTGCCCGGCCGGGCAGCGCGGCGAAGTAGCGCGCCGTTGCGCGGAGTTGACGGGGGGCCGGGCCTGGATCGTGCACTGCCCCGTCTACGTGCGCCACCTCATCGTGCTCGTCCCCGCCGGCCCGGCGGGAGCCGCCGCCGACCACGACCCCCTGGCCGGGGCGCTGGTGGACGTGACCCGGCACTGCGCGGTCGGGGTCAGCGGGGAGGCGGCCCTGCGCGAGGCACCGGCCGCCTACGGCCAGGCCTTCCACGCCCTGGCCGTCGCGCGGGGCCGGGGCGAACGGCACGCCCGGTTCGGGCCGGGACCCGAGCTGGCGCTCGCCGCCCACGAGGCCGGGGCCGGCTGGGCCGGGGCCCTGCTCGCGCCCCTGGACGCGTACGAGCCCCGGCGCGCCCAGGACCCCGGCCCGCAGGAGCTGCGCGCCACCGCTCACGCGTGGCTGGAGTTCACCTCGCACGCGACGCGGCTGCTGAAGATCCACCGCAACACCCTGGCCACCCGGCTCCGCCTGATCGAGGCGGTCCTCGGACTGGACCTCGCGCGCCTCGCGGACCAGGCCGCCCTCTCGCTCGCACTGCGCCTGACCCGGGGCGCGGGCGACCCGTACGTCCCGGGGCCCGCCCCGGCCACCGGAGCGGACCTGGAAGCGGACCTGGACGAGGTGCTGCGCGATCCGCGCCTGACCGACTGGGCCCGCGGCCACCTGCGCCCGCTCAGCGGCCCCGAGGCCCCGCCGGACGCCCGCGCCACGGTCCGCGCCTGGCTGGACCACGATGCCCGACTGGTCCCGACCGCCGCCGCCCTGGGCATCTCCGTGCCGGGCGCCCGCAAACGGCTGACCCGGATCGAGGCGCTCCTCGAACGCTCCCTGCTCCAGTCGCCGAGCGCCCGCCACGACCTGTGGCTGGCCCACCGGGCGGAGCAACTCGCGGGATGACCTCACCGGGTGATCCGCCGCGTGATCCCGCCGGGTGATCCGCCGGGTGCCCCGCCGCGCGACACCGTCACCGCATACGCGCGGGAGGAGTCGTCTCCCCGGTGCCCCGCTGGGTCACCGCCGCGTGCGCCAGGGCCAGTTCCACCACGTGCCGCGGGTCGGACAGCGAGCGGCCCGTGAGCTGTTCCAGGCGGCGCAGGCGGTTGGAGACGGTGTTGCGGTGGCAGTACAGCCGCTGCGCGGCGTACGTCGTCGAGCCCTGGCAGGCCAGCCAGACGCCCAGGGTGGTGAGGAGCACCCGGCGGTCCTCCGCCGCCAGCGCGAGCACCGGCCCCAGCACCACCTGCCGCAGCCGGCCCGCGAGTTCGTCCTGGGCGGCGACCAGCGCCGCCGGCAGCCCCTCGTCCAGCAGCGCGGTGCGCGGGCCGCCGGACTCGGGAGCGGTCCGCAGGGCGAGGACGGCCAGCCGGTGCGCCCCGGCCAGCTCGGCCGCCGCCCCGACGACCGGGCCGACCCCGGCGCGTACGCCGAGGGGCGCGAGCAGGTCCCGTACGGACTCCAGCGGATGGTGGCCCAGCTCCACGAGGCCGCTGCGCGCACCGGCGCGGATCCGCCACAGCACGCGCGGGGCGCCGTCGCCGGCCCTCCCGGCCGTCGTCCGCGCGCTCGCGCCCCCGCCGCCGTCGGCCACCACGACCACCGCGAACCGGCCCCGCTCGGGCAGGCCCAGCCGCGCCGCCGCCTCGGCGGCCGTCGGCCCGTCCGGGGTGCCCGTACCGTCCAGCAGCACGTCCAGCAGGGCCGCCCGGCGCTCGCGCTCCCCGTCGGTGCGCGCGGCCCGCGTCCGGTGGTACGCCTCGGTCATGGCGTCCGTCATCTGGTCCAGTACGTCCCACAGGACGGGCGCACCCGCCAGCAGGCCGGGCAGCTCGGCCCGGTCGTGCGCGGCCACGGCCTCGCTGAGGCCCTGCCAGAGCAGCCGGCCGCCGCGGCGGTGGGTCGCGAGGAGGGAGGCGAGCGGTAACCCCCGCGCGGCCCCCAGCGTGCCGACGGCCCGGGCGTCGGCGAGCTCCGGCGGCAGGCCGTGCGCACTGCGGACCAGGCCCTCGACGGCCTGGTGGAGGTGGCGGTGGATCCGCTCGCGCAGCTCGGCCCGGCCGAGCAGGGCGGCGTACGCGGGGTCTTCGGTCAGCGTCCGGTCGGCGAGCCGGTCCGCCGCCACGGCGATCCGGCGTGACAGGTCCTCGCGTATCTCCTCGACGATCCGCTCCATGGCGGGCAGCCTGACACGGGTCGGGGTGCGCTGGGGAGGGGGCGGCGCCGCGGAGGGTACGGGGCGGTGGCGCGGAGGCTAGGGAGTGAGGGCGCGGAGGGTACGAGGCGAGGGCCGGGAACGGGAGCGTCCGCTACCGTGAGGTGAGCACTGCACGTGAAGTGCTCACCATGAGGTGCCGCACCACTCCGAGGGACCGCCATGCGCCAGAACCCGCAGCGCCGCGCCGCGCTGCTCGACGCCGCCATCGAAGTCCTGGCGCGCGAGGGATCGCGCGGCCTGACGCTGCGCGCCGTGGACGCGGAGGCGGGCGTGCCCACCGGCACCGCCTCGAACTACTTCGCGAACCGGGCCCAGCTGCTCGTGCAGATCCTGCACCGCACCCGGGAGCGGCTGGTCCCGGACGAGGCCGACCTGGCCGGTCCGCTGGACACCAAGGTGCTGCTCGGCCAACTCGTGGAGCGCATGCGACGCGAGCGCAGTGTGCACATCGCGATGCTGGAACTGCGGCTGGAGGGCACCCGGCGCCCCGAACTCCAGGCGGAACTGGCGGGCTTCCAGGCCGCCGAGCTCGAAGCGAACATCGCCTGGCACCTGGGGGCGGGACTGCCGGGGGACCGGCCGGGCGTGGCCGTGCTGTACCTCGCGATGCTGGGCCTGATCGTGGACGACCTGACGGCGTCGGCCGTGCTGGAGTCACACCCGGTGGAGGGGCTCGTCGAGACGATGGTCGAACGCCTCCTCCCGGAGCGCCCCGTTGACTGACGGTCTCCCGTCCCGGGCCGGGAGGCGGTGATCTTATGCTCAGGTTTACGCGAGTCTGCTGGTTTTGCGGCGTGTGAACGACTTTGATGGATCGGCCAGGCGTCGTACCGGAGCAGGGGGACCACTCATGGGAACAGCCCACAGCCACAAGGACACCACGCCCACCCTGATCGGTTCCGTTCAGCGCGCGCTGCGCCTCGTGGAGGCGATGCACGCCGAAGGAGGGGCGACGGCCAAGCGGCTCTCCCGGCTCACCGGGATCCCCCTGCCCACCGTCTACCACCTGCTGCGCACCCTCAGCCACGAGGGCTACGTCGAGCGCGAGGGCGGCTCGTTCCGCCTCGCGGACGATCTTCCGCTCGCTTCGTAGTCACTTTCCGACGCGTTCCGGCCAAGGTCTCACACGCTTCTTGGCATGTTCCAGCGGAAAATGCCAGAACGCCTTTTCGCACTGCGGAAGTTGAGTAAGTTCCCTCCTGTCGCGCCGTAGACCGTGCACACCGCACGTCCGGCCGGGAGGGGAGCCCGCGTGCCCGGGATCGACGAATGCCTGCTCGAAGCCATGGCCCTGCCTGGTGCGCGGGGGGCCGCGCTGGTCGACTGGAGCAGCGGACTGGCCCTCGGCACCGCGGGGGAGTCGCCCGTGGGCGACCACGAGACCACCGCCGCCGAGACCGCCGAGCTGGCCCGGGCGGCCGCCGAGTACGAGTCCTTCGCCCCGGCCGGGACGGCGCCCTTACCCTCGGGCGCCGAGGTGACCGGCCCGCCCGTCGAGGACCTCATCGTCACCACCCGCACCGGCTACCACGTGCTGCGCTTCGTGGAGACGAGCTTCGACAGCAGCGTCTTCCTGCACCTGTGGCTCGACCGCGCCGAGGGCAACCTCGCCCTCGCCCGTCACAGACTCCGCGTCCTCGCCGAGGGGCTGGTGCTCAGATGACCGCCCAGGCCACGGCGCCCGGCCCCGCCGCCGTCTCCCCCCTCCTGACCCGCCTCGCCGCCGAGCGCGCCACCGGCGCCCTGCTGCGCGACCGCGGCACCCTCTTCCTGGAGGACGGCCGCATCGTGCACGCCGAGAGCCCGGCCACCCCCGGCCTCGACGTCCTCCTCACCACCGGCGGCGGCCTCGCCCCCGAGCGCTGGCGCGAGGCCGTGGACCGGGCCGGCGCCCGCCGGCAGGTCGCCCGATTCCTCGTGGACAGCGGCGGTCTGGCCGGAGGCGAGCTGGAGATATGCCACCTCGCCGCGATCTTCGACGCCGCCTTCTTCGCCCTCTCCCCGGGCAGCGGCCCCTCCCGCTTCCGCCGCGGGGCCACGCACTGGATCGGCTCCGTGCGCTCGGTCGCGGCCGCCGCCGTCGAGCGCGAGACCTGCCGCCGCCGGGAACTGCTCGACGCGGTCTGGCCCTACCCGCTGCTGGACACCGCCCCCGTGGTGCCCCGGGCCGCCGCGCCCGGCCAGACGGTCACCGTCCGCCAGCGGCTGCTGCTGCGCGAGGCCGACGGCGTGCGCACCCCGGCGGACCTAGCCTGGGTGCTGGGCCGGCCCGCCTTCCACACGCTGCTCGACGTACGGCGCCTCGCGGCGGCCGGACTGGTCGAGACCCCGCACGCGCCGGCCCCGCCGCCCGTCGCGGACGCCCTGCCCGACTGGATCACCCAGACCCAGTCCCCGGACGTGGCGCTGCTCCGCCGATTACGCGACGCACTGGAGGCAAGCCTGTGAGGCTCCCGCTGCGACCCGTCCTGCGCGCCGACCGCTCCGAGCGGAGGCAGCCCGAGAGGAGGAAGCCAGACATGAGTACGGTGCCCCCCGAGGCGGAGGCCGAGATACTCGCCGAGCTCCGCAGGCTGCGGGCGCGGGTGCCCCAGCTCACCGGCGCGCTCGCCGCGAGCACCGACGGCTTCGTCCTCGCCCAGGACAGCGCCGCCACCGAGGCCGAATCCGTCGCGGCACTGACCGCGGCCGCCCTCGGTGTGGCCCAGCGCCTGAGCGACTGCACGGGCCAGGGCGCGTTCCGCGAGCTGCTCGTACGGGGTGAGGACGGTTACGTCGCCACCTACGCGGCCGGTCTGGTGGCCGTCCTCACCCTGACGGCGGAGTCACGCGTCAACGTCGGCCGCCTCCACCTGGAGGCCCGGCGCTCCAGCCTGCGCATCGCCGAACTCATCGACCACACCCTCGGGCGGCGCGGCGGCGAACCCGCGCCCGCGTGAGCGGCGCACCGGCTCCCGCCGCCCCTCCGTCCACCGCCAGGCACAGCCCGCTCCAGCGAAAAGAGAAAGAGGAACAACTCATGGTCAATGTGGAGACCGCACTCAAGGAAGCCACCACCACCATCGAGGGCGCGCTCGGCGCGGCCCTGGTGGACTACGGCAGTGGCATGGCCCTCGGCACCGTGGGCGGAGGCAAGGACCTCGACCTCGCGGTCGCCGCCGCGGGCAACACGGACGTGGTGCGCGCCAAGGTCCGCACGATGGAGATGCTCGGGCTCAAGGACGAGATCGAGGACATCCTGATCACCCTCGGTAGCCAGTACCACCTGATCCGCCTGCTCAAGGGGCGCGGATCGGCGGGCTTCTTCCTCTACCTCGCCCTCGACAAGAAGCGGTCCAACCTCGCGATGGCCCGGCATCAGCTCAAGAAGATCGAAGCCGAGCTGGAAGTCTGAGAGACCACCGGCCGGCCTGCGGGGCCCGGCCGGCGGTCGAACCGCGTCGAACCGCGTCGAACCGCGTCGAACCGCGTCGAACCGCATCGTCGAGGTGGCGGGCGGCTGAATTCTTTGCCGTCCGCCCCGGCGATCAGCTGCGTATGCCCCATATGGGCGGACTTTATGACTCTGTTACAGAGTAAGATGCTGTGAGCAGCTGATCATCGATAAAGCATAAAACGCTGGAGATACCGCCACCCATGCCCCCGCGCCTGAGCATCGTCGTCCCCGTCTACAACGTCGAGCTCTACCTCGACGAGTGCCTGGAATCCATCGCCGCTCAGACCTTCGAGGACTTCGAGGTCATCCTCGTGGACGACGGGTCCACGGACAACAGCGCCGTCCTCGCCAAGGCCTTCGCCGCCCGGGACAAGCGGTTCCGCGTCGTCATGCAGGAGAACGCCGGTCTCGGCGCTGCCCGCAACGTGGGCGCGCGTCACGCCGACAAGGACAGCGAGTACCTGGCCTTCGTCGACAGTGACGACACCATGCCCGACTACGCCTACCAGCGGCTCATCGAAGCGCTCGACGAGACGGGCTCCGACTTCGCCGGCGGCAACGTGAAGCGTTTCCGCTCCGTCGGCATGCAGCAGTCGTGGGGTCACCGGGCGGCCTTCGCCAAGACCCAGCTGAAGACCCACATCTCCAAGTTCCCCGCGCTGGTCACCGACCGCACCGCCTGGAACAAGGTCTACCGGCGCACCTTCTGGGACGAGCACGGCTTCCAGTACCCGGAGGGCATCCTCTACGAGGACGCCCCGGTCAGCATCCCCGCGCACTACTTCGCCTCCAGCGTCGACATCCTCAGCGACTGCGTCTACCACTGGCGCGTCCGCGAGACCGGCGAGCGCTCCATCACCCAGCGCTCCACCGACCCGGTCTCCCTCATCGACCGCGTCACCTCCGTGCGCCTGGTGCGCGAGTCCCTCAAGGCCAAGCAGGGCGCCAAGTACGCCCGCTACCTGCGCGACTACGACTACAACGTGCTGAGCGAGGAACTCCCGCTCATCTACAAGTACGTCGGTGAGGGCGGCCCCGACTTCCGCGCCGCGTTCGTCAAGGAGGTCGGCGGCCTCATCCGGGAGATCGGCACCGGCCCCTGGCCCGACCTGACCGTCGCCGACCGCCTCAAGGCGTACCTGGCCGGCGAAGGCCGCGTCGAGGACTTCATCGCGCTCCAGAACCACCAGCGCGACTACCACTACAGCGTGCCGGTCAAGGGCCTCGCCCGCCCGCAGGCGGACTACCCCTTCCTGCACGGCCGCCCGCCGGTCCCCGCCAAGATCCTCACCCTCGGCCCGCGCGAGCGCCGGGTCGTCAGCCGCCTGGAGCAGGCGGCCTGGGCCGACGGCAAGCTGCTGCTGCGCGGCTACGCCCTGCCCGGACACCTCGGTGCGGAGAGCCGCCTCGGCTCGCGCAAGATGCTGGTCTTCCGCGAGGGCGGCAAGCGCCGCCGCTCCGTGGTCAGCGCACGCACCGTCGCCTCTCCCATGGCCACCGTGAAGTCCCCGCACCTCGCCCTGCGGCACGCCGACTGGGCCGGTTTCACCGCCGTCGTCGACCCCTCGATCTTCCAGTCGGGCGGCAAGTGGCACGAGGGCATATGGACCACGTCCATCGCCGTCACCGGAGCCGGCGGCCTGCACCGCGCCCGCCTCAGGGGCGGCGAGCACGACACCGGCCAGAACCCGCCGCCCCACTGGGTGGCCCCCGACGTCCGGATCATCCCGGCCGTGGCCGGCGCCCTCACCATCCAGGTGGAGATCGCCCGCGCCCGCGCGCTGGACGCCCGCCCCGCCGGTGACGACGCCGTCGAGATCACCGGCGAACTCTCCGCCGAGGTCGGCGCCGCCACCGCGCTGCGCGCCGTGCACGTCACCACCGGCACCACCCTCAGCTTCCCGCTGGAGACCGGGGCGACCGCCGCCGGCCGGATCCCCTTCACCGTCCGCGTACCGCTGGCCGAGCTGGCCGCCGTACCGGACGCCCCGTGCGAGCCCGGCGAGTGGACCCCCGAGCCGTGGAGCCTGTCCGTGATCGGCGCCGACGGCACCGAGCACCGCCTGGCCCACGACGAGCGCGGCGGCTTCGAAGGCCTGGTCCTGCGCCTGCCCGGGGACGACGCCGACCGCGCCCTGTTCGCCAAGCGCGGCACCACCGGACACCTCACCCTCTCCGTGCAGCCCTCGCCGCCGCTGATCGACGAGGTCTCCGCGCAGGACGGCACCCTGAGCCTGCGGGGCCGCTTCGTCGCGCCGACCGACGAGCCGTACGAGCTGGTCCTGCACAACGCGCACGGCGCGGAGTTCTGCTACCCCGTCACCCGCGACGGCGACCGCTTCGAGTCCACCTTCGCGCCCGTGCTGCCCGAGGCGTACGCCGGCCGCACCCCGCTTCCCGAGGGCCGCTGGTGGCCCACGCTGCGCCCGGTCGCCCAGGGCGGGACCACCGCGGGCCTGCTCGGCGTCGACCGCGGCGCCCCCGTGCAGATGAGCCCCGGCCTGCTCTTCGCGGGACCGCACGCCTTCACCACGCTGGGCCGCCGGATGCGGGTCGAGACCCGCTTCCACGACCGCATGGTGCTGGTCGCCGACCCGATGATCAGCCCGCACGACCGCTCCCACTACGCCCAGCGCGTCGCCCGCTTCGAGACGTACCCTGCGCAGCGCGCCCTGCCGGTCAAGGACATGGTCGTCTACGACACCTTCCAGGGACACGGCGCCGGCGACTCGCCCCGCGCCATCCACGAGGAGCTGGTGCGCCGCGGCGAGAAGCTGGAGCACATCTGGCTGGTCCGCGACGGACGCACCGAGGTCCCGTCGACGGCGCGCGCCGTGCAGTACGGCAGCGTGGAGTCCTGGGAGGTGCTGGCCCGCGCCCGCTACTACGTCACCAACGACAACGTGCCCCAGCGCTTCGAGCGCCGCACCGGCCAGGTCGTCGTCCAGACGTGGCACGGCACGCCGATCAAGCAGATCGGCCACGACTTCGTGCACGACTACTACACGAGCCCGGAGATCCTGGAGGGGCTGGCGCACGACAGCGCCCAGTGGTCCCTGCTGGCCTCCCCGAGCTCCTACGCCACGCCGCTCCTCAAGCGCGCCCTCGGCTACGACGGCGAGGTCATCGAGGCCGGCAGCCCGCGTACGGACGCGCTCGTACGGCCCGACGCGCAGCGGATCGCGGAGGTCCGGCGGCGGCTCGGCCTGCCCGAGGGCAAGAAGGTCGTCCTCTACATGCCCACGTGGCGCGAGAACTGCGAGGGCTGGTCGGGCGGCTACAAGCTCGACCTGCGGATCGACCTGGACCGGGCCCGCCGCGAGCTGGGCGAGGACCACGTCCTGCTGATCCGCGGCCACCACCACGTGACCGAGCAGGTCCGCGACGGCGTCCGCGACGGCTTCGTCGTCGACGTGTCGCGCTGGCCCGACGCCGCCGACCTGCTGCTCGTCGCCGACGTGCTGATCTCGGACTACTCCTCCGCGATCTTCGACTTCGCGCTGACCGACCGGCCGATCCTGCTCTTCACGTACGACCTGGAGCACTACCGCGGCACGCTGCGCGGCTTCAACTTCGACCTGGAGGAGAAGGCGCCCGGGCCGCTGATCGCGGACTCGGCCGCCCTGATCGAGGCCGTGCGCGACGCGGACGAGGTCGGTGCGCGGTATGCCGAGGCGCGGGCGGCGTTCCGTGCCGAGTTCTGCGACCTGGACGACGGCGGCGCCACCGTGCGCGTCGTCGACCGCATGCTGGCCATGGGCGCCGAGCCCGCGAAGTAGGCCGTACGAGCGAATCGCGGGCGGAACACGAACCGGCCCCGGGCCCACCGATGAATTTCGGGCCCGGGGCCGGTCTGTATGTGAGGAACGGCGACCGCCGTCCCCACAGCAGCCCGGAGGCAGAGATGAGCGGCAACGGATTCACGACGTGTCTGTGGTTCGACGGCAATGCGGAGGAGGCCGCCGACTACTACCTGTCCGTGTTCAAGGACGGCAAGCTCGGCCGGATCGGCCGCTACACGGACGCCGGCCCCGGGCCGGCGGGCTCGGTGATGGTCGTCGAGTTCGAGATCAACGGGCAGAAGTTCGTCGGCCTCAACGGCGGACCGATGTTCCGCTTCACCGAGGCGATCTCCTTCCAGGTCCACTGCGCGGACGAGTCCGAGGCGGACTACTACTACGACGCGCTGACCAAGGACGGGGGCGAGGAGTCGGCCTGCGGCTGGGTCAAGGACAAGTTCGGGGTGTCCTGGCAGGTCATCCCTCCCGGCGCCATCGACCTGCTCAGCGACCCGGACCCGGGGCGGGCCGCACGGGCCACCGCCGCCATGATGAAGATGCAGAAGCTGGACGTGGCGGCAATGCGCCGGGCGGCCGACGCGGCCTGACCGCTCGCCCCCCAGCCCTCAGGCAGGCCCCTCGGCCGCGATCCTGGCCAGGAGCGCCGGAAGGGCCGTCCCGATCGGCTCGCGGACGACCTCGTCCGCGAGCGGGTCGTACGGGGTCTCCTGATCGTTCACGATGATCAGCCTGGCCCCGGCCTCCGCCGCCATCCCGGCCAGGGAGGCGGCGGGCTGGACCTGCAAGGTCGAGCCCACGGCGATGAAGACCTGGCAGGCCTTGGCCACGGCCATCGCCTGTCCCAGGACCTCGGGGTCGAGCCGCTGGCCGAACATGACGGTCGCCGACTTGAGGATCCCGCCGCACTCCAGGCAGGCGGGATCCGGCTCCCCGGCGGCGACCCGGGCCAGCGCCTCGTCCATGCCCGACCGGGCGTGACAGGCCGTGCACACCACGGACCGGGCGGTGCCGTGCAGCTCGAACACCTTGCGGGCGGGCATCCCGGCGAGCTGGTGCAGCCCGTCCACGTTCTGGGTGATGACCCGGACCGGGGTGCCCCCGCGCTCCAGCTCGGCCACGGCCAGGTGCGCGGCGTTCGGACGCGGGTCCAGCGCGCGGAGCTCGGCCCGCATCAGCCAGGACCGGCGCCGGATCTCCGGATCGGCCATGTAGTACGCGTACGTCACGAGCTTCTCGGCGTCGGGGTCCCGGCGCCACAGGCCCTGCGGCCCCCGGTAGTCCGGAATGCCGGAGTCGGTGGACATCCCGGCCCCGGTGAAGACGGCGACAAGCGGCTTTCCCATGCATCGACCCTACGTACGGGCGGCGCGCGCCCGCGACCGTATTTCAGCGCCCCCGCCGCGAGGGGCGCGGGAGGGCCGTTCCGGTGGTGAATCGCGCCCCCCACAGGAGTGAGATCCGGGCCGGGCCCTCCCGAGGAACCGGCCGGGCGGGTACAAGTCCGGCATGATGCTCAAGCTGCACACCCTCGGCGCCCTCCTGCTGACCGTGCTCGCGCTGCCGGTCATGTCGCCCGCCCCCGCCCTCGCGGCGGGCGGCCACAGCGCCGACCAGATCAGCCGTTTCCTCACCCACTTCTACGGTGACCACGGCCCCTCCCCGCACGCCCGCGAGCACTTCGTCTCCGAGGTCCTCAAGGACAGACAGCGGGAGAACGCGCACACCGACGTCCTGCTCTGCGCCCAGAACGAACCGCAGCGCATCGCCGTCGGCCCGGTCACGGTCGCGCAGACCGCCGCGGTCGGCTGGGCGACCGTGACCACGCACTGGGCCTCCGGCGAGACCGACACCTTCACCGCGTACGTACGCCTCGACAGGCATCCCATCCGGCTGGACGACGTGATCTGCGCGGGCTGAGCGTCCCGCGCACCCTCGCCCATCTCACGTCTCCCGCCCCGAGGGTGACGGCCCGTCAGGCTCGTTCCCGGCCCTCTCCGGATCCCGGTCGTCTGATACAACACCGGTCATGGCAACCTTCGAGATCACCGGTGCGAGCGCAGCCGACCTGGGACTGATCCGCTCCTGGGCCGAGGAGGAGGGCTGGAACCCGGGCGACTCGGACCGCTTCGCGTTCGTGGTCGCCGACCCGGAGGGCTTCCTCGTCGGCCGGCGGGACGGCGAACCGGTGGCGTGCGTCTCCGCCGTGCGCTACGGCGCCGGTTTCGGGTTCATCGGCTTCTACATCGCCCGCCCGGACGTGCGCGGTCAGGGGTACGGCATCCAGCTCTGGCACGCCGCCATGGAGCGGCTCGACGGGCGCCTCGTCGGCCTGGACGGGGTCGTCGCGCAGCAGGACAACTACCGCAAGTCCGGTTTCCTTCCGGCGTGGAACAACATCCGCTACGAGGGCGCCCCCCAGGGCGAGGACGACGGTGGGGCCGAGATCGTCGACGCGGCCTTCCTGCCCTTCGGCGTCCTCGCCGCCTACGACCGCCGGTTCTTCCCCGAGCCGCGGGACGCCTTCCTGTCCGCCTGGACCGGGCTGCCGGGCTGCCGGGCCGCACGGCGCTGGCCGCCGTCCGCGACGGCCGGATCGAGGGCCTCGGCGTGGTCCGCCCGTCCAGCGGCGCCCACCGGATCGGCCCGCTGTACGCGGCCACCCCGCGAGTGGCGGCCGCCCTGCTGCGCCGTCTCGCCCAGCACGCGCCCGGCGGCCTGGTGGCCCTGGACGTACCGGACGCGAACCCGCGGGCCACGGCGCTGTGCGAGGGGCTGGGTCTGGTCCCGACCTTCGAGACCGCCCGGATGTACACCGGTCCGGCCCCCCGCATCGCGCTCCCCGAGCTCTTCGGGGTGACCAGTCTCGAACTCGGCTGAGGCGCGGGCCGGAAGGCGCCGTCAGAAGTCGAACAGCACGCCCGTGCTGTTCCACAGGCCGCACGGGTTGGCGAAGGTGTACGTGTAGCTGAGCCGTCGGCCCTGCCACACTCCGTCGGCCGTCACCGTCATCGGGTTCCACTCCCTGGTGCACACGGCGTCGGAGGCCGGCTCGGCGAGTTCGTCCAACTCGGAGCCGCTGGCGCGTAATTCGGCGCAGGCCGCGGCCGGGTTCGGGTGCGTTCCGCCGGGCTTGGGCGCGCAGACGAGCGTCACCGCGCGCAGCACCCTGCCGGTGGCCGCGTCGGGCCCGGCCGTCACGCCGAGCACGAGCGAGGACGGCGTGTACAGGCTCGCCGTACCGGCCGGGGCGGCGCCGGCCGTGCCGGGCCAGGTCAGCGCGGTGAGCGCGGTGAGCGCCATGGCGGCGGTACCGAGCCCGAGACCCCTGGTGATGGACCGCATTGCGAACACTCCCTTGGGTTGGCGTTTCGGATAGCGGACAGAGTCTTGCCCAAGCGGAGCGCGAACGCCCGTTCGCACCGCGATTTCTCGTCACGGATCGTGTACGAATGAGTGCAGACAGCAGCGAGGGGCCTGGGTCTGACCTGTGCGGGAGCGGGCAGCCGAATCGGCCGAACACCGACCGGGAGACCTCCCCGAAACCTGCGGGACGGCTGCCGTGCCGCCGTCGCCGGAGCATGCCTGCGGGGCCCGCCCCCCTGGCCGGGGGAGCGGGCCCACAGCTCGTACGGCCGGGACTAACCCGCCGCGCTCAGGCGGGGGGCGTACAGCTCCAGCAGCCGGGTGCGGGTCTGCTGGAGCCGCAGGGCGAGCACGCGCCCGACCCAGTGCCCGATCGCGGACCCGAAGGCGGGATCGGCGTCCATGAGCATCCGTACGGCCCCGGCGTCGAACTCGTAGGCGCGCACCGGCGTCATCGCCTCCGCGCTGAGCTGCCACACGTACGGCGGGAACAGCCAGGACCAGCCCACCAGCTCACCGGGGCCCAGGTTCTCCACGGTCGCGGGCCTGCGGCCCGCCACGGGGACCTCCAGGGTCACCGTGCCGGAGCGCACGATCCAGAAGGACACCGCCCGCGTGCCCTCTTCGAAGATCCGCGCGTTCTCGGGGAAATTCACCTCGCGGGCCTGCGCCATCAGCCGTCCACGGTGCTCCGCGGACAGGACGGCGGCGATCCGGATGGGGGAAGGTGTGCTCACGACGGCCTCCGATCATGACCCCCCGCGACGCTCCTGCTCTCCCCAGTGTCGCTGACGCCCGCCGGATCCCGTCCGGGCCGGGCCGTGATTCTTCCGCGGCCCTCACCCGGGTGGGTCCGGCGGCAGCCGGACCCGGTCTACTCCTCGGCGTCCGCCTCCAGGCAGGCCAGCTCCATCGCGTCCAGCACCGCCTCGTGGCTGCGCCCGCTCAGCTCGGCGACGTTCTCGATCTGGGCCGTCGCCCACGAGGCGAGGGTCATCACCAGCACCCGCAGCCCGTCCGTGCCGTGCTCCGCGAGGATCGCGTCGGCGACGAGCATGGCCTCCTCGGGGACCTGCTCGGGCGGTTCGAGGCCCGTGAGGCCGCGCAGCATGGTGAGCGTGCGGCGGGAGATCTCCGGGGTCATCCCCGCCAGCCGCACGTCTTCCTCTTCGTTCATCCGCCCCGCCCTCCGGTGCCGTGCCCCTCGTGCCCCTCACCTCAGGGCACGGTAGAGGGGCGCGGCCCCGCGCGGGGCCGTTTCGCCAGGGTGCCCCGCGGGAGGGGGGAAAACCGGAGGGTGAAAACCGGGGGAGGCGGGACCGAGCGCGCCGCCGTGCCCGTGCCCCACGCGGCGCCACAGGGTCCGCGCGGGCCCGGCTCGATTTGGCATCCGATGCGTCAAGTGGCATGAAACGATCGGTGATCCGTCCTAGGGTGCGCCCGTACGCATGGCCGCGGACGGCTGTTCGGCGGTTTCCGGCCATGACTCGGCCGGCCGCGCGCGCGGCCGCACCGCACATCGAACTGGGGGGTCCATGCGTAGAACCAGAGGGCCGGCGATCGCTCTCGCCCTGTCCCTGGCCGGAACCGGCGCCATGATCGGCCTCGGTCCCGTCCCGGACGCGGCGGCCGTCACGCCACCCGTCGCCTTCACCGCGGATCCGCTGCCCACCTGGCAGCCCAACGGCGTCGTCTGGGCCCTGGCCGAAGCGGGCGGCCAGATCTTCGCCGGCGGCACCTTCTCCGCCGTGCGCCCGCCCGAGGGCGGCGCCGGCGGCGAGCAGCCGGCCGTGAACTTCGTGGCGCTGGACGCCGCGACCGGCGCCCCGACCTCCTGCAAGCTCTCCTTCACCGTCGGCTCCGGCACCGCCACCGTCCGCGCGCTCGCCCTGTCCCCGGACAAGACGACCCTGTACGCCGGCGGCTACTTCGGCGCCGTCAACGGCACCGCCGTCTCCAGCCTGGCCGCCGTCGACGTGGCGAGCTGCACGGTCAAGACGGCCTTCCGCCCGGCCTTCGCCGCCACCGTCCGCGCCCTGGCCGTCACCGGCGACACCGTCTACGCGGGCGGCGACTTCCTCAGCGTCGCCGGCCAGCCGCGCGAACGCTTCGCCGCCGTCGACGCGACCGACGGCGCGCTCAGGCCCTTCACCGCCAACGCCGACGAGCCCGGGCGCGCCGTCGAGGTCACCCCCGACGGCACCAGCGTGATCCTCGGCGGCGACTTCTTCACCGTCAACGGTACGAACACGCACGCGCTGGCCGTCGTGAACGCGACGAGCGGTGCGCTCACCAAGACCTACCCCGGCTTCATCGAGGCCAACTCCGTCGTCAAGGACGTCGCGACCGACGCCACCGGCTTCTACACCGCCAACGAGGGGACGGGCGGCGGTGTCTTCGACGGCCGGATCGCCCTCGACCTCGACGACTTCGGGCAGCGCTGGCGCGACACCTGCCTCGGCGCCACCCAGGCCGTACTGCCGTACCAGAGCGTGCTCTACAGCGCCTCGCACGCCCACGACTGCTCCAGCGTCGGCGAGTTCCCCGACGGCCAGCGCCACCACCTGCTCGCCCAGCCGACCACCGGCACCGGCAAGCTCGGCTGGACGCCCGACACCAACGACGGCATCGGCGAGGGCATCGGCCCGCGCGTGATGACCGTAGGCTCCAGGGCCGGCGTCCAATACCTCTGGGTCGGCGGCGAGTTCACCACCGTCAACGGCGGAGCCCAGCAGAGCCTGACGCGGTTCGCCTCCACCGGGGACACCGGCGCGCCCACCGTTCCCGTGGCGAGCGCGGTCAGCTTCAAGCCCGGCGAGGTCCAAGTGCGCTGGCGCACCAGCCTCGACCTGGACGACAGCACGCTGACCTACCGGATCTACCGGAACGGCGCGGCCACCCCCCTCGCCACCGTCAGCGCCGACTCGCTGTTCTTCAAGCGCCCGCAGGCCTCGTGGACCGACACCACGGTCACGGCGGGCCAGACCTACACCTACCGGGTCACGGCCACCGACGCGGCCGGCAACACCAGCGCCCTGTCCGCGACGGCGAGCGTCACCGTCCCGACGAAGGTCGACGCCTACCCGAACCAGGTGCGCGCCGACGGAGCCCAGCAGTACTGGCGCTACGACGAGTCGGCCCTGCCCTTCGTCGCCGACTCCTCGGCCGGCGGCAACCAGAGCGGCGTGCACCTCAACGCCCCCGCCCTGCGCCAGAGCCCCGGCGCGGTCTCCGGCGCGAGCACGGCCATCGGCTTCAACGGCACGGACACCCAGGTCTACGGCGACACGCGCCAGACGGTGGGCAGCACCTACAGCATCGAGACCTGGTTCAGGACCGACACCACCCGCGGCGGCAAGCTCTTCGGCTTCGGAAGCAACCAGGCGCGCGGCAGCAACCAGTACGACAAGCACGTCTACATGACCAACGACGGCCGACTGGTCTACGGCGTCTACACCGGGGCCACGCGCACCATCACCACCAGCGGCGCCTACAACGACAACCAGTGGCACCACGTCGTCGCCACGCAGGGACCCGGCGGGATGACCCTCTACGTGGACGGCGTCCAGAAGGGCACCCTGAACGTCACCACGCACGAGAACTTCTCCGGCTACTGGCACGCCGGCGGCGACAGCCTCGGCGGCTGGCCCGACCGCCCCACGAGCGAGTACTGGGCGGGCCGGCTCGACGAGAGCGCCGTGTACCCGACCGTCCTGAGCGCGGCGCAGGTACAGCACCACTACGCGCTCGCCACCGCCCCGGCCGACTCGGTGGTCCAGGTGACCGCGGCCGAGGACACCTACGCCAACGCGGGCGCCCCCGCCACCAATTACGGCACCTCGGGCTCCCTCGCGGTGCGCGGCACCTCGTTCTACGCGAGCTACCTGCGCTTCGACCTGCCCGCCGCGCCCGCTGGCACGGTGCTGAAATCGGCCGTGCTCGGCGTCAAGACGAGCACGATGAGCGGCGCCGGTACGACGGACACCGTCTCCGTCATCCCGGTCACCGGACCGTGGAGCGAGGGCGGGACGACCTACAACAACCGCCCCGCGCTGGGAGGTCCGGCGCTCGGCGCCTTCGCGGGGATCCCGGACGGATCGGCCGTGCACACCACCGGGCTGACCACCGCGACCGTCGCGGCGGCCCTCGGCGGCAGCTACAGCCTGGCGCTGACCAGCACCGGTACCGACGCCCTGTGGCTCTGGTCCTCCGAGGCGCAGGCCAACGAGGGGACTCCGCAGCTGACGCTGACCTTCGGGGCGCCGTGACCTGACGGGCGACCCTCCCTCACGAGGGCGCGGCCCGAGTACGGGGGCGCGGGCCGACCGGTCCGCGCCCCTCGTGCGTGATCCCTCAGGCCTGGCCCGCGCCCAGTGCGTAGGTGAAGGTGTACGCGACCTCCGTGTCCCCGTGCCGGCAGGTGAACCCGCCGGAGCCCGTCAGCCCGGCCAGCTCACCGGTGCCGGAGCCCGGGACCACCTCGAAGCGGCAGCGGGTGCCGTCCGCGTCGAAGCTGCCCCGCTCCTCCAGGACGAAGGTGCCCTCGCGGCCGTCGAGGCTGCCGGACAGCAGCTCCAGGCCGGTGTAGGTGCCGGCGCTCTGCTCGGTGTAGGCCAGCGTGTAGCCGCAGGAGGTCGCGGCCGCCACGATCCCTCCGGTGAAGCGGTTGGTGACGGAGGCGTGGGCGAGCCGAGGGGTCACGTCCGCCGGGCCGACGGGCTGCTCCTGCCAGTCGGTGAAGGTGAAGGAGCCGCCGGTCTCCGCGGGAGTGGGGGTGGGCGCGGGCGTCGACGTGGACGCGGGCGTGTTCAGGGCGGTCGGGGTCTGCGTCGGCGTGGGCATGCGTAGTCCTTTCGGCGGTCCGCCGGGACGGGCTGTTCCACCCGGCGTGCCCTCAGGCTGTCAGCCATACCTGACACCTTCTGTCAGGTACGCGGGCACAATGGACGCCATGCGCGCCGACCGTCTCCTCTCCCTGCTCCTCCTGCTGCAGAACCGGGGCCGGATGACCGCCCCCGAGCTCGCCGCCGAGCTGGAGGTCTCCGTCCGCACGGTCTACCGGGACCTCGACGCCCTCGGCGCCAGCGGAGTCCCCGTCCTCGCCGACCGGGGCCCGACGGGCGGCTACCGGCTGGCCGACGGCTACCGCACCCGCCTCACCGGTCTCACCGACGCCCAGGCCGGCTCCCTCTTCCTGGCCGGCGCCCCCGGACCCGCGCAGGAGCTCGGCCTGGGCGCGGACCTGGCCGCCGCCCAGCTGAAGCTCCAGGCCGCGCTCCCCGCCGCACTCGCCGGACGGGCCCGGCAGATCCAGGACCGCTTCCACCTCGACGCGCCCGCCTGGTTCCGGGACGCCGACCCCGTCCCGCACCTCGCGCGCATCGCCCAGGCCGTCTGGGACCAGCGCGTCCTGCACACCCACTACCGCCGCTGGCGCGGCGAGGTGCGGCGGGAACTGCATCCGCTCGGCCTCGTCCTCAAGGGCGGCATCTGGTACCTCGTGGCCGGAGCCGAGGACTCCGTACGCACCTACCGCGTCTCCCGCTTCCTGGCCGTGGACACCGCTGAGCAGGGCTTCGAGCGGCCCGCCGGATTCCAACTCGCTTCGTACTGGCAGGAGTCCACCGCCCGCCTGGACGCCGCCCTCCTCCAGCACACCGCCGAGCTGCGCCTGTCACCGCGCGGACAGCGGCTGCTGCCGATGCAGTTCGGGGCGGCGGGCACACGCGCCCTCGCCGAAGCCGGCCCGCCCGAGGCGGACGGCTGGGTGCGGGTGCGGCTGCCCGTCGAGACCGAGGCCGTGGCGGTCGGCGACCTGCTCCGGCTGGGCGCGGAGGCCGAGGTGCTCGGACCGCCCGCACTGCGCCGGGCGCTCGCCGAGACGGTGACCGCGCTGGCCCGGCGGTACGGCTGAGGCGCGCGACGGCCACTAGGCCGTCTCTTTCGACCTAAGGGGGAGGGCTCCCCGCCCCGGCGGCTACCGCCGGTCCTCACCGCCCGGCGGTGGGGGTTCCACCTCCAGGAAGCGGCGCCGACGCGGCCCGCGGTACACCAGGCACACCCACCCCAGCCCCTCCAGCACGGCCGCGCAGGCCGCCAGCCGGTCCTGCTCCTCCCCGGCCGCGCCGCCGCCGGCGGGCCCGACCCACGTGACCTGCACGCGCCCGGGCTCGGGAGCGGCAGCCACCCGGTACCCCGTCCGCGTACGCCGCCCCTGCGCGTCCACAGCCGACGGCGTGAACCCCGCCGCCTCCAGTACGAGGGCCACCGCGCGCGGCAGCTGCCGCACTTCCCACGGCGCGGGAACCGCCGTGCCCGCCCGGCCGTTGACCAGGCGGCGGATCTGCAACAACCCCTCGTACGCCGTGCGCAGCTCCGCCTCCCGGTGCCCGGGCGACGCGGCCGGGCCGTCGCCGGTCGCCGCCTCGAAGCCCTGCCCGGGTTCCGTCACCACCCACCACCACCCCGTACCTCGTGTGCCCGTCTGAGTACCTTGCGCCCAACGGCCTGAGTATCCGCCCCGATTCCCCGCGGCGCCGCCGCTGGTCGAATGGGGCCATGACTTCCGACGCCTCCCGCAGCGCGACACCGCGCCCGCGCATGCAGCACGTGACCACCGCCGGCTCGGCCCTGGCCGTGGCCCTGGTCCCGCTCGTGGTCGGCGTCCTGCTCGCCAAGGCGCTGGCCGCCGACCCGATGACCCCGGTCAACGCCCTGATCGCGGGCGGCGGCCAGCGGGCCGCACTGCCCCGGGGCGAGTGGAAGCGGCGCGGCCACAGCACGGTGCGCCGCCTGCGCGCCGCCCGCCGCGACACGGCCCGGCGCTGCGCGGCGGTGTGCGGGCGCCGCGCTTAGCTCGACCCCCGGTTGCCGCGCCCTTGGGCGATTCCCCGCCGGTCCCTGCCTCAGTCGGCGGACAGGGGCTGCTGGAGTTCGGTGACCCACTGGTCCGGGTCCTCCGGGCAGGCCAGGGTCAGCTCCCGGGCGTAGCCGGCCGGGCGGTGACCGTGCGCGTCGATCCACCGCGCGAGGGCCTGCGATGTGGGCAGTACGCCGTCCATGGAGCCGCGGTGCACAACCGTCGCGGCCCGCTCCACCCCGGGCAGCGTGACGATCCGTACCCCGCCGCCGAGGTCCTCGGCGCGGACCGAGGCCGCCACCGGCAGCCCGGCGCGCACGAGCACCGCCGTACCGGGCTCCGCGCCGGGCGCGTCCTCGTAGGAGGCCATGCCGGGGCCGGTCGGGACCACCCCGGCCTCCTCGATGCGGCGGCACAGCTCGTCGTAGAGCGGCCCGATGACCGGGCCGACGTCCTGGGGCTCGTAACTTCCGGCCGTCCCGGTCAGCTCGGCGAGACGGACGGGCGGAAGGCTCTTCAGCACGATGTCGTCGGCAGGCATGGTTCCCTCGTTCTCGATGGTGCGGAGCCTCGCCTCGACCTGGACCAGCCGGGCCGCCGCGGCGGCCAGGGCGGTTTCCAGTTCCGCCTGGCGCAGCCGCAGCATGCCGCGCAACTCCTGCGCGCCGAGCCGCTCGTCGAGGATCGTGGCCACCTGGTCGAGGCTGAAGCCGAGTTCCTTGAGCGCGATGACGCGGTTGAGGCGGGCGAGCTGCCCGGCCTCGTAGAAGCGGTAGCCGGTGAACGGGTCGACACGGGCCGGCCGCAGGAGTCCGAGGGCGTCGTAGTGACGCAGCATGCGGACCGACACCCGGCCGTGTCTGGCGAAGTCTCCGATGGTGAACATGACGCTCTCCACTACAAGGTCTGACACAGGGGGAGGGTCAAGCTTCGCACCGGGCGACCGGAGAGAGGCTGCGGGGCAGTGGCAGGTCAGCGGCCGTACTGCCGCAGGCACAGGTCGACGATCGAGGGCGGGACGACGCCGTCCGCGGCCGCGCACAGGTCGTCCACGGGGGGCGCCGGGGCCGCCCGCCGGTGCGGCCGCCCGGAGGCGTGACCCGGTACGCGCGCACGCCGCGGCGGTGCCACCGGCTTGGCGCGGGCCCGCTCGCGGGACGGGCCGCGGTGGCGGTCGCCGTCCGGCTCCTGATCCTGGTCCGCCTCCGCAGCCGACTCGGGACCGGACCCGGCGGGCGCGGGCAGCTTGCCCAGAGGCAGCGCCGGGGGAGAGGGGACCTCGGGAGCGCCGACGGGCGGTACGGGACCCCGTACGGGCTCCGGAGCCTGATCCTGCGGGCCGACACGGACGCAGCCGGCGCTCGCGAGGAGCACGACGAGGGACAGGGGCACGGCCCGGCGTAACTGCATCCGACCACCTTGCCCTACGGGCCGGGCGGTCCGGTCCGCCCCTCACGCGTCCGGGTGACACCGGCCCGGGCCGAGGCGCGGACGGGGTGTGTGGGAAATTGGCACGGCAGTGCGGCTGCCGGGGGAGGCGCGACCTCCGGCCTCGAACTGCGTCCTGTTGTGCTGTCCCCGTGTCCCCCTGCCGACACCGCTCGTACGGAGTGCCGTTCCATGACCTCAGCCGCCGCGCCCGGCAACCCCACGCCGCCCCCCGAATCCGGGACGCCCACCGCATCCGGACCGCCCGCCGCATCCGCACCCGGCCGTGCAGGCGCGGCGTGGAAGGGCTGGGCGGCCGTCTGCGCCGTCGCGCTCGGGATCTTCTGCCTGATCACCTCCGAGCTGCTGCCCGTCGGTCTGCTCACCGCCGTGGGCGCCGAGCTCGGAGTGTCCGACGGGACCGCGGGGCTCATGGTCACCGTGCCCGGGCTGGTCGCCGGTGTCTGCGCGCCGCTCGTCACCGTCGGCGCCGGCCGCCTCGACCGCCGGCACGTCCTGTGCGTGCTGATCGCCCTGATGGCCGTCGCCAACCTCGGCGCCGCCCTCGCCCCGCACTTCGCCGTCCTGCTTGCGGCCCGCCTGCTCGTGGGGGTCGCCGTCGGCGGGTTCTGGGCCGTCGCCGGCGGGCTCGCCGTACGCCTCGTGCCCGAGCACCACGTCGGCCGGGCCACCGCTATGATCTTCGGCGGCGTCCCCACGGCCTCCGTGCTCGGCGTCCCCGCGGGGACCCTGCTCGGTGAACTCGGCAGCTGGCGCACCGCCTTCGCCGCGGTCGGCGCCCTCGGCCTCGTCGCGCTGACGGCCCTGCTCCTGCTGCTGCCCCCGCTGCCGCCGAACCGGCGCATCACCTTTCCCGAACTGCCCGCCCTGCTCCGCGCGAACGGCGCGGTCCGCGCGGGCGTGATCGTCACCTTCTTCGTGGTGACCGGTCAGTTCGCCGCCTACACCTTCGTCCGGCCGATCCTCCACGACGTCTCGGGCATCGACGCCCGGTACGTCAGCACGCTCCTGCTGGGCTACGGGGCCGCCGGCGTCGCCGGAAACTTCCTCGCCGGGGCGCGCGACGCCTACCGCACCCTGCTCGTGGTCAGCGCCACCCTCACCGTGATCCTCGCGCTCATCGCCGTCCTGCCGGGAGCGGTCGCCGGGACCACCCTGCTGCTCGCCTGGGGGCTCGCGTACGGCGGGGTGTCGGTGAGCCTCCAGAGCTGGATGATCAAGGCGGCTCCGGCCGCCTCCGAGGCCGCCTCCTCGCTGATGGTGGCCATGTTCAACCTCGCCATAGCGGCGGGCGCCCTGGGCGGCGGTCTGGCGGTCGACGGCATCTCCGTGGCCGCCGCCCCCCTCGGCGGCGCCGTCCTGATGCTCCTGGCGGCCTGCACCGTCCGGGCCGCCGTGGTCCGCCGCCGACCCGACGCCCTCGACAGACCGGACGTACGGGGATAGATCGGATGGCAGGCTTGACCTGGCCCGTTCCGGAGGGCAAGAGTGCGCCGATCAAGAATCACTGCTTGAGCACCACTCCGGAGATGCACCAGATGTTGATGTCCGTCCCCTCGTCGCGCGCCCGGCGACGCAGAGCCTGACCGGCCCGGTGGGAGCCGGCGCCACACCGGCGCGCCGGCTCCCGTCCCCGCCGGGAGACACCATGTCCCAGGACCCTGATGAGAGCGGGATCGTCCCCGACGACCGCCTGCTCGTACGCCCGTACTTCGCCCACCCGGGCCCCCCGTCTGTGGCGGCGGAGCCCGAGTGGCCGCAGAGCGGACCCTCCGCCTTTCCCGGCCCCGCGCCGGCCTGGAGGGCTGCCCCGGCCCCGTCTCCGGCCCCGGCCCGCGCCTCCGCGCGCGACGATGTGGACGCGGCAGGCGGCCGCGTCGGCCGTGGCCGTCGCGGCGGCAGCCGGCTGCCGCTGACCGTGCTCACCCTGCTCGGCCTCGCCGCGGTCGGCGCCCTGGTGCCCCTGCTGAGCGACCCCGAGCCTGAGCCCGACCGGCCCGAGCGGGCGACCGGGCTGTCCGTGCCCGCGCTCCCCGCCCGCAGCCCGGGCGCCGGCGAGGAGCCCACGCCCCGGAAGTCCGTACGGTCCGCCACGCCGTCGGCCTCGCCCACGGCCTCGGGCACGCCCACGACCCCGTCCCCCAAGCCGAGCACGCCGGCCGCCCGGCCGTCGGCCGCCTTCACGACCCTGCGGATGGGGGACCGCGGCCCCGAGGTGCGCGCCCTCCAGGAGATGCTCTACGGGCAGGGGTTCACGTACGTCTCCGTCACCGGCGTCTACGACAGCCAGACCAAGCGCGGTGTCAGCCAGCTCCAGCGCGACCGGTCCATCAAGGGCGACCCCCCTGGCGTCTACGGCCCGGCCACGCAGGCGGCCCTGCAATAGACGGACAGGTGGGAGGAGGCGATCACCGGCCGCCGGAGACCCGCAGCACGGTGCCCGTCGTGTACGAGGCGTCCGGGGACAGCAGCCAGGCGATCGCGCCGGCGATCTCCTCCGGCCGGCCGGGCCGCCCCAGCGGGATCCCGGCCGCGGCCCGGGCCGGGCGGCCGGGGTCGCCCATCGACGCGTGCATGTCGGTCTCGATGATGCCGGGCGCCACGGCGTTGACCCGGATGCCGTCCGGGCCGAGCTCCTTGGAGAGCCCGACGGTCAGCGCGTCGGCGGCGGCCTTGGTCGCCGCGTAGTGCACGTAGTCCCCGGGGCTGCCGAGGGTCGCCGCCGCGGAGGAGACGTTGACGATCGCCCCGCCGCCCGCCCGCGCCATGTCCCGGGCGCCGCGGCGGCAGCACAGCAGGTACCCGAGGAGGTTCACCTCGACCACCCGTCGCAGATCCTCGGTCCGGGCGTCGGCGAGCCGGCCCAGCGGCCCCGTCACCCCGGCGTTGTTCACCAGCCCGGTCACCGTGCCGAGCTCGGCGCCGGCGATGTCGAAGAGCCGCTCGACGGCGGACTCCTCGGAGGTGTCCCCGCGTACGGTCACACACCTGGCCCCGGTCGCCCGTACGCGCTCGGCCACGGCCTCGGCGGCCGAGGCGTCGCGGGCGTAGTTGAGCGCCAGATCGTGGCCGTCGGCGGCCAGGCGCAGACACGTGGCCGCACCGATGCCCCTGCTGCCGCCGGTGACGACGGTGACCGGACGACGTGACATGGCGGCCTCCTGGGCGTGGTGCGGGTGCGTGAACTGCGCGGCGCGGCAGGCTAACACCGTGAAATCCGCTGGACCAGCGGAAATGGCAGGACGGAAGGTGGCAGCAGCCGTCATGCCCGCCCCATCCGAGGAGCCGTCACATGTCCACCCTCCGCGTCACCGTCGAAGAGCTGACCGTCCACGAGCATCCCAACGCCGACGCGTTGGAGCTCGCCCAAGTGGGCCTCTACCGCGCCGTGATCGCCAAGGGCGCCTACCGCACCGGTGACTTCGCGCTCTACATACCGGAACAGGCCGTCCTGCCGGCCGAGCTGATCGAGGAGCTGGGCCTGACCGGGAAGCTGGCGGGCGGCTCCGCCGACCGGGTCAAGGCGGTCCGGCTGCGCGGCGAGCTCTCGCAGGGGCTGGTGTGCACGCCGCGCGCCCTCGCCGACGTCGACCTGGTGCAGGCGGCCAAGGAGAGCAGGGACTTCGCCGAGTCGCTCGGCATCACCAAATGGGCCCCGCCCGTCCCCACGACCATGAACGGCGAGGTCGAAGCCGCCCCCGACCTGATGCCGTGGGTCGACATCGAGAACCTCCAGCGCTACCCGCACCTGTTCGAGCCCGGCGAGCCGGTCGTCCTCACCGAGAAACTGCACGGCACGGCCTGCCTGTTCACGTACGTGGTCCAGGGCGAGCGGCCCCTCGTCTCCTCCAAGGGCTTCGGTTCGAAGGGGCTGGCGCTCAAGGAGGACGAGCGCAACGTCTACTGGCGTGCCGTACGGGGCCACGGCCTGCCGGCCGTCGCGGCGGCCCTGGCCGCCCGGCTCGGGGCGAGCAGGGTCGGGATCTTCGGCGAGGTGTACGGCGCCGGCGTCCAGGACCTGACGTACGGGACGAACGTCCGCACCGCCGACACCCCGCCCGGATACGCCGTCTTCGACGTCTCCGCCGAGATCGACGGGCAGGTGCGCTGGCTGGACCCGGCCGCCGTGCTGCCGGACGGCGAACTGCCGCTGGTGCCACGGCTGTACGAGGGCCCCTACGCGCTCGACACGGTGCTGGAGCTGGCGAGCGGCCGCGAGAGCGTGTCGGGGCGGGGCCTGCACCTGCGCGAGGGAGTCGTCATCCGCCCCGCGTCGGAGCGCTACAGCCCGGTCGTGGGCGGCCGCGCCATCGCCAAGGCGGTCAGCCCCGCGTACCTGACCCGCAAGGGCGGCACGGAGTACGAGTGACCCTCCCGGCCCAGGACCACCACGGCCGCGCCACGCCAGCCCACGCCACGCCAGCCCACTCCACTCCACGCCACACCGCGACGCGCCCGGCCCGCTTCGGGGGGCGGGCGCGGCACGCGTGGTGGGATGGGTGGGGGCGGGGGTCCACCAGCACGCGGAGAGGTCGGGTACATGTCCCAGTCGGGCCGGAGCAGCCAGGAAACCATGCGGTCGATGGCGTACGACACGTACGGCGGGACGGAGGTGCTCTCCCCGATCCGGCTGCCGATCCCCAAGGTCGGCCCCGGGGAGGTCCTCGTCCGGGTGAAGTGCGCCGCCGTCAACCCCGTCGACTGGAAGATCATGGCGGGCGGGCTCGACTCCATGATGGACGTCGTCTTCCCGGTCGTGCCGGGCTGGGACGTGTCCGGGACGGTCGAGCGGTGCGGCCTCGACGTCCCCGAGTACGCCGAGGGCGACGAGGTCATGGCCTACGCCCGCAAGGACTACGTGCACGGCGGGACCTGCGCCGAGTTCGTCACCGTGCCCGTACGCGCCCTCGCGCACAAGCCCGCCTCCCTGAGCTGGGGCGAGGCCGCCGGGCTCCCGCTGGCCGGCCTCACCGCCTACCAGTTGCTGACCCGCCTGGAAACCGGCAAGGAGGACACCGTCCTCATCCACGGCGCCGCGGGCGGGGTCGGCTCCCTGGGCGTGCAGATCGCCCGCGCGCTGGGAGCCCGCGTCATCGGCACTGCCTCCGCGCGCAATCACGAGCGGGTGCGCGAACTGGGCGGCGAGCCGGTCGAGTACGGCGACGGACTCGCCGACCGCGTCCGCGCCCTCGTGCCGGACGGGCCCACCGTCGTCGCGGACTTCGTCGGCGGCGTCGGCGCCGTCACCCGGGAGGTGCTCCACGACGACGGACGGCACGCCTCGATCGCGGACCCCACCGTGCTCGGCTCGGGCGGCCAGTGGATGTGGGTCCGCCCGGTCGCCGCCGACCTGGCCGCCCTGGCCCGCCTCGCCGACAGCGGCACGCTGAAAGTCCCGGTCGCCCGCACCTTCCCCCTGGAGGAGCTCGCGTCAGCCTTCGAACTGAGCCAGGGCGGCCACACGGCAGGCAAAATCATCATCGAGCTCTAACCCCTGCGCCGGCCCTGCGCGGGGGCGCGCCTTGCGCGTGGCCGGGAGATGCATGGGGCCGGGCCGTGCGCGGGCTTGGGCATGGGAGGCCCCGGGCCATGAACCGGTCCCCGGCCTGGATGACTTGCGCCGGGCCGCTCCATGCGCCGGCCGCCGGGCCTTGCACGGGGCCGGGCTGTGCACCGGGTCGGGCCATGGACCGGCCCCCGGGCCCCCGGGCCCCCGGAGCCCCGGCCCCGGCCTTGCGCCGGCGCGAGGGGCCTACATCGGGCGACGGACCGTGCGGGGCCAGGCCTTGCGCCGGGCCGCTCCATACGTCGGCCCTCGGGCCTCGCACCGGCCCCCGGCTGCCCACCGGCCCCCGGCCGCCGGGCCTTGTACCGCTCCGAGGCCTTGCGTCGACCCCCCGGCCTTGCGCCGGAGTGGGGCCCCTACGTCGCGACTTGGTCTTGCGCCGCGGCCGCGCTCCGCACCGGGCCGGCCTTGCGCCGTACAAAGCCCGACGCGGAGCAAGGCCCGCACCCACGCAGGGCGCCGCGCCTGCAAGCTCCCGCCCCGCCCCGCGCCGGAGTGGGCCCGGCCCTCTGCCGGTTCGGGCTTCGCGCCGTCCCCGGCCTCGCGCCGGGGCCCGGCCTTGCCCGCCCCGGGGCCGCCCCGGGCCCCGCGCTCGCCCCCGTACCCCCGCCCCTTGGGCCTGGTCGACCCCTGGGACGCATCAGGTCGGTGCGGCGTCAGGCCGGGAGGTCCGGTACGTCGCCGCATGCCGCCCAGGTGACTTCCACACCCGGGAGGCCCGTGCGCCAGGGGGTGGTCAGGGTGGACAGGTGGGTGGGGTCGGGTGGGGTGGTGCCGAGGCCGATGGCGTAGCGGGCGAGGGCGGGGCCGGACTCGAAGGGGCGCGGCCAGGCGTGTACGTCCTTGACCCCGGCTTCCTCCAAGAGGCCGAGCAGGGCGCGCAGCCGGCCCCGGACCCGGCCCAGGACCTCCTCGAACTCCGGCTGCGTGGAGGCCCGTACGGTCACCACGGCCCAGGCGGCGTGCCGCCGGTGGAGTGGCGGCGGGGCCGGGGCCCAGTCGTCTTTGCCCGGGCCGGCCTCCAGCAGCTCCCAGGCCCCGTACAGCTCCCGGACCAGCAGGTCGCGCAGGGCGGGGCCGACCTGGGCCGTGCAACTGCGCACCGGCTCCGAGGGGGTGAGGACCGTGACCGGAGCCCGCCCGGTCGCCGTACCCGGGGCCGTCGGAGCCAGCGAGACCGGCTCGCGCCAGTCCCAGGCCGCCCACCTGCCGAAGAACTCCCACAGCAGGGCGTCGGGCGGCAGCGGGCCGGCCTCCTGGACCGTCCGCGCCGCGAGGACCGCCCAGGCCAGGCCCGGCAGCCCGCCGAACGGCGCCGAGTCCAGGCCCCGGGCCCGCGCCCAGGCCTTCACCTGCCGCGCCAGCCCGGCGAACGCGGCATGTCCGCCGCCCGTCGCATCCAACGCGGAATCCCCCGCGCGCACGTGATCCCGTACCGCCTCGGCGTCGCTCACCGCGCTCAGCGCGACCGCCGCGGCCTCGCCCAGCTCGGAGCGCCGCGCGAGCGCCCTGCCCGGCTCCAGGGCCCCGCAGCCGACCACCACCAGGTCCACGTCCAACGCCCCGACCCGGAACCGCAGCCCGGGCACCCGTGCGCCGGTCACCTCCCGCAGCCGCTCGGCCTCCGGGAGCGCCGCCGCCACCCGCTGCCGGACCTCCGCGAGGTCGGCCGTGCCCGGCAGCGCCGCCACCAGGTCCAGGTCCGCCTCCGGCAGGGCGCAGCCCATGCGGCGCGATCCGGCGACCTCCACCAGCCCGTCGCCCAGGGCCCGGGCCACCCGATCGGCCACCGACGCGGCGAACCGGTCCATGGCGAACCGGTCCCTGCCGGGCCCGGTGTCCGGGCGCGCGGGCTCCTCCGTCGCCCAGCGGACCTCGCCCGTCCCCAGCGTCACCGTCGCCCTGACCCGCATCGGGCCGTCCCCGCGCCGCGAGAGCACGGCCAGTTCCCCGACCCGGGCGGACACCGCGCCGCCGAGGCGGGCGGTGAAGGCGTACACGGCGTGGTTCGGGTCCCGGCTGCGGCCCAGCGTCAGGTGAGGGGTGTAGCCCTCGGCGCCGCCGCCGCTCCCCGCGCGCCCGCCGCACCCCGGGAAACGCTCCACCAGCGCACGCCGGAGCTCCTGCCACGGAGCGTCGCCGGACGCCGCCGGGTCCAGCCAGACGGTGGCCTCCTCGCGGTGCCCGAAGCTGTGCACCCCTTCCAGCCGGGTGTCGAACGGCTGTGTCCTCGCGGCCGCTTCCGCGAGCAGCGGCAGGGCCTCGGCGAAGGAGGACTCCGGCACGAAGCCGAAGAGCAGGTTCACGTGCGCGGGCCACCGGCCCGCCTGCGGGTCGTGTTCCTCCCGCAGCTTCCGTACGCCCGCCGGGAGCCGCGGCGGCAGCCACGCCACCGCCGTGCGCGCCGTCGCCGGTACGTCGAGCCGCGCCGGCCCGTCGTCCCGCGCCCCGAAGTCCAGCGTCGCCTCCACCCCGTAGTGATCGGAGGCGAACAGCCCGTCGGGGTCGGGGGTGTCGCCGCGCAGCGCAGCCCGGGTCACACGCGCCGCCGTGGACCCCAGCAGGATCCGGTCCAGCCGGGCGGCCCGGCCCGACAGCGAGCCCACCGCGGCCAGCGGGTTGGCCGCCGGATCGAAGGTCGGCGTGTCGTCCGCCGCCCCGTGTACGTCGCTCCAGGCGTCCCGCATCCCGAGCGCGTGCGCCGGCCCCTGGTCCTCGTCGGCCCCGTGGCGGCCGTCGTTGAAGTCGCCGAGCAGGGCCACCGGGGCCTGGACGGCGCCCAGTCCCTCCGCGAGCCGGGCCAGCTCGATGTCGCGGCGCCCGTGCCCGTTCTCGGTGTGGTCGCTGGTCAGGTGCGTGGCGGCCACGACCAGGGGGCCGGCCGCGGTGTCCACCGTCACGGCGGTGACCGCCTTGTGGCGGCCGAGCAGGTGCATCCCCGCCTCGCGCACCGGCAGCCGGCTCAGCACCAGCAGCCCGCACGCGGCGACGTCCCCGCCCTCCGGATCCGTGCCGAGGGTGTACCCGTCCCGCACCCACCGCGCCGCCAGCAGCATGCCGAGCAGCTCCTGCTCGACCTCCTGGAGCGCGATGACATCGGCGTCGGCGGCCTCCAGCTCGGCCAGCAGCAGCGGCCTGCGCCGGGCGGTGGCGATGCGCGGGGCGTCGTACCGGTCCCAGAGCGTGTTCCACGTCAGCAGCCCGACCTCGGCGGGGGCCGCCGCCGCGCTCCCGGGCGGAGCCTGCGCGGGCCGCCAGGCGCCGCCGCCCGCCGAGTCCCACGCGTACGGGGTCCGCGCGGCGAAGAACGGCGCCCGCAGCAGCCGCGGATCGCGGACCCGGCCCGCGGTGCTGACGTCGATCCGGTCCACGCCCGTGGCCCGGTCCCACACCACCTCGCCGTCCGCCTCGACGAACAGGACCCGGTGCCAGGGGATGTCACCGCCGGGGACGAAGGACGCGAGCGGGATCCGCTTGGGCGCGGCCCCGCGCTGCAGCAGCCCGAGGACGAACCGGGCCGGATCGAACCGCGGGTCCCAGCGGACCTGGTGGTAGAGCTCCTCACTCGTACGCATCAACGCTCCCCGTGTGCCGTGACCGGGCCGCCGGCGAGGCCGCCCGCCTGGACGCCCGTGAGGACGCTTGCCTCGACCCCCGCGAGGCCGCCCGCCGTGTCCTCGATCGTCCCGCCCGCACCGATGTACCACGTCCGGTGCGCCTGGCCGGCGTACGGAGGGCTGAACCGGCGCAGCTGCGAGGCCAGCACCTGCTGCGGTACCGGATGCGGGCGCACGGCGTTGCGCCGCAGCAGTTCCGCCTCGTCGACCAGCAGCACGGCGTGCGTGACCAGCGCGTCGCGGCGCCGCGCGACCGCGCCGGCCAGGCCGCGCTGCTGGTCGGTCAGCGAGGTGGCGTCCCATACCACGGTGCCACCGCGGGCCAGGGCGGCGTCGAGCCGGTCCAGGCCCTCGCTCAGCACCTCCGCGTTGGCCCCCTGGTCCGCGCGCGACCCCCGCGCGGCGCGCAGGTCGTCGAGGGCGATGTACGTGTCCACGCCGCGCAGCCCGCGGCCGAAGGTGCTCTTCCCGCTGCCCGAGGGGCCGCTGAGCTGCACCAGCCGGGGAAACGTTCCCTCACGCCACTGCCACGTCGCCGCCACCGCCTCCTCGGCGGCGCCGCAGCCGACGCCCGTGCCCCGGCCGGGAAGCGCGCCCCCGATCCTGCCCTGCGCGAACGCGCGCCGGGCCTCCGCCCAGCACCGGTCGGCCGCGTCCGGCGCCAGCCCGGCGAGGGGCTCGCACAGCGCGGCGCGCAGGGACTCCAGCGGATCGGGGCCGCCGATCAGCCCCGCCTCCTCGGCCCACAGCGCGGACCACTCCACGCACTCCCGCGCCTCCGGCCCGTCGGCCAGTGCTCCGGCGAGCGCGTGCAGCAGCCCGAGATCGGCCGCCGCGGCCATGCGGACCAGCCCGGCCCGCCGGTCCTCGTCGGGGAACGGCTGCTGGAGGCGCGGGTAGAGACCCACCAGGTCGCCGACCCGCCGCGCGAGTCCCATCCCGAGCGGCCCCGCCGCGAGCCGGGCCGTGATCCGGGCCCGCGGCGCGCGGTGCAGCACGGCGGCCAGTACACCGGCCAGCCGGTCGTCCCCGGTCCGCCCCGCCCCCTCCCACGCCGCCATCCGGGCGACGACCTCGGCGACCTCTCCCGCCCCGGCCGCCGCGGCCGCATCGTCCGCGCTCATCCCGACGGCGGCGCACAGCCCGGCGACATCGGCCTCGGCCCCCGACCGGACCGCCCACAACGGGGCGCTCGGCCCGAGCCCGTTGGCCACGACCGCGGCGAACATCCAGTGCGTATCGGTCTGTACGTGGCCGCCCCGCACCCACTTGGCCACGCGGCGCCCGAAGTCCTGGCGGTCGAAGCCGTCCACGGTCCGTACGACGTACCCCTCCTGCCGCGCCGTGTCGAGCTTCAGCTTGCGCAGCGCGCGTTCGTCGAAGGTGCCCCGCCACAGCACGCGCGGGCTGGGCACCCCCAGGCCGCGCAGGAAACGGACGGTCGTGTCCCAGTCCAGGCAGTGCTCGCCGTCCCACACCGAGAACCCGTAGAACCAGCTGTCCAGGTCCTCGTAGGGGATCGAGTGCCGGGCGTACAGGTTCTCCCCGCACACCCGCCAGCCGTCCGGGATCCGCGCACCGATGCGGCCCTGGAGCCCCTTGACCCACGCCCGCGAGGGGTGGTGCGCCGAGTCCGGCGACCGCGCGTGCAGGCCGTCCGCGTACAGGGTGGTGTTCTCCCCGTCGAGCTTCTCGGTCACCACGACCTCGCGCCCGGCCAGCCCCGCCAGCCCGGCCGCCCGGACGTCGTCCGCCGACGCCCCGGGGGACCAGGGCAGATGCGGTGTGCGGGGATAGTGGGTGCGCATGATCCGCTCCTGCTCGACGACCTGGTGGCCTCGTCAATGTAGGGAGCCGGAGCGGGCACATCCACCCATTAACGGCGGACACATCCGCCCGTCAGCGGCACAGCGCCGCGATGGACGGGGACACCGTGCCGCGGGCCGCCGCGCACAGCGAGGCCATGTCGTACGGGTGCTGCGGCGCGGGCCGGGGCTTCGACGCCGCGGCGCGCTTGGCGGTCGGGGCGGCGGGCTGGGCGGCCCGCGCGGGCTTGGTGCGGCGGGGCCGGTGCGGCTGGTGGGGCTGCTGGGCGGCGGCCGGGCGTCGGGGCGCCGAGGCCGGGACCGCGTCGGGCGCCCCGTCCGGCTCGGTGTCCGGCTCGGCGCCGGGCGCTGCGGGCGCCTGCTCCGCCGACATCGGGAGCGGACCCAACGGCAGGGCGCCGGGCGGGGGTTGCGGGGGTTCGGCGCGGGCCGCCGCGGGTGCCGGGCGCGGCCCCTGCGGGGTGGCGGCGGGATGCACGGTGACGCATCCGGTGATGAGGACGAGCGTGGCGAGGGTCAGGGGCAGGGCCCGGCGCAGCTGCATCCGCCCACCCTGCCGTACCGGCGCCGCGAGAGCCGCACCCGTCACACGGACGGGTGACCGGGGGCCCGGACCCGCGGCCGGCCCTGGAGCAAGGGCCGGCGCCGCGGTCCGGTCACGTGGTCGGACCGGCGGTTTTCAGGCCGCCAGTCCGCCCTGGGAAGGTAGCAGGGCCCGCATAACCAGGTAATAAGGAGGTATAGGGACGGCAAAGCGCTGTCGGCCGGCCCTGGTGCCGGCGCCGCCGTAACCCGGGAGGCGCGCCCGCTGTTGCACAGACGGCGGGTCCACCCACGGTGAACGGAGTTCGATGCCGCAGCTGACCGACCAGGGCGCGATCGACCAGGGCGCGACGGACCAGAGCGCGACCGCCCTGGCCGCGACCACCCGGGACGGGACCGGCCCTCACGAGGGCGACGGGACCTGGATGACCCCGCAGGAGTACGGCGCCTCGCGGGCCGTCGTCTGGAGCGCGGCCGTCGTCCTCGTCACCGACACCGACGGCCGGATCCTGGTCCAGAGCGTCGACTACCGCCCCGACCGGCTGCTCCCCGGCGGCGCCGTGGACGCGGGCGAGGCACCGTCCGCGGCCGCCGCCCGCGAGCTGCGCGAGGAGCTCGGCGTCGACGGCCGCTACCCTCGCGGCCTCGCCGTGGACTGGATCCCGGCCGACACCCCGGGCTTCCCGCCCGAGATGCGCTTCCCCGGCGAGATCCTGCACGTCTACGACGGCGGCACCTGGACCCCCGAACGGATCGACGCCGTCCGGCTGCCCGCCCAGGAGATCACCGGCATCCACTTCGCGGAACCGGCGGAGCTGCCCTCCCTGATGGAGCCTGGCGACGCCCGCCGCGCCCTGTCCGCCCTGCGGGCCCGCATCAACGGCTGCGGCACGGCCCTGCTGGAGGACGGCCGGCCCACCACGCCGACGGCCCTCGACCGGCTCGGCGTACTGCGCACCCGCCGGATCCCCGAGCGCGAGCCCTGGCACCCGGGGCCGGTCCCCGCGCAGCTGCCCGTACGCGACCGCTCGGCCTGGCTGTTCGCCCCCGACGGCCGGGTCCTGCTCCTGATCGCCCGCGCCACCGGCGCCGCCCACCTCCCGCCGCCGACGGCCGCGGCCGTCACGGCGGCCGCGCCGCTCGGCTACCGGTGCGGCGGGCAAGGCGCCCACACCCGCACCGCGGCCCGCCTCACCGCTCTGCCCCCGGCGGCGGACCCGGCGTACGCCCGCCTGCTGGCCACTCCCGAACAGGTCCGGGAACTGAGCGACTGGGGCCCGGCCGGCGGCCACGAACTCGCGGCGGTCCACACCGCCCGCCTGCGCCTGGGTCTGCCCGCCGCCCCTCGCACCCCGGCCACGGAACTCCCCGAGGCGGGCGCGCGCTGGTGACCCGGCCCCCGGGCCCGCCCCGGCCCCAGCCGATCGACCGCTGCCACGAGGACCCCGTGACCGGGAAATCCTGCGTCCGCGGTCCGCGGTCCCGCAGCATGGGGCCATGAGCGACAGCGCGATCACCTACACCGTGTACATCCAGGCCGATCCGGCCCGGGTCTGGCAGGCACTCACCGAGCCCGCCTTCACCCGCCGGTACTGGGGCCTGAGCTTCGAGACCGACTGGGCGGTGGGCTCGGTGATGGACTGGGTCGAGCGCGGCGCCCGCACCAGTGACCCCGAGCAGGTGGTCCTGGACTGCGTCCCCGACCGCCTGCTCTCCTACACCTGGCACACCTTCAGCCCGCAGTGGGCGGCCGCGGCCGGGATCGGGGAGGAGCTGCGGGCCGAACTGGCGAAGGAGCGGCGCACGAAGGTGACGTACGAGATCGAGCCGGTCGGCGACACCCTCGCGCGGCTGACCATCCTGCACGAGGGCTTCGAACCCGGCGGGACCCTGATCGGCATGTGCGCGCGGGCCTGGCCGATGCTGGCGTCGAGCCTCAAGACCCTGCTGGAGACCGGGGCTCCGCTGCCGGAACCGGAACACGACACCGGCCAGGGGGTCGGCGGCTACGAGGCGCACCGGACGCGGGAGACCGGCGAGACCGGCGGGACCGGCGAGACCCGCGAGCCGCGCGAGGACTGATCCGGCCGGCCGCCGGACACCGGGCGGGCGGCCGGCCCGCGCCGACGGCACCCCGGCCACCGGCACCCTGGCCGCCGGTCCCGCACGGGGGTCGTGTGCAATGGGTGTCATGCGTGTCATGGGGAGAGTGAACGAGAGGCAGCGGGCCGCCACCGGCGCGGCCGGGGGCGTGCCGGTCCAGGCGAGCCGCTGCGACGCCGCCGTGCGCCCCGAGCACTGGCGCTACGGGCGGCACCTGGAGTCCCTGGCCCTCGCGCCGGGCGGGGGCGCCGAGGCGGAGGCCGCGGCCGTCGCCGCCGTGCTGCGCGACCCGGACCCGGTGATGGCGGAGAGCGCGGTGGTCACCCACCTCGACCGCCGGGCGGCGCGCCTGCTGTCCGACGAGGGGTTCCCGGCGTGGGCCCGGGCCATGACCGGCGTGCTCACCGGCCGGGCCTTCCCCGAGCGCCGGCTGCGGGAGTGGATCCTGCTCAAGGCCCTCACCCAGGGCGAGCCCTGGTCCCGCGAGGAGCTCGTCGCCGCCTCCGACTGGTGCCAGCGCACCGCCGCCCAGTCCCTGACCTCGTACGAGGCCCTCGGGCTGCTCGCGAGCGACGCCCGTACCCGCCGCGTGCGCAATGCCGCGGCCGGGCGCCTGCGCAGGCGGACCACGGTCTGAGCCTGGAGCTTGTCCGGGCCCGCCCCGTGACCGGGGCGGGCTCAGCGCGCGTCAGTGGCCCTTGCGCACCCGGGCCGCGCGGCGGGCCTCGGCGAGTGCCCGGGCCTCGGTCGTCTTGCGGGACTCCTTGGCCTTCCCCGGCCGCCCGGGCCGGGTGCCGATGCCGCGGAAACCGAGGTCCGACCCCGAGGGCCTGCCCTTGGCGTCGGTGGGCGCGGAGCCGGCCAGCGGCACGCCCGGGGCGGCCTTGGCTCCCGTGATCCGGCTCAGCGCCGCCTCGCCGGAGCGGACCTGCGTGATCGTCGGACGGATCCGGGCGTCCGCCATCAGCCGGACGATGTCCCGGCGCTGGTTCGGGGTCACGAGGGTGACGACCCGGCCGGCCTCGCCCGCCCGGGCGGTACGCCCGCCCCGGTGCAGGTAGTCCTTGTGGTCGGCGGGCGGGTCCACGTTGACCACGAGGTCGAGGTCGTCGATGTGGATGCCGCGCGCCGCGACGTTCGTGGCGACCAGGACGGTGACCGCCCCCGTCTTGAACTGGGCCAGGGTGCGGGTGCGCTGCGGCTGCGACTTGCCGCTGTGCAGGCCCTCCGCCCGTACGCCCATGGCGCGCAGGTGCTTCACGAACTGGTCGACCCCGTGCTTGGTGTCGAGGAACATCAGCACCCGGTTGTCGCGGGCCGCGATCTCGGTCGCCGCGGAGATCTTGTCGGCCGCGTGGATGTGCAGCACGTGGTGGTCCATCGTGGTCACCGCGCCCGCCTGCGGGTCGACGGAGTGCGAGACCGGGTCCTTGAGGTACGTCCGGACCAGCTGGTCCACGTTGCGGTCCAGCGTCGCCGAGAACAGCATCCGCTGCCCGGCGTGGTGCACCTGGTCGAGGATCTCCGTGACCTGCGGCATGAAGCCCATGTCGCACATCTGGTCGGCCTCGTCGAGCACGGTGATCTTCACGCGCTCCAGGTGGACGTCCCGGCGCCCGACCAGGTCGCTGAGCCGCCCGGGGGTGGCCACGACGACCTCGGCGCCGGTGCGCAGCGTGCTGACCTGCCGGCCGATGGACAGTCCGCCGACCACGGTGACCATCCGCAGCTTCAGGGCCGCCGCGTACGGGTCCAGCGCCTCGGTGACCTGCTGCGCCAGCTCGCGCGTCGGTACGAGGATCAGCGCCAGCGGGCGCTTCGGGTCCGCCTGCTGGCCCGCGGTACGGGCCAGCAGGGCCAGGCCGAAGGCGAGGGTCTTGCCCGAGCCGGTCTGCGCGCGGCCCAGGACGTCCCGCCCGGCCAGGGCGTTCGGCAGGGTCGCGGCCTGGATCGGGAACGGCTCCGTCACCGCCAGCTCGGCCATGGTCGTCACCAGCTCATGGGGCAGGTCCAGCTCCGAGAACGACTGCACCGGCGCCAGCGCCGGCACCTTCGGCTGGTGCATCGTGAACTCACCCTGCGGGCCCAGGGTCCGGGGGGTCTTGCCGCCGGACTTGGCTCCGGCCTTGGCACCGCCCTTCACACCGAAGCGGCCATGAGCTGACGGGTTCCTCATGCAGGACCTTTCGAGATGCAAACGCGAGACGCAGAACGCGAGAGATGGTCAACCGCCCATGGTACCAGCGGGGCCTACGCCTCCCCGGCGCCCGTTTCGGGCAGGGCCCCCGAGCGCACCTGCGCGCAATGGGCGCGGACCTCGACCGCGGCGCGCCCGAACCAGTCGGCGATCACGGCGATCTCATCGGGGGTGTAATCGGCGAACAGGGCGCCGAGCCGGTCGTAGAACGGCTGGTAGACCGCGACGACCCGGGCGGCGGCCTCGGGCTCGGCCACCACCCGTACGCGCCGCCGGTCGGCGGGGTCGGGCCGGCGCCGGGCGTACCCGGCGCGTTCGAGGCGGTTGAGGACCCCGGTGACGGCGCCGGTGGTCAGGTCGACCAGTTCGGCGAGGTCACCGGCGGCCAGGGGGGTGTCACCGGCGCCCAGGATGTGGCCCAGGCAGGTCAGGTCGGTGACGTTGAGCCCGAGCCGCTGCGCCACCTCCTGCTGGCCGACGATGCCCAGGGCGACGTACTGGTCCATGCGCGACATGGCCTCCGCGGCGGTGGCCGGGGGGCGGGGCTTGCCCTCCACGGACATACTCCTTAGCATCTAAGTTACTTAGCTCGTGAGATAAATGAACTCCTTCTCCGAGCCTACTGCCGACTGCCGTCCGTACGAACAGGGAGAACCCATGAGCGCCCACGGCCACGTCGACCTCGGCCACACGGTGGCCGGCTGGACCGGCACCACCCTGGCCCTGCTGGGCTTCGCCGGAGCGGGCGTGGCCTTCTGCACGGCATGGCTGCCCGGCATCGTGATCGGCCTCGGCGTCGTCGCCCTGGCCGGGCTCACCACCTGGCTGCTCCACCTCGCCGGCTGGGGGAAGCCGAGCGGGCCCCGGCCGCAGGCCGACTGGGACTGGCGCGTGCGCGACACCGTCGCCCACTCGGGCCACGCCGGCTGCCTGGGCTGCCGGGCCGGCGGACCGCGGGGGGCCGCCGCGGCGGCGGCCCCCCGGCCCCGGCCCGTCGCCCCGCTGCCCGTGGCGGACAGCGGCGCGTGAAGCCCCTGGCCCCACCGCCGCTCCCCCTTTTCGCGGACAAGGCGGCCAGAAGTTCGATAGCGCGCCGCGCCCCGGTTGGCCGCGTCCAGCGTGTGCTGTGGGGGAGCGTTGGGCAGGATCGAGACGGCCGCGTGTGCGGCCCGCAGTGGAACGTTGAGAAGGATCAGCCAGATGGCAACAGGCACCGTGAAGTGGTTCAACTCGGAGAAGGGGTTCGGCTTCATCCAGCAGGACGACGGCGGCCCTGACGTGTTCGTGCACTTCTCCGCGATCGAGTCCAGCGGCTTCAAGTCCTTGGACGAGGGCGCGAAGGTCGAGTACCAGGTCACCCAAGGCCCCAAGGGCCCCCAGGCCGAGCGGGTGGTCACCCTCGGGTAGGACCGCTTCACGGCCTAAGTCCGTGAGCCGAACCCGAACCCCCGCCGGTCCGCCCGGCGGGGTTTCGCGCGTTCCGGCACCTGGCGAGAGCGCCCTACACCCGCCCGATCGCGCGGTGCAGGGCCAGGATCAGCGGCCACAGCAGTTCCGCGACCTCGACCGGATCCCCCGGGACCTCCCCGTGCAGCCAGTCCGCGAGGACGCCGGTGAAGGTGGCGGCCACCGCCGAGGCGACCACCTCGGCGTGCGGGGCGCCCACCGCCTCGCGTTCGGCGCGCGCGCGGGCGCGCAGCTCCCGGTGGAGGCGGTCACCGAGGGGGCCGCCGCCGCCCGCGAGGAGCAGGGTGCGGTAGAGCGGGGCCCGGTCGGCGGCGCCCGCCAGGAACTCGGCCAGCGCGGCGGGGGGCCGGGTCGGGGCGCGCGCCGCGGGGCCGGTCTGCCAGGCGTGCAGCGCGTCGATCGCCGCGTGCACCACATCGGCGCAGGCGTCGACTGCGAGGGCCGTGAGGTCCTCGTAGTGCAGGTAGAACGTGGCGCGGCCGACCCCGGCCCGCCGGACCACCGCCGAGACGCTGACGGCGGCGAGCGGCCGGCCGGTGCACTCGGCGAGCAGGCTCTGGCGCAGCCGCTCCTTGGTCCGGGCCGTCCGGGGATCCTGCGGGCTCATCCGGCCAGCAGGGCCGCGCCGAGGGCGAGGGCGCCGGGCAGGGCCTGGGCGACCAGGATCCGGCGGTTCGCGGTCGCGGCCCCGTACACCCCGGCGACGACCACGCAGATCAGGAAGAAGAGCTGCGTGGCGAGCGAGTCGATGACCAGCCCCCAGATCAGGCCGGCGGCGAGGAAGCCGTTGTAGAGGCCCTGGTTCGCGGCGAGGGGCGCGGTGCGGCGGGCGGTCTCGGCGTCGAAGCCGGACAGGGCGCGGCCGGGCGGCCGCTGCCACAGGAACATCTCCAGGACCAGGATGTACACGTGGAGCGCGGCCACGAGGCCGATGAGGATCTGAGCGACCGTGTGCATGGACGTCTCCTTCGCGCGGGGGCTGCCGGACGGCACTTCCTGGACAGCTGTCCGGGAAGTTCCTGGACAACTGTACGGGAAGTCGCGCGCGGCCCGGCTCCGAGGGGGGCGCCGAGAACGCCCGGCTCAGAGGTGGGCGTCCAGGAACGCCCGGAACTCCTCGCGCGTCATCGGACCGGCCTGGCTCGCGACCGCCTCGCCGTCCTTGACCAGCACCGCGGTCGGCGCGCTCGTCACCCCGTAGCGCCGGGTCGTCCCGGGGCACCGGGTCATGTCGGTGCGGACGGCGGTGAACCGCGTCCCGTACTCCTGCGCCAGCTCGCCGACGACCGCGTCCATGGCGCGGCACGCCTCCACGGCCTTCGGCCAGCTGCCGCAGAAGTAGGCGAGCACGGGCCCGGTCGTCATCGACAGGATGAAGTCGAACTCCTGGTCCTCCAGTGGCTGGTGCACCCGACGTGCCATGCGCGTCCCTCCTCGCTCGTGCGCCCCCGCGGTGGCGAGGGCGGCCCCATCATCGCCGCAATGTCAGTGGGGCCTGCGAACCTGAGCCGCATGGACGACAGGATGCTCCGGCGCCGGGTCTACGGCGCCGACCACGAGGACCCCGACCCCGGCCCGCGCCCCGGCCACGTATACGGCGAGCTGGTCGGGGGACCGCTCGACGGGCTCCTCCTGGACGTCACCGGCTGGAGCGCGCGCCAGCTCACCGAGGAGGCCAGGCTCCCCACGGAGATAGGGCGCTACGGGGCGGGGGGCCGGGCCCACTACCGGCGCCGTGCGCAGGACCCGGGCCGCTGGGACTGGACCGGCGACAGTCGCTGACCGCCTCGGCGACGGCCGCCGACCGCCCGGCGGGGCCGGGGCCGGAGCGTCGGCTGGCCGCCCCGCGGGATTCTTCGAAGAATCTTCCGGGGAGCTGTCGATCCGGGCGTCTCCCGTTCGACGCAGGGGTGAGAGGCGGGGAGGGTCCCCGCCCTCCGACCGAGGAGTCACCATGCCGCGCTTCCTGACGATGATCCGCATCAACGAGCAGGACCTCCCCGCCGACACCGCGTTCCCGCCCGAGTTCGAGCAGCGCATGGGCGCTCTCTTGGAGGAGATCACCAAGGCCGGCGTCATGCTCGACACGGCCGGGCTCCTGCCCACCTCCGAGGGGACCAGGGTCAGCTGGTCCGGCGGGAAGATCAGCTACACCGACGGCCCCTTCACCGAGACCAGGGAGGTCGTCGGCGGCTACTCCCTGACCCAGTGCAAGGACAAGGCCGAGGCCCTGGAGTGGACCCGGCGGTTCCTTGAGATCCACCCGGCGGAGTGGAACGTCAGCGCCGAGGTCCGGGAGATCCAGGAGATGTGACGCCGGCCCGGAGCCCCCGGGCCCCGGCCCCCGGGCCCCCACGCGGGGCCCGGGCCCGCGCCCCCACCGCGCCGCGTTTGCCCTGCCCCGTCACGGCTGCTCTGATGGGTGGCCGTGACGGCAGTCAATGCGGCCCAAGCGGTCGAAGCGGTGTTCAGGATCGAGTCCGCGCGGATCATCGCCGGTGTCGCCCGGATCGTGCGGGACGTCGGCATCGCCGAGGAGCTCGCCCAGGACGCCCTCGTCGCCGCTCTCGAACAGTGGCCGCAGACCGGTGTGCCCGACCGGCCGGGCGCCTGGCTCATGGCCACCGCCAAGCACCGCGCGATCGACCTCGTCCGCCGCAAGGAGACGTACGCGCGCAAGCTGGCGGAAGTCGGCCGGAGCCTGGAGGACGCCCCGCCGCCGCCCGAACCGGCGGACCCCGAGGACATCGACGACGACCTGCTGCGCCTGATCTTCACCTCCTGCCACCCCGTGCTGGCCACCGAGGCCCGCATCGCGCTCACCCTGCGCCTCATGGGCGGGCTCACCACCCAGGAGATCGCCCGCGCCTTCCTCACCTCCGAGGCGACCGTCGCCCAGCGCATCGTCCGGGCGAAGCGCACCCTGGCCAAGGCCGGGGTGCCCTTCGAAGTCCCGTACGGCGCCGACCGCGAGGCCCGGCTCTCCTCGGTCCTGGAGGTCATCTACCTCGTCTTCAACGAGGGCTACGCGGCCACCACCGGCGACGACCTCCTCCGCCCCGCCCTGTGCGAGGACGCCCTGCGCCTCGCCCGCGTCCTCACCGGCCTCATGCCCGAGGAGCCCGAGGTGCACGGCCTCGCCGCGCTCCTGGAGTTCCAGGCGTCCCGGACGGCCACCCGCACCGGACCCGACGGGGAGCCGGTGCTGCTGGCCGACCAGAACCGGGCCCGGTGGAACCGCATGCTCATCGCCCGCGGCGCCCGCGCCATGGCCCGCGCGGGCAGCGGCCCGTACTCCCTCCAGGCCGCGATCGCCGGCTGCCACGCCGCCGCCGTCCGCTACGAGGACACGGACTGGCCGAGGATCGCCGCACTGTACGGGCGGCTCGTCCTGCTGGTCCCGTCACCCGTGGTCGAGCTCAACCGGGCGGTCGCCGTCTCCATGGCCGAGGGACCGCAGGCGGCGCTGCCGCTGGTCGACGCGCTCGCCGACGAACCGGCCCTGCGCGCCTACCACTTGCTGCCCAGTGTGCGGGGGGACCTGCTGGAGCGCCTCGGCCGGCCCGAGGAGGCCCGCGCGGAGTTCGAGCGGGCGGCCTCCCTCACCCGCAACGCGCGGGAGCGCTCCCTCCTCCTGCGCCGCGCGGCCCGCCTCTGAACCCGGCCCCGTCAGCGCCGGCGGGCGTACGCGGCCACGTCCAGCGGGGTCCCGACGGGCCGCCGCGGCGGGGGCAGGGCGACGGTCCCGCCGAAGCCGCCGGAGCGGGCGACGTTCTGGACCGTCCGGCGCAGCGCATCCTGGAAGTCGGTCATGGTCGCGCGGGCGGCCGGGGTGTCGACGTAGAGGGAGTTCATGTGCAGGCCCTCCGCGTCCCGGTGGAACCACGAACAGGCACCGTTCGCGCGCGCCGACCACACGTGGGTGGCGGGCTGCCACTCGTCGTGGCGTTCGGCGCCCGGGCACCTGCGCATGTCGATGTACGAGAAGAAGTTCACCGGGTACGGCCAGGAGCGGGCGGCGAACTCCTCGGGCGCCAGCAGTTCCCAGGCCCGGACGAACGGCACGTCGACGTGGGAGATCATCTCGGTGAAGCCGGCCCGCACCCCCGCCATCACCTGGGCGAAGTCCCGGCCGGGCGAGGCGTCGAACTCGATGGGCATCGTGTTGACGAACCATCCCACCGAATGCGCCCAGGTGCCCCGGCCGCGCTCGCTGACCGGCATGAGGCCCCGGTACACGCCGGGCCCGCCGGCCTCGCGCAGACACACGGCGACCGACCCGAGCACCCCCATGAACGGCTTGCCGCCGACCGCCACACAGGTCTTCTCGAACACCTCGGCCTCGGCCGCGTCCAGCAGCATCGAGCCCTCGTTGACGATCGGGTACATCCGGTCCGGCTCGACACCGAGGTCGAGCGGGAACTTGGGGAAGAAACCGCCGCCCCGCGCGATGAAATCCTTCCAGTAGCCCAGGCGTTCGTCCTGTACGTCGATGGAGAGGTAGCGGCGCCGCTGCTCGTCGGCGAAGTCCAGGTAGCTGGGGGCGGGCGGCAGTTCGACGCCCTCACCGCCGCACAGGCCCTCGTACGCGGTCAGGACGTCGCGGGCGACGATCGGCATCGACATGCCGTCGCACACGATGTGGTCGAAGGCGAGGTAGACCGTCGCCGAGTCCTCGCGGACCACCGCGCCCATGATGAACAGCGGCCAGGAGAGCGTGTCGATGCTCCGCTTGAACCGGTCGACGAGGAAGTCGCGCAGCAGGTCCGCCGTCTCGAAGGTGCCCACCTGCTCGGGGTCGAGGGCGAGTTCGGCGGGGTCGAAGGGCTCGCACGCCAGCTCCCCGGCCAGCCGGCGGAACGCGCACCGCAGGACCTCGTGCCGCTGAACGAAGGACAACAGCGCCTGTGACAGCGCCTGTTCGTCCAGCGGGCCGGTCACCTCGAAGGTGACCGCGACCCAGGACGCGACGGGGTCGTCGGCGGCCCGGCTCTCCTCGGCGACGGTGAAGTGCTTGTCCTGGTTGAAGGACGCCTTCCTGCTCGCCGGGTCACCCGCGCCGCCGGCCTCCGCCGCCGCCGTGGACCTGAGCCGCCACTCGACCACCCGGCCGGGCGCCACGTGGTGCATCTCCAGAGGAAACTGCCGCATTCCGTCATCCCTTCGCCCCCGAGTCAACCCCCAGGCGCCTAACGACCCCCGGCCCGGGGAAGTGACGGTGAGCCGGGAGCGAGGGCCCTACTCGGTGTGCAGGGCCGCCGCGATGGTCATCCGGGCCGCCGACCGGGCCGGGACCAGCGCACCCAGGACGGCGATCGCGACTCCAGCCAGCAGCATCGCGGCCAGCTGGGGCACGTGCCACACGTCCTTCATCGACTCGGGGAAGTCGACCACCCCGACGTGGTCGACGACCAGCCGGTGGGCCGCGACCCCGAGCGGGATGCCCAGCAGACCCCCGGCCACGCCGAGCCCGGCGACCGAGGTCACGGTCATGGCCATCACCTGCCGGGGTGTCATTCCGATGGACTTGAGCATGCCGAGGTCCCGTCGGCGCTCGCGGGTGTTGAGGAGCACGGTGTTGAAGACGCCGAGCGCGGCGACGACCGTCAGCAGGACCGTGAAGACGGTCGAGAAACCGACGACGGTGGTGGTGGCCGCGTTCTGGGAGGTCCCCACCGTCGCGCTGAGCCCGGGGTCGGCCGCCTCGACCGCCGCCGCGTAGGCCCGGGCGTCGGCGCCGGGAGCCAGCCGTACCGCATATTCGACGGCTCGGGCGTCCGGTACGAGCGCCTCGTAGGTCGGCCAGCCGGCCTGCAGGGCGCGGGCGTCGCCCGAGACGAGTTGCCCCACGACGGTCACGGAGACCTCGGCGCCGTTCAGGTGCAGGGTGACCCGGTCGCCGAGCCCCAGTCCGCGCTCGGTCAGGAACGCGGGTCCGGCCGCGATCTCCCCGGGCCCGTCCGGCAAGCGGCCCTTGGCGACGGTGAAGGCGTAGGCGGGGCCGTCCCCCCGGTAGAAGTCGGCGAAGGCGGGCTGGGTCTGCCCGCCCAGGCCGACCTGGGCCAGCCCACGGGCCCGTACGCTCCTCACACCGGGCAGCGACCGCAGCCGCTCCTCGATCTGGGCGTCGCTGAGCCGGGCACCAGGCCGGCGGTGGTCCGCCTCCACCTTCACCGCGGGGCCGCCGTCACCGCGGCCGGCGTTGCCGAGCGCGAGCATCGTGCTGGTCAGCCCGGTCGCGAGGGTCACGGTGGTCACCCCGAGGACGACGGCCGCCATGGTCAGCAGGGTGCGGCCGGGGCGGGCGAACGGCTGGCCCAGGCCCAGGCTGACCGGGCGCGGCAGCGGCACGGACGCCAGCATGCGCTGGACGCGCAGTCCGCGCCCCGTGCGGGCGCCGCCGCCCGCGCTGAGCGCCCGGGCCGCCGACATCCGGTGCGCCCGCAGCGCGGGGACCAGCGCCGCGAGCAGGACGAGGGCGGGCATCCCCAGCAGGCAGACGGCGGGCACCCACGGGGCGACGCCGAGGGACGCCCGGCCCGTCTCGATGCCGGAGAAGGCGACCTTCAGGATGGGCTCGGCCAGCGCGCCGCCGAGCAGGGTGCCGAGGACCGAGCCGACGACGGCGGGTACGGACATCATCGTCAGGTAGACCGCGACCACCTGGTTCGGGGTGAAGCCCAGGGACTTGAGCACGCCGATGTGCCGGTAGCCGGAGACGACCGCCCCGCTGACCACGTTCCCGACGATCAGGACGGACACGAGGAGCCCGAGGACGCCGAAGAGCGTCATGAAGGGGAGATAGGCGTCCGCCAGGGCCGAGAAGGCCTGCTTCAGGGTCAGGTGGGTCTGCGCGCTGGTCAGGGATCCCTCGGGCAGACCGGCCGTGGCCGCGGCCAGTGCCGAGCTCAGCCGCGCTTTCGTGGACGGGTCCGTGAACCGGTAGAGCATCTGGGCGCTGGACGGATGCAGTGCGGCCATCTGCTCGGGTGAGACCCACGCGCCGGCGGACTGGCTCATGCTGGCGGCGAACCCGACGACGGTCAGCTCCGGCCCGCCGGGGGAGGCCAGCTTCGTTCCCAGCAGCTCCGGGTAGGGCGAGCCGTCGTAGGACCAGTTGACGACGAGCTCGCCGGGAGCCGTGGCCCACCGCCCGTGCAGGATCTCGACGCGGTCCACCGGGCCCGCCGGGTCGGCGCGGCCCACCACGGTGAGGGCGCCGGCCGGGTGCCCGAGCCAGCCGTCGGGCACCTCCAGGACGGTCCGGCCGAACGGCCCCGCGGCGGCCTCCACACCGGGCCGCCCGGCGGTCCCCGCCAGCTGCTGCGGCGAGACCTTCGTCGTGTCGAAGACCGCCACGGTGTGCGCGCCGCGCTGGGCGGCGTACGCGGTGTCGAAGGGGCCGGAGCTCGCGGCGAGCAGGGCCAGTGCGAGCAGGACGGTCGTGGTGGAGCAGAGCACGACGAGCCCGATGACGACGGTCTGGATCCGGCGGCGCCTGACGGCAGCGCGCGAGGCCCGCCACACGGCGCTCACGCCGTCGCCTCCAGCGCGCTCTCGCGGGCGACCCGGCCGTCGGCGACCTCGACCAAGCGGCTGGCGCACCGCGTGGCCAACTGCGGGTCGTGCGTGACGATCAGCAGGGTCTGGCCGATCTGGTTGAGGTCGATGAGCAGGTCCATCACCTGCTCACCGGAACGGCTGTCGAGGGCTCCGGTCGGCTCGTCGGCCAGCAGCAGGGCGGGCCGGTTCATCAACGCCCGCGCTACCGCCACCCGTTGGCGTTCACCGCCGCTGAGCGTTGCCGGGTAGCTGTTGCGGCGGTCGGCGACGCCCAGTTCGTCCAGGAGCTCCAGGGCGCGGCGGCGCGCCTGCCGGGCCGAGGTGCCGGTCAGCTGGGCGGCCAGGGCCACGTTGTCCAAGGCCGGCAGATCGTCGATGAGGTTGAAGAACTGGAAGATCATGCCGATGTTGCGGCGCCGGAACAGCGCCAGGCCGGTCTCGCCGAGCTTCCCCAGGTCCTGGCCCCGCACCTCCACGGTGCCCGAGGTCGGCCGGTCCAGACCGGCCACCATGTTGAGCAGGGTGGATTTGCCGCAGCCGGAGGGGCCCATCACGGCCACCGCGTCCCCGGCCCGGATCTCCAGCGACAGGCCGTCCAGGGCCCGCGCGTCGCCGTACTCCTTGGACACGCCGTCCAGCCGTACGACGACCTGCCGCGTACTGTCGTGAGGGATTGTCATGACCCGAACCTAAAGCGGGGTCCGCGTACGGGGCGTCAGCCACCGGATGTAACCGCCCGGGCAGGTCATCCCGGGGATGTACGCGACCCGTCCGGCAGAATGACACCAGGTCACGGGGGAAGGGGAGTTCAGGATGGCGTTGATCATCGCCGTGGCCGCGGCCTGCGTGTCCGCGGCCGTGGCCGGCGGGCTGGGCGTGGCGCTTGTGCGCGCCCGGCGCGGCCACCGGGCGGCGATGGGGGAGCGCGCCTGGCTGATGGAACGGGAGCGGGAGAGCGCGGCCCGTACCGCCGTGGACGCCGAGCGGGCCAGGATCGCGGCCGAGCTCCACGACATCGTCAGCCACAACGTGAGCCTGATGGTGGTCCAGGCCGGGGCCGCCCGCGAGGTGCTCACCACCCTGCCCGAGGAGGCCGCGGCGGCGATGGGCGCCGTGGAGACGGCCGGGCGCAACACGATGACCGAGCTGCGGCACCTGCTGGGCCTGCTCGCGCCCGCCCAGGACGGCGCGGACGAGCCGTACGGGGCCGGGGCCGGGGCCGGAGAAGGGGCCGGGGCGGCGACGCCCTCCGTACGGCCGGCACCTCAGCCGGCCCCTCGGCTGTCACCGCAGCCGGGCCTCGGCAGGCTGAGCCCGCTGATCGACAGGTTCGCCTTCGCGGGGCTGCCGGTGGAGGTGCGGATATCCGGGGACCCGCGCCCGCTCCCGGCCGGGATCGACGTCACGGCGTACCGGATCATCCAGGAGGCGCTGACGAACGCGCTCAAACACGGAGACGGAGGCAGGACCCAGGTGACCGTGCGGTACGCGGAACACGCGTTGCGGGTGGAGGTGCTCAACGGCGGCCCCAGCGTGCTGGGTTCGCCGGGGGAGCGGCGACCGGACCGGCCCTCGCCCAAGGCGGACGGCGCCCGGCGCGGCCTGCTCGGCCTGCGCGAGCGCGTCGCCGTCTACGGCGGGGACCTCGACGCACGCCGCCGCCTCGGCGGCGGCTACCGGGTGCGCGCCCGCCTCCCCCTGGACCGGCCGTGAGCACGGCCCCGGACCCGGCGCCCTCCGCGCCGGCGCCCCGCGTGGTGATCGCCGACGACCAGGACCTCGTCCGCACCGGATTCCGGCTGATCCTGACGGCGCGCGGGATCGACGTGGTCGGCGTGGCCGCCGACGGGGTGGAGGCCGTCGCTGCGGTGCGCCGACTGCGCCCCGACGTCGTCCTGCTCGACATCCGCATGCCGAACATGGACGGCCTCGAAGCCGCTCGGCGCATCCTCGCCGAAGTCCCCGGCTGCCGGGTGATCATGCTGACCACCTTCGACCTCGACCAGTACGTGTACGCCGCCCTCGCGGCCGGCGCCAGCGGCTTCCTGCTCAAGGACGTCACCCCCGCACACCTCGCGGCCGCGGTGCGCCTGGTCAGCACGGGCGACGCGCTGCTCTCCCCCTCGATCACCCGCCGTCTGGTGGAACGCTGCGCCCCGGCGGCGCCCGCGCCGGACCGCACCACCACGGCGGCCGCGCACCAGGAGCTGGCGGCGCTGACCCCGCGCGAGCGCGAGGTGCTGACCCTGATGGGGCACGGCCGCTCCAACGCCGAACTGGCGCGGGAGCTGACGCTCAGCGAGGCCACCGTGAAGACGCATGTGGCCCGCATCTTCGCCAAGTTGTCGTTGCGCGACCGGGCCCAGGCCGTGATCCTCGCCTACGAGACGGGACTGGTGACCCCGGGCGCGGTCACGTCCTCGTCCCGTGCGGTACGCCCGGAGCCCGCGGGGTGACCGGGTCCCCCCTCGGTCATCACGGCCCGGCTTCGGTCCGCGTCGTGGCGGCGGCCGCGGTCAGGGCCTCGGCCATGGCTGTGGCCAGGGGCGTCGCACGCCGCTGCCGGGGCAGGACCAGGCCGAAGTGCCGGGCCGGGCGCGGGGGTTCGACGGGGATGGCGGCGCAGCCCGGGGCCGGGGACAGCGAGACCTGCGGGACCAGGGAGACCCCCACGCCCGCCGCGACCAGCGTCTGGGCGAAGAAGTAGTCGGTGGTGGAGGCGGCCACCCGCAGGTCGAAGCCGGCGAGCCGCGCGTAACGGCGCAGGAACGCCTCCGTCTTGAGGCAGCCCAGCACCCACCGGTCGTCGGAGAGCTCGGCCAGGGCGATCGAGGAGCGGTCCGCGAGGCGGTGGCCGCGCGGCAGGGCCAGCCACAGCGGATCCTCCATCAGCGACGCCCAGTCGAGCCCCGGCCGCTCGCCCGGACGCACGGGCGGCGGCCCGTCGAAGTGGTAGGCCAGCGCGAGGTCGGCCGCGCCGCCGCGCACCATCGGCACGGCGTCCTCCGGCTCGCACTCCCGCACCGTCAGCTCCACCTCCGGATGCGCGCCCACGAACCGTGCCAGCGCCTCGGGTAGCAGGTGCCGGCCGCCACTGGTGAACGTGGCGAGCGTGAGGCGCGGCCGCTGCGCCGTGAGCCGGTCGATGGCATGGCGCACCTGGTCCAGCTCCGCGGAGATCGCCTCCGCCGCCTCCACCAGCAGCCGGCCCGGCTCCGTGAGCGTGACCCCGCGCGTACTGCGCACCGCCACCGGGTGGCCGAGCGTGCGCTCCAGCGCCGCGATGTGCTGCGACACGGCCGACGGAGTCAGGAGCAGCGCCCCGGCCGCCTTGTTGAAGCTGCCGTGCTCGGCGACCGCCCGCAGCACGCGCAGCCGTTGCACATCGATCATCGGAGGTCCCTCATGCCCGTTCAGCGGCTCACCGTACCGACGGGGACGATACAGCGGCAGCGCAGGGCGCCGGCTCGGGAGATCGGCGAGGAACCGGATCACGGGAGCCGCCGTCTGAGACCCCGTGTGGATGAAACGAAGAATCCTGACGCTCCTGTTCGCCCTGCTCGCGACCCAGGTGGGCGCCCTGGCCAACCCCGCCTACGCCTGCGGGTGCGGGGCCATGGTCACCGACGCCCGGACCCGGATCGGCGTCGACCGCGAGACGTCCGTCGTGCGCTGGGACGGCCGCACCGAACAGATCGTCATGCGCTTCACCGTCGGCGGGGACGCGCCACGGGCCGCCTGGATCATGCCCGTGCCGGGGCGCGCGACCGTCGACCTGGGGGACGGCCGCATGTTCGGCGAGCTGCGGGACCTGACCCGGCCCGAGCGCAGGACGCGCCACTACTTCTGGCCGCGCGACCACGACTGGCCCTTCTCCTCCGGCATGAGCGACGGCGCCGGCGCCGCCCCCCTGGCCCCCGGCGCACCGGCCGTCGGCGTCGTCGGCCGCGAACAGCTCGGCGACTTCGACGTGGCGCGCCTGACCGCCACCGACCCGGACGCCCTGAAGGGCTGGCTGGAGAGCAACGGATTCACGCTGTCCGACCGGCTCGCCACCGAGGTCAAGCCGTACGTGGACCAGAAGTGGGAGTACGTCGCGGTACGCCTCGCCCCCCGCCAGGAGGGCAAGGTGCTGCGCGGCGAACTGGACCCGCTGAGGATCCGCTTCGACAGCGACCGGCTCGTCTACCCGATGCGGCTCTCCCGGATGGCGAAGACCCCGCAGTCACTCGGCCTGTACGTGCTGGCCGACCACCGCATGGAGCCCGCCACCCGGATCGGCGGATCCGCGCCGAAGGTGACCTTCGCCGGCACCATCGACCCGGACCACGGCCCGCTCGCGGACCTGGCGGGCGGCGCACCGGTGTTCCTCACGGCGATCGACCAGGAGTTCCCGGAGCCCGGCCGCATCGACGGCGACCACGAACTGCGCGCCACCGCCGAGGACACCCCCTACCGCCGGGCGGTCTACCGCAATGAACTGCTCACCGTCGGGGGCGTCCCGGTCTGGCTCCTGACGGTGGCGGCCGTCCTGGTGGCCCTGGCGGCGTCGGCCGTCGCGCTGCGGCGCAGCCGTCGCCTGCGGAGCGCCGCCCGCACCGGCGCGGCCTGAGCCGTACGGGCCCCGGCCCGGGGGCCGGGGCCCGCGGGCCCGCCCGCTCAGAGGCGGGCGGGCGGCTGGGTCCGCCAGAACGCGCACTGATGGTCCGCCCCGAACGAGGTGACCGTACGGGTCGCCACCGGATCGAGGGTGAAGACCGTACCGGCGTCGGCGCCGGCGCCGGCCGCCGGCCACGGGGTCTGACCCGGGACGGCGGGGACGCCGAAGCGTGCGAAGGCGGCCCAGTAGCGCTTCATCCGGTTCCCGAGCGCCGTCTGCACCGGGGTCAGCGGGCGATCGCCCATGGTGAAGTCGTACAGATAGGCCAGCTCGGCACTGTGCGCGTTCGACTCGTCCAGGCCCGGGACCTGCGCCCCCGCCAGCGTCGGCGACCGCGGATCGTCGAACTCGTAGACGTACGTCGGCACTTGGGACGCGAAGAGCTGCGCCGTCCACGCCGTGTGGCAGGCGAAGGTCGAGTCCGTCAGCAGGGCCGACAGCGCCAGATAGGGCGAGCCGTGGTCCGCGACCGGGTAGCGGGCGAGCACCTCCGGTCCCGCCGCCCCGTACCCGGCCAGGACCTGCGCCGCGTACTGCTCCGCCGTCAGGTGCGGCTGCGTCAGGGCGACGAAGAACCGGGCCTCCGCACGGGTGCTCCCGATCAGCACCGGCACCTTGTTCCACGCCCCGCTCCCGATGGCCCGGGCGGGCTCGACCGGCAGCAGCCCGTCACCCGACGCCGGACCCGAGGTGGGCAGCGTACGGGCCGCCTCGACCAGCGCCGCTCCCGAGACGGCGCGCAGACAGCCGGCGACCTCGGCGGGCGCGCTGCACCCCACCCGGGAGGCGAAGGCACGGGCCTGCGCCTCGGCCGCCGCGCTGTCCGGCGTACGCAGCAAGGTGCACGGCCCGCTCTGCAGCACGGCCCGGTGGAACAGGCCCGCGGCCGAAGGGGCGGCCAGCAGCGCGCAGACCGAACCGCTGCCCGCGGACTGCCCGGACACCGTGACGCCGCCCGGATCCCCGCCGAAGGCGCCGATGTTCTCCCGGGTCCACCGCAGCGCCGCCAGCTGGTCCATCAGCCCGAAGGATCCGGAGCCCCCCTCACCCCGTCGGCGCAGCTCCGGCAGGGCCAGATAACCCAGCTGTCCCAGGCGGTAGTTGATGCTCACCACGACGCTCCCGGTGAGATCGGCCATGGTGCGCCCGCCGAACTGGGTTCCCGTGCCCTGGCTGTACGCGCCCCCGTGCATCCAGAAGATCACCGGGAGCCGGGCTCCGGGGCGGGCGCCGCGGGGCCGGTACACGTCCAGGTACAGACAATCCTCGCTGACGGCCCCCGGATCGCTCAGGCCGAACGGCGAGAACTGCAGGCACGCCGGCGCCTGCCGGGAGGCCTCCCGCGTCCCGTGCCACCGGGGCGGCGGCGTAGGCGTCCGCAGCCGGGCCTCCCCGACCGGGGGAGCGGCGTAGGGGACGCCGAGGAACTCCTGCGCCCCGTCGCGCGACTGCCCGCGCAGGGCGCCTTGGGCGACGGTGACCACCGGGCGGGGCGATCCGCCGGACGGCGCCGCCGTCGCCGGCAGGGCGGAGCCGAGCAGGGCCGCCAGCGCGAGGGCCGCGCCGAGCAGGACGCCCGGCCGGCGGTTCACGGGCGGAGCCCGGAGACCAGGGCAGAGGTCACGGCGTGGTCGGCCGGGCCGGTGTTCCAGTCGGCGTTCATCGGGCTGACGGCGATCCGGCCGGCGCTCACGGCCTCCACGTCGCCGCCCTTGGCCGCGGGCCGCAGGTCCACCTTCACGGCGACCTTCCAGGTGCCGTCGCCCGCGTCGGTGAAGTCCGGTTCGAGGAGGGTCTGCGGGTCCTGGAACGTCGCGGCCACCCCGGCGGCCGTGCCCTTGCCGTCGGCGCCGACGACGGGGTGGTTGACGTTGAGGCCGACGCCCCGGGGCAGCAGCGGGCCCGACCGGGCCCGCACGCGCAGTCGGTCGATCAGCTTGACCGCGAAGTCCAGGGTGGGACCCATGGCGTTGACCGTGGTGACCGGGTCGGGCGCGGCCACGCCGCCGGTGCTCAGGGCGATGGCGGGCACGCCGTGCTCCAGCGCGGCGACGGCGCCGCCGACCGTACCGGAGTGGGTGGCGAGCCCGGCCACGTTCGGGCCGAAGTTGGTGCCGGAGACGACCAGGTCGGGGGCGTCACCGGCGAAGACCTCGGCCAGGCCGAAGGCGACGGAGTCGCCCGGAGTGCCGTCGACGGCCCAGACCTTCGGCTCGGGGTGTTTCACCGTGATCGTGGGGGCGCTCGTCATCTTCGTACCCGTACCGCTCTGGTTGGTGAGCGGGGCGACGATCGTGACGTCGTGTCCGGCGGCGGTCAGCCGCTCGAACGCCTTGCGGATGCCCGGCGCGTTGTAGCCGTCGTCGTTGGTGAGCAGGATCCGCAACGGGCCGGCCGGCGCGGGCGCGGGCGCGGTCTGCGGGGCGGCGGCGAGGGCGGGCGCCGTGCCGGCCAGGGCCGGCGTGCACAGCAGCAGGGCGGCCAGCGGCAGAACTCGCTTGTGTCTCACGGAGGACTCCTTCGGAGGGAGGGACGGTTTCGGAGGGAGGGAGGGAGGGAGGGACGGGGCGGTGGAAGCCGTGCGGGGGTGGTGAGGGGGAGCGCGCCGGGGTGGGGACCGGCGGGCGCGCGACCCTCGGCGCGCGCCCGCCGGAGTTCGGGCCGGGCCGGGGCCGGGCCCGGGCGACGGCCCCCCGGCGAAGGGATCAGCGCACGCTGCGGATCGGGAGGATGGCGAGCGCGCCGATCAGGGAGAGGGCGCCGCCCACCAGGAAGAGCGGGGTGTAGCCGCCCAGGGCGGTGACGACGGCCGAGGCGACGAAGGGGGCGATGATCTGCGGGCCCGCGTTCGCGATGTTGAGGACGCCCATGTCCCGGGCGGCGTCCTCGGCCCGGGGGAGGACCAGGGTGACGAGCGCGGTGTCCACGGCCATGAAACAGCCGAAGGCGAGTCCGTTCAGGGCGCTGAAGACGAGCATGCCGGTCCAGGTCGGGCTGACCACCGGAACCACCATGACGAGCCCGGCCAGGGCGGCTGACACGCCGACGAACACCTTGCGGCGGTTCCACCGGTCGGACAGCAGACCGCCCAGCACGGTGGAGAGGGCCATCGCGACCATGGACACCGGAGTGAGGACGGCCATCGCGGCGGCCGGGGCGAGGCCGGCCGGCAGCGCGATGTGGTCGTCGAGGATGTACAGCTGGTAGCCGACGACGGAGAAGTAGCCGAGGACCATCAGCGCCCGGCCGATGAAGGCCCACCGGAAGTCGTGGTGCGCCAGGGCCGAGAGGAAGACGGCCAGCTGGGCGCGCTTGGGTCTGGCCGGCGCGTCGGCCTCGGGCCCGGTGCGCGGGACGTCGCGGCAGAAGCCGGTGAGCAGGAGGGCCGCCCCGGCGACGATCGCGCCGAAGACGAGGTAGCCGGTGCGCAGGTGCGCCACGGTCTGCGAGGCGACGAGCACGCCGACGGTGCCGCCGATGGGCAGCCCGAGCCCGACCAGTGCGGACGCGGTGCCGCGGCGGACCGCGGGGATCCGGTCGGGCACGATCGCCGTGACCGCTGCCTGGTAGACGTTCATGGTGGCCTGAATCAGACACCAGCCGATGCCGACGAGCAGCGCGGTGCTGACGCTGCCGAGGAAGGCGAGGCAGGCGAGCGAGGCGAGGGCGCCGCCCAGGATCCAGGGGTTGCGGCGGCCGCTGCGGTCGGAGAGGGCGCCGGCGATGGGGTTGAAGGCGGTGGCGAAGATCGCGCTGATCCCACCGATCAGGCCCAGGACGGCGACCTTGTCGTCGGGCGCGACGGCGGCGATCTGCGTGGGCAGCAGAACCGAGCCGACGCCCATGTAGAGCGCCATCATGGCGGAGTTGGCCACCAGCAGCAGGGCCAGGAGCCCGCGTTGGCGGGGGGTTTCCGCTGGGGTGGGGACGGGGGTATCGACGGCTTCGTGCGTGGCCATGACGACTCCTCGGGGGACGGAGCGGGGAGGTGGCGTGCGTGGGGGAGAGGGGGCGTCCCGAAAGCGGGCGCGGGGCGGCGACATCGCCGGAGGGTGCGGCAGACGAACGCGGTTCACACCGTGTTGTTACACGTGTCACCAAGTGCGTTGGAGACTGTGTAGCATCCATTTCCAGCCGCCGCCAAGGGTTGGGGCAGGTCGTTGTGCAGATCGTGACCGATCGCGGTGTCGCGTTCTGCCTGGACGTGTAACCAGGCCAGAGCGGAGAAATATCGCTGATAATTAACGGTCAATAAAAAGGCGCCATAATCGCGCTGTCGGCGTGCGTCCCGTGCGCGGCAGGCAGGAAGGAACGGCTCATGCCCCACACCCCGGGCGGGGAACACCCTGTCGTGGAACTGCCCGCAGGGCGCCTGCGCGGCGCGACCGAGGAGGGAGTCGCCGTCTTCCGCGCCGTGCCCTACGCCGCACCGCCCGTCGGCGACCTCCGCTGGAGGCCCGCACGGCCCCACCCCGGCTGGAGCGGCGTGCGGGACGCCACCGCCGACGGTCCCGGCGCCCCGCAGATGTACCGGGAAGGCGGCGACCCGGTGCTCGGCGGACACGGCTCGCCCCCCTTCGACGAGGACTGCCTGACCCTCAACGTCTGGACGCCCGCCACCGACGACACCCGTCGCCCGGTCCTCGTCTGGATCCACGGCGGCGGCTTCGTCTCCGGCTCGGGCTCCCTGCCCGGCTACTCGGGCGAGACCTTCGCACGTCACGGCGACCTCGTCGTCGTGAGCCTCAACTACCGCATCGGGCCGCTGGGTTACCTCTACCTGGGCAAGGACGAGGGCGAGGGCGAGGTCGAGGGCGAGGGCGAGGGCGAGGTCAGCGGTGAGGGCGACGGCAAGGGCACGGGTCAGGCCGAAGGCGCACCCGCCGCGCCCGAGGCCAACTTCTGGCTCACCGACCAGCTCGCCGCCCTGCACTGGGTCAAGGAGAACATCGCCTCCTTCGGCGGCGACCCGGAGTGCATCACCGTCGCCGGCCAGTCGGGCGGCGCGGTGTCCACGGCCGCCCTCGCCGGACATCCGCGGGCCCAGGGCCTGATCCGGCGCGTGATCCTGCAGAGCCCGCCCTTCGGCCTGGACCTCCCCGGCCCCGACGCCTGCCGACAGCGCACCGCCGCCTACCTGGAGCTGGCCGGCGCCGAGGATACGACGCACCTGCGCGCCCTGCCCTGGCAGCAGCTGATCGCGGCGGGCGCCGGGCTGTTCGCGCGCACCATGCGGTGGGGGTACTGGCCGACGCCCTTCCTGCCCGTGATCGACGGCGTCACCCTGCAACGGCACCCGGCGCAGGCCCTGCTGCACGGAGCGGCGCAGGACATCGACGTCATGATCGGCTGGACGCGCGAAGAGGCCACCTTCGGCTTCGCCCTCGACGAGGGATACGCCGCGGCCACCCGGGAGCAGGTGACCGACCGGATCGCGGAGACCTTCGGGGCCGGGGCCGCCGCGGACGTGTACGCGGCCTACGCGCACGCCCGGCCCGGCGCCCGCCCCGCCGACGTGCTCATGGACCTCATCACGGACGAGCTCTTCCGCGTCCCCGCCGTCCGGCTGGCCGAGGCCAGGGCCGAGGCGGGCCGCCCCGTATGGGCCTACCAGTTCGACCTGCCCACCCCCGCGTACGAGGGCAGGCTCGCCGCGGCGCACTGCCTTGAACTGCCCTTCGTCTTCGACAACTTCGACCGGTGGTCGCACGCGCCCTTCCTGGCCGGGCTCGATCCCGCCGTCCGCGACGGCCTCGCGCGCACCATGCACCAGGCGTGGATCGCCTTCGTCCGCACCGGCGACCCGAACCACCCGCAGATGCCGCACTGGCGGCCGTACGACGCGCGGGAGCGCACCACGATGCGCTTCGATGCGGTCGTCAGCGCCCTCGGTGACCTCGCCGGCGCCTCCCGGCTCCTGTACGGGGCCGCCCGCACGTCCGTGCAGCCCTCCGCTCCCTTGATCTAACTCGTGTAACCTGACGAAAGGAGTCAGCCCCACCAGAAGGAGCGTCGAGGGACGTCATGGCCAAGGACACACACGTCCCCGCATCCGTCACCAGCGCCGACGTGGCCCGCCTCGCCGGGGTTTCGCGCGCCACCGTCTCCTTCGTCCTGAACGACACCCAGGGCCACCGGGTCAGCGCGAGCACCCGGGCCCGGGTGCTCGACGCCGCCAAACAGCTCGGCTACGTACCGCACGCCGCGGCCCGGTCCCTGCGCGCGGGCCGCAGCAACCTCGTCCTGATGCCCGCGTCGGTCTCCGCGATCGGGCGCCTCGTCAGCGACTGGACCGACGACCTGCACAGCGAGCTCGACCGGCTCGGCTACACGGCCGTGCTCCACGCCGGCCGCTTCGCGGACCCGCTCGACGCCGCCCGGGCCTGGGCCGAACTGCGCCCCGTGGCCGTCGTCGCCCTGGACGGCGACCGCTTCACCGCCCAGGCGGCCGACGTGCTGGGACGCGCCGGGGTGCGCGGCCTGCTCGCCTTCGCGGCGCACCCCGTCGAGGGCGTGCACACCGTCGGCTTCGACCCCGCCCGGATCGGCGCCACCGCGGCCGAGCACCTCATCGCGCGCGGCCGGACCCGCATCGGCGTGGTCATCCCGCAGGAGCGGGGCCTGGACACCCTCGCCCGGCCCCGCCTCGCCGGCGCCGAGTCGGTCGCGGCCCGGCACATGGCGACCGTCACCCCCGTGGAACTGGCCTACACGCGCGAGTCCGCGACCGCTCTCGCCCGGCGCTGGCGGAGCCTCGGCCTGGACGCCGTCTTCACCTACAACGACGAGTACGCCGCCCTGCTGCTCCACGCGCTCCAGGCGGAGGGGATCGCCGTACCGGACGAGGTCGCCCTCGTCGGCTGTGACGACCTCGTCCTCGCCGCCCTCCAGCAGCCCCCGCTCACCACGGTCCGCCTGGACATGCCGTCGGCCGCGCAGATCGCGCAGGCCCTGCACGAGCTGATCGAGACCGGCCAGGCCGCGCCGGTGCCGCCGGTGGAACCGGTCCTGGTCGAGCGCGAGACCACCTGACCGGCCGGGGGCCCCGTGGCCCTTCCCGTTCACTGCCCACGGCCGCGGCCGTGGGCTCGGAAGGGGACGTGGGGGCGCGGCCGGGCCGCGCCCCCACGACGGAACGAGCGAGCGGGACGGGAGGTCAGGCCTTCGCGCCGAGGTGCCGGGTCAGGAAGGCGACGCTCTCCTCCACGATCGGCGCGATCTCCGGGGCGCCGAGGAAGATGTGGTCCGCGTCCACCACGGGCCGCAGGATGACCTCGCCTCCGGCGCCGCTCAGAGCCGCGGCCAGGATCTCGCTCTGGCTGTAGGGGACGAGGCCGTCCCGGGTGCCGTGGACCAGCAGGAACGGCGGCGGATTCGCGCCTTCGACGTACATCACCGGGCTCGCGGCCCGCGCGAGGTCCGGGCGTTCGGCCGCGCCGGCGCCGAGCAGGGCCTCGTACGGGTTGGGGAAGTCCGCGCCGCCGGGCATCTGCGGCATGGGGTGCTCGGCGGCGGCGACCACGTCGGAGACGCCGTACCAGTCGACGACCGCCAGGACCCCGGTGTCGCCTGAGCCGACCCCCTGCGTGCCCTCCAGGGCCGCGCCGTCCCGGCTGTCGGGGCCGACGAGCCCCGCGAGCGCGGCCAGGTGCCCGCCCGCTGACTCGCCCCAGACGCCGATCCGGTCCGGGTCGATGCCGAAGACGCCGGCGAACCTGCGGACGTAGCGGATCGCGGCCTTCACGTCGTGCAGCTGGGCGGGGAAGGGCGCTTCGAGACTGTGCCGGTAGTCGATGGAGACGAGGGCGAGCCCGGCCGCGAGTACCGCACCGTGGAGCAGCGCGGCGGGCACGGTCGGCGGCGGGTAGCGGCGGTCGCCCTCCAGCCAGCCGCCGCCGTGGATCCAGACGACCGCGGGGAAGGGCCCTTCGCCCGCCGGGGTCAGGACGTCGAGCAGGCGGGGGCGGTAGCCGGGGGTGGTGGCGTAGGTGACGCCGTCGAAGCGGCGCACCCCGTCGGTGTCCGTCACCGGGGGCACGGGGGACTGGTACGGCGGGGGCGGCCAGGTCATGTCGGCGAGGTCGAATGCGGCCGGAGGAGATTGCGTCATTGCGGCCCTTCCAAGTGTGTTCGGGGCGGGTGCGGCTGATGTGGGCCACAGCGGCCACGGGGGTGGGGTCTGTGGCAGGCTTCGGGGTCGTTTGTCCGGAATGCTTGCGCAGGTCGGCGGAGGCGGCGTAGCGTGTTACACGTGTAATCACGACTCTAGCGATGCGTTTCCGCTGACCACAAGCCCAGGATCCGTCCGGCTTTCGCATCGGCTACACGAGCCACCCCGGCGGCCGCGCCGCCTTCCCTCTCCGGGAGCACGTCATGCTCACCATCACCGGCAGCCCCGCGATCCCCGCGGTCCGCAGCTTCGTCCACTGGGTCGCCGACCCCATCGCCGCGAGCGTTCCGCAGGTCAGGGCCCGTGTGCGCCACGCGCTCGACGCGTGGGGAGTGCCCGTCGACGCGGCGGACGTCCTCCTGCTCGCCGTCAGCGAGCTCGTCGGCAACGTCGTGCGGCACGCGGGCGGTGGGCGGATGCGGGTCGCAGTGGCCGCCGGCGGCGGCTGGCTCCGGCTGGAGGTCGCCGACCGGGGCCCCGGCCCACCGCGGCCGCCCTGTCCCCGCGCGGAGGTGCATCCGGACTCCGAGGCGGGGCGCGGACTGCTGATCGTGCAGCTCCTGGCGGCCGAGTTGGGCGGCGAACTCTCCGTCGTCGCCCATGCGACCGGCGCATCGGTCCGGGTGTGCATCCCCGAGGGCTGAAGAGGACCGCCGAGCGCCCGCAGGGGGAGCGGACCGGCCCCGGACCGCCCGGGAAGGGCTCGATATGATCGCGACCGCGTACAACGGAAGGCGATCATGTCCGAGAGCCCCCTCAGGCCCAGCTCGTTGATCAACACGGTCTACGGGGCGTTCCTCCGCCGTCTCGGAGGGTGGATCTCCATCGCGGACCTGATCACGCTGATGGGGGAGCTGGACGTCGACGGCCCGGCGGTGCGCTCGGCGATCTCACGCCTCAAGAAGCGCGGCGTCCTCGAACCGGAGCGCCGAGGCGCCACCGGCTACCGGCTCAGCCCCGCCGTCCACCCCGTCTTCGACGAGGGCGACCGGCGCATCTTCGCCAGTCTGGAGCCCGCCGACCTCGCGGACGGCTGGGCCATGGCGGTCTTCTCCGTGCCGGAGTCCGAGCGTTCCCACCGCTACCAGCTGCGCACCCGCCTGACCTGGCTCGGCTTCGGCAACATCGCCCCCGGCGTGTGGCTGGCCCCCGGCCGGCTGCTCGACGACGCGCGCGGCATGCTGGTCCGGCTCGGGCTCAGCGACTACGTCCACCTGTTCGCCGCCGACTACGCCGCGTTCAGCGACCTGCCCGAGACGGTGAGCTCGTGGTGGGACTTCCCGGCGATCCAGGCGCAGTACGCGGTCTTCACCGAGGCCTACGCGCCCGTCGCGGCCCGCATGGCCGCGCAGTCGGCCCTCGACCCGGCGGAGGCGTTCCGCCACTACGTGCCGATGCTCACTCAGTGGCGCCGCCTGCCGTACCTCGACCCGGGCCTGCCGAGCGAACTGCTCCCGGCGGACTGGAACGCGGTCGCGGCCCGCCAGGTCTTCCAGCAGCTCCACGGCGTCCTGCTGGAGCCCAGCCTGCGCCACGTCCAGGACGTCACGGGCCTCTCGCCCACCCCACAGGGGCGGCCGCCCACCTCATAGGGGCGGCGGCCGGATCCCCCTACGGTGCGCCCTCCCCGGCCCGGGCCAGGGCCAGTACCCCCGCGCAGATCAGGGTGACGCCCAGCAGTTGGGGCAGCAACCACCAGTCCGAGCGCAGGTGTTCCTCGTAGAGGATCACGCCCAGCGCGATGCTGACACCGGCGTCACCGAGGGTCAGCGCGGGCTGCGAGGCGACCAGGGGGCCGCCCTGCATGGCGTGTTCGAGCAGCAGCAGGGCACAGACGCCGCTCGCGCCGAAGGCGTACGTCTCCCAGGTCGTCAGGAAGCCGCCGAGGCCCTCGTCGTCGAGGACGTGCACGGCGGACTTCATCAGGGCGGCGGTGAGCGCGTAGCAGACGGCGGTGGCGGCGCCGAGGCAGCCGGCCCGCGAGCGGCCGGGCGGACGGCGCAGCCCGGCCGCGGCCAAGGCGGCGACGGCCACCGCACACGCCGCCAGGGCCACCCACCACCGGGCGGCGGGCACGTCCGTACGGTTGCCCACGGGCGAGGCGGCCACCAGCGCGATCCCGAGCCCCGCCACCACCGCGGCCACGGCGAGCCACAGCGCCCCCGGCAGCCGCTGACGCGCCGGCAGCGAGGCGATGAGCAGGGCGAGCGGCAGCTCCAGGACGAACAGCGGCTGTACGAGGGCCAGCGCGCCCGTGGCCAGCGCCGCGGCCTGCCCCGCCCCGGCCGCGATCACGGCCAGGATCCCGCCCAGCCACAGCGGCCGCCGCAGCAGGTCGAGGACCAGGCTGAAGCGGAATCCGGCGCTTTGCGGCACGGTGAGGGCGGCCCGCCGCTGGAGCACGGTGGCGAGCGCGTTGCTGAACGCGGCGAACAGTGCGAAGAGGACCGGCAAGGCGACGCCCATGCCCCGATCCTCACCGGGCCCGCCGCCCGTCCGCGCCACGACACCGGGCCGCGGCCCTCGCACCCGCCGCATTCCCCCGTCCGGCCGCGCTGACGGACGTAGCGGGGCCGGACGGCCCCCTGCGCCCCGCCCGGTCCCCTGCCCCACCCCTCAGAACCCCGTCCGCGTCCCTCCCGTGGCCCGGCGCAGGGCGAGCTCCGCCAGGGCCTCGGGGGCGCCGCTCTGGCCGCGGATGCCGGGGAAGGCGTTGACGTCCACGATCAGCGGGGTGCCGCCGCCGGTGTCGATGACGTCCACTCCGTAGACGTCCAGCGCGAACACCACGCCCACCTCGCGCACCAGGGCGGTCCAGCCGGAGGGCAGTTCACCGAGGGCCGGCGGCGGGGTAGGGCCGTCCCCCTCGGGGGCCAGCTCGGAACGGCGCAGTGCCGAGAAGACCCGGTCGCCGATCGCCCACAGCTTGTGGTCCCAGCCGCTGTTCGGCGCGTACTCCTGCACCACCACCGGCTCCTGCGGCCAGGCCAGCGCCAGCTCCCGCACCGCCGGTGCGTCGTCGGCGCGGGCGACCAGGTCGCCGCGGTGGCTGCGCCGGCTCTTGACGACGACGGGGGAGGGGACCGAGGCCCCGCTGGCGTAGACCGCGAGCGAGGCGTACGTGCGCGTGGCGGCGAAGGGCAGCCCGGCCCGCAGGGCGAGCGCGGCCATCTCGGTGCGGTCCTGGCACAGTGCGGTCGCCGCGGCGGAGTTCACCACGGGCACGTCCCGCCGCTCCAGTTCCCGCGCGAGGTCCAGCGCCTGCGGGGTCCGGGCCTTCAGCAGGTACACGTCGGCCGGCCGCAGGCAGGCGTCCCCCGGCGCGGCCGGGTCGACCGCTTCGACGACGTGCTCCGTGGCCAGCAGCGCGGTGGTGGCCGCCAGCACCGGATGACCGGGCTCCGGGGTGATCAGGCCGATCCTCATGCGCACTCACCCGTCCCGGCCGAGACCTGGGCCGGAGCGGAGGCCTGCGCCGGAGCGGATGCGTGCACCGGAGCCGAGGCCTGCGCCGGAATCGACACGGGCAGCGCGAGCGGGCGCGCCGCGCCGACCGGCGGCGCGGCCGGTCCGGCCCCCGCCCCCGCCTTCGCCAGCCCCAGCACCGCCCGGGCCACCCGCGCCGCCGCGTCCGGCACCTGACGGAAGCTCGGGAAGTCGTTCACGTCGACGACCACCGGCCCGTCGGGCCCAAGCAGCACGTCCACCCCGTACAGGTCCAGCCCGTAGACCGCCCCGACCTGCGTGGCGATCGCCGCCACCTCGGCCGACAGCGGTACGCGGCGCTCCCGTACCGACGGGTCCGGGTGCAGCGGGGAGCAGCGCTCGGTGGCGAACAGCTCCCCGCCGACCGCGTACACCTTGATGTCGGTGCCCGAGTTGGGCACGTAGGGCTGGGCGATGAGCATGCCCTCGCCCGCGAGCACGGGGAGCAACGCCTCCAGCCGCTCCGGCGCGGGCACCAGGTGCACGGCCCGTCCCGAGCTGCCGTCGGCGGGCTTGACGACGAGCGGGTACCGCGCCGCCGGTATCTCCCTGAGCAACTCGGGGCGGGCCACCGCGTACGTCGGCGGCAGGGGCAGTCCCCGGCCGCGGCCGATGGCGGCGGCCAGCGCCTTGTCCCGTACGCCGCGGATGGACCGGGCGTCGTTGACCGTGGTCATCCCGGCCGAGGCCGCGGCCTCCAGCAGCGTCAGGCCCGGACCGCCGGAGACCGTCTTGAGCACCCAGGCGTCGTGCGCGCCAGTGTCGACGGCCTCGGTCATGCGCAGCAACGAACCGCCCGGGTGCACCACGTCCACCCGGTGTCCCCACGCGGTCAGCTGCCCGATCACCTCGTTCGGCATGCCGTCGTGGCGGTAGTGCTCCTCCACCAGGAAGCAGAGCCTCATGGACCTTCCCCATATTCCCCGGACGTCCGCCGATTCCGTCCGGCGAGTTGTGACGTCACAGGATGGCATGGACCGCAATGTGATGATCGGTCCGCCTGTTCGGATCGCGCGTCCGGAGAAACCCGGATGTGAACGCGGGGTGGAGGCTGCTACGTTCAGCCCGTGCCGAAGCTGAATCAGATCATCGCAGTGGAAAAGGGCGTCAAGTCCAAGTCGCTCCAGGAGCTCACGCAGGCTCACCACGACGTCCAGAAGCCCGCCCTGCTGGCCGGTATCTCCCGGACGTACCAGCCCAAGGACGAGGAGGGCGAGCAACTGCCGCCCGAGTCCACGCGGGTGCAGATCAAGGCCGAGGACGTGCTGCGGGCGACGGCGGGGACGCTGACGCGCCTGTTCGACGTGACGGCCACCAAGGACTGGGCGAACCGCACCGCGGCCGCCGACGTCGTCGTGGAGGGAACGGTCCTGCTGGCGCAGGTGCCCGTGCCCTACCTCCTCTTCCTGGAGAAGCAGCTCACGGACATGCACACCTTCGTCCGGAAGCTGCCGGTGCTCGACGCCTCCGAATCCTGGAACCTGGACCCGTCCACGGACTCCTGGAAGACGGACCCGGTGCGCACGATCCGCACGAAGAAGGTGCCGCGCAACCACGTCAAGGCCGAGGCCACCGACAAGCACCCGGCGCAGGTCGAGGTCTACTACGAGGACGTTCCGGTCGGCTACTGGACGACCGTGAAGTTCTCCGGCGCGCTGCCCGCCCGGCGGGTCAACGAGCTCCTCGACCGCGTGGAGAAGCTCCAGCAGGCCGTCAAGTTCGCCCGCGAGGAGGCCAACAGCACCGAGGTCACCGACCAGCGGGTCGGCGACGCGGTCTTCGGCTATCTGTTCAGGTAGCCCCGACGACTCCCTCTGTATGTCTGCAGGGGGTGCGCGAGAGCGCAAGCTGAAACTGATGTTGAAGCTGAACAGGGGTGTCAGTTGGGGGTTCGAATCCCTCCCCCGGCACAGCGTGCCGGGGTGGCCCAAGCCGGTAGAGGCGGCCCCTCAATCTCAGATTCTCGCTCCAGTCTCAGTATTCGCCGCCGAACACCGGATCGACCGAGCGTGGACGATCATCGATGGATGGGGGTTCAAGTCCCCTCTGCGCCTCTCCTCGTGGCGCGGTAGTTCAAAGGCAGAACACGTCGACTTCAGAATGATCCGCACTCTTCAACGTGCCGGTGTGCGCAATTGGGTGGCACACAGGAGCCCGGGAGCTGGATATGCTCCCGGGCTCCGTCACGTGCCGCTCCCGTCCCGCCAGGTGCCGCGGCCTCGGGCCGGAACCGCGGCCCCCGTCAGACCGGTACGGACACGAACGTCCTGCCCGCCTCGTTCTCGACGAGGATCGCCTTGACGTCCGCCTGGTCCACGGCCGCCGAACCGTCCAGCGCCGCGCCCTTGCCCTTGCCGTTCTCCTGGCCGACGACCCAGCTGCCCGCGGTGGTGCGCGTACCGTCCTTGGACAGGACGATCAGCCGGCACCGCTCGCCCGCCGGCAGTCCGGTGACCGCCGCGTGCAGCCGCACCCACTTCATCGCCGGAGTCATCTGTACGGTCATCCGCGTGCCCGTGCCCGCATCGGCGGCGGAGAGCAGCTTGGTCCCCTCGGGCGGCGGCGAAGGCTGCGCCGAAGCCGTCGGGGACGGCGGCGGCAGGGCGACCGCCCCCGCGTCGTCCGTGCCCAGCCGCGTGCCCGCCCAGAACACCGCAGCCAGCGAGGCCGCGACGGCCAGCCCCGCGAGCCCCGCGCGCCGGCGCCGGGCACCCGCCAGCTCCCCGCGCATCTGCCGCAGGGTGCGCTGGAGCATCAGGTCGCCGCCCGGCGGCGGACCGTCGAGGAACGCCTCCTCGGGCACCTCGCCCAACGCCGCCTCCATCTCGCGCAACGCGCCCACCTCCTCCCGGCACCGCACGCATCCGTGCACGTGCTCCTCGACCCGGCGGACCTCCTCGTCGGCCAGGACGCCGAGCACGTACGGGCCGAGCAGTTCCTCCTCGTGCCGCTGCCGGTTCATGCCACCACCTCGCGCAGTCCGGCGGGCTGCTGGGGCGGCCTGCCCGGTCGTTTGCCTTCTCTGGACACGCTGTCCCTGAAACCGTCGTCCTTGAAAACGTCCCGCAGGGCCTTGAGCGCGTAGTGCGAACGCGATTTGACGGTACCCGCGGGGATGCCGAGGCTGTCGGCCGCCTCGGCGACGCTGAGCTGGCGGTAGTACAACTCCTTGAGGACGTCCCGGTGTTCCTGGGACAGCCGGTCCAGGGCGCCCAGGACCGTCATGCTGTCCACCACCGAGTCGGCGTGGTCCTCCTCCACCGGCGGCGGGGCCGAGGCCCCGGAGACCTCGGGCGGCCGGGCGGCCCGGGCCCGGTACCGGTCGGTGATGATGTTGCGGGCCACGGTGAGCAGCCAGCCGCGCACCGAGCCCTTCCCGTTGACCAGGACCTCCGAGTGCCGCCAGGCCCGGATGAGGGTCTCCTGGACGACGTCCTCGGCGGCGGCCCGGTCCCCGGTCAGCCGCGTGGCGTACGCGAGCAGGGCGTGGCCGTGCTCCTCGTGGACCGACTTGATCAGCGCCTCATCGGTCGAGCCCCGCCGAGCGCGGGGCCACAGTGGTCCGGCCATCTCACCCTCTCCGTCCCTCTCCGTCTTCCACGCTTACGTGGTGCGGTCGGAACACGCCGACGACCCGGGAACGGTTCATGTGACCTGGGTCACACAGGCCTCAGGTCCGGCAGTGGCGGCCCTCGTTGAGGCAGGCGACCAGCTCGTCCATCTGCCGCTCGGTCATCACGTTCACGAACATCGCGTGGTCCGTCTTCGGGCTGTGCCGCTGCTCGGGGAAGGAGTCGAGGGCCACGGCCACGCCCGGGGGGACCTCGTAGGCGAGCGAGACGCGCAGCTCGGGCACCGGGAAGGTGTCCGGCGGGCAGACGCCGTTGCCGGCGGGGAACAGCAGGTGCGAGCGGTGTGCCTCGCCCGTGGTGTCGATGCCGTTCCAGCAGCTCGGGAAGACCAGGGTGCGGGTGACGCGCTCGCCCCCGGGGCAGCGCGGGTAGCGGGTGGTGGACCGGTCGGGGGAGCCCGAACAGCCCCAGCGGGCCCGGACATCGGTGTCGTCGCCGGCCGTGTGGGCGACGGCGTCGCCCGTGACCGCGCGCAGGAAGCGGGGCATCGCCACCACCTTGCTCACCGGACTGCCGCGGAACTCCACCCGCACCGAGGCCTCCCGCAGGATCTCGCCCGCGTTCCCGTGCCCCGCCGCGAGCTCGTACGGGCGCCTGCCCGGGCGGTCCGGCCGCCGCAGGACGGGCCAGTAGTACGTCGACCGGTCGCCGCCCGCGCAACTGGTGGCGGCCGCGTCCAGGGAGGCGTCGGTCGACATCGCGTCCGTGGAGAGGTTCCCCACGTAGGCGTGCGTGTGGTGGGCGCCGGCCCGCAGGCCGGGCGAGACGACCAGGTTGTCCTCGTTGTAGTGGCCCTGCTCGCCCCGGCCGCAGTCCACGACCACCGATCCGCCCGAGGCGTCGGCGGCCGGGGCCGGGGCGGGCGGTGCGGGCGGAACGTCGCGCATGTCCACCGAGGCGGAGGGACTCGGCCGGCCGGCCGCCCCGGCGTGTGGACCGGTCGCCGCTCCGCCGTGCGGACCGGCCGCCCGCGAGGCCCCCAGGACGGCCGCGCCGAGCCCGCCGCCCAGGACCAGGCAGATGACAAGCGCGAGCAGCCGGCGTTCGTTCCCCATGGCGGTCACGGTCGCCGGTGGCGCCACCGGCGTCAACCGGGCATCCACAGGGTGGTCAGCCGCCCCGCGCCACCCGCCGTGCCCGGGCCGCGCAGGACCCCCGGGGGAGCCGCAGGGGGCCGACAAGGGTTTTCCCCGTATCCAGTTCATCCGCGTGTTGCCTACTGTCTGCCCACCGGCGATCTTTCCCCGCTGAACGGACCACACGCCAACCCCACATGGCGTGAGTGCCGAACCGCCCGGAGGAGCGCCGGGACCGCCGTTGCCCTGCCCCGCCGTCGAGGCCGGGGCAACGTGGCGCGCGGCGGCGGCCGGGACGAGTTCGACCAGCTCGCTCCCGGCCCCGCAGCCGCCGGTACCTCCCACACTGCACCGACCGGCCGCTCCGGCCTGCCCGGAAACGGCCCGCGAAAGGGAACACCGTGCACGCATCCAGACGTAGGCTCATATCCGTGGTGGCCATGTCGGTCACCCTGCTCGCCGGCTCCGCGACCGCCTCCGTGGCCCTGGCCACCGAGACCCCCGCCGCGGCCCCCGCCGCCACGGTCGCCCCCACCGCCCCGGTCGAGAACCTCATCGTCGGATACAAGTCCTCGGCCTCCGAGGCGAGCTCCAACAGCGCGGCCGCCGACGACGCCAGCGCCAAGGGCAAGAAGGCCGGCAAGAAGGCGAAGTTCGACCGCCGCCTCGGCACCGGAGCCGCCCTGGTCAGCCTCGGCGGCACCGTCGCCCCCGCCGACGCGGCCGACGTGATGGCCCAGTTCCGCGCCGACCCGGACGTCGCCTACGTCGAGCCGGACTCCCGTGCCTACCCCACGGCCGTCACCCCGAACGACACCGAGTACGCCAAGCAGTGGGACCTCTTCGAGTCCACCGCCGGCATGAACGTCCCCGGCGCCTGGGACAAGACCACCGGCTCCGGCGTCACCGTCGCCGTGATCGACACGGGCTACGTCGCCCACTCGGACCTCGCCGCGAACATCGTCGCGGGCTACGACTTCATCGCCAGCTCCACCGCCGCCCGTGACGGCAACGGCCGCGACAACAACCCCGCCGACCAGGGCGACTGGAGCGCCGCCGGCGAGTGCGGCACCGGCTCCACCGCCAGCAACTCCTCCTGGCACGGCACCCACGTGGCGGGCACCATCGCCGCCGCCACCAACAACGCCAAGGGCGTCGCCGGCATCGCGTACGGCGCGAAGATCCAGCCCGTCCGCGTGCTCGGCAAGTGCGGTGGTGCCACCTCGGACATCGTCGACGCCATCACCTGGGCCTCGGGCGGCACCGTCAGCGGTGTCCCGGCCAACGCCACCCCGGCCAAGGTCATCAACATGAGCCTCGGCGGCGCGGGTGCCTGCACCGCGACCTACCAGAACGCCATCAACGCCGCCGTCGCCCGCGGGACGACCGTCGTGGTCGCCGCCGGCAACAGCAACTCCGACGCGGCCGGCTTCTCGCCCGCCAGCTGCAACAACGTGATCAACGTGGCCGCCAGCAACCGCGCCGGCGACCGCTCGTACTACTCGAACTACGGCTCGATCATCGACGTCGCCGCCCCGGGCGGTGAGACCCGCCGCGCCACCGACACGCCCGGCACCGTCACCACCCCCGAGAACGCGATCCTCTCCACGCTGAACGCGGGCACCACCACCCCGGGCGCCGAGCTCTACAAGCCCTACCAGGGCACCAGCATGGCCGCCCCGCACGTCGCGGGTCTCGCCGCCCTGCTGAAGTCGGCGAACTCCGCGCTGACCCCGGCGCAGATCGAGTCCGCGATCAAGAGCAACGCCCGCCCGCTGGCCGGCACCTGCACCGGCGGCTGCGGCACCGGTCTCGCCGACGCCGCCGCGACCGTCGCCGCGGTGACCTCCACCCCGCCCACTGCGGGCTTCGAGAACACCACGGACTTCGCCATCGGTGACAACACCACCGTGGAGAGCCCGATCACCGTCAGCGGTGTGACCGGCAACGCCCCGGCCACCCTCAAGGTGGGCGTGAACATCGTGCACACCTACATCGGTGACCTGAAGGTCGACCTGATCGCCCCGGACGGCACCGTCTACACCCTGCACAACCGCGCGGGCGGCAGCGCCGACAACATCAGCCAGGTCTACACCGTCGACGCCTCCACCGAGGTCGCCAACGGCACCTGGAAGCTGCGCGTGAACGACAACGCCGGCGGCGACACCGGCAAGATCGACTCCTGGAACCTGACCTTCTAGTCAGCGCTCGGGAGCCGGCCCCCGGTCCGGCCCTCACCTCGGCCTGACGGGCCGATAGTACGGACCAACCAGCCCGTCGGACCTGCCCATACATCGCGTATCGGCAGGCCCGGCGGGTTTTCCGGTCACGTGACTGATTTCTGCGTCACAATCAGGGTCCGCCCGCCATCCGACCTCGTATTGTCGCCTCTCACAGGAAAGGCACAGGAGCTGGGGACCGAGAGGCTGGTGGCTGTGCGTGGTGGCGGCGACGGGGCACGCTGACACAAGTGTCGCAAGTGTCGGACACGGTGAACTCATCAAGGCGGTCGACCGCGCGCTGACCGCGCACGGCCGGGCCCTGCTCACCGGACCCGCCGGAGCGGGCAAGACCGAGGTGGTCCGCGCCGTCGCGGCAGCGGCCGAATCCCGCCGCGAGGCCGTGCTGCGCCTCGCCCCGGAGGCGGCCGACCAGTGGATACCCGAGGCCTCCGCCGCGGCCCTCCTCGCCTCCGTGCCCAGCGCCGCCCTGGAGGAGCTCTCCGGCCCCCAGCGCACCGCCATCGCCCTGTTGCGCCGCGAGGCCGACGCCCCGCGCGCCGGCCGCGACCACATCGCGCTGCGCCTCGCCGTCGTCGAGGTGCTGCGCTCGCTCGCCGCCCGCCAGCCCGTCCTGCTCGTCCTGGACAACGCCCAGTGGCTCGACGCCGAGAGCACCGACCTGCTCCGCTTCGCCCTGCGTCTGACCCCGCCCCACGTACGGGTCCTGGTCGCCGAATGCGTCCAGGGCGGAGGCCCGGTGGGCGAGCCCCTCTGCGGCCCCGGCGTCCCCGTCGTACGGGTGCCCCCGCTCGGAGCCGACGAGGTCGCCGAACTCCTCGTCCGCCACGGCCTCCCGGCCCGCCTCGCCGGCCGCATCCACCAAGCCAGCGGCGGCAATCCGCGCCTCGCCCTCGCCCTCGGCCACTCCCTGGCCGAAGCCGCCGAGGCCCGTGACTGCAGCGCCCACCACGCCGACCCCCTGCCCGTCTCCGGCCAGGCCCGCGAGGTCGCCCGCCGGCTCCTCGCCGGGGCCTCCGCGCCGTGCCGCCGCACCCTGCTCCTCGCCGCCCTCGCGGCCCGCCCCACCATCTCCCTGCTGCGCCGGGCCGGCCGCCCCGACGCCGAGGCGGAGCTGGCCGAGGCGGAACGAGCGGCGCTGGTCCGGGTGGGCGAGGACGGCCGGGTGGAGTTCACCGCGGGCGCCCTGCCCACGGCGCTGGCCGCCGACGCCGGCTGGCCGGAACGCGCCGCCGGGCACGCGGCCCTGGCCGAAGCCGTCGACGACCAGGTCCAGGCCGTACGCCACCGCGCGCTCGCCGTGGACACCCCCGACCAGTGGCTCGCCGCGGAGATCACCGAGGCCGCCGAGGTCTGCCGCCGCCGCGGCCAGCGGGCCCTGGCCGCCGAACTGGGCCTGCTCGCCGCCGAACGCACGCCGTCCTGGCTGGCCGGCGAGGAACTCGCCCGCCTGGTCACGGCAGCCGAGGACGCCGGCTGGGCCGGCCGCGCCGACCTCGCGCGCCGCGCCGCCAGTGCCGTACTGGCCCGCGACGCCTCGCCCGCCGACCGGGTGCGGGCCCGGCTCGCCGTGATCGACGCGGCCGGACAGGCCCTCGGCGCACTCGACGAGACCTTCGCCTGCGCCATGGCCGAAGCCGCCGGGGACCCCGCGCTCCAGGCCGCCGTCCAGCTGCGGATCGCCACCAAGCACAACCTCAGCGACGGCGACCCCGTCCGCTCCCGCGACGCCGCGGCCCGGGCCGGTGCCCTCGCCGCCCTCGGCGGCGACCAGGTCGCCGAGGCCATGGCCCTGACGGTACGGGCCCGCATGGGCCGCATCCTCGGTGACCCGGGCGCCGAGGCGATCCTCGCCGAGGCCCTCGCCCTGCCCGCCCCCGAGGTGCCGCTCGGCATGCGCAACGCGCCCCAGTACCTCGCGGTCCGCCACGCCCTCTTCGACGACAGCCTGGAGGACGCCCGCCGGCAGCTGATGGTCCTGCTGCCCGCCGTCCAGAGCACAGGCTCCGCCGAGGACGTCTTCGAGGTCCTGCGCAGCCTCACCGAGGTCGAACTGCGCAGCGGCCGCTGCGAGGCGGCCTCCGCCCGCGCCCGCCGCGCCCTGGAGCTGACCATCGAGGCCGGCCTCTCACCGGGCCCCGCCTGGTACGTCGCCGCGATGGCGGAGGCCATGGGCGGCAGCTTCGCGCGCGCCGCCGGCTACGCCCGGCGCGGGATCCAGGCCTCGCAGGAGGAACACGACCAGGTCTTCCTGTCCCGTAGCCTGCACGCCCTCGGCCTGGTGGAACTGGCCACGGGAGAGGCGACGAAGGCCGTCGCCACCCTGCGCCGTGTCGCCGAGCTGGAGGCCGCCCAGAAGGTGGTGGACCCCTCGATCCTGCGCTGGCACGGGGAGCTCGCCGAGGCCCTGGTCGCCGCCGACGAACCGGGCGAAGCCGCCGCACTGATCGACTCCGTCCGCCGGGTGGCCGTCGGCCTCGGCCGCACCGGCGTGGTCGCGGCGCTCGACCGGGCCCGCGGACTGTGCCTGTCCGCGCGGGGCGAGGCCGACGCGGCCGTCCACCTGCTCGAAACCACCGCGCAGCGTTTCGACGTCCTCCAGCTCCCGCTGGAACGCGGCCGTACGCTGCTCGCCCTCGCCCGGGTGGAGCGCCGCCGCCGGCGCCGCGCACCCGCCCGCGACGCGCTCCGGGCGGCGGCCGAGGTGTTCGGCCGGGCCGGGGCCGTCCCCTGGGCGGAGCTCGCCAGGGAACCGGCCCAGGGCGAGGCGGGCGTCGCCACGGGCGGCCCGCAGGTGTCCGCGGCCTCGACCCTGACCGAGGCCGAGACCCGCCTGGCGCTGCTGGTCAGCCGGGGCGCCAGCAACCAGGAGGCCGCGGCGAAGCTGTTCCTCAGCGTCAAGACGGTGGAGGCCCGGCTGACCCGCATCTACCAGAAGCTGGACGTGCGCTCACGGGCCCAGCTGGCCGCGGCGCTCAACGCCCGCTGACGGCCGCGGGCAGTCGACCGGTTCAGCAGCCGAGGTTGTTCCCGGGGGTCACGCCCAGCAGCTGCGTGAAGCTCTGGTAGGCCGAGATCCGGCTCTGGACCTGGGCGGGGTTGCCGCCGTTGCACTCCAGGGCGCCGTTGATGGAGCGGATGGTCTCGCCGAAGCCCGCGCCGTTGACCATGGCGGCGTGGGCGGTCATGGTGCCCGGGCCGTTCTGGGTGTTCCAGTACCACAGGGCCGTCTTCATGGCGACGGCCGGATCCCGCTCCACCAGGTACGGATCGGCGAGGAGGTTGATGCCGAGGGCGTCGCCGGCCGCCTTGTAGTTGAAGTTCCAGCTCAGCTGGATCGGGCCGCGCCCGTAGTACGCGGCCTGGCCCGCGGGGCAGCCGTAGGGCTGTGCCGCGTCGCAGTAGTGCGGGTAGTTGGCGGTGTTCTGCTCGACGATGTGCACCAGGCCGCCCGTCTCGTGGGAGACGTTCGCGAGGAAGGCGGCGGCCTCGCGCCGCCGCACGGTGTCGTCACCGGTCTTGGCGAAGCCGGGGTAGGCGGACAGCGCCGACACCAGGCCGTTGTAGGTGTAGAAGGGGTTCCGGTTCGGGAACATCCGGTCGAACTGGGCCTCGGAGACCACGAATCCGGAGGGATCGACGGGACCCGGGTCCGGCTCCTGGCCCCCGCTCCCGCAGACGCCCTGGTCCGACCAGACGCCCCACTGGCCCGTGGTGCCGGGCGTCTCGCCCTGCGTCCACCACTTGGCCTGCCAGTTGTGCCCGCCGTACGAGGCGTTCATGCCGTTCGTGTAGACGGCCGACGAGGCCCAGGGGCCCGCGCAGGCGGCCGCCGCGGCGGCGGGGGCGGAGGGGAGGGCGATGGCGAGGCCGGCCGTGAGGACCGCGGCGGCCGCCATGGAGAGGGCGCGGCGGCGAAGCGCACGTATCACGTAACTACTCCTTCAGTGGGGGGAGTTGCCGTGGGGACAACGCTGCCCACTGAAGCGAAATGGTCTGGACCTGTCAAGGTCTAGACCAAAGGAAAAGCCCGGTGCCACGCCTGCCGCGTGACACCGGGGCGCAGCCGCGCCGGTCAGCTGCCCTGGGAGAGGTTGCCCGAGAGGATCGGGATGTTGCTGGCGATGTGGGAGAGGGAGTCGTCGCCCTTCGCCTGGGTGGAGTTCTCGGCGCACTGCTGGTTCTGCGGGTTGGCCAGCACGTTGACGTCCTGGACGCCGACGTTGGCGATGACCCCGACCAGCGACTGGACGTTGACCTTGGCCGGCAGGGCGAGGCAGAGCTTGTTGAGGGAGCCCTGGACGGCGCTGAGCTGAGGGCTCATCTTGCCCTCGGTCTCCTGGTTGCCGTAGATCTGCGCGGCGTCGTTCCCGTTGACGGTGTTGACGCCGTTGTCGTTGCCGATCGCCATCGCCGGGGTGGCAACTGCGGCGCCGGCACCGAGCACGGAGGCGGTGACGGCGGCGGTGGCCATGAACTTCTTGAGCATGTGGAGGATCCTTCGGTCGCACTGTCGCGTGGGATAGCTGCCCTCGGCGGGACGCGCTGATCAACTGCCGACAGTGCGCGGGGTTATCCTCCGTCACCCGGGTGGCTCAATGCCGCGGTCCCGCCGCCGCGGCGGCGAGACCGAATCTCCTCGTACTGCGAAGTGCTCTCGCGGTGTGCCGAAGTCCCGTGGGTCAGCCGGTCTTGCGGCGGACCTTCTTGTTCTTGCCGCCGGGGCCGCTGCTGGAGCCCTGGACCTTCGCCCGGCTCTGGTGCGACTGCTGGGACTGCGCGTTCGCGGCGTTGCGCTCGAGCGCCTCCCGGAACTTGCGCTTGGCCTCGTCGGCCGGGGATTCGTCCTGCGGGGTGTCGGTTTCGTCAGCCATTTGTCCTCCTGGGGTGATCAAGCCGTTTCAGTCTGTCAGGTGACGTCGCTGCTGACCAGCGCATTCGTGGTGATCCCAAGGAGGACTTTGGGAGGTCATAAGTTTTGATTATGACGTCATAAGGTGAAACCGGGTGCCGGGTTAGGCTTACCTTCGTTTAGGGTTCCCCTTGATCCACCCTGCCGTCGCTCGAAGGGAACCCCTGCCATGCCTCGCCCTCTCCGGGTAGCAATCGTCGGTGCCGGCCCCGCCGGTATCTATGCCGCCGACGCGCTGCTGAAGTCCGAGGCCGCCGCCGAGCCCGGTGTCTCCATCGACCTCTTCGAGCGGATGCCCGCGCCATTCGGGCTGATCCGGTACGGCGTCGCCCCCGACCACCCGCGGATCAAGGGCATCGTCACCGCCCTGCACCAGGTGCTCGACAAGCCGCAGGTCCGCCTCTTCGGCAACGTCGACTACCCGAACGACATCAGCCTCGACGAGCTGCACTCCTTCTACGACGCCGTGATCTTCTCCACGGGAGCCACGGCCGACCGCGCGCTCACCATCCCGGGCGTCGAGCTGGACGGATCCTACGGCGCCGCCGACTTCGTGTCCTGGTACGACGGGCACCCCGACGTCCCGCGCACCTGGCCGCTGGAGGCCGAGAAGGTCGCCGTGCTCGGCGTCGGCAACGTGGCGCTCGACGTCGCCCGCATCCTCGCGAAGACGGCCGACGAGCTGCTGACGACCGAGATCCCGCCGAACGTCTACGAGGGTCTCAAGGCCAACAAGGCCCTGGAGGTGCACGTCTTCGGGCGCCGCGGTCCGGCCCAGGCCAAGTTCAGCCCCATGGAGCTGCGCGAGCTGGACCACTCGCCCACCATCGAGGTCATCGTCAACCCCGAGGACATCGACTACGACGAGGGTTCCATAGCCACGCGCCGCGCCAACAAGCAGGCCGACATGGTCGCCAAGACCCTGGAGAACTGGGCGATCCGGGACATCGGCGAGCGGCCGCACAAGCTCTTCCTGCACTTCTTCGAGTCGCCCGTCGAGGTGCTCGGCGAGGACGGCAAGGTGGTCGGTCTGCGCACCGAGCGCACCGAGCTCGACGGCACCGGCAACGTCAAGGGCACCGGGCAGTTCACGGACTGGGACGTGCAGTCCGTCTACCGGGCCGTGGGCTACCTCTCGGACGAGCTGCCGAAGCTCCCCTGGGACGTGGCCTCGGGCACCGTTCCGGACGAGGGCGGCCGCGTGATCGAAGCCGGTGCCCCCGTGCAGTCGACGTACGTGACCGGCTGGATCCGGCGCGGACCGGTCGGCCTGATCGGCCACACCAAGGGCGACGCGAACGAGACCGTCGCGAACCTGCTGGCCGACCACGCGGAGGGCCGCCTGAGCACGCCGGACGCGCCGGCGCCCGAGGCCGTCGAGGCCTTCCTCGGCGAGCGCGGCGTCCGCTACACGACGTGGGAGGGCTGGCACCGGCTCGACGCGGCCGAGAAGGCCCTGGGCGAGCCGCAGGGCCGCGAGCGCGTGAAGATCGTCGAGCGCGAGGACATGCTGGAGGCGAGCGGCGCGTAGGGCGCGGGCCCGCGTACGACGCGTGGGGGAGCGGGGCCGGGGCTCAGGAGCCCTGGCCCCGCTCCAGCACACCGCGCAGGAACGCCGCCTGCCCGGCGTGCTGGAGGTCGTCGGCCAGCACGCTGACGAGCCGTACGCCGAGGGTGACGGGCGGGTCCCAGCGCTCGTCGACCACCCGGTCCAGGTCGGCGGCGGTCAACGACCGCAGGAAACCGAGGGTCTGCTCGTGCACGGCGTCGAAGTAGCCCAGCAGCAGCTCGTCCGAGTCGACGCGGACGGCGGCGACCTCCCGCGCCGAGTGGCCGTACCCGGTGGCCTCGGCCGGTAGTGGCAGGGCGAACCGGCCTGCCCAGCCCCCGGAGCGCCACACCTGTTCCAGGCCGCCCGCGTCGGCGATGTGGTCGTCCTGGATCCGGGTCAGGTGCCAGATCAGCCAGGTGATCGAATTCGCGCCCGGATCGGTGCGCGCGTTCAGCCGGTCCGCCGGGAGGCCGTCCACGGCCTCGTGCACGGCCTCCGCGATGCGTCCGAACCCGTCGGAGATGACGTCCGTAGCCTTCATGCACCCACCATGCAAGGCCGGGCGCCCCGCCCGCCGCGGGACACGCGGCGGACGGGCGGGGGAAGCGGCGGCGGGGGAGCCGGGCGGTTCAGCGGCCGGCGTCGGCCGTCGCGGTCGCGTCGGCCTTGGGGGCCTCGTCCGCCGTCTCCGCCTTCTCCGCCGTCTCCGCCTTCTCGGCCGGTCCGGCCCCGTGCGCGGTCCCGGCGGGAGCCGACGCCGCCGTCACGGTGCCGTGTCCGCCCCGCAGCCCGATCCAGCTGATCACCGCGACCAGGGCGAAGGCCACGGCCCCGATCCCGAAGGTGAGGGTGAACCCGGACTCCGCCGGCAGCGGGGGGACCCCCGCCGGCAGGTGCTCGATGGTCTGCGAGGCGAGGATCGTGGTGACGATGGCGCTGCCGATCGCACTGCCCGTCGAGCGGGAGATCGAGTTGATGCCGTTGGCGATGCCGCTCTGGTGGTGCGGGACGCTGGCCATGATGACGGCCGGCATGGCGGCGTAGCCGAAGCTGACGGCCGCGCCGACGACCAGACCCGCGCCGATCACCGAGATGCTGTGCTGGTGGTCCAGGACGAGCCAGCCGAAGCCGACCGCGCCGAGCGCGGCGGCCAGGCCCAGCGCGACGCGCGGACCGCGGTGGCGCACGATCTGGCCGCCGATCGGCGAGGCGAGCAGCGAGACGATGGCGCCCGGCAGCAGGAACTGCACGGAGGCGCGCAGGATCGACGCGTCGAAGCCGTAGCCGGTGAGCGCCTCGGGCATCTGGACGAGGTACGAGACGCCCAGGAAGTTCGCGAACATGCCGAAGCCGACGAGGATGCCGGCCAGGTTGGCCATGAGCACCGGGCGGTGGACGAACATCCGCATGTCGACGAGGGGTTCGCGGACCTTGAGCTCGGTCAGCACCCACACGGCGGTCATGACGGCGGCGCCGGCGAAGCTGCCCAGGGTGCGGCCGGAGGTCCAGCCCCACTCGTGGCCCTGGGAGATCGGCAGCAGGAGCAGCAGCAGGGCGATGCCGAGGGTCAGCGCGCCGAGGAAGTCGGTGCGGCCGCCCGTCTTGTGGCGGGTCGCGGGGACCAGGAAGACCACGGCGAGCAGGGCGAGGGCGGCGAAGCCGGTCGCCATCCAGAACGCGTTGCGGTAGTCCGCGCCGGACCCGGAGGTGAGCAGCCCGGTCGCGACCAGCGCGAGGCCGCTGCCGAACGCGAGCGTGCCGCTGACCAGCGCCATCGCGCCCGGAAGTTTCTGCGGCCGGACCTCTTCGCGCAGGACCGACAGGGCCAGCGGGAAGATCGCGGTGGCGGCTCCCTGGAGCACCCGGCCCAGGATCAGCAGCGGAAGCGACGAGGCCAGCGCGGCGATGACCGAGCCGGCGACCATCACGCCGAGCACGGCGACCAGGGTGGGCTTCTTGCCGTGCTGGTCGCCGAAGCGGCCGAGGAGCGGGGTGAAGACGGCCGCCGACAGGAGCGTGGCGGTGGTCACCCAGCTCACGTTCGCGGTCGAGGTGCCGAGGTCGTCGCGGATGAGGCCGAGGATCGGGACCGGGAGGGTCTGCATCATCGACACGACCATGGCGGCGAGGCTCAGGGCGAAGACGATGACCGTCTCGTTCCTGTGCCCGGAGGCCGGGGCTGCGGCGGAGGAGGGGGTGCTCATGGGTGGCGGGACCTAACGCAGATGTTTGACGTCATCAAGTAACTCCGTCGACGGTAGACCTCAATAGTTCAGGTGGTCAAGTAAATAATTGATAATGTGAAGCAACCTGGGTACGCTCCCGGTATGAGCGACACCGCCACGCCCGCCCCCACCAAGCTCCAGCTCCTGGAGCTGCTCGCCGCCATCGGCACCGCCCAATGGCGCGAGTTCGCGGCGGCCGCCGCCCAGTACGGGCTCACCTCCACCCAGGCCAGGGTCCTGGCCCAGCTCGACGGCCCCGTGCCCATGCGCGGCCTCGCCACCCTGCTGGTCTGCGACGCCTCCAACGTGACCGGCATCGTCGACCGCCTGGAGGCCCGTGAACTGGTGCGCCGCGAGCCCGACCCCGCCGACCGCCGCGTCAAGAACGTCGTGGCCACGGACGCGGGCCGTGAGGTCATCCGCCGCGTCCGGCAGGAGATGCAGGCGATGCACGGCGCACTGGACACGCTCGACGAGGCGGAGAGCGCGACGCTCTACGCCCTGCTGGCCCGGCTGCGCCCTTCGATGGAGAAGCACTAGCCTCGGCCTGCATGAGCACCCTTCAGACGATCAACGACATACCCGTGCTGATGTGCGGGGCCGAGGGCGAGACGATCGCGGGCGAACGCGAGGCCCTGGACTGCGTCGGTGACGCCTCCTACCAGGGCGCCCACTGGGTCGTCATCCCCGTCGCGCGCTTCGACGAGGCCTTCTTCCGTCTGAGCAGCCGCGTCGCCGGCGAGATCATCCAGAAGTTCGCCCAGTACCGGGTGGGCCTCGTGGTCCTCGGGGACGTCTCCCGGCACACGGCGGACAGTGCGGCGCTGCGGGACTTCGTCCGCGAGTGCAACCGCGGACGCCAGACCTGGTTCCTCGCCGACGCCGAGGAGCTGCGCGAGCGGCTGACCGGGGCGACGGCGTGAGGGGTCAGGGCGTGAGCGGCGGGATCCGGATCCTGCGCGCGGCCGAGCGCCCCGCCGCCGCCTGGAAGAACGGCGGGGGAGTGACCCGGGAGATCGCGGCCCACCCCGAGGGCGCCGGCCCGGACGCGTTCCACTGGCGGGTGAGCCTCGCCGAGGTGGCGGCCGACGGGCCGTTCTCCGCCTTCCCGGGCATCGACCGCACCCTCACCCTCGCCGAAGGCGCGGGCATGGAGCTCACGGTGGGCGGCGTACGGCGCCTGGTCGACGAGCGGTTCGCACCGCAGGACTTCCCGGGCGACGAGCCGACCGACTGCCGGCTCATCTCGGGCCCCGTCGTGAACTTCAACGTCATGTACCGCCGGGGCGTCGCGACGGCGCAGACCGCCGTCGTACGGGGCCGGCTCGGCCTCACCGCACCGCCCGGTGAGACCTTGCTGATCGTCGCCCTCGACGGACCGGCCGTGCTCGAACCGCCGCACGGCCCGCCCCTCACCCTGGACACCTACGACGCGGCCCTCGCGGCGGGCCCCTTCGCCGGTTTCGTCCGGACCGGCGGGCGCGCGGCCGTCGTACGCCTCGGCTAGGGAGTGCCCAGCTTCACCCACTTCGCCGCGCTGGGCACGCCCTTCGCGTTGAGCAGGAAGAGCATGTAGTACCCGGGCGGGGCGTCGGCCGCGCCCGGGGGCGTGCGCAGCCCGATCGCGGAGCCGTGGATCCCGGTCAGCCGGAGCTCCAGATGGCGCTGGCTGGTGTTCACCGAATGCGTGACGGTCGTCGGCGCCAGCAGCACGGCGCGCTTCACGTCAGCGGGCGTCGAGCTCTCCACCTCGAAGTCCGCGTCGTAGCCCAGCTCGCCCGCCGGTGCCCGGTCGAGCGCCGGGCGGGCGCCCCGGTGCAGGTAGGCGGGCTCGTAGAGCTCGATGCTGCCGTCCATCCCGTCGCCGATGTCGGGGTCGTTGGCGATCTGCTGGAGCTCGTCGCCGGTGACCATCATCCGGCCGTCGGGCAGGACCAGGGCGTTCGAGTGGTAGCCGCGGGGCAGCCGCTGGGCCGGCCCCGGCTTCCAGTGGCCGCGCGCGTCGCGCAGCTCGATCTGCCGGTACTTCAGGTCGGCCTTCGGGTTGAACGGGCCGTGGCCGTAGTCCCGGGTGTCCAGGGCGCCGTTCACGGTGAGCAGCGTGCCGTCCGGCAGGAGCAGGGTGGTGTCCTGGGTCCGGCCGAAGGCCCTCGGCTCCTCGATGCTCCAGCGGCCACCGGACAGCCGGTACGTGAGCGGGTCGCGCGGATCGCCGCCGAGCACCAGGACGGAGTCCGGGCCGCGGAAGCCGGCCGGGAGCGGCACGGCCGAACCGTACCCCCGGAAGTCGGCGGGCCGCCGCGGCAGGTCGGTGCGCACGTCCTTGACGGGGTCGAACAGCCATTGCTGGTCGGCGTCGCGGCCCAGCCCGTAGATCTTCCCGTCCCGCAGCGAGAACAGGTGTGGATAGTCGTTGCGGAAGGGGGCCTGTGACCGGAGCCGCTCCGGGGCGACGTCCAGGGGGATGTCGTACGGCCGCCAGGGCACCGGACGTCCGAGCGCGGGGAAGCGCTCCACCACCGGGGTGGGCGTGCCCGTCCCGCGCTCGGACTGGCCGGACATGATGATCTGGCGGCCGTCCGCCCCGGTCACCACCGAGGGGTACCAGCGGCCCACGGCCATGTCACGGTTGCGGAACCAGGTCTCGGTCCACGGGTCGAACACGAACGACAGCTTGGCGCCGCTGCCGCCCTTCCCGCCGACATTGCCGCCGAAGACCCCCACCATGCCGTTGGGGAGGTAGGAGTGCCCGGCGCAGAAGAACGGCGCCGGGCGCGGCGCGTAGGTTCCGTCGGGCATCAGCACCACCGGCGGCGGCACGTTCTTGAAGGCCGCCGGCCCGGTCCCCCGGGCCGGGTCCCAGAGAGAGGCGCGGCCCGCGTTCGTCCGGCCGACCGTGTTCGTGGGGCCGGTCTCCTTGGTGGGATCGGCCTGCACGCGCTCGAAGGAGAAGAGCAGCACCTTGCCCGTGGGCAGCAGGGCCACGTGGACACCGAAGTCGGGCGAGGGGAAGAACTGCGTGAACCTTCCGAACCGCGATGCGTCGAAACGGGAGTTGGCCGCGCGCTGGGACTGCTCCAGCGAGGCCAGGCTCGCCGTGCGCTTCGCCTGCGGGTACCCCTGGGTGCCCTGGGCCGCCTGCCGCAGCCGCGCGTGCGCCCGGGCGTGCTCCTCGCCCAGCACGGCGGCCTCGTCGGGCCGGGGCTGCGGCTGCGGCCGCGGTGCGGGCGCCGCCGCCGTGAGGGCGAGGACGGAGGCGATCACCCATGCCGACACTGCGGCGGACCGGCGGGCGCGGGACATGGAACTCCTCGGCTGAAGGTCGGATCGATGTCCGCCGATACTAGGAGAAAAGGGACCTTTCTCCGGGTGAATCGCTGCGGCCATAGAGGTGAGAGCGCGCCCCCTCCACCCGCGCGCCGCCCGCCCCCGGCCACCGCGGGGCGCTATCCCTGTCGACGTGATCAAGTCGCTCCGTACCGGATTCACCGCAGCCGCCGTGACCGCGGCCCTCGTCGCGCTCACCCCCTCGGCCGTGGCCTTCGCCCCGGCCCCCGCAGCTCAGGCCCCCAACGACCAGGTGACCGTGGACGTCGCCTCCGTCAACGGATCGGGCTGCCGTCCGGGCAGTGCCGCCGTCGCGGTCGCACCGGACAACTCGGCCTTCACCGTCACCTACAGCGAGTACCTGGCCCAGGCCGGCGGCGGAGCCCCCGCCGTCGAGGGCCGCAAGAACTGTCAGCTCTCCCTCAACGTCCACGTCCCGCAGGGCTACACCTACGCCGTCGCCAAGGTCGACTACCGCGGCTTCGGCAGCCTGCAGGAGGGCGCGATCGGCACGCAGAAGGCCAGCTACTACTTCCAGGGCATGAGCCAGACCGCGTACCGCACCCACAAGTTCAACGGCGCGCTCGAGGACAACTGGCAGGCCACCGACACCACGGGCATCGAGGCGCTGGCCTGGGCGCCCTGCGGCGAGCAGCGCTACTTCAACATCAACACCGAGCTGCGCGCCGAGGTCGGGACCTCCGACCCGTCCCAGACCAGCTTCATGGCGCTGGACTCCACCGACGGCAGCATCAACAGCGTGTACCACTTCTCCTGGAAGCAGTGCCCGGGCCGCTGATCGAGGCCGTCCCGGCTGATCCGGCATCAGGCCGAGGCGCGCCGCACCAAGGACGTGGTGGTGATCACCGGGTCCGGGGCGGCGCGCCTGCGCTGTGCCCCGCCGCCCCCGTCCAGGGAGCCCAGCAGCAGCCGCGCCATCAACCGCCCCATGCCCTCGATGTCCTGGCGCACCGTCGTCAGCGGCGGGTCGGCGGCCTGCGCGACCGGTTCGGCGTCGTCGAAGCCGACCACGGCCACCTCTGCGGGAACCGCGTGGCCGCGCTCGCGCAGCACCCGCAGCGCGCCCGTCGCCATCAGGTCGTTCGCCGCGAAGACGGCGTCGATCCCGGAGCCGGACCCGCCGCGCGCCGGGCCGCCGTTCCCGCCGTGCCGGTCCAGCAGCTCGGCCATCGCACGGGCCCCGCCCGCCACGGTGAAGTCCCCCAGGGCGACGAGCGCGGGATGAGTGTCCGCCAGTGCGTCCCGGTACCCGCTCAGCCGGTCGGCGGCGGAGGTCTGGTCGAGCGGTCCGGCGATGTGCGCGATCCGTTCGCGCCCCTGGGCCAGCAGGTACCGTACGGCCTCGCGTGCGCCGCCGCGGTTGTCGGCGTCCACGTACGCGACCGTCTCGTCCGGCTCCTCGCCGGGCCCGGTGGTCCAGCCCGGCCGGCCGCCGTAGACCGTGGGCAGGCCGAGACGGCGGGTGATGGCCGGCAGCGGATCGTCGGTGTGCAGGGAGAAGGCGAGCGCCCCGTCGACGTGGCCGCCCGCCAGATACCGCTCGATCCGCTCGTAGTCGCCCCGGTCCTCGACCAGCAGGAGCACCAACTGCATGTCGTGCGCGGTCAGTTCCTTGCTGATGCCGCGCACCTGCCGGGAGAAGAAGGGGTCGGAGAAGATCCGGGTCTCGGGCTCGGCGATGATCACCGCGATCGCGCCGGTGCGCCGGGTAACCAGCGCCCGGGCCGCGGGATTGGGTACGTAGGCCAGCTCCCTGACGGCCGTGCGCACCTTGTCCACCAGGTGCGGGCGCACCCCGTCGCCGCCGTTGACCACGCGGGAGGCGGTGGCCCGCGACACGCCGGCCCGCGCCGCCACCGCTTCCAGCGTGGGGCGGTCCCCGGGGCGCTGTTCGGGCACGCGTGCTCCTCCTGGGTGTCCGGGGGCGGGCGGCTGCCGCCGCGCCGGTCAGCAGGGTAACGCGTGCCGCCGGGAGCACGAGGGCGCTCCCGGCGGCGCGGGTCCCCGTCCGGCCGGCCCCGCGGTGCGGGTCCGCGGCGCCGGCCGGGACCGGTCAGTGACCGAAGTCGAACCAGTTGACGTTCACGAAGTCGGCGCCCTGGCCGCTGGTGAAGGTGAGGTACACGTCGTGGGTTCCGGTCACGGGGCTGATGTTGGCGGGTACCGTCCGCCAGCTCTGCCAGCCCCCCGTGTTCGCCACGGAGAAGCTGCCGACCGGCGCCGAGGTCCGGCTGTCGAGGCGTACCTCGACCAGACCGCTCACCCCGCCCGCGGCGCCGGAGGCGACGCGCCCGTAGAACTGCTTCGCGGCCGTCCCGCCGAAGTCGACGCCCCGGAACAGGGCCCAGTCGCCGTTGGCGAGCGCGGTGAGGTCCTGGCCGCCGCCGGTGTCCGCGGTGGTCTCCTTCGTCACCCCCGCCTGGGAGTCGTACGACTCCGCCTGGATCGCGGCGTACGCGTCGCGGTGGCCCGCCGGCGGGGTGGTGGGCGGGGGCGTGGTGGGCGGCGGGGTCGTCGGCGGGGTGGCGCCGCCGGCCGTCAGGACGGACACGTAGTCGACCACCATGGGGTGGCCGGGCTCGGTGCCCGCGTTGGGCCCCCCGCCGAAGGCGTCCGGGAAGCCGCCGCCCATGGCGACGTTCAGGATGATGAAGTAGCCGTGGTTCGTGGCGTTGGTCCAGGTGGTGGCGTCCACCTGATCGGCCCGTACGGTGTGGAAGTTGATCCCGTCGACGTAGAAGCGCATCTGCTCGACGGCGGTCGACCGGTCCCACTCCACGGCGTAGGTGTGGAAGCCGCCCTGGCAGCTGGTGCCGGGGCAGACCTGCTGGCCGCCTATGCCCGAGGTCTCGTTGCACGGGCCGCCCGGAGTCGTGCCGCAGTGCATCGTGGCCCAGACGTTGTTGATGCCCTGGACGTTCTCCAGGATGTCGAGCTCACCGATGCCGGGCCAGTTCCACCAGTTGCCCCGGTAGGGGGCGCCGAGCATCCAGAACGCCGGCCAGTAGCCCTTGGCCGCGGGGCCCGTGACGTTCGGCATCTGGATGCGGGCCTCGGTGCGCAGCTTCCCGCCGGGCGCCGGCTGGAAGTCCGATCGCCGGGTCTCGACGCGGCCCGAGGTCCACTGGCCGGCCGCGTCCCGGCGCGGGGTGATGCGCAGGTTGCCCGACCCGTCGAGGGAGACGTTGGCGGGGTCGGCGGTCATCGTCTCGATCTCGCCGGTGCCGAAACGGTCCGGTCCGCCGGGATAGCTCGTACCGGTCGTGTACTGCCAGTCGGCGGTGTTCACGCCGGAGCCCGCGGGGCCGTTGAACTCGTCCAGGAACACCTGGGACCAGCCGGCCGGGGTGGGGGGAGCCGTGGCTCCCGCGGGCAGGGTGACGGCCGCCGAGGCGGCCGCGGCCAGGGCGACGGTGCTGAAGGCGGCCAGGACGGCCTGCCGGACGGACGGTCGTCTCCTACCGGATGTCTGACGCATGGGTGCCCTCTCTGAGGCGCCGTGAGGCGCGTTGCGGGGGGAAGAGCCGGCGGAACTCGCCTCTTGAGAGCGCTCTCAAGCGGCTGCGCTGGACACTGTGCTCCCCGGCACCACGGGCGTCAAGACTTCGAACCGGCAATGCGCTTGCGGGTCACGGAGGTTCATTCGTTGAACGCTCGGCGCGGCCGAGGCCGCGCCGAGGGGCTGGGCGCACGTCACCCGTTGGGCCCAACGCGCCGAACTCAATCGTGCGGAGCTCCATCGCGCGGAGCTCAGCGCGCGCGGCGCTCAGTCGGGCGGACCGAGGACCTCCCGCGCGCCGGGCAGGTCGTGCACGGACGCCGCCGTCCCGGTGAGGGGCAGCAGCCCCGAGAGCGGGCACGGCACGGGGATCTCGTGGTCGACCTCCCACTCGCCGACCGCCTCCCCGCCGGGGCCCCGGCCGATGGTGCAGACGGCGTACAGATTGCCCGCGCAGCCCCGGCAGAGCAGGGCCCGGTGGGCGCTCACGGCCGCCCCGCCGGCGGAACCGCGGCGACGGGGCGTCGGCGCGCACCGGCGTTCGTCCGAGTGGCGGGTACGCCGCGCGCTTGTAGCGTCGTTGACGTCAGGAGTCCTGGTGACCCGACAGGACTTCGCAGGCCGGTTCGCCGATGCGGAACTCCCGCCAGCGCGCCGAGCCGCACGTGTGCCGCCCGCGCCGGCGCCGAGCCGGTGCGCCCCTCGCGAGGCGACCGGGCGCACGCGCAGCCCCCGTGAGAGAGGCCGTGCCGATGTCGAACGATGCCCCGATAGCGAGCCTGCTGCGTGTGGAGAGGGGCCATGCCGCCCCCGAGGAACTGGCCGCGATCGCGGTCGTCGTCGCGTGTTACGCGGCGCACCGGACGCCCGCAGACCGCGACGGCAAACGCGCCGACGTGCGGGCCGGAGCCGGAGCCGGGGCCGGCCGCCGCCGTGCCGTCCGGCCGGGCGCCGGCTGCTGGGCGGGCTGCTGGGCCTGCCGCTGAACCCCTTCCGCCGGCCGCGCACGCGACCGGCGGAAGGGGCGGGGACGTGGTCATCCGCGGCGCAGCACCGTCGAGAGGACCTCGTGGAGGGCCGCGGCGGGATCCGCCACCGCGCCCTCCGAGCGCCACGCCACGAACCCGTCCGGCCGTACGAGGACGGCGCCTTCGGGACTCATCGCGTGGACCTCGCTCCAGTCGGGGCCGCCGGTCGGGACCAGGTCCGCCTCCGGGCCCGATCCGATGGCGTAGGCGTCCAGCCGTACCGACAGCCGCTCCGCCGCCCGCCGGGCGGCCGCCCGCCACGGTGTCCCCGCGCCGCTGAGCAGCACGAAGGAGCGCTCGTAGAGGTCCAGGGTCGAGATCCGCTCGCCGGCCCTGGTCAGCCACATGTGCGGGGCCCGGGTGCCGGTGTCGCCCGTCAGCCGCAGCGTCTGGGGGATGACGGGCCGCTGCGGGTCGCCGCCCACCAGCGCGCCCTGCGGGTAGCAGTAGCCCATGGCCGTGGTGAGGACCCCGCTGCCCGGCCCGCCGCCCAGGGTGGGCGGCGGCGCGTACCCCGGGTGGCTGTGCTCGGCCGAACGGGCCGACGCCCGTTCGCTCGTGGCCCTGGCCACCGGCAGCCGCTCCGCCTCGTAGGTGTCGAGCAGCCCGATGCCGGCCGACCCGTCCAGGACCGCGGCGATCTTCCACGCCAGGTTGTGCGCGTCCTGGATGCCCGTGTTCGAGCCGAAGGCCCCGGTGGGGGACATCTCGTGGGCCGCGTCCCCGGCGAGGAACACCCGGCCGGACCCGTACCGCTGCGCCACCCGTTCGGCGGCATGCCACGGAGCTTTGCCGCCGATCTCCACGTCCAGGTCGGGAACGCCGATCGCCTCGCGGATCTGGTCCACGCACCGCTCGTCGGTGAAGTCCTCCAGGGTCTCGCCCCGGTCCGGGTGCCAGGGGGCGTGGAAGACCCACTGCGTCTCGTTGTCCACCGGCAGCAGCGCCCCGTCCGCGCCCGGGCGCATCAGGTAGCAGACGATGAACCGCAGGTCGCCCAGCACCTCGACCAGCCGCCGCGAGCGGAAGGTGATGCTCACGTTGTGGAACAGCTCGCCGTTACCCGTCTGGGGGATCCGCAGCTGCTCCCTGACGGGGCTGCGCGGACCGTCCGCCGCGATCAGGAAGTCGGCGCGCACCGTGGAGTGCTCGCCGCTCTCCCGGTCCTTCACCACGGCGCTCACCCCGGTCGCGTCCTGGTCGAAGCTCATCAGCTCGGTGGAGAACCGGACGTCGGCGCCCTGCGCGCGGCTCTGCTCGGCCAGGACCGGCTCGATGTTGTTCTGGCTGCACAGACACCAGCCGGTCGGGCTGAAACGGGCCAGCGCCCCGGACGGGTCGACCGACTTGATCAGCCAGTTGTGATCGCCGTCGATCAACGACCTGGCCTGCAGAATGCCCTGGTTGCCCTCCAGTACGGACGCCGCCCGGCGGATCGCGCGCTCGGCCCCTGCGGTGCGGAACAGCTCCATCGTCCGGGCGTTGATGCCGCGGCCGCGCGGGTGCGCGGAGGTACCGGAGTGCTTCTCGACCAACAGGTGCCTCACTCCGTGGCGGCTCAGGAAAAGCGAGGTGGACAGGCCCACGAGGGAGCCGCCCACGACGAGAACCGGTACGCGAACATCGGCGTTGTCTTCCATCAGCGCGGGCTCCTGATTTCTGTGTGGGGGAGTGGACTCTTTATGCCCGCGATCGGAGATCAGGCCCAGTTGATTCGCCGGTTGTCACCCGCTTGATCCGGACATGTAGCGGTACGTCCCCACCCGGATGACGATGAGCGACAGCGGCGCCCCCGTCAGACGCGCCGGCCTGCCGTCCCGACCGAGGCGGCCGCCGGCCCGGGCGGACGCCACCGGTGACGGACGAGGGGTCCGTACGCGATGGATCTCCACCCCCTCATGAAGGAGTGAGTAGATGACAACCACCCTGTCCGAACGGGTGTCGCAGTCAGCCTTCGACGGCTCCATGCTCCGGGTCGTCCTTCTGATGGACCTCCACGAGGGGACCCAGCAGCAGTTCTTCGAGGCGTACGAACAGCTCCGCCACGACATCGCGTCGGTCCCGGGCCACATCAGCGACCAGCTGTGCCAGTCCTTCGAGGACCCCTCCCAGTGGCTCATCACCAGTGAGTGGGAGAGCGCGCCGCAGTACCTCGCATGGGTCAACAGCGAGCACCACGCCGAACAGGTCAAACCGCTGGGCGCGTGCGCGCGCAACATGCGCCCGCTCAAGTTCACCGTCCTGCGCGAGACCGGCCGCGGCTACGACCAGGCGGCCCGTCCGACCACGGCGCGCCTGCAGACCACCCCCCGGCTGGGCGCGGGCATCGTGCGCCACGCCCTCACCTTCACGGTCAAGCCGGGCAGCGAGCGCGACGTGGCGGCCATCCTGTCCAGCTACGCCTCCCCGGCCGCCCGGGTCGACGCCCGCACCCGCCTGTGCCGCACCTCGCTCTTCATGCACGGCAACCGGGTCGTACGGACGGTGGAGGTCCAAGGCGACCTGGTGACGGCCCTGCGGCACGTCTCCGAGCAGCCCGAGGTCCGCGCGGTGGAGGAGGCGATCAACCCCTACCTCGAACAGGACCGCAACCTGAACGACCCCGAGTCCGCCCGGATGTTCTTCATGCGGGCCGCGCTCCCGGCGGTCCACCACATCGCCGCACCGGAGCCGGAGTCCGACGACGTGCAGCGCCACGCGCTGTTCTACCCGGCCAAGCCCGGCTGCGGCTCGGCCCTCGCGAGGTTCCTGGCCCGCCAGGACGAAGCGGCCGCCGCACACCGCGCGCAGAACCCCGTCCGCAGCAGCAGCATCTTCCAGCGGGACGACATCGTCGTCCGCCTCATCGACGTGCGGGGCCCGCTGGACGCCGAGCCCGAGATCAGCTCCGGCGCCTTCGGCCCGCGCGCGGCGGCGGTGCTCGACCGGCTGACGGCCGGGCCCGGCGGGCGGGCCCGCGCCGCACACCACACCATGACCCTGATCACCGACCGCCGGGCCCCCGCGCAGTCCTGATCCTCCCCGGTCCACCCCGAGCTCCACCCTGGACCCCATCCACGTCCAGGCTCCCCACACGCCAGGAGGAACCCGCCATGACCAGACAGCGCCCACGCATCGTGGACCTCAGCGAGACGCCGCCCAACCGCCGGCGCGGCGGCGACCTGAGGGCCGTCCTCACCCCGACCTCGGTGGGTTCCACCAGCGGTTTCATGGGCCTGGCGATCATGGCCCCGGGGGAGTCGATCGCCGAGCACTACCACCCGTACTCCGAGGAGTTCGTGTACGTGGTCGCCGGCCGGCTGGAGGTCGACCTCGACGGCGAGGCCCACCCGCTGCGCACCGACCAGGGCCTCCTTGTCCCGCTCAACACGCGCCACCGGTTCCGCAACGTCGGCGACACCGAAGCCCGCATGGTCTTCCACCTCGGCCCGCTCGCCCCGCGCCCCGAGCTCGGCCACGTCGACACCGAGCAGGCCCCGCACCCGGAGAGCACCGCCTGGGAGCAGCCCCCGGACCGAACCGGAGCGGTCTCGTGACCGCCCGGCGGGTGGCCGTCACCGGAGTCGGCGTCGTCGCGCCCGGCGGGATCGGCGTCCGCGACTTCTGGGACCTGCTCTCCAACGGCCGTACGGCGACACGCGGCATCAGCCTGTTCGACCCGGCGGGATTCCGCTCCCGGATAGCCGCGGAGGTCGACTTCGACCCCGCCGCGCACGGCCTCGGCGAGGACGAGGTGGCCCGGGCGGACCGGTACATCCAGTTCGCCCTGGTCGCCGCCCGCGAAGCCGTGCGTGACTCCGGACTCGACCTCACCACGGACGAGGCCTGGCGGACCGGCGTCTCCCTCGGCACGGCCGTCGGCGGCACCACCCGTCTGGAGCACGACTACGTGGCCGTGAGCCAGTCCGGCTCCTGGTGGGACGTGGACCACAAGCTGGCGGGCCCGCACCTGCACCGGGCGTTCACGCCCGCCACCCTCGCCTCCGCCGTCGCGGAGCAGACGGGAGCGCGCGGACCGGTCCAGACCGTCTCCACCGGCTGCACCTCGGGGCTCGACGCCATCGGGTACGCCGTCCACTCCATCGCGGAGGGCCGGATGGACGTGTGCATCGCGGGCGCCTCCGACTCACCCATATCGCCGATCACGGTGGCCTGCTTCGACGCCATCAAGGCGACCTCGCCCAACAACGACGACCCGGCCCACGCCTCCCGGCCGTTCGACGCCGACCGGGACGGTTTCGTCCTCGGCGAGGGCGGCGCGGTCCTCGTGCTCGAAGAGCTGGAGCACGCCCGCGCCCGCGGTGCGACCGTCTACTGCGAGATCGGCGGCTACGCCACCTTCGGCAACGCCCACCACATGACCGGGCTGACCGCCGAGGGCCTGGAGATGGCCCGCGCGATCGAGACCGCGCTCGCCCAGGCCGGGATCGCCGCCGACGAGATCGACTACGTCAACGCGCACGGCTCCGGCACCAAGCAGAACGACCGCCACGAGACCGCGGCGGTCAAGCGGGTCCTCGGCGACCACGCCTACAAGACGCCGATGACCTCCATCAAGTCCATGGTGGGGCACTCCCTCGGCGCCATCGGGGCGATCGAGCTGGCGGCCTGCGTCCTCGCCATGACGCACCAGGTGGTCCCGCCGACCGCGAACTACGAGACGCCCGACCCCGAGTGCGACCTGGACTACGTCCCGCGCGTGGCCCGGCCCCGCAAGCTGCGCAGCGTGCTCTCGGTGGGCAGCGGGTTCGGCGGATTCCAGTCCGCCGTCGTCATGACCACGCCGAAGGAGGCGGTCGCGTGACCAGCCGTCCGGTCATCACGGGCATCGGGGTCGTCGCGCCCAACGGCGTCGGCGCCGACGCCTTCTGGAAGGCGACCCAGTCCGGCCTCAGCGTGCTGGACCGCGTCACCCGGGCGGGCTGCGAGCACCTGCCGCTGCGCGTCGCCGGGGAGGTCCGGGGCTTCGACCCGGGCGCCATGGTCGAGGACCGCTTCCTCGTCCAGACCGACCGCTTCACCCACCACGCCCTCGCCGCGGCCGACCTCGCCCTGGAGGACGCCCGGCTCGGCCGGGCCGACTACGAGGGCGATCCCTTCTCCGTGGGCGTCGTCACCGCGGCCGGCTCCGGCGGCGGCGAGTTCGGCCAGCGCGAGCTCCAGCACCTCTGGGAGCAGGGCCCCCGCTTCGTGGGCCCCTACCAGTCGATCGCCTGGTTCTACGCCGCGAGCACCGGCCAGATCTCCATCCGGCGGGGGCTGAAGGGCCCCTGCGGGGTGGTGGCCAGTGACGAGGCGGGCGGGCTGGACGCCTTCGCCCACGCCGCCCGGGCGATCCGCCAGGGCAGCCGGGCCATGCTGGCCGGGGCCACGGAGGCACCGCTCGCGCCGTACTCCATCGTCTGCCAGCTGGAGTACGAGGGACTGAGCACCAGCGAGGACCCGGAGCGCGCCTACCGGCCCTTCACCGACAAGGCCTGCGGGTACGTCCCCGCCGAGGGCGGCGCGATGTTCGTCGTGGAGGACGAGGCCGAGGCCGGCCGCCGCGGCGCCACCGTGCGCGCCGTACTCGCCGGCCACGCCGCGACCTTCAGCGGCACCCGGCGCCCCGACGAGTCCGGCGAAGGCCTGGCCCACGCCATCCGCGGGGCGCTGCGAGAAGCCGGCTGCGCCCCCGAGGAGATCGACGTCGTCTTCGCCGACGCCCTCGGGACGGTGCAGGCGGACGCCGCCGAGGCGGCCGCCCTCGCCGACGCCCTCGGCGACCACGGACGCAAGGTGCCGGTCACGGCGCCCAAGTCCGGTACCGGCCGGGCCTACTGCGCGGCGCCGTCCCTCGACACCGCGGCCGCGGTACTGGCGCTGGAGCACGGCGTCATCCCGCCGACCCCGAACGTCTTCGAGGTGTGCCACGACCTCGACGTCGTGACCGGCGGCGCCCGCCCCGCGGAGCTGCGCACCGCGCTCGTACTGAGCCGCGGCCGGATGGGATCGAACTCCGCGCTGGTCCTGCGCAAGGGCTCTCAGGCGAGGACCGCGTAGGGCCGTGGCGCGAGGGGACCCGCGGGGTCCCCTCGCAGGAACCGACAGGAAGGGAGAAACCGTCGTGCCCGACCGACTGACCTTGGAGGAGCTGGCGGTACTGATGAAGACCGCCGGCATCACCGTCGACCCCGCCGACCTGGCGCAGCGCCCGGACCGCGCCTTCGACGAGTACGGCCTCGACTCGCTGGGCCTGCTCGGCATCGTCGGCGAGCTGGAGCGAGCGCACGGACGGGCCCTGCCCGCCGACGCCGACCGCTGCAAGACCCCCGCAGAATTCCTCGACCTCGTCAACGACAGCCTGATGACCGGAGCCTGACATGCCTGGACACACCGAGAACGAGATCACCGTCAACGCGCCCGTGGACCTCGTGTGGGAGATGACCAACGACCTCCCGAGCTGGCCGGACCTCTTCAGCGAGTACGCGTCGCTGGAGATCCTCGAACAGAAGGGCGACACCACCCGGTTCCGCCTGACCATGCACCCGGACGAGAACGGCAAGGTGTGGAGCTGGGTCTCGGAGCGCACCGTCGACCGGGCGGGCCTCTCGGTCCGCGCCCGGCGGGTGGAGACCGGCCCGTTCGCGCACATGGACATCCACTGGCAGTACTTCAAGGTGCCCGGCGGCACCCGGATGAAGTGGACGCAGGACTTCGCGATGAAGCCGGACGCGCCCGTGGACGACGCGTGGATGACCGACAACATCAACCGCAACTCCCCGATCCAGATGGCCCTCATCCGGGACAAGATCGAGCAGCGCGAGCGCGAGAGCCGCACTCCCGCCGTCAGCCGTCTCTGAAACGAAAGGCAGCAACGGATGCACCGCGCTCTCATCGTGGCCCGCATGGCGCCGGGATCGGCTCCCGACATCGCCGAGCTCTTCGCGAGCTCGGACGCGGGCGAACTGCCGCAGCTGGTCGGGGTCACGAGCCGCAGCCTGTTCCAGTTCGGCGACGTCTACATGCACCTGATCGAGTCGGACCGGCCCCCCGGCCCCGCCATCGCCCAGGTCACCGACCACCCGGAGTTCCGCGACCTCAGCGACCGGCTCACCGCCTACATCAGCCCGCACAACCCGGACACCTGGCGCAGCCCGAAGGACGCGATGGCCCACGAGTTCTACCGCTGGGAGCACCCCGGCGCGAAGTGACCCGGCGGCCCGGACGGGACCCGCACACCGGCGTGTGCGGGTCCCGCCGCACGTGGCCGCCCCGCCCGAGAGACGCAGAGAGCAGGAGCCCATGAACCCGAGCGACACCGACCTCTTCCCGGCGGACCCGGCCCGCCCGCACGACGTCCCCCACGCCCGGAGCTCCCTGCGCGTCCTGGTCCTGTCCGGGTCCTCCCGCACCGGCTCGGTCAACGCCCGGCTCGCGTCCCTGGCCGCCGCCCTGGTCTCCCGGGCCGGCGCCGTCGCGGACGCCGCGACGATCGCCGACTTCCCCATGCCCCCGTACGACGGCGACGTGGAGGCCGACGACGGGCTGCCGAAGGGGGCCCTCGCCCTGTGCGAGCGGATCGGGGCCGCGCAGGCGCTGGTCATCGCCTCGCCCGAGTACAACGCCTCCCTGCCGGGCGTACTGAAGAACGCCATCGACTGGGTCTCCCGCTACCGGCCCCAGCCCTTCAAGGACAAGCAGAGCCTGCTGCTCTCGGCCTCGCCCTCGATGGTGGGCGGCAACCGCGGGCTCTGGGCCCTGCGCGTCCCGCTGGAACACCTCGGTGCCCGCGTCTACCCCGACATGTTCAGCCTGGCGGGCGCCCACCACGCCTTCGCCGACGACGGAACCCTCGCCGACCAGGGCCTGTCCGAGCGGCTGACCTCGACGATCGGCTCCTTCCTCGACCTCGCCGAGGCGGACACCCGCTACCTGTGCCTGCAGCGCCGCTGGTACGAGTTCCTGGGCGACCGCACCGATGCGCCGGTGACCGCGCGGGCCCAGGACTGATCATCATCGGCCACAGGGGGTGAGCTATGTTTGAGCGCGAGTGACATGAGTAAGGAGAAACCGGTGTCATCGGGCCAGCAGGCACGCGCGCAGGCGGCTGCGATCAAGCCGAGCGGCCAGTCGCCCCAGGAGGTCCGTCCTCCGGCCGACCGGCTCCTCGCGCTCTTCGACGGCCGCCGCCTGTCACCTGGCCAGCGCCGGATCGCCCAGTACCTGATCGACCACCTCACCGAGGCCGCGTTCCTCTCGATCACCGAGCTCGCCGAACGGGTCGGCGTCAGCCAGCCCTCCGTGACCCGCTTCGCCGCCTCCCTCGGATTCAGCGGCTACCCCGCCCTGCGCGACGTGCTCCAGCCCATCGCGCTGAGCGCCGTGGCCGGCGCCACGGACACCCGCGAGCAGATCCGCCGCAACGAGCTCCAGGCCGCCGTCGACGCGGAGATCCAGAACCTGGAGAACGTACGCCGGCTGCTCGCCGACACCAACCAGGTGCTGGACATCGGCCGCGAGCTGGCCGCCTCGGTGCCGCTGACCGTGCTCGGACTGCGCATCTCGGTCTCCCTGGCGGAGTACTTCGCGTACGCGGCCCGGCGGATCCACCCCGACGTGCGCCTGGTGACCCGCGGCGGCAGCGTGGCCTTCGACGCCCTGCTCCAGTCCCGGGCCGCCGGAGGGACCTGGGTGCTGGCCTTCGCCATGCCCCGGCACGCCAAGGAGACGCTTTCGGCCATTCGGGCCGCCCGCAGCACGGGGCTGCGCGTGGTCCTGATCACCGATCCCACCCTGGGGCCGCTGGTGGACGAGGCGGACGTGGCACTGACGGCGGGGACCGGGTCCCGGCTGGTGTTCGACTCGTACGCGGCGCCCGGGATGCTGTCCGCGGCCCTGCTCCAGGCGATGGCCGACGCGGACCCGGAGCGGACGCAGGCGCGCCTTGAGGATTACGAGCACGTCGCCGACCAACACGGCTTCTTCTTGTAAGGCGCCCGGCGCCCGTCTCCACCAGGGGATATTCAGCCATCGACGTGCATGAAATTTTTCATACCCTTGCGTACTCGACGGTATATATGTTTACTGACGACGGCGCTCCGGATCCACCAGATGCCAAGGAGGACGACCCCACGTCCTCCTGAACGGACGCCCGGTACGGCGAACCTCCTCACGCCGCGACCGGGTGTCGAGTCCAGGCCCTCGGATCCCGCAGAGCGCCCATGGCGGCCTCGGTCAACCCCTGGGCCGAGGCCGCCCCCCAGAAACGTCTCGATCAGAGCTTCGACACCCTCGGAAGTGACGAGAATGCCCCAGACGGCCACCATCACGAGCAGCCCGGACTGGCCCATGCAGGTCAAGGCCCCCGGGACGCACGACTGGGAGCGCACGGCCACGCGCTGGCTGCGCGACCTGCTCCCGGCCCGCTACGGCGGCTACCTGACGCTGACCCGCCACCACGCGCTGCTGGCCCGGCACGTGCAGCTCCAGCTCCAGCACGAGATGCGCGCCGTTCGGGCGGCCCTGCAGACCAGCCGGGCCGAGCTGCCCATGATGGGCATAGCGGAGTCGGTGATCGAGAACTCGATCCGGATGTACGCCGTCGAGCTGGAGCAGCTGGGCCGCCTCTCGCGCGGTGCGCGGCTCGTCTCGGACGCGCTCCTCGTGGGCACGCCCGCCCAGCGCAGGCGCTGACCCCCGCCCCTTCGGCCCTCCCCGCACCTGGCGCCTCTCAGGCGGGTTGCCAGGAGCGGAGCCGCGCGGCCACGTCGTAGACCGTGACGCGGAGCATGCGGATGTCGGTGATGAGGTCGCGCCACTGCTCGTAGGAGCCATTCACCGCGTGGCCCGAGGCCTCGATGTAGGCCACGGCCACCCCGTAGGCGAAGTACTCGTTCGAGTCGGGGAGCGGCCGGAGCAGGACGATGGCGTCGAGCAGCGCGGCCGCACGCCAGTAGGCGTCGGGGGTGTCCACTTCGAGGCTGGGCGTGTTCACCCGGTGCCGGGCGACGGCGGCGACCAGGGCGGAGTGGTCGGTCACCTCCACGTCCTTGAACAGCGCCTCCTGCCGCTCCAGCAGCCAGCGGTGATCGATGTGCAGTTCCACGCGTCCGAGTATCCCCGCCCGGGGCCCGGCCGTGTGGCTTTTCGGGTCGGGCGGGGACCGCGGAACGCTACGGCTTGGGCAGGGTGCAGCCGGGGCGGTTCAGGTCGATCACGTTCTTGGGGCCTATGCAGGGGACGATGATGTACGTCTGCTGGGCGTAGTTGATGCCCTGGCGGACCGTCACGGTGCCGTTCTGGTCGACCTCGCACGGGTTGTTCACGGTGCAGCGCGCGCCGTCCTCGTTGCCGGTGTTGTTGACGGCGACGACCTTGCCGGTGACCGCGTCGACGACCGGCGAGCCGGAGGTGCCGCCGATGGTGTTGCAGGACGAGGTGTAGCGGACCGAGTCCTTCCAGGTCCAGTCGCCCTCCTTGAGGAGGTAGGCGAACCCGTCGATGTTGCAGTTGTAGATCCGCTTCCAGTAGCCGGAGACGACGCTGATCGCCGAACCCTGCGTCGGGCGCACGTCGTTCAGGGTCAGCGGGCCGATGCCGTACTGGCTCTGGATCTGGGCGTAGGTCTTGGTCAGCTGGTAGATCGAGATGTCGGTGTCGGTCATCGTCGCGTACGAGATCTTGCTGGCCCGCAGCGTCGCGACCTTGGAGCCGGCCGAGTTGAGCAGGGAGAACGAGCGGCTGGACCGCTGGTCCTTGACGACCTCGCCGGGACCGGGGAAGCCCGTCTCCAGGCAGTGCCCGTTGGACAGGACGAGGGCGAGGTCGTCCGGCTGGGAGCCGGGCGCGCGGACCACCGAGCCGGAGCAGTTGCTGAGGGCGACGGTGCCCGCGAAGTTGACCGCGGTGGTGGTGGCGGGGGTGGCGGCGGCGGTGCCGGTGGTGGCCGTGGCGTCGGATGCGGCGGGCGCCGTGGACGGGGCGGAGGCCGCGGGCGCGGTGGACCCGGTGGACGCCGTGGGTGCGGCCAGGGCGGGGGTGACGGCCGCTCCCGTGAGGACCAGGGAGAGTAAGGCGCCGACGAGAGGCTTGTTCATGTGGGGGTTCCCCTCTGATGACCATGCAACCGAAGATCCTCCGGTTGTCATGAGCATTGTTGGGACCCGGGCCCCAAGTCACAAGAGGGCCTACCCGGTTGGGGCACTCACCGGGGGAGGGGCCCCGGGCGGCGCCGAGGACTCGAAGATCTGACCCCCGCACGGGTGTTCCGCAGCGCGGGCTCCGCCTCCTACGGTCTGTCCAGCACCGTTGCGGCCCAGGAGGCAGAGTGAAGCGCGAGACCGACATCGACATCGACCGACTGGTGAAGGCGATGCACGCGGTCGAGGGGGCGGGGCGGCTCTTCGAGGAGGCGCTCGCCGTGTACGAGGCGCGCGGCCCCAGGCGGAGCAGCGACGACTTCAAGGTGGCCGGCGGCCCCGTCCAGACCTTGCAGGGCGCGGAGGAGATGGCCCTCGGGACCCGCAGGTTCCTCGCCGAACTGGCGCTGATCGTCGGCTACGCGAGCGCCGGCTTCGAGGACCGCGTGGCCGCGCGGTGGGAGGCGGCCCGGGCCGGTTTCACCGGGATCAGCGGCGGCGGGGCCCGGATGGGCCGCCCGCTGCTCGACCCGACCCTGCGGGGGCTGCGGCTGCTGCTGGCCGTCGACCTCTTCGAGCCCGGCTTCCGGGCCGCGATCGAGGAGGTCGTACGGGCCGAGCGGGCGACGTACCCCGACCCCGCGACGTTCCGCATCCCGGCGACGGCCGAGGGCGCCGCCACCGTCGGCCGTACGCCCTGACCCCCCGGGGTGCCGGGCCGGGCCGGCCGGGCGAGGCTGGAGGCATGCATCATGCCCCGGTTGTCGTGCATCGGATCCTCCCGTCGGGGGGCCGCCAGGTCACCCTGCGGACCGCCCACACGGAGGAGTCCCTCGGTCTGGCCCGCTCGGACGAGGACGTGATCGAGTTCCTGCGGCGGGCCGGCATGCCGGACCCCGACGACGTGGTCCTCGGCGGCACCGGGCTGGTGGAGTGGGACTCGGACCCCTCGCACGTCTACGAGGCGGACCCGCCCACCGACGACCTCCCCTGAGCCCGGGGGCCCGGGCCCGCGGACGCCCTGACTAGACTTCCCCGTGCGAACGGTCGCCTGGAGGGGGAGCGAAGTGAGCGGGTCCCAGTGGAGCCTGGAAGAGCACGTAGAGGTGGACGCCGCGCCCGAGGAGGTCCACCGGGTGGTCTCGGACGTGCGGAACATGGGCCGCTGGAGTCCGGAGTGCCGACGGGTCTGGGTGCCCCGGCCGCCGGTCCGCCCGGGCAGCCGCTTCGTCGGGTTCAACCGCAGCGGCCCCTTCGTCTGGTTCACGGTGTGCCGGGTCACGGCCCTGCGCGCCCCGGCCGCTTCGCCCGACGGGACCGGTGAGTTCACCTTCGACGTCGCCGTGTTCGGGCTCCCCATCGCCCGCTGGGGATACCGCTTCGAGCCGGCCGGCGAGGGCACCCGGGTCACGGAGGGCTGGCGCGACCTGCGCACCGGCCGCAGCGCCCGCCTGGCCGGTCTCCTCGGCTCGGTGTTCACCGGTACCAAGCCGGAGCGCCGCACCGAGGTGAACCGGGCCGGGATGCGCACCACCCTCGCCCGCCTGGCGGCCGACTTCAGCCGAGCCGCCTGAGGTCGGCGCCGCCTCAGGTCCGCGCCGCCCGAGGTCCGCGCCGCCTGAGGTCCGACGAGCCGAGGGGCCCCGCGAGGGAGCGGAGCGAAGGACTCCGCCCCCGTCGGCGGCCGATCGCCGCACTGCCGTACATTGGCCCACGACCCGCCGGGCCGGGCGGGCAAAAAGGGCGGATGTGGACAGGAGTGGGCAGGACATGGCGCGACGCGGACGAGCGGAAGCGGGTCGGGACGACACGTCCGCCGCGCCCGCGGTCCCGGCCTCCGAGATAGCCGCCGCGGCCGACGCCGGTCACACCGCCCCCGGTTGGCTCCGCCTGGGCCGGGACGGCCGGCTGACCGCCTACGCGTCCTGCGCCGAAGGGCTGGTGCGCTGGACGGAGTCGGCGCCCGGCTCGGACCTCTGGCAGGGACCGGACCTGTTCCCGGTCGACGGATGGGCGGGCCGGTTCACGCTGACCCAGGACGCCGACGGGTTCGTCTGGTTCGCCGGAACCCGCCGCCGCGAGGGGGCTCCCGGCGGCCGCGAACTGATCCTCGCCGCCCAGTACCAGACCGGCCGCCCGCTCGGCGACTGGCGGGCGGTGGGCAACCCCTTCCCGGAGCCCGCCCGGGAGGCCGGGCCGGCCCCCGCCCCGGCTCCGGAGGGGGACCCCGTGGTGCTCCCCGACGGCGCGGGCGCGCTCCACGTCGTCGCCACGCGGTTCGGGGCGGGCGTCCGCGGCCGCACGCGGGACGCGAAGGGCGTCTGGGGCGGCTGGACGGACTACCAGGGCCAGTGGGTGCGCGGCGCCGTCGTTCCCCTGGTGACGGCCCACGGCCGGGCCGAGTTCCTCGCCCCCTTCCGGGGCGGGGCCTCGTACTGGAGCCAGGACAGGCCGGGTAGCGGCTTCCGGTGGCTCGGGCGCATGCAGGCCGACGCCGTCGAAGGGTCGTACAGCTCCTACGAGACGGCCCCCGGCACGGGTACCTACTTCTGGCGCCACCCGGCTGACGGCGGTGTCATCGCCTACCGTCCGCAGGCCCCTGCAGGGGCGTCGCCCGCCCTCATGCCGTTGGGCGGGGCGGGTGGCGTCGGCCCGATGGGCGTGGCCCGCACGCGCATCAACGGCTACGACTGCACCGTCCTGTTGCAGCGGGGCGCCGAGGGGCATCCGGAGATCGCCGCCTACCCCACGCACGGTGAGCAGTACGGCGCCTGGTGGGCCCCCGTGGGTGAACGGTGCGCCGGGCTGCCGGCCATCGCGCTGGACGCCCGCGGCTCGGTCACGATCGCGATGCTCGACACGGACGGCGGGCTGCGGATCGCCCGTCAGGACCTCATGGACGCGGGCCTCGCCTTCGGGTCCTGGCGCCAGGTGGGGTGACGTAGGTCACTGGACTTGCCGGTGCCCCGGCGGGTGACGGCCCGTCGCCGCGCGGGGCACCCCGCACGATCGGGGAGTTGGCGCGACCGGCCCATAGCGGGCGTCCCACATCCATTCGCATACGTGAAGCTTCGAGGGCGTGAAGGGCCTGTGAATAGTTGCTCGCCGTCGAGCATTTGGCCTACGCTGCGCAGATCCTGTGAAGGTCGCATAAGTGTGCGGGTCGTGGGTGGGCGGGGCGGAACGAGTGGGCGGGGTGCGGCAGGTGTCCGGAACGGGGGGCGGGTCCGGCTGCGTGCCGTGGCAATTCCCCACACTCCGGCAGAAGTGTGACGATCGAGGAGTTTTCTGAGTGGCAGGTATGCCCCGCCTGAGCGTTGTGGTGCCTTTCCAGGACGTCGAGATGTACCTCCAGGAGTGCCTGGAGTCCATCGCCAGGCAGACGTTCAGGGACCTCGAAGTCATCATGGTCGACGACGGCTCGACCGACTCCTCGACCGCCATCGCCGCGGACTTCGCCCGCCGGGACCCGCGTTTCCGGCTCCTGCGCCAGGAGCCGATGGGGCCGGGCCACGCCAGGAACGTCGGCATCCGCGCGGCGCACCCCCAGGCCGAGTTCCTCGCGTTCGTCGACGGCGACGACGTCATCCCCGAGTACGCCTACGAGCTGCTCGTGCAGACCCTGGAAGCCTCCGGTTCCGATTTCGTGTCCGGCAACGTCCAGATGATGAACTCCACCAAGCGGTGGCAGTCCCCGCTGCACAAGGCGCCCATGCGCAGCAGCAAGCGCGGCACCCACATCACCAAGATGCCCGACCTCATCTATGACCGAACGGTGTGGAACAAGGTGTTCCGGCGGTCCTTCTGGGACTACCACTACATCGCGTTCCCCGAGGGGGTCATGTACGAGGACTCCTGGGTCAACATGTTCGCCCACTTCCGCGCCGCCAAGGTCGACATCCTCACGGACATCGTCTACTTCTGGCGCCGGCGCGAGGGCGGCGCCGCGCCCTCCATCACCCAGCGGCACACCGAGTTCAGCAACCTCCAGGACCGGGTGGCCGCCGTCCAGTCGGTCAGCCGGTTCCTCGCCGGACACCGCGCCCGGTCCTACTCCGACCACAAGCGCAAGTACGACCTCGCCTGCCTGAAGTCGGACCTGATGCTGCACCTGAAGGTGCTCCCGGACGCCGACGAGGAATACCGCGAGGCGTTCATGCGGTGGGCCAACGAGTTCCTGGACGAGGCCGACGAGGACATCATCCAGGAGCTGCCGGCCGATGCCCGCGTCAAATGGCTGCTGGTGCGCGAGGGCCGGCTGAAGGAGCTCCTCGACGTCGTCGAGTTCGAGCGCAAGGGCGGACCCATGCCCGTCCAGCGGCGTTTCCACCGCTACCTCAACTACCCCTACCTGGGCGACCGTTCCATCGGGCTCGACAAGAGCGCCTACCGGCTGGACAAGGAACTGTCGCTGCACGGCTCGCTGTCCGGCGCCCGCTGGGACGACTCCGGTCAGCTGACCCTCGAAGGGTCCGCGTACGTCCGCTTCATCAACGTGCACAAACGGCACATGTCGATGAAGGCGATCGCGCTGCGGAACAAGAAGCAGGGCCGGGTGGTCGTCGCCAAGGCGAAGACCACCTACTACCCGCAGGCCACCGAATACTCCCAGCAGAACCGCTACTGCTACGACTGGTCCGGCTTCCAGGTCCGCTTCGACCCCGCCCGCCTCATGCGTAAGGGCGAGTGGGTCGAGGGCACCTGGGACGTGGCGGCCGGGGTCCTCAGCCGCGGGCTGTTCCGCTACAAGGGCATAGCCCGGGGCGGTGCGGGCAGCGCGGCCAATCCGCCCTACCGGTACGTGGAGAAGAACACGCGCGTCGTGCCGCTCTTCATACAGGGCGTGCTCAAACTCCGGGTGGAGAGGGTCCGTTGCCGTATCACCCGGCACCGGATCGACGGCGAGCACCTCGAACTGCGGGGTGTCTACCTGGGGGCGAAGCTCCCCGAGTGGGGCAAGTTCCGGGTGACGAGCATGACCGGTGCCGGACGGCACGACTCGTGGGTCCACTTCAAGCCCGGCGGCGAGGGATGGTTCACCTTCGTGACGCGCATCCCGGTCAAAGCGCTCGTCCCCGGGCACCGCGCTCACTCCACGGACGGCGTTCCGGAGAGCTGGAACACCGGCGCCAACGGCTGGAAGACCACCCTCCACGTCGAGGGCCGCAAGGCGGCCATCTACCCCGTCATGGCGGAGGACGCCACCGACGGCCACTACCGGGTACCAGCCGGGCTGCAGACCGCGACCAGGGACCGCGAGGTCTTCGTGCACCGCAACGGCTCCGGCTACGTCGTGCTGTTCGAGCGGGACACCCTGCCGATGGCCACCTCGGCCACCTGGCGCCAGGACGGCTCCCTGGAGGTCATCGTCAGCTACGCGGCGCAGGACATGCTCAGCGCCTCCGAGTACGCCGCCTCGCACATCGTCGTACGCTCCCGCGCCCACGGGGCGGAGCGCGCCGTCCCGATCAGCTGGCAGGGAGAGCAGTTCCGCTTCGTCGTCACTCCCGCGGCGATGCGCACGCTGGCCGGGAACATACCGCTGGCCGCCGGCCGGTGGGACTTCTTCCTGCGCCGCTACGATCCGTCCGCCGTCGCCGCGGAGGACCGGCCCAACGACCTCATGGTCAAAATGACGCAGGACCTGATCCCCAAGCTCCCCAGGGACATGACCGCCGACGAGCGGCGCTACGAACTCCAGTCCGAGGCGTACGACCGGCTCTCGCTGCTGGTCCACTCGGCGATGCCGGACGAGGCCCGCGGCCCGTACCGGCAGAAGCTGATGCGGACGAAGACCTACCCGGCCGCCCGGCGCAAGTCGCTGAAGCCGGCGGTGCTCTTCGACGCCTTCAAGGGCACCCAGTACTCCGACAGCCCGCGCGCCCTGCACGAGGAGATGGTCCGCCGGGGCGTGGACCTCGAACACCTGTGGGTGGTGCGCGACGACCAGGTCGCGGTGCCGCCCACGGCCCGCCCGGTCCGCATGTGGTCGCCCGACTGGTACGAGTCCCTGGCCCGGGCCCGGTACGTCGTCGCCAACAACCACCTGCCCGACTGGTTCGAGAAGCGGGACGGGCAGGTCGTCGTGCAGACCTGGCACGGCACCCCGCTCAAGAAGATCGGCCACGACATCGAAGCCGTGCACTTCGCGGACAAGCGGTACCTGGAGCGCGTGGACAAGGAGGTGCAGAACTGGGACATGCTCGTGTCCCCGAACAGCTTCAGCACCCCGATCCTCCAGCGGGCCTTCCGTTTCCCCGGCGAGATGGTCGAGAGCGGCTACCCCCGCAACGACGTCCTGCGCCGGGCGGACGGGCAGCGGGCGGCGGAAGTGCGCCGCCGCATCGGCCTCCCGCAGGGCAAGAAGGTCATCCTGTACGCGCCGACCTGGCGCGACGACCAGTTCTACGCACCCGGAAAGTACAAGCTCGACTTCCGCATCGACCTCGACGAGGCCCGCGCGCAGCTGCGGCACGACCACGTCCTGCTGGTGCGGCGCCACCCCAACGTGGTGGACCCCGTGCCCGGCGCCGGCGACGGGTTCGTCTTCGACGTCTCCGACTACCCGGACATGGCGGACCTCGCGCTGATCACCGACGTGATGATCACGGACTACTCCTCCCTGATGTTCGACTTCGTCAACACGGGACGGCCGATCCTCTTCTTCACGTACGACCTGGACCACTACCGCGACACCCTGCGCGGCTTCTACTTCGACTTCGAGCGGTCCGCGCCGGGCCCGCTGCTGTCCAGCTCTCCCGAGCTGATCGCGGCGATCCGCAACATCGACGGGATCCAGCACGCCTACGCGGCGCGCTACCGCTGGTTCCAGCAGGAGTTCTGCGATCTCGACGACGGTTACGCCGCGGCCCGGCTGGCCGACCGCATCCTGATCGCCGGAGGAGACCTCGACCCCGCGCGGGCACAGGCACCGGCCGTCGGCGCGGCCGGCGGCCGGACGGCCTCCGCGGCGGGTCCCTGGAACGGAGGCACCCTCGGCCAGGTGCCGCGGCAGCCGGTGAGAAGAATGGATTCCGAGCATGTCTAACGCAGCCCAGAACGCGCGCGCCGTCTTCACGGGCGTGGACTCTTCCGGGGCGGTGCCCGTCGAGTACCGGTTCTCCCACGCGAAGAACGGAAACCGGCATCTCGTCGTCGTCTTCGCCAATCTCACCGCACCCGGTGAGTACGGTTGGTCGAACGGAGTGCTCAACAACCTCCGGTCGAACATCCTGTGGATCCGGGACCTGTTCGACGGCGAGAACAGTTACTACCTCTGCAAGGGGATGGACTTCAGCCTCGAACGGTCCATCGCCGGACTCATCTCGCGGGTCATGAACGCGCTGTCCCTGACGCCGGACGACGTCACCATGTTCGGCAGCTCCAAGGGGGGCAGCGCGGCGCTGTACTTCGGGCTGAAGTACGGCTTCAGGAACATCGTGGGCAGCGTTCCCCAGTTCCTGATCGGCACGTACGTCAGGGAGGACATGCCGGGTGCCGCCCGGATGATGATGGGACAGGTGACGGACGAGAACGTGCGCGTCCTCGACGCGGTGCTCCCCGAGCTGGTGCGCAGCGGGGCGAACCGCTCGGCCAACATCTACCTGGTCACCTCCCCCCAGGACGAGCAGTACCAGCGCCAGGTGGAGCCGTTCCTCGGACTGTTCCAGGGGCACGAGAACTTCAACCTCGTCTTCAACGACTCTCCCCTCATCACGAACCACGGGAAGGTCACGCTGCGCAACCTCCCCGCCATCATGGGGGTGCTGAACCTCCTCGTCGACGGGATCACCCCCCGGTTCGGCCTGGTCCGCAACGGTTACGAGCAGCCGGAGCGCGACACCTCGGCCATCGACGCGTACCTCACCGAGACCTCCCAGGTCAGGGACGAGTCATTCCCCAGGCCGGTGGTCGTGACTCCAGCTGCGGACGAGCGGGTACCCGCGAACGCCGTCCGTTTCACGGGGTCCGCTCCGGGCGCCGTCCGGGTCAGCTTCTGGGAGGACGGCAAGCACCAGGGAACCGCGCCCGTTGCCGCCGACGGCAGTTGGGCCTGGGAACGCGCCAATCCGTGGGGCAAGGGGAGGCATGTGGTCAGGCTCTTCGCCGCCGATGCGAACAACTACCAGACCGAGCGCACCGAAGTGATCTTCACGGCGCTGGAGCCCGAGTCCGCGGCCGTGGCCGGGTACGCACCGGCACCTCTGCCGGCGCCGGCACCGGCCCCGCGCATCGTGCTCTCGGTGACCGCTCCCGCCGCCCACCAGCAGGTGCCGGGCCCCGGCGTCGGCTTCACGGGCTACGCGCCCGGCGCCGTCCGTGTGGACTTCCAGGAGGGCGGCGTGAGCCTGGGGACGTGCGAGGTGCGGTCCGACGGCGCCTGGGTGTGGGAGCCGGGCTGGGCCTGGAACGAGGGCGACCACTTCGTCGAGGCCGTCGCGGTGGACGCGGTCGGCAACGCCTCCCCGTGGGTGGCCGTCCCCTTCACCCTGGTGAACGCCTACCACGTGCCCACGCAGGGCGGGTACCTCAACCAGAGGTACTGACGCCGGGCGCGGGGACCGTCGGCCCGGCCGCGGGGCGGTTCACCCGCATCACCAGCGGCCGGTGGTCGGACGCCTTGGTGTCCACCACCTTGCAGGCGGTGCGGGGCAGCAGCGTGAACAGGTAGTCGATCTTCGAGCCGTCCTGGTGGGTGGGGCGCCCCATCCGGGAGTCGCCCTTCTGGTCGCACTCGCGGTACGTCGTGTACGCCTCCGCCGGCCAGATCCACGCGGACTTGTTCCCGGTGCCCACCGGCGGCGGGGCGTTGAAGTCGCCGCCGAAGACCGTACGGGCGTCCGTCCCCGCCGAGGCGACCAGCGAGCTCAGCTGGTCGTCCCGGAAGTCCCACTCGGGGTGCTTGTCGTCGCTCTCCCGCAGCGCGATGTGCGCGTTGCACACCCGCAGCCCCTGGGCCGGGACCCGGGCGCACAGGATCCCGCGGTGCAGGCCCACCGTGGGCTGCTCGGTCGGGACCAGCTCCACGTCGGTGAGCCGGGAGGCGGCCAGCAGCCCGTAGCCGGCCCGGCCCTTGCCCTGCCCCGTGCAGTCCACGGGCGTACCGCGCCCCGCCGCGTCCACGTCGGCGTACGGCTCGAAGACGCTGTGCCACTCCGTGCCCAGGCGCCGGGCCGAGGACAGCAGGTCGTCCGAGCACACCTCCTGGAGGAGCACGACGCGTACGCCGAAGTCCCCGGCCAGGGTGCGCAGCTGCTCGAACTTGTCCTTCGGGCTGCCGGTCCCCTCGCAGCTCCACTGCCGCACCCCGCACATGTTCCAGGTCGCGACGGTCACCTCGTCCGGGTTCCCGGCGTCCGAGAGCGTGGCGGGCGCCTGCGCCGACGTACACGCCACCGAGGTCAACAGGCTCAGCGTCGCCGCCGTGCGGCCGAACCGGCCACGGAGCGACCTGCGCCCGGCCCCTATGTGCTTCTGCATGCCGACATCATTGAGTATGCGCCGGTCAGAACGGCAATCGGGCCCGGTCACGGCTCCACCCGGGCCCACCCGAGGGCTCCCCGCGCGGCCCCTGCGCGGCGTCGACTAGGGTCTTCGTGACAGCACCCCGCGTACCGTACGCGCGACCCCGAGGAGAAGCCGTGACCGAGCCGGCGCCCACCGCACTGCAGCAGGAGATCGCCCGGGACCTCCTGGTGAGCGAGACCTTCGACGCGGAGCGCGAGATCGAGCGCCGGGTGGCCTTCCTCACCGAGCGGCTCACCTCGACCGGCCTGCGCTCCCTGGTCCTCGGCATCAGCGGCGGCGTCGACTCCACCACCGCCGGACGCCTGTGCCAGCTCGCCGTGGAACGGGCCCGCGCCGCGGGGCACGAGGCCGTCTTCTACGCCATGCGCCTGCCCTACGGCGTCCAGGCCGACGAGCACGACGCCCAGCTCGCCCTGTCCTTCATCCGCGCCGACCACGTCCTGACCGTCGACGTGAAGCCGGCGAGCGACGCCGCCCTGGCCGCCGCCGTCGCCGCCGGCGTGGCCTTCCGGGACGCACACCACCAGGACTTCGTCCAGGGCAACATCAAGGCCCGCCAGCGCATGATCGCGCAGTACGCGGTCGCCGGCGCGCACGACGGCCTGGTCGTCGGCACCGACCACGCCGCCGAGGCGGTCTCCGGCTTCTTCACCAAGTTCGGCGACGGCGCCGCCGACCTCGTCCCGCTGACCGGCCTGACCAAGCGCCGGGTGCGGGCGGTCGCGGACGCCCTGGGTGCCCCCGCCGAACTGGTGTGGAAGACACCGACCGCCGACCTGGAGACCCTCGACCCGGGCAAGGCCGACGAGGACGCGCTCGGGGTCACGTACGACGACATCGACGACTTCCTGGAGGGCAAGCCGGTGGACGAGCGCGCCTTCGAGATCATCGCCCGCCGCTACCGGCTCACGGAGCACAAGCGGCAGCTGCCGATCGCGCCGTAGGCCTCACCCCGCGGGGCGGCGGAACAGGACCGCCCAGAGGAAGGACTCGCCGAACAGCGGTGAGTCCGACGGCTCGTCGCGCATTCGGCGCAGCTCGACCTCCGTGAGGTCGCGGAAGATGTGGCGCAGGGACTCCGGGGTATAGGCCAGACCGCCCTGGAGGCCCGACGTGCGGTAGAAGTCCGCGTCGGGCAGCTCGGAGCCCATCGCGCCGGCCGCGAAGCAGGTGAGGGCCAGATGGCCGCCCGGCGCGAGGACCCGGTCGAGGAGCGCGAGGTAGCTGACGCGGCGGTGCGGCGGGAGATGGTGGAAGCAGCCCGAGTCCAGGACCAGGTCGTACGGACCGCTCAGCGCGGCCGAGGTGAGGGCGAAGGCGTCCCCGCAGTGGAAGCGGACGTCGGCCCCCGCTTCCCGCGCGCGTTCACCGGCCCACGCGATCGCCGCCGGTGACAGGTCCACGGCGTCCACCTCGAAGCCCAGGGAGGCCAGCCGCAGGGCGTTGCGGCCCGGTCCGCACCCGAGGTCGAGGGCGCGGCCCGGGGAGATCAGGCCCCGTTCGAGGTAGGACTCCAGGGACTCGTCCGGCTTCGCCACGAAGAAGGGCACCGGCTTCGACCGGTCGGTGTAGAAGCCGTCCCACCAGTCGGCCCCGCCGGCCGTCCAGCGGTCGGCCTGCGGTGCGAACAGGCCGTCCAGGAGGCTCAGTACGTCCTCCGTCGTGCGGATGCTCCGGTCCACGTTCTGCTGCATCAAGTCCCCTTTCCCGAGGCTCCCATTCTAGGGCCGTGCACCATGAAAGCCCAGGTCAGAGCAGGTGTGCGGCAGGTCTGGGCGGCCCTTCGCGGGCGTGTGAGCCGGGCTGCGGCCCACCTCCCCGCGCCCGCGGTGGACGGCCGTCCACGCCCTCCCCGAGGGCCCCCACGGGGCCGCTCAGGGCCGCCCCGGGGAGGGTTCTTCACCCGAGACGAGCACGACTAGGGTGGGGCCGTGACGACGAACGCGGGTGCGGGTGAACGGGTGCTGTACGGGTGCATGGGGCTGGGCGGGAGCTGGGGGCCCGAGCCGTACGGGCCCGCCGACATCGACGCCGCCGAGGCGGCCGTCAGCGCCGCCCTCGACAGCGGGATCACCGCCTTCGACCACGCCGACATCTACCGGCACGGCAAGGCCGAGGCGGTGTTCGGCGAGGTCCTCGCGCGGACCCCGGGACTGCGCGAGCGCATCACGCTCCAGACCAAGTGCGGGATCCGGCTGGGCGACGGGAGTCTCCCCGGAATGTACGACCTGCGGGGGCCGAGCATCAGGCAGCGCGTGGAGGAGAGCCTGACCCGGCTGCGGACCGATGTCATCGACGTGCTCCTGCTGCACCGTCCCGATCCCCTCGCGGACGTGGACGCGATCGCGGCGGCGCTGACCTCCCTGCACCGCGAAGGGCTCGTACGGAGCTTCGGCGTGTCCAACATGGGCGCGCCGCAGATCGCCCACCTCCAGGCCCGGCTCGACGTACCGCTGGTGGCGAACCAGCTGGAGATGAGCCTGTACAGCCGCGACTGGGTCGAGGCCGGGGTGCTGGTCAACACGCCCGAATTCGGGCGGGGCGGGTTCCCCTTCGGCACCCTGGAGCACTGCCGCGACCACGGGATCCGGCTCCAGGCCTGGGGCGCGCTGGCGCAGGGCCGGTTCACCGGGCTCCAGCAGACCCCGGCCGAACAGGCCACCGCGGAACTGCTGGTACGGCTCGCCCGGCGCAAGGACACGACCCCCGAGACGGTCCTGCTGTGGTGGCTGATGCGCCACCCCGCCGCCATCGCCCCGGTCATCGGCACGGCCCGCCCCGACCGGATCCGCGCCTGCCGTGACGCCGCCCTGCGCGCACCCGACCTCACCCACGAGGAGTGGTACCAGCTGTGGATCACGGCCCGCGGAGTCCCGCTGCCCTGACCGCCGCCGGCCGCGGGAGAGCCGGGGGTTATCCCCACCGCGGGCCGACCGGGCCGCCGGATGGGGGCCCGGGGCGCGGTCAACGAGGCTTGCGCCATGACGACTTACCCCAAGAAGGCCCTCCTCCTCGCCCTCGCCACGGCCACCGTGGCCACCGGACTGACCGCGGCTGCCGCACCGGCGTTCGCCGGGCCGACGCGGTCCGCGCCGCAGCTCACGTGGCACCCCTGCGCCAAGCCGGACGGGCCCGCCGCCCAGGAGTGCGCCGAGCTGCCCGTACCGCTGGACTACGCACACCCCGCCGGCCGGCAGATCACCGTGGCCGTCTCCCGCATCCGCAGCGACCGCCCCGAGGCCCGGCGCGGCACGCTCATCGTGATCCCCGGCGGCCCGGGCGGCTCCGGAGTGCAGCGCCTCACGCAGAAGGGCGCGGCCCTCCAGCGCGAACTGGCCGGAGCGTACGACCTCGTCGCCCTCGATCCGCGCGGAGTGGGCGCCAGCACCACGGCCCGCTGCGCCCTCGACCCGCAGGACCGGTACCTGACCAGCCTGCGGTCCTGGCCGGGCCCGGACGGCGAGATCACCGAGAACGTGGCGCGCTCCCGGCGCATCGCCGAGGCGTGCGCCCGCAACGGCGGCCCCGAGCTGCGCAGTTTCACCACCGCCAACCAGGTCCGCGACATGGACCGCTTCCGCGAGGCGCTCGGCGAGAGGAAGATCTCCGCCTGGGGCATCTCCTACGGGACCTACGTGGGCGCCCTGTACGCGCAGAAGTACCCCCAGCGCACCGACCGCTGGGTGCTGGACAGCAGCGGCGACCCCGACCCGCGGCGCGTGGCCCGCGGCTGGCTGGCGAACATGGCGCCGGGCGTGGAGGAACGCTTCCCCGACTTCGCGCAGTGGGCGTCCCACCCCGACCGGGACCGGGACGGCCTGCGCGTGGCCGCGCAGGCGGAGGAGGTACGGCCGCTCGTCCTCTCGCTCGCGGCGCAACTGGACCGTGCGCCGAGGCCGTCGACGACGCCGGGCACGGCGCTGACCGGCAACGGTCTGCGCCAGGCCCTCCAGAACGCCCTCACCAGCGACCTCGCCTTCCCCGCCTTCGCCCGGCTGCTGCGGGCGGTCCAGGACCCGGCGGCGACCCCCGTCCTCCCGCCGGAGCTGGCGCAGCCCCTCCGCGACGAGGACGCCGCGCTCATGGTCGCGGTCATCTGCAACGACGTGGCATGGCCGCGCACGCCCACGTCCTCGTACGAGCGCGCCGTCGACGCGGACCGGGCCCGCTACCCCCTCACGGCCGGCATGCCGGTGAACGTCCTGCCCTGTGCCTTCTGGAAAAGCGGGACGGACCAGAAGCCGGCCCGCATCACCGACGACGGGCCGTCCAACATCCTCATGATCCAGAGCCGTCGGGATCCGGCGACCCCGCTGTTCGGGGGCCTGAAGATGCGCGAGGCGCTGGGCGACCGCGCCCGCCTGGTCACCGTCGGGCAGGGCGGTCACGGGATGTACGTCGGCAACGGCAACGCGTGCGGCAACCGCGCCGTCACCGAGTTCCTGACCACGGGAAGGCGCCCCGCCCAGGACACGGACTGCCCGAACTAGGGGGCGTCCTGGGCTAGATGGCCTTTGAATCGTAGGGATATGGGCGGTTACACCCCGGTGAACATCTGTTAGTGTGCCCGCGCTTGGTGTTCCTCCATCAATCCGTCCTCCCCTCGCAACGCCCTGCGCCCGAGGGGGCTGCGAGGTGTCCCGCACGTGCACAGCACTCCGTTCTCCCCCGCCGAGGCCAGATCCGCGCGAGCCCGTATGGGCTTGAGCGCGGCCCAGGTCGCCCACTCCATGGCCGCCTGCGGCACCCCCGTCCCTCCCCACCTGGTCCTGGCCTGGGAGCAGGGCGCCCAGGCACCCTGCGACCGGGAGCTGTTCGCCCTGTCCGACGTCCTGTGGTGCGAGGCGACGGCTCTGATGGGCATCGCACCGCGGACCCTCGCCGAGCACCGGCTGGCCCGCAAGCTCACCGTGGAGCGGCTCGCGTACCGCATAGGCATGGACCCGACCGAGTACCGCGACGCCGAAGCCACACGGCAATGGCACGGGGACTCCTGGCAGACCAGGGCGCTCGTGGAGGCGCTGGGACTGTCCCTGCGCGAACTCATCGGCGTCATGGGCCGCGTGGACGAGCTGGCGGACCACCTGCGAGCGGCCGTGGACGGGCGGTGGAAGACGTTCGTGGACCCGGTCGCGGAGATCGTCGCGGTGGACGCGACCAGCGTGGGCGACGCGCTGCGCACGATGCACGGGGAGTTCTCGCAGTTCTCGCAGCGGTACATGGGACACCTGGTCGCGCGCAACGACGACGCCCGGCTCAAGGAGGTCGCGGCGGAGCGGGCCGCGTATCTGCGCCGACTCGTCGACCACTTCTGGGAGTTGATCGGCGAGGAGGGGGAGGCCTCACCCTTCCCCCTGGGCGGACGCTGACGACCCGCCCCGCCGCCGCCTCAGCGGGGGACCGCTCCGAACCGCGGTTCCGGCGGCCCGTCTTCTGCGATCTCGTCCCAGTCGATCTCCATCGTGGTGCGGCTGGTGAACACGTTGAAGAGCAGGTTCAGCGTGATCGCCGTGACGGCCCCCAGCGTGATCCCGCTGTCGAGCACCGCCCGCAGGTCGTCCGGCATCCGCTCGAAGAACGGGGCGACCGTGCCCGGCAGCAGGGCGGCGCCCAGACTGACCGCCAGGATCAGGGTGTTGCGCTCCTCGCGCAGATCGGCCTTGCCCAGGATCTGGATGCCGACCGCGGCGACGATGCCGAACATGGCGATCGCCGCCCCGCCCAGCACCGGGTGCGGGACCGAGGCGACGAGGCTGCCCGCCTTCGGCAGCAGGCCCAGTACGACCATGAACACGCCGGCCGCGACGACCACGTACCGGCTCATCACCTTGGACATGCGCACGAGCCCGATGTTCTCGGCGAAGGCCACGTACGGGAAGGAGTTGAGGACGCCGCCCAGTACCGTCGCCACGCCGTCGGCGCGCAGAGCCCGGGCGACCGTGTCGGCGTCGACCTCCTTGCGGGTGATCTCGCCGATCGCGTAGACGTCGCCGGTGGTCTCCACCATGGTGATCAGGATGACGACGAGCATGGCGAGGATCGGCAGCAGCTCGAAGCGCGGCGTGCCGAAGTGGAACGGCGTGGTGACCCCGAACCAGTCGGTCTCCCGCACGGCGGTGAAATCGGCGTCGCCCAGGAGCCAGGCGACCGCCGTGCCGACGACGAGCCCGAGCAGCACGGCGAGGCTGCTGAGGAACGGCTTGCCGATGCGCGCCAGGGTCAGGATGAGGAGCAGGGTGCCCAGCGCGTAGGCGAGGTTCCTGGGATCCCCGTACGCGGGGGTGCCGAGCAGGTGCGCACCGCCCGCGGCGTCCTGGAGGGCCACCGGGATCAGCGTGATGCCGATGATCGTGAGGATCGTACCGATGACCACCGGCGGGAAGTACTTCACGAGTCTGCTGAAGAGCGGGGCGAAGAGGAACGTGGCGATGCCCGCCGTGATCACGGCCCCGTAGACGACGAGGAGGCCGGCGGCGCCGCCGCCCGCCCCGGTGCCTATGGCGATCATGGGGGAGACCGCGGTGAAGGTGACGCCTTGGACCAGGGGCAGCCGGGCACCGACCTTCCAGACGCCGAGGGCCTGGATGATCGAGGCGACGCCGCAGGTCAGGAGGTCCGCGTTGATGAGGTGGACGAGGTCCCGGCGGGACAGGCCGAGCGCGTTGCCGAGCAGGACCGGGACGATGACCGCCGCCGCGTAGAACGCGAGGACGTGCTGGAAGCCGTAGAGGGCGAGCCGGGGGAGGGGGAGCAGTTCGTCGACCGGGTGCGTCTCCCGATGGGACGAACGCCGCGCTGAGCGGGAGGAAGTGCCGGGGGAAGCGTGGGGGGAGGAGTGACGGGTGGACTGACGGGGATCGCGTGCCATCTCTGCCTTGCCTTCGCGAGGTAGGTGAGTGAGAGGGCCGCCGCCCTCCGGTCCTGGATGACAGGACGGGGGCAGGCCGGCTCATGCCGAGCCGACGTCGGGCGGTGTTGCCGACACACGTTGCTCCGCACTACATATTCCTGTCCCGGAGTGGCGGGACATCCTTCGATCGCCGCAGCGGATCCGTCTTTGATCTTGAGATCCGAAGGGAAACGCGACCGAGGGCGCTCACCCTAACCAAAGGCCGGGTTTCCTCGCGAGTAACCGTGGGCCCGACCCGGCGGACCGGCGCGGACGGCGCCCCCGGACGACCCGTCATCGGGGCGGCCCCGCGCAACCCGTACGACGTAGCGGCCTCCCCGCGGTGACGGCGCGACCGGCCCGCCTCGCCGCGCCGCGGCCCCGGATCGCGGCCACCGCCCGGGTTCCGGGCGGCGCGGCCGCCGCCCGAGTGCCTCGCCCGGTCGCCCCGTACCGGCCTCCCCGGACCGCCACGGTCGTGAATACCTACCCGTACTTGCGGGTACTGCGGCCGAATGGCGCCGGATTTGATAGTTCTGGACTGGTCCGGTGTGAGAATGCTGCGGGAAGGACACGGCATGTTCGATCTACTGCGCCCCGAGACGGTCGTGTGTCCCTTCTGCAAAGCCAGCGCGGCGGACGGCACGGTGCGCACGCTGCGCACCGGTACCCGCTCCCTCTCGGTGACCTGGCACATCCCCACCTGCCCGCACTACGCGGCCGACCGCATCCTCGCCGAGAACGACACCTGAGCGGCCGCCCCCGGTCAGGCCGCCGGGCTCGGCTCCGCCTCCCGGGCCGCCCGGCGGCGCCGTGCGTCCTCGTCGGTGTCCGCGTCGTAGGAGATCAGCTTCGGCAGGAGCGCCGCCAGCACCGCGACCGAGGCCACACAGGCGAGACCGCCGCTCCAGAACGCCGGCCGGGTACCGGTCCAGCCGGCCATGGTGCCCGCCCGGACCTGGCCGAGCTGCGGGCCGACGCTGTACGAGAGCACCTCGATGCCCGCGAGCCGGCCGCGCAGCTCCTCGGGGATCGTCTGGTTCCAGATCGTGGCGCGGCCCAGCCCGCTGAGCATGTCACCCGCTCCCGCCACCGCGAGGCACAGCAGCACGAGCCAGATGCCCGTGGTCGCGCCGGCGCCCGCGATCGCCAGGCCCCACACCGCGGCCCCGGACACCACGAGCAGCCCGTGCCGCCGTACCCGGGACACCCAGCCGCTGGTCAGCCCCAGCACCAGTGAACCCACCGCGCCCGCCGCGTACATCAGGCCCAGGGCCCACACCGCGTCCAGCTCGTCCGCGAGGAAGGGGAAGATCGCGTTCGGGAAGGCGAAGAGCATCGCCGCCAGGTCGACGGCGTACGTGCCGAGCAGCACCGGGCGGCTCCACGCGTAGCGCGCGCCCTCGGCGATCCCGCGCAGCGACGGGCGCTCCGCGCCCTTCACGGGCGGCGCCGGACTGAGGCGCAGGCACAGCAGTACGGAGACGAGGAAGCCGACGACCGTGACCGAGTAGGCCGAGGCGTGGCCGGCGAAGGCCACGACCAGACCGGCCAGCGCGGGACCCGCGATCGCGCCCGCCTGGTAGCGCAGCCCATTGAGGGCGGCGGCCGCGGTCAGCTGGTCGTGCGGCACGATCCGCGCCATCAGCGAGTCCAGCGCCGGCCGCTGGAGCCCGGACAGCGCGGACACCCCGGCGGCCACCACGTACAGCGGCCACAGCAGCGGGTTCGGCAGCAGGGCGTTCACCAGCAGGACGAGCGCGAGCACCCCGAGCCCGGCTTCGGTCAGCAGGATCATGCGCCGCCGGTCGACCGCATCGGCCAGCGCCCCTCCGTACAGGCCGAAGACCACCAGCGGAACCAGCTCCACGGCGCCCATCGCGCCGACCGCGAGCGGCGAGTCGGTCAGGTGCTTGATCTGGAGCGGCAGCGCGATCATCGCCATGAACGAGCCGAAGTACGTCACCGTCCCCTGGTAGAACAGCAGCCGGAAGTCGCGGCTGGACCGCCAGGGGGCGAGATCGGGCAGGACGGCGGCCCATCGGGAGGTGCTCACGAGGGGCCATCCTCGGTTCTCGCCCCCGCCTCGGCAACGGATTTTCGCTGCCCCCGGCGCCGGGCCCCGTCCGCCGGGCTCGCCCCCCTGGTACGCACCCGAGGCAGCCCCGGACGGACGAATCCGCGGCCCGGGGCGTGGCAGCCCGGCCTCGCAGTGGCAGTCATGGGTCATGCCGCCGGTGTCCCCGTCCTTGCGTACGGCCGCGTCGTACGCCTGGCGCCTGCTGGTCGTCGCCGCCGCCGTCTACGCGGTCTTCGCCCTGCTCGGCCGCTTCCACGAGATCGCCGTGGCCCTCTTCCTCGGCCTCGTCGTCGCGGCGCTGCTGGGCCCGCCCACCCGGCGGCTGGCGCGCGTACTGCCCCGGACGCTCGCCGTCGCCGTGTGCCTCATCGGCAGCGCGGCGCTGCTCCTGGGCGTGCTGACGCTGGTCGGGGAGGCGGTGGCCGGGGAGAGCACCACTTTGATACGGGAGTTCCGCCGGGGGCTGGACAGCATCGAGGCGTGGCTGGAACGGCCGCCCTTCCGGCTGAACCCGCAGGCACTGTCCGACGTCCAGTCCCGGGTCGGCGCGTACCTGTCCAGCCACCGCTCCACCCTGCTCAGCGAGGCGGTCAGCGGGGCCGGGCGCCTGCTCCACGTCCTGACCGTCCTGGCGCTCGGGCTGTTCTGCTCCGTCCTCTTCCTGCACGGCGGCGACCGGCAATGGGTGTGGTTCTGCGCGCAGCTCCCCGAGACGGCGCGCGCCCGGGTGGCGATCGGCGGGCGGGCGGCCTGGCGCACCTTCACCGGCTACACGCACGGGATCGTCCTGGTCGCGGCGACGAACGCGGTCCTCGTGGGGGTGGCGCTGTACCTCCTGGGGGTTCCGCTGGCCGTGCCCCTGGCGCTGCTGGAGTTCGGCGCGGCCTTCGTCCCGCTCATCGGATCGCCCGTCGCGCTGGGCGTCGCCGCCGTGGTCGCGCTGGCCGGGAAGGGGCCGTTCGTGGCGGCCGTGGTGGTCGCGCTGATCGTGGTCATCGGCCAGATCGAGGGCCACCTGCTGCATCCGCTGGTGATGAGCCGGGCGGTTCGCCTGCACCCCCTGGTGGTGGCGATCTCGGTCGTCGCGGGCGCCATCGCCGCCGGAATGGTCGGCGCGGTGGTCGCGGTCCCCCTGGTCTCGGTGACCTGGTCGGTCCACACGGCCCTGCGCGGGGCCCGCCGTCCTGCACAATCTTCGGATGAGCGATGAAGACCCCTACCTCTGGCTGGAAGACGTCACCGGCGAGAGCGCCCTCACCTGGGTCCGGGAGCGCAACGCCGAGACCGTGGCCGCGCTGACCGGTGCCCCCCGGTTCAAGGCGATCGAGCAGGAGGTGCGCGAGGTCCTGGACGACGACGGCAGGATCCCCTACGTCACCCGCCGGGGACGCCACCTCTACAACTTCTGGCAGGACGCCGACCGCGTGCGCGGGGTGTGGCGCAGGACCACGCTCGACGAGTACCGCACGGACCGGCCGGCCTGGGAGGTGCTCCTGGACCTCGACGCGCTGGCCGAGGCCGAGGGGGAGAAGTGGGCCTGGGCGGGCAGCCGCGTCCTGGCCCCCGAGCACCGCCGCGCCCTGGTCCTGCTGTCGCGGGACGGCGCGGACGCCTGCGTGGTGCGCGAATTCGACCTGGAGACCCTGGAGTTCGTGCCGGACGGGTTCACGGTCGCGGAGGCCAAGACCCGGATCGGATGGATCGACGCCGACCGCGTCTGGATCGGTACGGACTTCGGCGCCGGCTCCCTGTCCGGGTCGGGCTACCCGCTCCAGGTGCGCCGCTGGCGGCGCGGCACGCCGGTCGAGGACGCGGAGCTGGTCTACGAGGGCCGGCCGACGGACCTGTCCGCCTCCGGCTGGCACGACGACACCCCCGGCTTCGAGCGGGACTTCGTCCACCGCCAGATCGACTTCTGGAACCAGGAACTCTTCCTCCTCCAGCCGGGCGGAACCGGCGAAGCCGCCCCACCGCTGAAGATCGACGTGCCGGACGACGCGAGCGCCCACGTCTTTCGCGACTGGCTGACCGTCACCACCAAGTCACCGTGGCTGGGCCAGCCCGCGGGCAGCCTCCTCGCCTTCCCCTTCGACGCCTTCCTCGCGGGGGACCGGACGGCCGAGGTCCTGTTCGCCCCGGACGAGCGCACCGCGCTCGCCGGCTACAGCTGGACCCGCAACCACCTCATCCTCAGCACCAACGCCGACGTCTCCTCCCGCATGGAGCTCCTCACCCCGGGCCCGGACGGCTGGCGCCGCGCACCGCTGCCGGGGGTGCCGCCGCTGTCCACCGCCTCGGTCACCTGCACCGACCCGGACGAGAGCGACGAGTACTTCCACCACGTCTCCGGCTTCCTCCAGCCGTCCACCCTCTACCGGGGCACGGCCGGCGCGGACGGCGAGAGCGAGAGCGTCAAGCAGGGCCCGGCCCTCTTCGACACCGCCGGTCTCGCCGTCCGCCAGTACTTCGCGACCTCCGCGGACGGCACGCAGGTCCCGTACTTCGTCGTCGGGCCCGAGGACCGTCCCGGCCCCGGACCCACCCTCCTGTACGGGTACGGCGGTTTCGAGATCTCGATGGTGCCGCACTACAGCGCGGTCACCGGGCGCGCGTGGCTCGCGCGCGGCGGCACCTACGTCGTCGCGGGCATCCGGGGCGGGCACGAGTACGGGCCGGCCTGGCACAAGGCGGCCCTCGGCGCCAACCGGGTCCGCGCCTACGAGGACTTCGCCGCCGTCGCCCGCGACCTCGTGGCCCGGGACGTCACCACCCCCGCCCAGCTGGGCATCGAGGGCGGCAGCAACGGCGGCCTCCTGATGGGTGCGATGCTCACCCGGGAACCGGAACTGTTCGGCGCGGTCGTCGCCCACGTGCCGCTGCTGGACATGCTCCGCTTCCACAAGCTGCTGGCCGGTGCCAGCTGGATCGCCGAGTACGGGGACCCCGACGACCCCGCCGACCGGCCCCACCTGGAGGAGATCTCCCCGTACCACCGGATCCGGGCGGACGGGCCCCCGTACCCGCCGCTGCTCCTGCTCACCTCGACCCGTGACGACCGGGTCCACCCGGGCCACGCCCGCAAGATGGCCGCCCGGCTGCGCGAGTTCGGGCATCCGGTGCTCTTCCACGAGCACCTGGGCGGCGGTCACGCGGGCGCCACCGACCACGCGCAGACCGCCTTCAACGAGGCGCTGGTCCACAGCTTCCTGTGGGAGCGGCTGACCCCGGCCACGTGACGCACGCGCGCGGCGGCCATCCGAACGGGGGATTCGGTGTGCCAGTGGCCCCGGCGCGGCGGGTAGTGATCCAGGATCGGCGGATGCAACCCCGGCCAGGGAGGACCCCATGAGCACGCCGATCGCGTCCACCGCCCCGTACTACGCCCGCTACCGGCCGCCGTACCCGGCGGAGCTCTACGAGCTGCTCGCGGACCGCTTCGCGCTCGACGGCTCCCAGACCGTGCTGGACCTCGGTGCCGGGCCGGGCACGCTCGCCCTGGCCCTGGCACCGCTGGTCGACCAGGTGTACGCCGTCGACACGGAACCGGCCATGCTCGCCGAGGGGTGCAGGCTCGCCGGGGAACGCGGCCGTCGCAACATCTCCTGGCTGACCGGCGACGCCGCGTGCCTCCCCCGGCTGTGCCTTCCGCGGATCGACCTGTGCGTGATCGGCAGGGCCTTCCACCGGATGGACCGGGCCCGGGTGCTGGCCGACCTGGACACGGCGCTGGCGCCGCGCGGAGGGGTCGTCGTCATCACGTCCCCGGCCGGGGAGGAGGGCCCGCGCCCGCCCTGGTGGGCCGTCGTCGAGGAGGTGTGCGCGCGCTTCCTCGGACCGGGGCACGGTGCGCGGTCCGCGCCGGGCGGGGGCGCGGGGGGAACGCCGGAGGGCGCGGATGACGCGGATGACGCCGACGACGAAGGGGACGCGGACGACATGTACGACCACCTCGCCAAGTCGCCGTTCTCCCGCGTCGAGACCATCGCGTGGGGGCAGCCCGTCCGCTACACCGTGGACCAGCTCGTCGGCCTCCAGTTCTCCTTCGCCCGCTCCAGCCCGGCCCGGCTCGGTGACCGGAAGGACGCCTTCGCCTCCGAGCTGCGCCGAGCCCTTCTGGACCACGACCCGCGGGGCGGCTACGCCCTGACCGTCCCCGTACGGGCCGCCCTCGCGACCAGGCCCCGCACCTGACCCGCGAAGTGGCCCCGGTCAGCCGCCGAGCGCCGTGAGCAGCTCCCGCTCGCGCGCGGTGCTCAGGCCGGCCCGGCGGGGGCGCTCCAGCCCCTCGGCGCGTTCCCACCGCAGGGTGTCCTCCAGCAGCTGCGCGCGGGGGCGGTGACGCAGCCCGGCCGCGCGCGCCGCGGCCCCGGCGCGCGAGGAGAAGCCCGCGTACCGGGGGTCCGGCATCCACATCGCCATCGACTCGGGGCCCATGAACGGGCCGACGCCCTGGTCGAGGAGCCACTGCGGTTCGGCGGCCGCGACCCGTCCGGTGTGGCCGCCCACCCGCCGTGACAGGTCCACCCACTCCTCGAAGGGGACGACGGGCCCCACGGCGTCGAAGGTCCCGGTGGTGCGCCGCTCCGTCAGGTCCAGCAGCCAGCCCGCGAGGTCCCGTACGTCGACCACCTGCGTCGGCAGGCCGGGCGAGCGCGGCACCAGCATGGGCTGGTCGACCTGACGGGCCGCGCGCGCCACCCAGTACCCCGAACGCCCGCTGTGGTCGCCCGGCCCGCCGATCAGGCCGGCGCGGGCGACGAGCAGCCGCTCTCCCAGCGCCGCGCGCGAGGCCGCTTCGCAGGCGACCTTGGCCTCCCCGTACGCATCGCGCTCCGCGTACGGCAGGTCGGTCGCCGGCAGCAGGGCGGCCGACTCGTCGGCGCCGACCGCCGCGTGGTCGGCGTAGGCGCTGACGGACGAGACGTAGGTCCAGTGGCGGGCCCGTCCCGCCAGGGCGGCGAGCGCCCCGCGGACGAAGGCGGGCTGCCACGACACCTCCACGACGGCGTCCCAGTCGCGGTCCACCAGGCCGGCGTAGGCGGACTCCTCCGCCCGGTCTGCGGCCACCAGGCGTGCGCCGGGGGCGACGTCACCGCTCTCGCCGCGCGCCAGACAGGTCACCTCGTGCCCGCGCTCCAGCGCCTGACGCGTGATCTCCCGGCCCAGCCAGGCGGTCCCGCCCAATATCAGAAGGTTCATCTCCCCACCCCACCACAGGGAATGGCCCACCTGGTGCGCGGTTCGCCTTCGGCGAAGGGAGTCTCTCCGTGAGGTCGCGGCCTGCGGGCCGAGGCCGTCACACGTCCCGCCGCATGCAGGCGCGGGGCCACCGGTCCAAGCCGTGCGCCGACTCGCGCTCGCGGATCTCCCGCAGGCCCGGAGTGAGCCGGGCGTCGTCCAGGAGCCGGAACCCGCAACGCTCGTAGTAGGGGGCGTTCCACGGGACCTCGGTGAAGGTGGTCAGGGTCAACGCGGGCGCGCCCTCGCGCCTGGCGTGTTCCGCCAGGTGTTCCAGCAGGGACCGGCCGATGCCGCGGCGCGCGCGGTCCGGACGCACGGACACCTGCTCGACGTGGAGGTTGCCCTCGACGCGCTCGGCGATCAGATAGGCCACCGGGGCACCGGGACCGGCGCCGGCCCCGTCGACCGCGACCCAGGCCAGTCCGGCCCGCCGGTAGCGGGCGAGTTCGTCGAGCGTGGGCGGCTCGTCGTCGGCGATCTCCGCCATGCCGAGGTCCCGGAAGCAGTGCCCGGCGGCCCGCTCGATGTCCTGGAGGGCGGTCAGCTCGTCCGGACGTGCCGCGCGTATCAGCATGGGGCCATTGTCCCGGGTGCGGCGCCGGCGGGCACCCGGATATCGAACTCACCGTGGAGGGGCGGTCCTTTGCTCCGTCCGAGTTCACTTGGGCCGCCCTTTCGGCGGCAGTGCCGCGTACATGATCATCATGTGGGCGCCCCATCGTTTTAATGCCGCTATGCCACACAAGCGACGGACACGACCGACCAAGGCGTGGGGTGCCGTGGCCGCGGTGACGGGGGCCCTGCTGGTCGTCGCCGCGGCGCCGGGCCGGGTGCCCGATGCGGACGCCATCGAGCGGGCCCCGGGAGGCCCGCCGCGGGAGGCGGCGGTCACCCTCCTGGTCGGGAGGATGCTGGACCGGGACGCCGAGGGCCACGGCCGCCACGAGGGCGCAGGCGGGAGGTGCGCGACGCGCATGTTCCGGCCCGGCCTGTGCAGCGCCTGGCAGGAGCAGCGCGTACGGGCCACCGCCCGCGGCGTGGGATCCGTACTGAAGGAGCCGTCCCTCGGGGACGCGGCGGGCGCGGCGCGGGAGGAGGAGCGTCCCACGGACGCGGACGGGCCGCTGCAGATCACCCTCGGGGAGCCGGGGCGCCTGACCGACGTGACCGTGCGCGACGCGCACGGGCGCCACCTGTCCGGTGAGCTCGCCGCGCACAGCGAGCGCTGGCTGAACACCGAGCCCCTGCGGGCGGGGGAGACGTACACCGTGCAGGTCGGAGCCCAGGACGCGGCCGGGACGCCGGTCGGGGTGACGATGGCGTTCCGGACCGCGCCGCCCGCGGACGGGGGCAGGCTGACGGTCGAGTTCGGACCCGGCCCCGGCACGTACGGTGCCGGGGAGATCGTGACGGCCGCCCTCAGCCGGCCGGTGCCCGCGGACGACCTCCCGGCCCGCGCCCGGCTGGAGCAGGCGCTCCAGGTGACCTCCGAGCCCCACGTCGAAGGCGCCTGGCACTGGGTCGACGACTCCACCCTGCACTTCAGGCCGCGCACATATTGGCCCGCCCACACCGTGGTCCGCGTCCGCAGCGGTCTCGACGGGGTGGAGCTCGGGGACGGCGAGTACGGCGGCCCCTCCGAGGACCTGCGGTTCACCATCGGGGACCGGATCGAGGCCGTCACGGACTCCGCCACCCACCTGATGACCGTACGCCGCAACGGACGGGTCATCAGGACGATCCCCGTCACCACCGGCAAGGCGGGGTTCAGGACCCGCAGCGGCATCAAGGTCGTCCTGCGCAAGGAGCCCAAGGTCCGGATGCGGGGGGACTCCGTCGGCATCAAGCGCGGCACCAAGGAGTTCTACGACCTGCCCGTGCTCTACGCGACCCGCGTGACCTGGAGCGGTGAGTACATCCACGCCGCGCCCTGGTCGGTCGAGGCGCAGGGCGAGGAGAACGTCAGCCACGGCTGCACGGGCATGAGCACCGAGGACGCGGCCTGGTTCTTTGACACCGTCCGCGAAGGCGACATCGTGGAGGTGGTCAACAGCGGCGGGGCCAGGATGGATCCCTTCACCAACGGCTTCGGCGACTGGAACGTGGACTGGCGGAGCTGGCTGGCGGGCAGCGCCCTGACCGCCGTCGACGCGGCCCCGGAGACCTCACCGGCCGTCCCGTCCCGCCTCCACCCGATCACCTGACGGACCACCGGCATACGCCTGGGCGGGGCCACACAACCCCGGGTGTGACTATGGCGGGTGCGCACATGGGAATGGGCCGTGCCCGTCCCGCATGCTTCCCGCCATGACAAGCGGATTCCCTTCCCCGGCCCACGGGACAGCAGCCGCCGCGGGCACCGGCACCGACCTGGCGGGCCGTACCGCCCTGGTGACCGGCGCCGGCAGCGGCATCGGGCGGGCCTGCGCCGTCGCGCTCGCCGCCGCCGGGGCGCACGTACACGCGGTGGACGTGGACGGCGCCGCGGTCCGGTCCGTCGCCGAGGCGATCGGCGGCCGCGCCCACGTGGTGGACCTGGCGCAGGCGGAGCCCATCGGGGAGCTCCCCACCGCCATCGACGTCCTCGTCAACAACGCCGGGCTCCAGCACGTCGCCCCGCTGGCCGAGTTCCCGCCGGAGCGGTTCGAACTCCTCCAGCGGGTCATGGTCCACGCCCCCTTCCTCCTGCTCCGCCAGACCCTGCCGTACATGTGCGCACAGGGCTGGGGCCGCATCGTCAACATCTCCAGCGTGCACGGCCGGCGCGCGAGCGCGTTCAAGGCGGGCTATGTGACGGCGAAGCACGCCCTCGAAGGCCTGAGCAAGGTCGCGGCCATCGAAGGCGCCCCGCACGGCGTCACCAGCAACTGCGTCAATCCCGGCTACGTCCGGACACCGCTGGTGGAACGGCAGATCTCCGCCCAGGCCGCCGCGCACGGGATCGCGGCCGATCAGGTGGTCGCCGACGTCCTGCTCACCCGCTCCGCGGTCAAGCGGCTGATAGAGCCGCAGGAGGTCGCCGCCGCCGTCCTGTGGCTGTGCGGCCCGCACACCGGCTACGTCACGGGCGCGTCGATCCCCCTGGACGGCGGGTGGAGCGCCGCCTGACCGGCGCCGGAGGCCCGACGACGGTCGGGGGCTCGGTCACAGGCTCGCGAACAGGTCGTCGAGCGGGGCCGGTGCCCGCTCGCCGTCGAGGGCCTCGACGAGGAGATGGCCGTAGCGGATCTTGCGGCCCTTCTTCGTGCCGAGGAAGCGCCGCAACTGCCGGTGCCGGGGGCGGCCGTGCTGCGCGGGCTGACGCACGAAGGTCTGCCAGGCACGGTCGTCGCCCTCCATCCCGATGATCTCTTCCACCCGCGCCGTGCCCAGCGCGCGGATGAGCTCGTCCTCCAGGTCCGACACGCACACGAAGACATCCCTGAGCGGCGCCCCCGCCCGCTCCAGACCGCGGTCGAAGAAGGGCCGCTCGCCTTCGTCGCACAGCCCCACCAGGCGCAGGCCGAGGCCGGGGGGCCCGAGGAGGCCGGCGTAGCGGGCGATGCTCATCGCCCCGCCCATCGACACGACGCACACCCCCTCGGCGGCCAGGTCCCGGCCGCGCCGGGCGGCCAGCGCCTCAACGGCCGCGACGTCGCTGGGCCCTTCCAGGAGTACCGCCGTCCGCACCCCGAGCCGCTCGGCCAGGTCGCTCAGCGACCCGAGGGGCCCGCCGGGTCCGGCGGCCGCCCGGTGTGTGATCTCGTCCTGGAACGCTCGCATGTCCGCCATGGAGCGAGTCTGCATCTCCGCCGACGCCGCGGCACGCGAATATCGGCGGCCCCGCCCGGAGACCCGCCCGCAGGCCCGCGCGAGGACCCGCGCCCGGCCGAAAAAAGGAAAGGCAAGGAGATACGGACTCCTTGCCACTCTCAAGGTATAGCGCACCGGGGGGCTTGCGGCAAGGCCCCCGCCGTCCCGCAGAATCGCCCTTCGAAGCGCGGACCGCGCGTCTACATGGGGGTTTGTTGTGCTGATTGACGTGATCATCGCCGGCGGTGGGCCGACCGGACTGATGCTGGCCGCCGAGCTGCGGCTGCACGGGGTGGGCGTGGTCGTGCTGGAGAGGCTGACCGAGCCGACCCGGGAATCCCGCGGGCAGGGCCTCCATGCGCGCAGCGTCGAGGTGATGGACCAGCGCGGCCTGCTGGACCGGTTCCTCGCGGTCAGCGAGAAGTTCCAGGCCGGTGGCCTCTTCGGCGGCATCGTGAAGCCGTGGCCGGACCGGTTGGACACGGCTCATCCGTACGGTCTCGCGACCCCGCAGCCGGTCACCGAACGGCTGCTCCACGAGCGTGCGCTCGAACTCGGCGCGGAGATCCGGCGCGGCTGCGAAGTGGTCGGGCTGAGCCAGGACGAGGAGGCGGTGAGCGTCGAGCTGGCGGACGGGACCCGGCTGCGCTCGCGCTACCTCGTCGGATGCGACGGCGGCCGCAGCCTGGTCCGCAAGCGGCTCGGCGTCGCTTTCCCCGGCGAGCCCGCCACGGTCGAAACGCTGCTGGGTGAGATGGCGGTGACCGAGGACCCGGCGACGATCGCCGCCGCCGTCGAGGAAGTCCGCAGGACCCAGCTGCGGTTCGGGTTGGCGCCCCTCGGCGACGGCCTGTACCGCGTCGTCGTCCCCGCGGACGGGGTGGCCGAGGACCGTACGACCCCGCCGACGCTGGAGGAGTTCAAGCAGCGGCTGCGGGCCTGCGCGGGCACCGACTTCGGCGTGCACGCGCCGCGCTGGCTGTCCCGGTTCGGCGATGCCACCCGGCAGGCCGAGCGCTACCGGGTGGGCCGGGTCCTGCTCGCCGGCGACGCGGCGCACGTCCACCCGCCGACCGGCGGGCAGGGGCTCAACCTCGGCGTGCAGGACGCCTTCAACCTCGGCTGGAAGCTGGCCGCGGCGGTGGCCGGCTGGGCTCCCGAGGGACTGCTCGACAGCTACCACGCCGAACGGCACCCGGTGGGGGCCCGCGTACTGGCCAACACCCGCGCGCAGATCACCCTGCTGGGGGCCGATCCGGGGGCGACCGCGCTGCGGGAGCTGTTCTCGAAGCTGATGGACTTCGAGGAGGTGAACCGGTACGTGACCGGGATGATCACCGCGGTCGAGGTCCGCTACGACTTCGGCGAGGGCCACCCACTCCTCGGCCGGCGGATGCGGGACGTGCAGCTGAAGCAGGGACGTCTCTACGAGCACATGCACGGCGGACGCGGGCTGCTGCTCGACCAGACCGGCCGGCTGTCGGTGGAGGGCTGGGCGGACCGCGTCGACCACGTCTTCGACGTCAGCGAGGACCTGGACGTGCCCGCCGTGCTGCTGCGGCCGGACGGCCACGTGGCGTGGGCCGGTGAGGACCAGCAGGACCTGCTCGCCCACCTGCCGCAGTGGTTCGGCGCGTCCACCGGCCGCTGAGACGGCCACCGTGTCCTGCCCGGCCGTCTCCGGCCGGGCAGGACACGCGGGTGTCCGCTACCCGCTCGTCAGGACGACGAGCCGCTGGGTCGCCCGCGTCATCGCGACGTAGCGGTCGACGGCCCCTTCGACGCCCTCCCCGAACGACTCGGGGTCGACCAGGACGACCAGGTCGAACTCCAGCCCCTTCGACAGCCCCGGGGTCAGTGACCGTACGCGGGGTCGCGCGGCGAACGGAGCGTCGTCGAGGCCGCCCGCGGCGATGACGCAGGCGATCCCCTCGGCCTGCCCGGCGAGCCAGGTGTCGAGGACCGAGTCCAGGTCCGCGACGGATCCGTGGACGACGGGGATGCCGCTGTTGCGGATGGAGGCCGGCACGTTGGCGTCCGGGAGCACGGCCCGGATGACCGGCTCCGCCTGCTCCATGACCTCTTGCGGCGTGCGGTAGTTGATGCTCAGCGAGGCCTGGCTGATCCGGTCGAACCCGACCCGCTGGAGCCGTTCCCGCCACGACTCGGTGAAACCGTGCCGGGCCTGGGCGCGGTCACCGACCAGGGTGAAGCTCTTGGACGGGCAGCGGAGCAGGAGCATCTGCCACTCGGCGTCGGTGAGTTCCTGGGCCTCGTCCACGACGATGTGCGCGAACGGGCCGGCGAGCGGGTCCCGTTCGGTGCCGGGCAGCGCGCTCTCGTCGATCAGGCTGTCCTGCAGGTCCTTGCCCCGCAGCATCGTCACGGCGCCCTCGCCGTCGGCGTCGGCCGCGAGCACGCTGTCGATGACGCCCGCCATGCGTTCGCGTTCGGCGGCGAGCGAGGCCTCGCGCCGGCGCTTGCGCGCGGACGCCTGCGGGTCACCGAGGCGCTGGCGGGCCGCGTCCAGGAGCGGCAGGTCGGACACCGTCCAGGCCTGGGCGTCCGCGCGCTGGAGCCGGTGCACCTCGTCGCGGCTGAGCCAGGGGGCGCACTTGCGCAGGTAGGCGGGTACCGACCAGAGGTCTCCTACGAGGTCGGTCGGTTCGAGCATCGGCCACGCGCGGTCGAGCGTCGTGACCAGCTCCCTGTTCCGCCGCAGCGACCTGCGCAGCAGTTCCGGCGGGACCTCCTCGTCACCGTCGTGCTTGTCCAGCAGGATCGCGACCAGCTCCTCCCAGATCTGCTCACGCGCCTCGTTGTGGGCCGTGCCCGGCTCCGGCGCCCTGAACGCCGCGGCCCAGTCGTCGGCGCTCAGCCAGATGTCGGACCAGGGGGTCTCGACGGTCATCCCCCGGGTGGGCGGCTCCTCGTAGATGCCGACGGCCGGCTCGATGGCCTTCACCATGTCCGCGGACGACTTCAGGCGGGCCACCTCCGGGTCGCTCTCGACCGCCGCCTCGGCTCCTTCGGCGACGAGGTCGCGCACGGTGCACGTCCGCACCCCCTCCTCCCCGAGGCTCGGCAGGACGTCGGCGACGTAGTCGAGGTAGGGCCGGTGCGGGCCGACGAAGAGCACGCCGCCCCGACGGTGGCCGAGGCGGGGATCGGAGTAGAGGAGGTGCGCGGTGCGGTGCAGGGCGACGACGGTCTTGCCCGTACCGGGGCCGCCGTCGACCACGAGGGCGCCGCGCGAGCCCGCCCGGATGATCGCGTCCTGGTCGGCCTGGATGGTGCCGAGCACGTCGCGCATGCGGGACGACCGGTCGCCGCCCAGGCTGGCGATGAAGGCCGACTGGTCGTCGAGCGCGGCGTGCCCTTCCAGCCCGTCGGCGGTGAACACCTCGTCCCAGTAGTCGGTGATCCGGCCGCGGGTCCAGCGGTACCTGCGGCGGCTCGCCAGGCCCATCGGCCGGGCGTGGGTCGCCGCGAAGAACGGCTCGGCCGCGGGGGAGCGCCAGTCCAGCAGCAGGCGCCGTCCCGAGCTGTCGGTGAGGCCGAGCCGTCCGATGTAGACGGGCTCGGGGTCCTGGTCGCTGACGATGCGCCCGAGGCACAGGTCCAGACCGAAGCGGCGCAGGGCGCGCAGCCGACCGGTCAGCCGGTGGATCTCCGTGTCCCGGTCCATCGCCTCGCGGCCGATGCCGCCGGGCGCCCTGCGGGTGGCGTCGAGGCGCTCGGAGACCTCGGCGACGGCTTGCCCGAGGCTCTCCGCGATGGCCGCGAAGTGCCGCTCGTCGGCGTCGACCAGTGCGGGGTCGGCTTTGGGGGAGAGGTGGTCGGGAAGGTCGAACGTGCTGGTGGTGAGGGAGTTCATGTCGGTCAGTTCAGCTCCTGGGTCAGCTTCTCGCAGTCGGTCGGCGCGCACACCGGCCCGACGTCCTCGCACGGTCCGTAAGTCCTCACCCGCACACGCATGTTGTGCATCCCCCGCTTCGCAGTTTCCGGCCTGGACGAGCGATTCTGCGGTACGGCCGGGGTCTTGCCGCAAGCCCCCCGGTGCGCTATAAGTTGAGAGTGGCAAGGGGTGACGTATCCCCGCTTGCCCTTCTCCCTCCGCCGCGCAGCACTCACGCCTCCTGCGGACGACCCTGCTAGGTGAGTTGGTTCGAGACGACGTCGAACGTGCGGCCCCGCACGGTGACGCCGCCGTCGGCGTCCTGGTCCGACCAGGCCAGGAGGACGCCCTCGAGGCCGCTGCCGAAGGCCGCCGCGGCGCACGTGTGGAAGCGGTTCTTCGCCGTCCCCGAACTGACCTGGACCGGGGGACCGAGGGAGAGCTCCGAGTCCGAGCACAGCATCGCCATGACGTGGGGGACGGTGGAGACGGTCACGGCGCTCTTCTCCACCCAGGCGAGCAGGAAGCGCCCGCCGGGCAGGGGCGTGAGGGCCGGCGCCGTGCGGTTGAAGTCCCGGGGGCTGCCCGCGATGACGCGCCGCCGCCGATGGCGGAGGGGTCCACCGTCCAGGCGACGACGCAGCCCCCGTCGACCATGCGGGTCACGGACGGGCGGTGCGCCGTGTCGATGTCCGCCGAGTCGACCTGGACGGGCGCCCCGGCCGGGTTGCCGCCGGAGAACCTCTGCAGGACGATGCGCGGCTGGGGCGGAGGATTGTTGAAGGGCTGCTCGATCCACGCGGCGAACGAGCCGAATCCGGCGGCTCCGAGAACCTGACACTCCTACAGCCGCCGTGCATCCGCAGACCCCGCCGCACGGCGCGGCACCGCCTGGGCCGTCAGGCCGTGACCTGCGCGGGAGCGGCGGTGGCGGCCTCGCGGCCGCCGCGTACGTGCACCGGCAGCGAGCGCTCGGCGAGCAGCAGGACGCACGCGCCCGCCAGGACCAGCACGGCCAGGACCGTCCACAGCTGCCAGGGGCCGGCCTCCAGCAGGAAGCCCAGCAGGAGCGGCGCGACGGTACGGCACAGCGACCAGGACAGCTGGTAGACCGACAGGTACCGGCCCCGCAGGTGGTCGGGTGCGGCCTGGACCGACAGGCTCTGCGCGGGGCCGGAGTGGACGAGCTCCCCGGCGGTGTAGAGCACCGCGACGGCCAGGACCGCGAGGAAGGCGGTGGAACCGCCGGTGAGCCCGGGAAGGACGGCGAAGGCGGCGAAGGAGAAGGCGAAGACGACCGCGCCGAGTGCGGCCCCGCGCGTACGCCTCCCGCGCAGGGTCAGGCGGGCGACCGGTACGCCGAGCGCGGCGACGAGCGCGGTGTTGACCGCGAACACGGCTCCGGCGAGGACCTCGGGGATGCCGACGTCGCGGGTGAGGAAGACGGGCAGGGCCATGGCCTGGGCGGTGTAGCCGAAGGCGATGAGGAAATTGGCCGCCGTGAGGAGCAGGTACGGGCGGTCGGCGAGCACCGTCCGGAAGCCGTCCCCGCCCCCCTCCGGTCCGATCGCGCTCCTGCGCCGCGCCGGGACCCGGCCGACCAGGGCCGCGGCGACGGCGAAGACCGAGGCGAGGGCCGCCGAGACGGCGATGAAGCCGGTACTACCGCTGAAGGCGAGCATGCCGCCCGCCGCCAGACTGCCCAGTCCCATGCCGGCATTGCGCAGACTGCGGTTCCAGGCCAGCAGCCGGTCGCGCTCGGTGCCTTCCGCGATGTCGCCGATCAGGGCCTGCTGGCTCGGCGAGGAGGCCCACATCCCCACCGCCACCACCAGCGCGACCGCGAGGAACGCGGGATAGGAGTCGGCGAAGGGGTACGCGGCGAACCCGGCGGCCCGCAGCGCCAGCGCGCCGATGAACACGCGCCGGCCGCCGAGCCGGTCGATGAGGACGCCCGTCACCGGCATGAACGCCAGCGCGCACAGCCCGGCGGCCGTCAGCCCCGCGCCGACCGAGGTCAGCGACAGCCCCGTGAGCGAGTGCAGGAACAGCAGGGTCAAGGGCACGTAGATGCCGTCGCCCACCGAGTCGACCAGGCTGGCGGTGACGAAGCGCCGCCGGGTGCGTACGAGGGTCTCAGCCGAGGTCGAGCGCACCGCGTCCCCGCTTCAGCTCCGCGAACGCGTCCATCCCCGCCAGGGTCCGCAGGGCCTGGAACAGCCGTACCGTTTCCCGGCCGCGGGGGATGGCGGTGAGGACCGGGCCGAAGAAGGCGGCGCCGTCCACGGTGACCACGGGCGTGCCCGCCTCCTCCCCGACCGCTTCCTGCCCGGCCAGGTGGCTCGCACGCAGGGCGGCGTCGAACTCGTCGCCGCACGCGGCTTTGGCCAGGGACGCCGGCAGGCCCACCTCGTCGAGGGCCTGGGTGACGACCGCGTCGTAGTCCTTGTTCCGCTCGCCGTGGATGCGGGTGCCGAGTGCGGTGTAGAGGTCGCGCAGGACCGCGTTGCCGTGGAGCGCCTCGGCGGCCGCGCACACCCGTGCGGGGCCCCAGGCGCGGTCGTTGAACTCGCGGTACCAGGGCTCGACTTCGCGGTACTCGTTGAGTACGGACAGGCTCATGATCCGGAAGCGCAGATCGATCGGCTGGAGGCGTTCGACCTCCAGCAGCCACCGGGAGGTGGTCCAGGCGTAGGGGCAGGCGGGGTCGAAGAAGCAGTCGACTCGCGTCGGCTGCTGGGACGGCTGCTGGGCGACAGGGTTATCTTCCATGGAAGGCATTCTATCTTCCATGGAAGATAGAATGGAAGTCATGGAACCCGAACACGATGAGATCGTCGCCATCGCCGCACAGTGGGAACGCGAGCGCCCCGACCTCGACGCGACGCCGATGCTCGTCATCGGCCGCCTCTTCAGGCTCACGGACACGCTCGACCGGCGCCTGCGCCCGCCGTTCGCCGCCGCCGGACTGGGAAACGGCGACTTCGACGTGCTCGCCGCACTGCGCCGCGCCGGAGCGCCCTACACGCTCTCCGCGGGCGAACTCAGCCGCACCGTGCTCGTCACCACCGGCGCGGTCACCAAGCGGGTCGACCGGCTCCGGGCCCGCGGTCTGGTCGAGCGGGCCGTCGCCGACGCCGACTCACGCGGACGCCTCATCACCCTCACTCCCGAGGGAGTCGCACTGACCGACCGGCTGATTGCCGTCCACCTGGACAACCAGCGCAGGCTCCTCGCCGGGCTCGGCGACGACGAGCGGACGCACCTCGCGCACCTGCTCGGGCAGCTGGCCGCGACCCTGGCCGAAGGCGACGAGGAGGAGTCCTGGTGAGCGACCTGCGGCACACCAGGCGGACGCCCCGGGCGCAGGGTCACTCACCGCGCCAGATCCTGCGGTAGGCCTCCCGGTAGCCCTGCGGATCCCAGGAGGTGGCACCGCCGCTGTTCGCGGCCGTCACCACGTGGACGGGCGCGACGTAACCGCTGGCGGGGCGGCCGGCGAAGGCCCGGTTGAACTCGTCGACGATCTGCCAGCCCTGCTGGGCCAACGGTTCGGGGACGGTGGCGGCCTGGAAACCACGGCTGTTGACGCGCTGGAAGGCGGAGGGGTCACCGTCGCCCGCGCCGATGTTGAAGGGCGGTCCCCCGCCGGGGCGCCCCGCGGCGCGCAACGCCGGGGCGGCGTCCGCGAAGTAGAGGTCGTTGATCGCGACGGAGTGGGTCCACCGGTCCCGGAAGCGGGACACCAGGGCGGAGACCCGCTGCGGGGTGCGCTGACTGGCGTCCGGGATGGGGATGTTCTCGGTCGCCAGCACCGTCACCGCGGGGCAGGCCGCGAGCCGCCGTTTGATCAGCGCGGCCTTGTCGCGGGCGAAGGGGATGGAGTCGTCGGTGAAGACGACGACCCCGGCGTGGCCGTCGGACCCGGCGATGACCCAGTCCGCGCTGACCCCCGCGACCTCCTCCACCCGCGTGGTGATGTTGGTGAAGAGCCGGGGACTCGTGCTCGGTCCGGGGGAACCGACCGCGTGCCAGCCGATCAGGGGGATGCCCGCGGCCTGCGCCCGCGCCGTCTGCCGCGCCGTGAGCAGGGGATCGAAGCCGCTGATGACGATGCCGGAGGGCCTGAGGGTGACCGCCTGGCTGAGGGCGGCCTGGAGGCCCGCCGGGGTGCCCTCGCCGTCGATCACCCGGACCTGCCAGCCGATGGCCGCCGCGGCGTCCCGTACGCCCGCGGCGACCCCGGCGACCCCGGGGTTGGTCATCGTCTGGGCGACGTACACGAGCGTCTTGCCGGCGACGGCCTCGGGGCCGGTCGTGGGGCCGTTCCAGGAGAGGTCCGTGCGCTCGGCCGCCCGCACGGCCGCCTTGGCCCGCGCGAGGACGGCCGGGCAGCCGGCGGCCGAGGGCGAGGCCGCCGGGGAGGTCCGCGACGAGCCGCCTCCGCAGCCCGCGAGGAGGGTGCAGGCGGCCGCCCACAGGGCCGCGGCGGCGAGGACGCCGGTTCGGTTCGGGTACACGGTGCTCCTGACCGGGGTGCGCTGGCGGGCTATCGGGCTTCGGCCGCGGACGCCGCCGACGGCCCGGGCGGTTCCTCGGGCGGGCGGCGGTCGTCCGTCGCCCGCGTCCGCAGGCGCCGCCGGGCCGCGTACCCGGCCAGGCCGACCGCCAGCAGCAGCGTGCCCCCGTTGAACAGCGGAGTGGCCCAGAACCGGGCGCCGAGCTGGCCGATCCCGGCGAGACCGACGGCGAGCACGCTGACGGCCACGAGGGTTCCGAGCGCGTTGGCGCGACCGGGCCTGATCGTGGTCGAGCCGAGCAGCGCACCGACGAAGGCGGGCAGCAGGTAGTCCAGGCCGACACTGGGGTTGCCGACCTGCTGCTGCGCGGCGAGCAGCACCCCCGCGACGCCCACGACCAGGCCCGATCCGGCGAAGGCGTACACGGTGTACCGGCGGGTGGGGATGCCGATGATGCCGGCGGCGCGGGGGTTGGAGCCGACGACGTACAGGTAGCGGCCGAACGGCAGCCGTTCCAGCATCACCCACAGGACGACGACGACGGCGAGGACGTAGAACGCGGGCACCGGCAGGCCGAGGAACCGGGCGTCGTAGAGGGCGGTGAAGGAGGCCGGAAGGCCACCGGGGCCCGGCACGATCCGGCTGCCGTCGGTCAGCCATCCCGTGCAGGCGTACATGATGCTGCCGGTGCCGAGCGTCGCGATGAAGGAGTCGATCCGGGCGAACTCGACGACGACGCCGTTCAGGGCGCCGACCAGCGCCCCGCCGACGACGACGGCGAGGCAGACGAGCGGCCAGGGAGCCCCCTCGTCCGCGACGAAGTGCATCACCAGGACGTGCGCCAGGCCCAGCCCGTAGCCGATGGACAGGTCGAACTTGCCGGTGACGACGGGGATCGTCGCACCGAGGGCGAGCAGGGCGGGGATCGACTGGTTGGACAGGATCGACGACACGTTGTCCCGGGTGGGGAAGGTGTCGGGGAGGGCGAGGGAGAAGACGAGGAAGAGCAGCCCGGTCAGGACCGGCAGCCCGTAGACCCCGAGGACGTGCCCACCCGGGATGCGGGCGCTCACCGGTCTCCCGTGCTTCCGGTCGCCGTGCCTCCGTCGGCCGTGTTCGCAGCCGTGCTACCCGTGATCGCGGGCATGGCCGAGGCGGCGCGGGTGAGCGCGGCGGGCGTCAGGGCAGCGCCCGCCGGCTCGGCCGTCACCGCTCCCCGTACGAAGACCAGCGCGCGGTGGCAGAGGTCCGCGACCTCCTCGAAGTCGGTGGACACGAGCAGCACCGCGAGGCCCCGCGCGGCCGCGTCGTCGATCAGCCGGTGGATCGCCGCCTTGGCGCCGACGTCCACGCTCGCCGTCGGCTCCTCCAGGATCAGCAGGCGCAGCCGCCCGCGGAGCGCGCGGCCGAGGAGGACCTTCTGCTGATGGCCCCCGGACAGGGTGGCCAGGGGCACCTCGCTGTCGCGCGGGCGTACCGAGAACCGCTCGATCAGGGCCGCGGCCTCCCGCCGTTCGCGCCGCGGACCCAGCCAGCGCCAGGAGGGCACGCCCGCCGCCCGGGGGTTGGCCAGCAGGTTCTCCCGGACCGTCAGATCGGGGGCGCAGCCCTCCTCCTGACGGTTGGCGGGCACGAAGCCGACTCCCCGGCCGAGGGCGGCGGCCACGCTGCGCGGATGGTACGGCAGCCCGCCGAGCAGGGCCCGCCCGCCGAGCGGCGGCAGCGCGCCGGCGAGGGCGCGGCCCAGGTGCATGTGGCCGGCGCCGGTCAGCCCGACCATGCCGAGGATCTCCCCGGGCGCCAGGTCCAGGCTGACGGGCCCGGTGCGCCGCGTCGTCACGGCGTCGAGCCTTAGGAGGGGCGGACGGCCCGCGGGTACGGCGGCGGCGGGCCCGCGACGGGCCGGGACGCCGCCCGCGATGTCACGGACCAGGCGATCGGGTCCGTACCCGGCGAGCGGGCCGCCGCTGACCAGGCGGCCGTCGCGCAGGACCGCGAACGCGTCGGCGACCCGGTCCACCTCGTCGAGCCGGTGGCTGACGTAGACGATGCCGTGCCCGCGGTCCCGCAGGGCGTGCAGTACGCCGAAGAGCCGGGCGCAGTCCGCGCCGGGGAGCGTGGCGGTGGGCTCGTCGAGCACGAACAGCTCCGCGCGGCGGGCGAGGGCCCGGGCGATGGCCACCAGGGAACGCTCGGCGGGCGCGAGGTCCGCGATCCGGGCGCCGGGGTCCAGGTGCCCGGCGACGGTCCGCAGGGCCTCGGCGCAGCGCTCGCGGGTCCGCCGCCAGGAGATGAGGCCGTGGCGGCGCGGGTAGCCCGTCCCCAGGGCGACGTTCTCGGCGACCGTCATCCACTCGACCAGGCCGAGGTCCTGGTGGATGAAGGACATCTTCGCGCGGGCGGCTTCGGATCCGAGTGGGTGGCCGGCGACCGTCACCTCGCCCTCGTCGGCCGGGAGGACCCCGGCGAGCACCTTGACGAGCGTGGACTTCCCGGCGCCGTTGGGGCCGAGGAGGGCGAGGACGCTGCCGCGGTGGACGTCGAGGCTGACCGCGTCCAGGGCCACGGTGCCTCCGAACCGCTTGCCGAGACCGCGGATCCGTACGAGCGGTTCCCCGCCGCCGCGCCGGGGCGGGCGGCTCGTCGAGGTGTCGGAAGGGTCATGGGCGTCATGCACGGACGTCTCCGGGGCCGACCTCGGTTCCCCCTCTCGGGAGGGCGGGACAGGGAGGATGCTACTGGCAGCCAGCGGGCAAACCCGGTTAGAGCGGGCCTTACGCCGCGTCCAGGGCGCATTCGGCCCAGATCACCTTTCCGCGGGGGGTGTAGCGGGTGCCCCAGGCCTGGGCCAGCTGGGCGACGAGGAACAGGCCCCGGCCGCCCTCGTCCGTGGTGGCGGCCCGCCGCAGGTGCGGGGCGGTGCTGCTGCCGTCGGAGACCTCGCAGATCAGGGCGCGGTCGTGGATCAGGCGCACCTGGATCGGCTCGGCGCCGTAGCGGACGGCGTTGGTGACCAGCTCGCTGAGCAGCAGCTCGGCGGCGAACGAGAGCTCCTCCAGCCCCCATCGGGTCAGTTGGCGGGTGACGGCGGCGCGGATGTCGCAGACCCGGGCGGGATCGGCGGGCAGGTCCCATGCGGCGATCCGGTCGGCGGGCAGGCTGCGGGTGCGGGCGACGAGCAGGGCGACGTCGTCGCGGGGGTGCTCGGGTGCCATGGCGTCCATGACGGCCCGGCACGTGTCCTCGGCGCTGCGGCCGGCGTGGGCCAGGGCGCCGCGCAGCCGGTCGAGGGCGACGTCGACGTCGCGGTGGCGGTCCTCGACGAGCCCGTCGGTGAAGAGGACGAGCGTGCTGTCCTCGGGGAGCTCGATCTCGGCCGTCCCGAAGGGCAGGCCACCCAGACCCAGCGGGGGCCCGGCGGGCAGCTCCGCGAAGCTCACGGTGCCGTCGGGCCGGACCACCGCGGGGGGCACGTGGCCGGCCCGGGCCATGGTGCACCGCCGCGAGGTGGGGTCGTAGACGACGTAGAGGCAGGAGGCGCCGGCGATGCCGGTGCTGCCCGTGGCGGGGTCGTCGCCCTCCTCCCGGTCCAGGCGCACCAGGAGGTTGTCCAGATGGGTGAGGAGCTCGTCCGGGGCGAGGTCCAGTTCGGCGAAGGTGCGCGCGGCGGTCCGCAGCCGTCCCATGGTGGCGGCGGCGTGCAGGCCGTGGCCGACCACGTCGCCGACGAGGAGGGCGACGCGGGCGCCGGACAGCGGGATGACGTCGAACCAGTCGCCGCCCACCCCGGTCTCGGCGGGCAGGTAGCGGTGGGCGACCTCCACGGCGCCCTGCTCGGGCAGGCCGCGGGGCAGCAGGCTGCGCTGGAGGGTCAGGGCCAGGGTGTGCTCGCGGGTGTAGCGGCGGGCGTTGTCGATGCACAGGGCGGCGCGGGTCGCGAGCTCCTGGGCCAGGCGGCGGTCGTCGTCCCCGTAGGGGGCGGGATCCTGCGAGCGGTAGAAGCTCGCGATGCCCAGCAGGACGCCGCGCGCGAGCAGCGGGACGGCGATGAGGGAGTGCAGGCCGTGCGCGAGGAGCCGCCGGGCCTGCTCGGGGTCTTGCGCGATCCAGCCCGCCGCGGAGGCCAGTTCGGGTTCCAGGACGGCGTGTCCGCCGGTCAGGCAGCGCTCCTGCGGGGTGCCGGGACGGAGCTCCACGGGGTGTCCGGCCGGGTGGAGGGGGCCGTCGTCCCGGACGCCGTGGACCACCGTGCGGTGCAGGCCGGCTCCGGGAGCGGTGGGCTCGTCGCCGCGCAGGACGGCTTCGGGCAGGTCGACGGTGACGTAGTCGGCCAGGGCCGGCACGGCCGTCTCGGCGAGCTCCCGGGCGGTACGGGTCACGTCCAGGGTGGTGCCGATGCGGCTGCTGGCCTCGGCCAGCAGTTCCAGGCGGCGCCGCGCGGCGATGGCGTACTTCCCGACCTCCGGCTCGCCCAGCAGCACCAGGCCCCGGTGCGTGCCGGGCGCGGGCGGGGCGGCGGGCGCGGGCCCGGCGGGCGGCGGGCCTGCGGGGGAGGGGCCGGGGCGGGGCGCTACGGAGAGGTGGTGGACCGGCGGGGTGTCCCCGCTGAGCACGGCTTCGACGACCATGCCCCGCACGCCGGACCGGCTGGTGACCGGGCGGCTCAGCAGGACGGCCTCGCGGCCGTGCGGGAGGGCCACGCCGACGGCGGCCCGCCGGGACGCGGAGATCAACTCGGTCGCCTTCTCCTTGAGGAGCGTCTGCTCGTACGGGTCCAGCTCCAGGTCGGTCAGCTCGTCCAGCGCGTTCAGCCCGGCCGCCCCGTGGTGGTGTCCGTTCAGCGGGCCGTCGCCCGCGCGGGCACGCCGTTCGGCGTCGAGGTACGTGCGCAGCAGCCCGCGCTCGCGGGCCGAGCTCTCCTCCACGAACCGCCGCTCGATGGTCCGGGCCGCCCGGCGCAGCAGGACGGACAGGGCCGGTCGCTCGTAGGCGTGCGGGTACCCGAAGCAGAGCACGCCCACGATGTGCCCGCTGAGCTGGTCGCGGATGGGGACGGCGCAGCAGGCGTTGCGCTGGGCGCGTTCGGCGAAGTGTTCCGCGCCGAAGACCCGGATGGGCCCCCGTTCGGCCAGCGCGAGACCGATGCCGTTGGTCCCGGCGAAGCGCTCGGCGAAGACGAAGCCGGGCACGCTCTGGATGGGGGCCAGGGTGCGGGCCAGGGAGGGCTCGCCGAAGCGGCGTTGGAGCACCATGCCGCTCGCGTCGGCGACCGAGATGTTCATCTGGCTGCCGGAGAACCGGGACTGCAACTGGTCGAGGACGGGCCCGGCGGCGCGTACGAGCCGGCTGTCCGGGTCGAAGTCGTCGCGGTAGGGCAGCTCGGTCTGCTCCGGGGACAGGCCCAGCAGCCGGCAGCGCTGCCAGGAGTCCAGGATGGGGCCTCGCACCCCGTTCCCGGCCGCCTCGCCACCCAGGAACCGCTCACGGGAGCGTGCGGGGCCGATCTGCTCTCCCGTGACCCCCATCTGCATCACTTCCCTTGCCGGTGCGCCGTCGGCCGTACCGGATGATCGCTCCGGGCCGCGTGGTTCCGGGGCCGTGCGGCAGAAGTTGAAACGGCGCCTTTTGAGTATATTCCTGGCGATTTGCCACTCACAGGAGGGCGACCGGATTGACCGGTGATCCCGTGCCGCCGGGGACGTTGAGGGGCGTCACCACGATCATGAACTCATAGCGTCCCGCCTGTGCGCACGCGGCCGACAGGGCCTCCAGGTCCAGGTTGTCCAGCAGGGGCACCCCCATCGCCGCGACGGCGAGAGCGTGCACGGGGGAGTGCAGGCCCTCCACCGGGGAGGGCCGCACATCGCTGTCCCCGTCCGCGCCGAGCAGGCTGATCCCCCGCGCGGCCAGCAGCGGCAGCGCGTCGACGTGGAGGCCCGCGCTGGCGGCGTCGACGTCCCACGGCCCCCGCTCGCGGCGGCGCCGGAACCGGCCGGAGCGCACGAGCACCGCGCACCCGTCGTCGATCCCGACGCCGAGCGCCCGCTCCGCGTCGACGACGTCGCGGGCGCGGACCGCGTGGCCCGGTTCCAGCCAGTCGGTCCCGAGGACGGCGGGCAGGTCGAGGAGCACGCCCTTGGTGACGAGCGGTCCGAGGGCCGCCACCGAGCCGAAGCGGGCTCCGCCGGCGCCGATGACCTCGCGGGCCGGGTGCCCCTCGTAGAGCTGCCCCCGGTAGGCGACGTGGGACAGCGCGTCGAGGTGGCTGACGGCCTTGCCGTGGTAGTCGACGGCGAGGAAGTCCTTGTGCGTGGCCGGTTCCGACGGCTCCACATCGCCGAGGTCGGACATGTAGTGGAGGGCCGGCTTGATGTTGTCGGGGCCGGCCTGGGTGTTCCACGGCAATCCCAGGGGCACCACCGTGCCGTCCCCGACCAGGGCCGCGGCCCGGCGCACGTGGTCCGGGGTGACCCGGTTCCAGGCGCCCCGGTCGGCGGCGGGCCAGCGGCCCCACGTACGGACCGAGGCGAAGAGGGCGTCGAACTCCTCGCGGGAGACCTGGGGAGCCTGCGGTGTACTCATGGGGGCGGCGCTCCGGACGACTCGGGGGCGGTGGGATGGTGGTGCGCAGCGGGGGTGTCCCGCCGCCTGCCGCATGCCTACCCGGTCCGGCCCGAGGCAGGACGCTCCTGGTCGGCCGATGCGCCGATGGGTGGCGGCCCCACGCCCGGGTGATGCACAGGGCGCTCTGGCGCACGACGTGGCGGTCGTCGTCGCCGACCGGACGCAGGACGAGGCGCCGCGCTGACGACCGCACCGGAGCCTCCGGCCCGACCGTCAGGGGCCGACGGGGAGCAGGGTCCCTCCCGTGAGGCGCAGCAGTTCATCGGCGGTGGTGGGGAAGACGGTGCGGGGAGTTCCGGCGGCGGCCCAGAGGCGGGGGTACTCCGTCAGGGCCGCGTCGACCACCGTGGGAAGCGGCCGGGGGTGGCCGACGGGAGACACGCCGCCGATCGCCTGCCCGGTGGCCTCGCGCACCTGTTCCGGGGTGGCGCGCCGGAGCGTGCCGCGGCCCCACCGGGCGGCGAGCGCCGTCGCGTCGACCTTGTGCCGCCCGCTGGTCAGGACCAGGACGGGCTCGTCGTCCGAGAGGAACACGAGGCTGTTGGCGATCGCGCCCACCTCGCATCCCAGGGCCGCGGCGGCCTCGGCGGCCGTGCGCGTCGACTCCGTGAGCTCGCGTACCTCGCCCGTGATGCCGGCCGCGGCGAGGGCGCGCGCCACCTCCATGCTGCGGGCGGGCAGGGCCGCGCCTTCCTGGGGCGCCATGTGACTCCTTCGTGCAAAGTGGCACCAGCATGCGTTCCATAGACGGAACGTTCTGTTTGTGGAACGATAGATCCCCTCGGGGCGTGGAGCAACCGCCCCCGATGAGGAGAAGGAACACCATGGATCTGGCCGCCCGCGTCGGCTCGCGCCTGCGGGAGTTGCGCGAAGTGCAGGGGATGTCCCTGTCCGAACTGGCTCGCAGGTCCAGCATCGGCAAGGGCACGCTCTCCGAGCTGGAAAGCGGTCGGCGCAACCCCACTCTGGAGACGCTCTACGCCCTGACGACGGCGCTCGCAGTGCCCCTGAGCGCCGCGCTGCTCGACCTCGCGTCCCCCGCCACGATCTCCGGCGACGCCGTGGACGCCGTCCTCATCGAGCGGTTCGAGGATGACGACGCGGTTTCGGAGACCTACCGCATCCGCATCCGCGCAGGGGCGAGGCAGGAGTCCGCCGCGCACACCGCCGGCGCGACGGAGCACCTCGTCGTCCTCGCCGGCACCGCACGCGCCGGCGCGCTGTCCGCGCCCGCCCTGATCGGCCCCGGGGCGCACGGAAGTTGGCCGGCCGACGTCCCGCACCTGTACGAGGCACCCTCCGGAGACGTCGAGGCCCTCCTGATCGTGCGCTACCCACAGTGACGAAGGACGGGCTGCGGCGGGCAGATCTGACATGCGCGACATACACGGCATTCCCTCCTTCTTATCCGCCGCGCCGAGGGCCTCTAGGGCTTGACCTCCTCGGCGCGGGGTCCGGCCATGCGCCCCACAGTTGGCCCGCAGCCGCGACGATCCACAGAGGACATCTCCCCATGAACTCCACCCCCTCCGTCCGGCGCGCCCCCGGCTTCCCGGTCCAGGCGCCCTCCGGCATGCCGTTCGAGCGGTACCAGCCCTTCCGGGCCATCGACCTGCCCGACCGCACCTGGCCCGGCAAGACCCTCACCAAGGCGCCCCAGTGGTGCGCCGTCGACCTGCGCGACGGCAACCAGGCCCTGATCGACCCCATGGGCGCGGACCGCAAGCTGCGCTTGTTCGACCTGCTCGTCTCGATGGGCTACAAGGAGATCGAGGTCGGCTTCCCCTCGGCGAGCCAGACCGACTTCGACTTCATCCGGCAGCTCATCGAAGAGGACCGGATCCCCGACGACGTCGCCATCCAGGTCCTGGTGCCCACCCGCGCCCACCTCATCGAGCGCACCTTCGAGGCGGTGCGCGGCGCCCGGCACGCCATCATCCACCTCTACAACTCGACGTCGACCCTCCAGCGCCGCGTCGTGTTCGGCATGGACCGAGACCAGGTCTCCGCCTTGGCCGTGCGCGGGGCGCAGCTGTGCGCCGATCTCGCCGGGCGGATGACGGACACCGGGATCGGCTTCCAGTACTCGCCGGAGTCGTACACCGGCACCGAGCTGGAGTACGCCGCCGAGATCTGCAACGCGGTCATCGGCGTGTGGCAGCCGACGGCGGACCGCAAGGTCATCGTCAACCTCCCGGCCACCGTCGAGATGGCCACGCCCAACGTCTACGCCGACTCCATCGAGTGGATGCACCGCCACCTGGACCGGCGCGACGCGGTCGTCCTGTCCGTGCACCCGCACAACGACCGCGGCACGGCCGTGGCCGCCGCCGAACTGGGCTACCTGGCCGGCGCCGACCGCATCGAGGGCTGCCTGTTCGGCAACGGCGAGCGCACCGGAAACGTCTGTCTGGTCACCCTGGGCCTGAACCTCTTCAGCCAGGGCATCGACCCGATGATCGACTTCTCCGACATCGACGAGATCCGCCGCACGGTCGAATTCTGCAACCAGCTCCCCGTGCACCCGCGCCACCCGTACGGCGGCGACATGGTCTACACGGCCTTCTCCGGATCCCATCAGGACGCGATCAAGAAGGGCCTGGAGGCGCTGGAACGCTCGGCCGCCGCCGCGGGCGCCCCCGTGGAGGGCTTCGGCTGGGCGGTTCCGTACCTGCCCATCGACCCCAAGGACGTCGGCCGCAGCTACGAGGCCGTCATCCGGGTCAACTCCCAGTCCGGCAAGGGCGGCATCGCCCACATCATGAAGACCGAGCACAAGCTGAACCTGCCGCGCGGTCTGCAGATCGAGTTCTCCCAGGCCGTCCAGAACCGTACGGACGACCAGGGCGGGGAGGTCTCGCCCGCGCAGATGTGGGAGGCCTTCGTCGAGGAGTACCTGCCGGTCGACTCTCCGGAGGCGGGCGCGGTGGGCCAGGGCGGCGCGGTGGCGCCGTGGGGCCGGATGTCGCTGCTGTCCCACCAGTCGGCCGCCGTCATCGACGAGAAGAACTCCTTCTCGGTGGAGGTGCTGCTCGACGGGGAGAAGAAGACCCTGGACGGGGTGGGCAACGGCCCCATCGACGCCTTCGTCTCCGCGCTCGGCGCCCTGGGCATCGAGGTACGGGTCGGGGACTTCCAGGAGCACGCGATGTCCACGGGCGGTGACGCCCGCGCCGCCGCGTATGTGGAGGCCTCGGTCGAGGGCCGGACCTTCTGGGGCGTGGGCCTCGACTCCAGCATCGTGACGGCCTCCCTGAAGGCGGTCGTCTCGGCGGTCAACCGGGGCTTTCGCGACCGCGCCTGACGTGTGACCGCCGAGATCACGATCGCCTTCGCCGCCCGCGGCCTGCTGCGCGAACACCTCTCGGGCAGCGCGGTCGACGCCGACGTGGAGGCGGGCATCGCCCAGCTCGCCGCCCGGGCGGCGGTGTACCGCACGAGCTGACCCGCGAGGAGCGAATTGACACCGTCGGCGCCCGCGCATTACCTTCCCATTTGCTTGAGGGTATGAAACATCCATCCCCTCAAGCATCTGCGCCGCCCGGGGCGGCACCCGCCTCAGGAAGGGCCACCGCATGACCCCCGCCCAGCACCAAGCGGCCGTCGCGGCCGAGGCCGCCCGCTTCCACGCCACGGTCTCGGCGGCGGACCTCGCCACCCCGGTGCCGACCTGCCCCGGCTGGGCCCTGGCCGACCTCACGCAGCACGTTGGCAGCGTGCATCGCTGGTTCGGCGAGCTGCTGCGCCGGCGCGTCCAGCAGCCCCCGGCCAGCCGTGAGGTCGACCTGCGCCTGCCCGAGCACCCCGGCGGCCTCCCGGACTGGCTGGTCGAGGGCGCGGCGGAGGCGGCCGAGGTGTTCGCCGCCACCGACCTGGACGCACCGATGTGGGCCTGGGGGGTCGACCAGCACGCCCGGTTCTGGGTCCGGCGCATGCTCTTCGAGACCCTGATCCACCGGGTGGACGCCCAGCTCGCGCTCGGGCTCTCGCCGCAGGTCGACCGCGCGCTGGCCCTCGACGGCATCGACGAGTTCCTCACCAACCTGCCGTTCGCGACGCCCTTCGCCCCGCTGACGGCCCATCTGCGTGCACCCGACCGGACGATCCGCTTCAGCTGCACGGACGCGGATGGGGACGAGGACGGCCGCGGTGACTGGGTGGTCCGCCTGCGGCCCGACGGCTTCGCGCTGGAGGCCGACCGCGCCGGGGCCCGTACGGCGGACGCCACGGTCCGGGGCACGGCCGCGGACCTCCTGCTGCTCCTCTACGGCCGGCGCGAGCACCACAGCGACGCCTTCGACCGGCGCGGCGACACGGACCTGCTCGACCACTGGTTCGCCCACTCGGCCTTCTAGGGGCGGACCACCGGGGCCGCCGGAACGCGTTCGAGGACTCCGCCCGCGAAGACGTCGTAGAGGGGGAGCGTCTCCAGATGGACGTAGCCGATATGGCAGTCGCAGACGGACAGGGGACAGGGGCGGGGGGCCAGGGCCGCGCGGTAGGAGCCGTCGTAGAGGTTGCCGAGCTCCGTGCGGACGAAGTGGCAGCGGCGGACCGTGCCCTCGCCGTCCACCGAGATGACCGACTCGCCCGTGCGGCACGGCAGCCCGGCCGAGCGGTGCGCCCGGCGGCTGTACGCGAAGAGCGGGTCCACGGCCGACCACGCCTCCGCCTCGGCATCGCTGTAGGTGTGGCCCTCGGCGGCGTTGGCCCAGAGGTAGACGTGGTCGGGCAGGTCCGCGCGCAGCCGGCGCGCGTGCGGCAGGTTCTCGGGCAGTCCCACGATGCCCACGCTGTGGCGGATGCCCCGGTCGGCCAGCTCCCCGAGCTTCGAGAGGAAGCGTGCGTAGGGCGTCTGGCCGGGGTGGTAGGTGCACCACAGGGCCAGGGTGTCCGGGTCGGCCGCCGCGAGCCAGTCGGTCCGGCAGCTGAGGTTGGTCTGGATGGCGACGCGGGCGATGTGCGGCTGGTGCGAGAGGTCCACCAGCGCGCGGCGGTACCAGGAGCGGACCAGACCCTCGCCCCACGGGGTGAAGAGCAGGGACAGCCGGTCCCCGGTCTGCGCCGCAGCCCAGGCCGTGAACCGGTCGAGGGCCGCGCGGTCGGCGCGCAGCTGGACGGGCGTGTCCCGGCGCTTGGCGAACGGGCAGTAGGGGCAGTCGTAGTCGCAGGAGGCGAGCGGTCCGCGGTACAGGATCGTCAGGTCCACAGCGGCTACTTCGGGTCGTAGGCGGCCATGGCGGCCCGGACGGCGGGGGAGAAGAGCGCCGGGCCGAGGGCGTCGGAGTGGGCGAGTCCCTCCGGGCTCAGACGCAGCCACTCGCCCCGCGTCCCGGCTCCCTCGAGCCAGCCGCGGGCGGCGAAGTCGGCGAGCTCGACGGGGAAGTCCTCGTACGGGCCGGCCCCGAAGCGCTCGCGGTACTCGGCGAGCGGCATGCCCCGGGCCTGGAGGAGGGACTGGAGGAGGTGGCGGCGGCGCGCCTCGCCGCCGTCCATCGACCAGCCTCGGTCGGCGCGGCTGAAGTCCTCGGTGGCCGTGTAGTCGTCGATGATCGTCCGGATCTCGCCCATGTCGACGGCGTAGTCGAAGGAGTAGTGCAGGGCGGAGGTGTAGGAGCGGGCGCCGCAGCCGAGGCCGATCATGCCGTCCGTCTGGCAGGCGTGGTCCTCCGGTCCCTGCGGGGCGGCGCCGGCCCGGCGGAACATGCGCATGGACACCTGCTCGTAGCCGTGGGCGAGGAGGTGGTCGCGGCCCCGGCGGTAGAGGTCCAGGCGCTGCTCGTCCCACTCGGCGTCGGTGTGCGCCGTGCGGCGCCGGGCAAGGCCGGTGAGCGGGCGCTTGTACAGCGGGTATAGGTACAGCTCCTCGGGCTCCCAGGCCAGGGCGGCGTCCAGGGAGGTGCGCCAGGTGGCGGGGGTCTGGCCGTCGATGCCGTAGATGAGGTCGATGTTGAGGACCGGGATGCGGGCCGCGCGGATCCGGCCGAGCGCGGCCTCGACGTCGGAGCGTCGCTGCGGGCGCACCGCCGCCCGTGCCTCGGCGTCGACGAAGCTCTGGACGCCGATGCTGAGACGGGTGGCGCCGCGCTCGGCGAGGACGGCGAGCCGGTCGGCGGTCGCGGTGGCCGGCGAGGTCTCCACGGAGAGGGGTACGGAGCGCAGGTCGGCGCCCATGCGCCGCTCGGCGATGTCGCAGAGCCGGGTCAGCTCGTCGGCGGTGAGGAAGGTCGGTGTGCCGCCGCCGAAGGCGGCATTGGCGAAGCGCACCGGACCGTCGTCGCCGAGGGCCTCGCGGACGGCGTCGGCCTGGCGCTCCAGGGCGTCGAGGTAGCGGCCGGTGAGGCCGTCGGGGGCGCCGATGCGGGTGAAGAGGTTGCAGAAGCCGCAGCGGACCTCGCAGAAGGGTATGTGGAGGTAGAGGGAGAGCGCGCTCTTGTCCTCGCCGCGCCACAGGTCGCGCAGGGCGGGCCGGTCGGGCAGCGGGCGGTACGCGGTCTTGTGGGGATAGGCGTAGACGTAGCTCTGGTACGGGCGGACGTCGCCACGGGCGGCCGCGGCCGCGTCGGCAGTGGCTAGGGCTATGGCGCTCATGCGGACGGCTCCAGGAAGAAGTGGGCGTACGGCACGGTCCACACGGCCTCGTGGGCGAGGCGGTGGCCGGTGTAGCCGTCGTCGCCGTAGGTCGTGCCGTGGTCGGAGCAGACGACGGCGAAGCAGCGGCGGCGCGAGCTCATCGCGGCGAAGAGGCGGCCGATGTGGCGGTCGACGTATTCCAGAGCGGCGGCGTGGGTGGCGAGGCTGTCCCCGGCCTCCCGGGTCGCGCCGGGCAGGTGGAACCAGTTGGGCTGGTGCAGCGCGGACACGTTGAGGAAGAGGAACAGCCGCTGCTCCGCGGGGAGGGAGCCGATGATCCGCTCGGCCCGGTCGACCTGCGCCTCGAAGGAGGTGGGGGACGCCACGCCGAACTCGGGCTCCCAGTGGCTCTCCTGGAACATCGAGGGCAGTACGTCTCCCAGCGCGCCCTGCTTGTTGAAGAATCCGACGCCGCCGACGCACACCGTGCGGTACCCGGCCGCGGCCAGACCCGAGACCAGGTCCGGGGTGTCGAACACGTACGTGCGGCCGGCCGTGCTCTCGCTGCCCGCGAAGCGCGCGGCGAACAGCCGCGGGTGCGGCCCGGGCCCCGCCGGCGTGGGCAGGAACCCGGCGAACATCGCCTGGTGCGAGGCGTAGGTGAAACTGCCGGGGGCGTGCCGCTCCTCCCAGACGCCACCGGGCAGGTGCCGGGCGAGGTGCGGGATGCGTCCGGCGGCGGCCAGCTCGGCGGCGACGTCGTGGCGCAGGGTGTCCAGGGTGAGCAGGAGCAGGTCGTCGCGGCCGACGACCTCGTTCATGTCGGGCCCGGTCTCAGGCTGGTGCACGGTGGTGGTTCCTCGGGTGGTGGTGCTGGGGTGTGCGGCGGCGGCGCACGTAGGGGAGCGCGGCGGCGACTTGGGCCGCGTAGGTATCGAGGCCCTCGGCTCCGCCGCCCGGCAGGCCGGTCAGGCCCGGGAGCAGGTCCCCGAAGGCGTTGACCTCGGCGACGGCGAACCGCCGCCAGCCGACGGCGGGCAGCAGGTCGACGCCGACGCAGAGGGTTCCGGGGAAGCAGGCCGCGGCCCGCTCGCAGACGTCCAGGGCCTCGGCCCAGCGGGGCCCCGCGGCCTCGACCACGGCCGACAGGTCGCCGCGCTGCCCGCCGAGGTGGAGATTGGTCATCGGCGAGCGGCTGGTGCGGACCACGGCGTGGGTGGCCCTCCCGGCCACGACGACCACGCGCAGGTCCGCCGCGCGGCCCGCCAAGGAGGCCTTGGGCCACCAGCGTTCGACGTGCAGTCCGTCCGGGGCGAGTGCGTCGACCACCGCGGCGGTCTCCCGCTCGCTCGTGAGGCGGCGCACCCGCAGGGAGTTGTACAGACGTCCGTCCTCGGACGTCTCGACCGAGGTGACGGCCCGGACGCGGCCCCGCCCCGCCGTCTCGACGGCGACGACGCCGGACGCGGAGGAGCCGTGCGCCAGCTTCACGAACGCGCGGGGCATGCCGTGCGTGTCCATCAGGGCGCGCACGTCCTCCCAGCCGCGCACCGGTGTGGCGTCGCCGGAGGTCGGGGAGCGGGGTACCGGGACCCCGGCGGTGTCCAGCGCCCGGTGGCAGTGCCGTTTGTCGAAGAGGACCGCCAGCTCGTCGGCGTCGTCGAGCCGTGTGCCGCCGGTCAGGCTCCGTACCGTCGCGGTGAACCGGGCGTACCAGCGGGCGCCGCCCTCCACGCGGGTGGCGTCCTCCAGGCCGCGCAGGGCCCGGTCCACCTCGGTGTTCTCGCCGGGCGAGTCGAGGCGTACGAGCTCGTCGGGGGCGAAGGCCGCACCGCCCTCGCGCAGGACCGAGGTCCAGGGCACGACGCGGGGCGCGGGCAGGCCGGCGCCCAGGACGGCCCGGGTGAACAGGGCGACGCGGCGGTTCTCCGGGTTGCCGACGACGGCCCAGCGCGGGGGCGGGTGCTCGGTCATGACCGCCGCGCTATTCGCCGACGGCGACGAAACGCCAGACGCGGCCGTCCCACTCGTCCTCGTCGGCGTGGCCCGGGTCGAGGTCCAGCCGTACGCCGGCGCTCTCCAGGGTGTCCTGGAAGCGCTGCCTGAGCGGATCGCTGAGGTAGTTGTGGTGCAGGTCCAGGGCGGCGAGGTGGGTGAGGGGCTGGCCGCCGAGGAGGGCGGAGCCGCCCTCGTCCGTGAGGACGCCCATGGACAGGTCGAGGGTCTCCAGCCGGGCCACGACGGGTGCGGCGGCCACGGCGGCGGCGATCTCGTCCTGGATGTCGCTGTTGCGCAGGCCGAGGTGACGCAGGCTCGGCAGGCGGTCGCCGGCCAGGATCGGCTCCACGTCGGTCAGCGCGCAGTCCCCGCCGTATTCGGCGGTGCCGAGCCAGAGGTCGAGGTGGTGCAGGGCGGGCAGGTCGCTGGCGGCGACGTTGCGCACGGCCCGGGCGGGCATGCCGCCGGTCTGGACGACGAGGGAGCGCAGCCGCCGGTGGCTGAACGGCGGTATGACGAGACCGCTGCCGCCGCGGACGCCGAACTCCTCCAGGTCGGGGAAGGCGTCGAGGAGCGGGCCGACGTCGCCCTGGGTGATCCACGAAATTTCGCACTCCTCGGACTCCATGTCCCCGAGGAACAGGGCCCGCAGGGCCGGCAACCGGTCGCGGGTGTCGAGGAGCGCGGCGATGATCTCCTCGGGGCCCCTGTCGTACGCGTCCTCCCAGGCACCGACGACGATGGCGCGGACGCGGGTGGTGTCGACGGCCGCGGTGAAACGGGCGAACGCCGCGGGCCAGGCCTCCTCCGCGTCATAGGTGTCGCTGGAGATCCGCCACGCGACGGCGTCCGCCTCGGGCAGGTCGCCCAGGCCCTTGGCGTCGTCGGCCGCCGGAAAGTCGAAGACGGGCAGTCCGTACGACTCCCGCAGATGGCTCGCGTAACTCATGGTCCCCGCCGTCTCTCGCCTGTCTCGTCCGGTGCGCTGCCCGGTGTGCCGCGTCGATGTGCCGCATCCGATGTGCCTGCAAGTTGTAGCAAGCGGCACTGACAACGCACGAGGCAGGGGCGGGTGGAGGGCCGTTGTCAGAGCCCGGCCGTACCGTCGGAAGGGACAGCGGCGCACCGGGCGGCGCGGGGGAAGGGGACACACATGTACCGGCAGGGGGACGTGCTCATCGTGCCGCTCGAGGAATCGGCGGTGCCGTGCCATGCGGTGGACGCGCCGTCGGAACCGCGGAACGGGCGCGGGCGGTTGGTACTGGCGCTGGGCGAGGTGACCGGGCACGCGCACGCCGTGCTCGGACCGGGGCGCCTGATCCGTGAGGCCGGGCCGTTGGCGCCCCTGCTGCTGCATCTGCCCGACGGGGGACGGGTGGTGCACGAGGAGCATGCCGCGATACCCCTGCCCAAGGGCTGGTACCGGGTGGTGCGGCAGCGGGAGTACGTGCCGGGCTCGGTGCGGATCGTGGCGGACTGAGCGCCGCAGGGTCCTGGTGGCAGGTCCGAAGGCGGGGGAGCGAGATGCGGAGGCCGGACGTGAGGGAAGTGCTGGAAGTGACGAAAGTGACGCAGGCGATGGAAGCGCTGGACGTGGCGGACACCGGGGACACGGCGGACACGGTGCACGGGGTCGACGGGTGGCGGGCGGTGGCGGCGGCGACCGGACCCGCGGACCGGGAGGCGGCGGAGGCGGGCGTGCGGCTGGCCTACCGCGCGGCGGGGCTGGCCGCCCCCGACCGGATCATATGGGCGGACTCGCCGCGCGCAGCGGTGGGCCTGCTGGGGGATCCGGACGGCCCGTGGGGGTCGCACGCGCGGGGCCGTAGCGTGCGGGCGGAGGTCCGCAGTGCGCCGTGGGCGGCCGAGCGTGCCCGCCTGCACGAGCGGCTCGGTCCCCGGGGCTGGGGCCGCAGATGGGCCCTGACGGGTGCCCGGCTCTGGGAGAACACCGAGCGGCTGGCCGGCCGTATCCGTACCGGGCTCGTGGAGCAGTTGGCCCAGGACACCGCGCAGGAGGCCGAGGTCCGGCTGCTGCTCCTGGACGCCGTACTGGGCCAGCACGACGCGCCCTGGCTGTGCGCCTTCGACACCGGGGACCGGGCGCCGCTGGCGGGGCTCGCCGCCGTGGCCCGCTCGGCGGGCTGGTGGTGGCCGTACGAGAGGATGGCCGTCGTGTGCGAGCGCCCGGTGGAGCTGCACCGGGACGAGGCGGGCCGTCTGGACCGCGGTGACGGTCCGGCCCTCGCGTTCCCGGACGGCTTCGCGCTGCACGCGTGGCGCGGGATGCCGGTGCCGGCGGACTTCCTGGCCGGGCTGGAGGGCCTGACGCCCGAGCGCATCCGGGACGAGGAGAACGCGGAGCTGCGCCGGGTGATGCTGGAGCACTACGGCTACGAGCGCTACCTCACTGCGTCGGGCGCCGAGCCGGTGCACCGGGACGGGACCGGTGTCCTGTGGCGGATACCGCTGCCCGACGACGAGGACGTCGTCATGGTGGAGGTGGTCAACTCCACGCCGGAGCCCGACGGTACGAGCCGCACGTACTGGCTGCGGGTGCCGCCGCAGACGAGGACCGCGAGGGAGGGCGTGGCATGGACCTTCGGCCTCGGCGCGCAGGCGTACGCGCCGGTCCTGGAGACCTGACGCGAGCGCTCCTCACCTCCGGCGCGCGATCGGCGCGTTCCGTCCGAGGAGCACACCGAGGACGACCATGGCCAGGCCCAGGCCGAAGTGCAGCCAGTTGTCCGGAGTGTTGACGGGGATGAAGTTGGCGTCCGTGCCGTGATCGACGAAGAGCCCGTACAGCCACAGCACCAGGTAGATCACTCCGCCGCCGATCAGGTATGTGCGCGCCGGGCGCGGGGCGCGCGACATCGCGATGCCGGCGAGGCCGAAGATCAGGTGCACGATGTTGTGCAGGACCGAGACCTGGAACAGGCCGAACAGCTCCGCACCCGAATCGTGCCCGGCGAAGGTCATGGAGTCGTAGCCGGTGGTCGGGCCCGGGATCATGCCCAGCACCCCGGCCAGCAGGAACGCCACCCCGACCAGCAGGGCGGCCCATTGCACCAGCGATCCCGGACCGGCTGCGCGGCGGCTGCGAGCGGACATGGCGAGCCTCCTTCGCTCAGAGACGCCCCCCGGGGCCGGCCGCCCGGACCCCGTCGCCTCGCGCCTACCCGGGTTTACGGCCGCAATGCCCCGGACCCGGCCGCCTCGCGGGAGGGCCGTACGGGCCCCGTACCGGCCCCGGTACGGGCGGCCGGGGCGTGTCGGTGCTGGTCGCCGCCCCCGTGGTCCGGCACGGTGGGCGCGGTCGGTGGCCGTCCGCCGCGACGGCGCCACAGCACGCGAGGGGTTCGCATGACCGAGAACGGCACCTCCCGGACCAGCCGCCGCGCGGTCCTCCTGGCCGCCGGATCGGCCGCGGTCACGGCACTGGTGGCGGCCTGCGCCGGCCCGCCCCGTACCCCGGGGGCAGCAGGACAGCCCTCGGCCCCCGCACTCCCCGCCACGACGCCCTCGGCCGGGAAGAGCGCGGGCACTCCCGCGTGCGTGCTCACGGCGGAGTCCGGCGCGGGCCCGTACTACCTGGACCTGGACCGGGTCCGCTCGGACATCAGGGAAGGCCGGGAGGGCGTGCCGTTCCGGCTGGACCTGACCGTGGTGAGGGTGTCGGCCGGCTGCCGCCCGGTCGCGGGAGCCGCCGTCGACGTGTGGCACGCCGACGCGTCGGGCGCCTACTCCACCGGCGGGGACACCTTCCTGCGGGGCACCCAGATCACGGACGACGCCGGGCGGTGCACGTTCCGCACGATCGTCCCCGGCTGGTACCAGGGGCTGGCTCCGCACATCCACTTCAAGGTGCGCCCGGAGCGCCACACCGAGACGACCGCGCAGTTCTTCTTCCCCGAGGAGCTCCTGGCGAAGGTGTATGCGCTCCAGCCCTACGCCCGCCGCCCCGCCCCGGACCACCCCAACACCCGCGACGACCGCTACCGGGCCTCCGGCGCCGCCATGACCCTGGCTCCCGTACCGGACGGCGACGGGTACCGGGCCGCGTACACCGTGGGCATCGCCTGAGCCCCGACGCACGTCGGCTGAAACTCTCCCAAGGGTGATCAGACCGGTCGTACGGTCGTGCCATGACGACAGCTGATGCCCGGGCCCTCACCTATCGCGTGGCCCGCCCCGAGGACACCAAGGCCATCGAGACCCTCGACGGTTCCTTCACCACCGCGACCGTGTTCCGGGTGACCGTGGCCGAGGAAGGGTTCACCCTGCGCGAGGTCCCCGTGGACCCGCCCCTGCACAAGGTGTTCCCGGACGACGGACCCGACGAGGAGGAGAGCGACGCGGAGGACGAGGACGCCCGCACCTACGTCGCGGTCGGCGACGACGGACTGGCCGGCTTCGTGGCCCTCTCCTACGCCCCGTGGAACCGGCGGCTGACCATCGAGGACATCGAGGTCGCCCCGGCCCACCGGGGCCGGGGCGTCGGCCGCGCCCTGATGGGCCACGCCGTCGACTACGCGCGCGAGCGCGGCGCCGGACACCTCTGGCTGGAGGTCACCAACATCAACGCCCCGGCCATCCACGCCTACCGGCGCATGGGCTTCGCCTTCTGCGGGCTCGACGCCTCCCTGTACGAGGGCACCGCCTCGGCCGGCGAGCAGGCCCTCTACATGAGCATGCCCTGCCCCTGAGTCGCGAGCAGCCGGGCCCGTACCTCGCCGGGCCCGGCGCTCCCGCCGGCCGGCGCGAGCGTGACGCTCAGCAGCCAGTCCGCGGGGTGCGCGGGATCGACCGGGGCCGGGCTCCCTTCCGTATCGGATGCCGTCGCCGGCGGGCCGTACCACTCGACGCGGGCGTCGAGCAGCCGGTCCCCGGCGGCCAGCCGCTGCGCGTACCACCGCTGGAACGGGCCCGTCCGCCACACCTGGAGCGGCACGGCCCGTTCCCCGTCGGTGCGGTGCACGCCCGGACCGATCCGGTCGAGAGCCGCTCGTACGGTCTCCTCCACGCTGCGCGCCACCGGCACCCCCAGCGCCTCGGCGAAGTGCATCAGGTACTCCATGCGGTCGGCCTCCGGCGGCGCGCCGAGCACGGCCCGGCCCGAACCGCACCAGGCGCCCCACTTGATGTTCGACACCAGTCCCGGCAGCCGGGTCATGTCCCGGGGGATGTAGAAGGCGATGACGTCCGAGAGCCGCATCGCCTCCTCCTCCCAGGCGATCTGCTCCGCGTACGCGGGATAGCGGCCGCCCGCCGACGGCTCGGGGACGAACACCACGAGGGTGCCGGGGCCCGCCCAGCCCTCCCGCAGGGCGGTGACGGCGGCGGGACGCCAGGACGGTTCGCGCGGATCGGTGGGGGTGGGGCCGCACAGGTAGACGGCGGCGCACCAGGCGGTGGGCGGCTGCTCGTCGACATGGACGATCACGACGTCACAGGGCACGGGGACCTCCGGGCAGCGGGGGACGGGTGGCGAAGAAGTCGAGGACGGCCTCGTTGAAGGCGGCGGGCCGCTCCAGGAAGCCGAGATGACCGCAGTCGGGCAGCTCCAGGTGGCGGGCGCCGGGAACCGCCCGGGCGACCTCCAGGCCGAGCCGCACCGGCGCGAGGAGGTCGTCGGCGAACCCGATCACGAGGACCGGGGTCTCGATCGCCCGGTAGGCGGGCAGCCGGTCGTGCGTCAGCGGGCGGGTCCGGTGCCGCGACGAGCGGCCGGAGGGCGCGGAGAGCGCCGACCAGGCGAACAGGTCCAGCCATTCCTCGGTGGCGGCCTCGTCCGCCAGGGTCCTGGGGGAGAGGTTCTGGGTGAGGCTCACGAACGCCTCGTAGGCGGGCGGCAGCCGCAGGGGCGTCGCGCCGCGCTCCTCCTCCGCCCGGGCCATCGCCGTCCCCACCGGGTCGGGTCGTCCCCGGGTCGCCACCAGGACCGCCTGGAGGGCGAGTTCCGGGGCGGTCAGCAGTAACTCCTGTACGGCCAGCGCGCCGAACGAGTGGCCGACCAGCCGGCACGGCGGCAGGCCGAGCGACTCCACCGACTCCCGTACGCAGGCGGCGAGTCCGGTGGCCGAGAGCGGGTCCGCGTCCGGCCCGTCCGGATGGTCCAGGGTGATGGCCTGATATCCGGCCGCCGTCAGCGCCGCCACCTGGTGGTGCTCCCAGATGGTGCCGGAGCCGCCGCTGCCGGGAACCAGGACGACCGGCTCGCCCGTCCCGTGCACGGTGAGCCGCGCGCCTGCGCGTGCGGAGCCGCTCATGCGCCGATCCGCGACAGGGCCGTCTCCACCCACGCCGGCCGGGCGGCGTCCAGCCCGCGCAGCGCCACATGGACCCACAGGAAGGAGGCGCGCGCGAGGACGTGCGCGCGCATCCCGGGCCGGACCTCGCCGCCCGCACGCCGGTAGGCGTCCAGAAGCAGGTCCAGGACCGGCGGGCCTCCCGCGTAGAGCATGTCGACGAAGTCGACGGCGGGATCGTTGATCCCCGCGTTCCCCCAGTCCAGCAGCCCCGACAGCCGCGGCGGCCCCGCCGGGGTGCGCTCCACCAGGGTGTGCCCGGGATGGACGTCGCCGTGGACGACGACCATCCGGTCCGGCCACAGGCCGTCGTCGTCGAGCCAGGCGCGCCAGCGCCGGGTCCGCGCCGCCGGGAGCCGCAGCTCGCGGTGGGCCCGGGCCAGCCGGTCCGCCACGGCGGAGCGCAGCGCCTCGGGCGTGGGAGCCTCCAGCGCGGGCAGCGCCTCGTGCGGGGTCCGGTGGACCTCGGCCAACGCCCGGGCCAGCGGCTCCAGATAGGCGTCCGGGGCGGCGAGCGGGTCGATGTCCCATCCGTACACCAGCGTGCGCGGGTCCTCGGCTCCGGCCTGCACCCCGGGCAGGCGTGGGTACGCGACCAGCCGCGGGGTCTGCAGCCGCCAGTGCGGCACCGCCACGGGCAGCCGGTCCCGTACGGCTGCCAGGACCGCGCCCTCGGTGGCCAGTTGCCGCGCGGCCTGAGGATGTCGTGGGCGGCGCAGGATCCAGGGGGAGCCGCCCGTGTCCGCGATGTGCGTGACGTGGAAGTCCCAACCCGACTCGTCCGGGCGGGCCGTGGCCGGGTCCAGGTCGACACCGAGCAACTCGGAGGCGTACTGGGCCAACTCCACCGCCTTCACCGTGACGTCACCTCGCTCCGTACGGTGCCCAGATGACGGTCGCGGGTCGCGTTCCGGTCGACCTTGCCGGTGTGCGTCTGCTCCAGGGCGGTCACCGCGACGATCCGGCTGGGCACCAGGTGGGGCGGGGCGGTCCGCGTCAGCTGACCCCGGATCCTCGCCGCCACCTCGTCGGGCAGATGGTGCGGCGCGGGGACGAAGAAGGCCGCGAGCGTGGTGTGCGTGGGCCCCTCGACCCGGGCGGCCGCCACGGCCGACACCCCCTCGCAGCGCCCGATCAGCGCCTCCACGTCCAGCAGGTCCACCCGGTGGCCGCGGATCTTGACCTGGTGGTCGGAGCGCCCCCGGAAGACCAGCGCGCCGTCGGGGGCGCCGGTCACCAGGTCGCCGGTGCGGTACCAGCGGGTTCCGCCGGACGCCGTGAAGCGGGCGGCCGTCGCCGCGGGGTCGTCGTGGTAGCCCAGGGCCAGGCCGTCGCCGCTGACGTACAGTTCGCCGGTCGCGTCGACGCGCTGGCCGACGTGCGCCAGCGGGTACCCGATCGGCAGGTCCTCCCCGGTGTCCGGCAGGGGCGCGGCGCCCGGACCCGCGAGGGGGATGGCGTGCGTGACCAGCGCCGTCTCCGTGGAGCCGTAGGTGTTCAGCAGGCGGATTCCGGCCGTGTCGCCCAGGCGGTTCCACCGCTCCAGCATGTCCGCCCGGACCGCCTCGCCCCCGATCACCAGCGTCCGCAGGCAGGACGGCAGCGCTCCGCCGCCCGGGCCCTGGTGCAGGAGGTCGCCGGTCAGGCTGTTCCAGAAGCCCGTCGGCAGGACCGCGACCGTGACCTCCTGGTCCGCGACCACCTGGGCGAACCGCTCGCGTGCCGCGTCGTCGATCACCAGGGTGGCCCCGGCCGTCAGGGTCGGCAGGATTTCCTCCAGGCTGGTGTCACCGCCGGCTCCGTGGAAGTGGAGCACGACCGCGTCCGCGTCGATGCCGTACAGGCGGCGCAGCTCCGGGACCACCGCCGTGAGCGCCCGGTGCGGTACGACCACCCCCTTGGGCTCGCCGGTGGAGCCCGAGGTGAACAGGATGTACGCGGGGTCCTCGGCGCGCGGGGCGGGCAGCGCGGGCAGGGCGGCGGGCTCCCGGCCGGGGACCTGCGGGGGCGCAGGCGTCCAGCGCGGCCGGATCACCTTCTCCACCGGGGGCAGGTACCCGGAGTCGGCGGTGGCCACCGCCTCCCGGCAGCCGGCCCGCTCCACGAGGGCGGTCAGCCGCGCCGCCGGATGGGCGGCTTCGAGCGGTACGTAGGACCGCCCGGCGGCCAGCACCCCCAGCAAGGCCGCGACGTCGCGGGCCGCGTGGTGCACGACCACCCCGACCGGCGGCTGCGGACCGTCCGTGCGCGGCTCGACGGCCGCGGCCACCGCACGCACCCAGTGGGCCAGCGTGCCGTAGCCGACCACCAGGCCGTTGTCGACGACGGCCGGCCGGTCCGGGTCCCGGCGGGCGACCGCGAAAAACGGCTCAAGTAAGGAAGGCGCGGAATGCATTGTCAATTCCCTTGTTCTGTCGGACGATTGGGGCATGCGTATCGTCATTGAACACGACGTGAAAATACCCATGCGTGACGGTGTCCTGCTGAGCGCCGATCTCTATCTCCCCGAGGGGTCTTCCGGCCCCTTTCCGGTGCTCATCCGGAGAACTCCCTACGGGAAATCCGGAAATCCCGGTGGCGCTTCCGTCGACGGCCTGCGCATGGTGCGCGCCGGATACGCCCTGCTGGTGCAGGACGTCCGCGGCCGATTCGGCTCCGGCGGTACGTTCGAGCCGTACTGGAACGAGGCCGACGACGGCGCCGACACCGTGAACTGGGCCGCCGCGCAGCCCTGGTGCGACGGCTCGGCGGGCCTGTTCGGGCGCTCGTACGAAGGCATGTCCGCCCTGCTCGCGGCCACGAACGGGCCGCCCGCGCTGGGCGCGGTGGCCCCGCAGGTGGCCGGCTCCGGATTCGACGAGGGCTGGACGTACCAGGGCGGTGCGTTCCAGCTCGGATTCGTCCTCTACTGGGTGCTCTACGATCTGCTGCTCACCGGAGCCGGGCTGGATTCCGCGGCCGAAAGGGAAGTCGCCGAAGCCGTCGACGCAATCGACGACCTCTACCGCGACCCCGGACGGGCCGCGGAACTCCTGGACCGACTGGCCCCCTATTACCGGGAATGGCTCGCGCATCCGTCCGGCCATCCGTACTGGAGCCGGTCCGCGCCGCGCGCATCGTACGCCGCGATAAAGGTGCCGGTGTTGAACATCACCGGCTGGTACGACATCTTCCTCGCGGGAGCGCTGGAGAATTCCACCGCGATCCCCGGCACCGAGCTGGTGGTCGGCCCGTGGTCCCACTGCGTCACCGGCGGCGTCTTCCCGCAGCGCCGCTACGGGCTCGCCGCCGACGAACAGCAGCTGGACGTGACCGGCCTGCACCTCGCCCACTTCGACCGCCACCTCCGGAACCGGCCGCCCGCTCAGGAGAGCGCCCCGGTGCGGCTGTTCCTGACCGGCGCCGACCAGTGGCGCACCTTCCCCGCCTGGCCCGTCCCCGGCACCCGCCCGTACGTCCTCCACCTCGCCGGCCGCACCCTCACCGAGCTGCCTGGGGCCGCGGCGGCCGGGGCGCCCGGGGCCGCCGGGGCGGCAGCGGCGGCTCCGGTGGCCCCCGGGAGCGACGTCCTGCGCCACGACCCGGCCGACCCGGTCCCCACCACCGGCGGGGCCACCGCACTGCCGGGCCAGTTCACCGGCGCCGACTGCGGACCGCTCGACCAGCGGGAGGTGGAGCGGCGGCCCGACGTGCTCTGCTGGACCACCTCGCCGCTCGACGCCCCGGTCACCGTGATCGGTGAGGCCGAACTCGCCGTGTACGTCACCCCGGACGCCGCCGGCGCCGACGTGACCGGCAAGCTCGTCGACGTCCACCCGGACGGCCGGGCTGAGATCCTCACCGACGGCATCCGCCGCCTCGCGCCGGGAACCGCAACCGCACCCGCACCCGCGACCCGGGCCCCGGCCGACGCCGACGGCGCCGTCGAGGTCCGGGTGCGGCTGGGCGCGCTCGGCCACGTCTTCAAAGAGGGGCACCGCATCCGGCTGGAGATCGCCGCCAGCAACACGCCCCGCTTCGACGTACACCCGAAGGTGGTCGCACACCACACCGTTCACCATGGCGGCGACCGGCCCTCACGCCTGCTGCTGTCGCGGCTCACCGACGCCTGAGCCGGCCGCCGAGCGCACCGCGTCCGGGTGGAAGACGGACAGGTCGGCGACCCGTTCGATCCGCCGCCCGGCCTCCCAGTGCGCGCGCCGCAGCCGGCGCAGCTGGGCCTTGGTCAGGCGGGTGCTGTGCTGCGGGATCGACCGCACCATGCGCGCCCGCTTGGCCGAGACCGGGTAGCGGTCGCGCACCCCGTACGGATCGTTCAGCAGGTGGTGGGCCGTGCCCGTGTGGAACGCGGCCTTAAGCAGCGCGTAGTACGCCGCCGCGCCCACCCCCTTGGCCTGCGCGCAGTGCACCAGCGTGCGCGAGGCCTCGAACAGCCGCCACACCACCGGCACGGCCGGCGTGGTGAACACCCCCGTCTCCTGGGCGATGCCCTCGCCCACCCCGTAGCGGAAGTAGCTGCGCATGTTCGCGAAGCCGTGCTGGGCGTCGTGGAAGATCCGCGCCTGCGGCAGGTAGACCACCGGGATGCCGGCCAGCTGGAGCCGGAAGTCGAACTCCCGGTCCTCACACCAGTGGATCAGCTCGTCGAAGTGGTAGCCCCCGATGTGGTCGACGATCGCCCGGTTGTAGATGAGCGGGGGCGACAGCGCGCTGACGTAGTCGCCCTCGTCGAACTCCCGCACCCGGGCGGTCAGTTTGCTCAGCAGCCCGTCCGACTCGCCGTACACCACCTGGCCCTTGACCACCGGCTCGGTCAGCACGGCGCGCACCATCATGCGGACCACGCCCGGAGCGAAGGTGCAGTCGGAGTCCATGAGCAGCAGGTACTGGTTGGTGGTGGCCGCGGCCCCGGCGTTGTAGGCCGCGCCCAGATTGCCGACGTCCTCGATCTCGGTGACCGTCAGCGGCCTGGGGTGGTCCGCGATCAGTTTCTTGACCGCGTCGCTGGGCCCGTTGAGCGCCAGCACGATCTCGACGTCCTCGTCGATCGACTCGATGCACTCGGCGATCCGCAGATCATCGCGCAGGGCGATGATCACACTGGTCCGCGCGATGCCCTTGTCGACCGCTTCCTCGTCCACCGGCACGGTGGCCATCGAACTCTCCTCGCTGTGCGTGGAGCTGCGCTCCAAGCCGTCCTCGTTCACTGTGTGCTCACTGCGTCGGGTCCTTCAGCCGGATCGGCAGCGCGGCCAGGGCGCGCCGCGCGATGGACTCGGCCTGCGCCCGGCCGGGGGCGTACGCGATGACCCCGGCCAGCACGTCGGCCCCGCCGCTGTACGGCGGCAGCACGGTCCCGGGCTGCAGTTCCGTGCCCCAGAACACGTCGTGCACCCCGGCCCGGCGCGCCACGTCCCGGGGGTTTCCGACCCACTCCACGACCCCGCCGTCGGCGGGCACGAACCGCTGGACGGCCGCCCCCTGACGGGTGGGCACCAGCTCGGCCGGCTCCAGCGGCCGTCCCAGCGCGAGACGGACCACGTTCGGCAGCGGATCCACCCCGGTGGCCAGCCGCATCACCTCGGTGGCGATCCGTGCGCCGGTCAGCCGGCAGGTGATCTCCAGCAGCACCACGCGGCCGTCGCGGGTCCGCAGGATGTCGGTGTTGATCACCGCGGGGTCCAGGCGCAGCGCCTCTGCGCCGCGCCGCACGGTCTCGGTGACCTCCTCGATCTGCTCCGGGGTGAGCCGGCTGGGCAGGGTGTCGCCCCCCTCGAAGAAGTACGGGGCGAACTCCTCCTTCTGTCCGTACTCCCGGTCCGCGAAGCCGATGGTGTGGAACTCGCCGTCGACCATGAAGGCGGCCAGGGTGTGCTCGGTGCCCTCCAGGAACTCCTCGATGACGATCCGGCCGCCTGGGCTCAGCCGCAGTGCCTCCGCCGCACGCTCCCGTACGACCTCGGCCGACTCCACCTTCATGACGCCCAGCGAACCGGTCTGGTCACTGGGCTTGATCACGGCCGGCAGGCCGACGTCGGCGACCGCCCGGACGGCCTCACCCACGCTCTCCGCGACCGCGTGCCGGGGCATCGGCAGCCCGGCCTTGCGCAGGATCGCCAGCCGGCGGTCCTTGAGCGTGCAGTCCAGGGCCGTCTCCAGCGGCAGCCCGGGGCAGCCGAAGCGCCGGGCCAGCGCGCTGATCACCGGCGGGTTGTCGGCGCCGAGCGAGAACACCCCGTCGAGCCGGTCGATACCGGCCGCCGCGAGCTCGGCCAGCACCGCCACCGCGTCGTCCGGGTCGCACACGAGGAGGGTGTCCGCGTGCGCGCGGACCCGGGCGGTGGGGCGGTCCGTGGCCACCACCACCTCCAGCCGCATGGCGCGCAGTTCGGCGAGCGAGTGGTCCATGCCGGAGCCGAGGCCGCAGACCAGCACCCGGTCAATCACGGCCGACCCCCTCCGCCGCCCCCGGCGACGCCCCGGGAACCGGCTCCGCTACCGGCGTCGGTCCCGTGAGGCCGAGCACCTGGAACACCTCCGCGTACCCGGACCCGGCGGAGACGGCGCCCCGGTACCGGGCCAGACCCCGGATCCCCTCGTCCCAGGCGGCGTGCCGCAGTTGCGAGCGGTAGCACCGCATCGCCTCCACCTTGGCGTCGATCTGCCCGCCGATCTCCTCGGCGTACTGGAACCGGGCCATCGGCGCCCACACCTCGTATCCCAGCACCAGCCGCGGCGCCGGCATCGGCTCCGCGCCGGCCTCCTGGAAGAAGGACGACTGCGCCATCCACAGCGCCTCGGTGGCCAGCTGGTGCACCATCCGGTGCTCCACGTCGTCGTCGTTGTCGTGCGGCAGGTACACGACCTGCGGCCGGACCTCCCGCAGGACCCGTACGAGATCCAGGTGGACCTCGCGCGTCAGCCGGAAGTCCCGCGAGGGCTCCTCGAAGCGGACCACGCGGTGCACGCCCAGCGCCTTGGCGGAGGCGTCGGTCTCGGCCGCGAACTCGGCGTCGCTCACCTCGTCGTCCAGCGCGCTGCGCTCGCGCCCGATGACGATGACCACGGTCACCCGGGCCCCGTCCCGCACGTGCTTGGCGATGGACCCGCCACACCCGATGACGTCGTCGTCGGGGTGCGGCGCGACCACGAGCACGTCCCGTACGCCGTCCGTACCCTGGATGCCCTTCCCACCGGTCACCTCGGTCATCCCCGGGCCTCCGGGAGGAGACCGGCCCAGTCCGCCCAGCGGGCCGTCAGCGCCATGCCCTCGGCGAAGCCCACCGACGCCTCGAACCCGAGCGCCTCTCGCGCGGCGTCGAACCGGGCCCGCGCCTCGGAGCGGTACAGCTCCAGCTCCCAGTCGGGGACCGAGCCGCCCTCCGCGTCCGGCAGCGGGTCGCCGAGGCGCCGCACGGCCCGTACGGCGTCGAAGAAGGCGCCCCAGGTCACCGGCTCGCCGTGGCCGACCAGGAAGCGCCGGCCCGCCATCCCCTCCGCCACGATCGCCCGCAGCGCCGCCTCCACCACGTCGTCGACGTACACGGCGTTGCAGGCGCCGCCGCCCTCGCCGGTCGGGAGCTCCGCGAAGTCAGCGGCCTCCCGAAGGAGTTGGGCGGTGGTCCACTGGCCGGCCCACGGCCCGTAGACCACGCCCGGCTGGAGGACGACCGTCTCCAGAGCGCCGTCACCGGCGGCCAGCACCGTCCGCTCGGCGGCCAGCTTCTGCTGCTCGTACTCGCGGTCCGCCGGGTCGGCCGGACGCGCCGGGGACTCCTCGGTCAGTTCGCTCGCGCCGGTCGCGTCGTACACGTCGATGGTGCTGAGGTGCACCACCCGCCGTACCCCGGCCCGCCGGGCGGCGGCCAGGACGTTCGCGGTCCCCTCGACGGTAACCGCCCAGCGGGCGGACTCGTCGCCGTCGCTGCCGAAGGCGCAGTGCACCACGGTGTCGCAGCCGGCGAACGCCTCGGTCAGGCTCTCCACGTCCAGCAGGTCGCCGCACCGGAACTCGATCCGGTCCTGCGGCAGTACGGACAGCCGGGCCGCCCGCCCGAACCCGCGGACCACCGGCCGGATGTCCGCCCCCGTGGTGAGGGCGAGCCGCTCGACGAGCCGGCCGCCGATGAAGCCGCTCGCGCCGGTGACGGCGACCGTACGGCCGTCGAGCGCGGGCGAGGCCGTGTGCGCCCTGCCCGTCCAGGGCTGGGCCATGGGCCGTCGCACCGCCTCCCCGTAGCACTCCTGGATCAGTTCCACCACGCGTACTCCGTCGGCGGCGTCCGAGTGCGGCGCGGCGGCGCCGCGGCAGGCGGCCGCGAAGTTGCCGAGCTGCTCGGTGAACAGCAGCTCCCATTCGTCCTGGGCCGGGGCCACCGCATCGACGTCGCCGCGGTGCAGCTCCTTGCCGTCGGCGGTGATCAGCGTGCACTCCCCGGCGGGGAAGTCGGTGCCTATGGTGACGGTCGCCTCCGTGCCCACCACCTTGCAGGAGATGCCGAGGTCGCGCAGCCGGCTGAACTCGGTGAAGACGTCGACCCCGGAGAACCGCAGGTGCGCCGAGGCGTCGGTCTCCACCCCGCCCAGCGAGTTGTCCTCGTACGACACGACCTCGACGTCCGGGCCGAGCCACCACAGCAGGGTGTCGAAGACGTGCGAGGCGGTGTCGGTGAGCACCCCGCCGCCCGCGAGCCGGCGGTCGAACATCGACCAGGAGACCGGCTCCCAGGCGTACGGGTGCCCCTCGGCCCATTCGACCCGGCGCACCTCGCCGAGCTCGCCGTCCCGGATCAGCCGGTGCACCCAGGCGTACGCGGGGAAGAGCCGGCGGGGGTGGGCCATGGCCAGCACGGTTCCGCGGTCGCGGGCGGCGGCGTCGGCGGCCGCGGCGAGCCGCGTGGCGTCGGCCACCGAGGTGGTCATGGGCTTTTCGAGCAGGACGTGCTTGCCGGCGGCGAGCAGCGGTTCGACCGTCTCGGCGTGCTTGGTGTGCGGGACGACGACCACGGCGGCGTCGAAGAGGTGCGCGACCTCGTCCGGATCGGAGGCCAGGACGACCTGGTCGGCGTCGGCGCCGCCCAGCTCGCGGTAGAGGGCGAGGGCCGCCTCGGCCTGGCGGATGTCGCGGTCGACGAGGACGGTCAGCCGCACATCGCCCTTGAGAGGGGGCAGCGCGGGGATGTGGCAGCCGCGGGCGGCCGCGCCGCAGCCGATGATCGCGAGGCGCACGGGAGTCACGGCGGTCACGGGAGTCATGGAGTCTCCAGGGGTCGTTGCGGGGGCGGGAAGGGGTCGGGAGGAGGGGGAGGGGGAGGGGCGAAAGGGGGGAGCGGAGACGGGAGTTCGGGACGGCGCCCGGCTCACGGCGCGCCCGGCTCACGGCGCGTGGTGCACCCAGACGTTCGGCTCGGCGTACGTCCCGTGCCCGTCGTCCGCCACCCGCAGCGGCACCAGCCCGCCCGGGAGCGGATAGTCGCCCGGACCGGGCAGCGGATGCCCGAGGGCCTCCTCCCAGCGGGCCACCGGCTGCCGGATCACCAGCGAGCGTTCGGCGATCCCGAGCTGACGGGCGCCGAGCTCCAGGTGGGTGCGCAGCCACGGGTCGAAGCAGGTGCCGTCGGGGCGGCGCCAGGCCGCGTACCGCTCGATCGGGATCAGCGGGTAGCGGGGCTTGCGGGTCGGCCGTACCGGGACGATCACCCCGCGCATGTCCCCGCGGGCGGCGGTCTGCCGTACGGCGGTGAGCAGCCGTTCGGCGTGGCCCGCGGCGCGGTGTTCGGGCGCGATGGAGACGGACAGCATGCACAGGGCGTCCGGCCGGTCCGGCGGGCCGTGGTCGACGGCCTCGACGAGCACGTCGTCGGTGCCGGCCGGCAGGCCCCCGGCCGTGCCGTCCCAGCGGACCGGTACCGCGTTGGCCGCCGCGGCGAGCCGGCCGTCCCCGTCCACCAGGCACAGCTGGAGGACGGGGTACTGCTCGTACATGCCGTGCCAGCGCCAGTTGCCCGGGGACTCCCAGCTCATGAAATCGGGCATGTTCGCGCCGGTCAGACGCTCCGTCTCGGGCCGCAGCCAGGGGTCCCGGGACAGGTCGGTGAGGGTGAGGGACACCGGCGGGTCAGCCCAGGAGACGGGTGTCGGCGCTGGCCCGCATCTCGCGGGAGCGGCGCAGGTCGGTGGTGACGCAGACCCGCTTGAGCCAGCGGTCGGTGCCGTCGTAGCGGGCGGTGAAGGGCAGCCGGCCGTGCACGGCGCGGTGGTTGTCGATGAACAGCACGTCGCCCTCGTCGGCGACCACCTCCAGCATCGCTGCGTCGATCACCTTGAAGAGGGCCTCGTAGGCGCGCAGCGCGTCCGGGTCGTCCTCGGGGACGGAGGTGAAGTACGGGTCGAGGCGCATGTACGGGTCCAGGCGCGAGCCGTAGAGCAGCGGGACCAGCGGGCGTTCGTCGATCATCTTCTGGATGGTCGCGAAGCGGGCCGCCTCCTCCGCGGAGGCGATGGTGTTGTTCTTGGGCAGGTGCGACTCGTCGGGCGCGATGTAGTAGCGCGGTTCGAAGAGGAGGTCGATGTCCTCGGATGAAAGGGAGGACAGGTCCAGCTCGCCGACCGTGGTGGGCACGTGGTCCGGATTGCGCAGCGCGCCGAGGATCAGGTAGTCGCTGCGGTACGGGTGGAACGCGTCCTCGGTGTGCCAGGTCAGCAGTTCCTTGCTGCCCATGCCGAGCTGGTCGTTCTCGTGCTGCCGGATGGGGAAGATGTCGTGGACGAGGTGGCCGTCCTGCTGGGTGGCCCAGCCGAACGGCTCGCCGAGCAGCGCCCCGTAGAGCATGAGCAGCAGTTCCTCGGCGAACTCGGGCCCGGGGCGGCTGCGGCCGCGCCAGTGGGCGGGCGTGGGGCCGATCCGGTCCTGGTCGAAGAGGTGCCCGCGGACGACGGCGTGGCCGTGGCGGTCGGCTAGCTGGAAGCCGCGCAGGAAGCGCTGGGTGCCCAAGGGCAGCCGGGACGCGAGCTGCGGGAGGTCGTGCAGCAGGGCCGGGTCGCCGAAGGAGGGGTAGGTGCGGGCGAGTTCCCGCGTGAGGTCGGCCGTGGCGGTCGCCTCGTCGGGCGTGAGGGTGTAGGCGAGGGTGCCAGGGGTGGCCGTGGTCTGGTCGGTGAGGTTCGACATGCCAACTCTCGTTCTGGGACGGGGGTGTGCTGCCCCGGGGTGATCACCCGGGGCCCTCGGGGTACTACTGCCGTCGCGCTCGGCGCTTGGCTGCTAGATCTCGGCGGCGCGGCGGCCGTGGAGCGTCTCGCTCAGGAGCCGGGGCGTCGGGAGCGAGAACAGGGCGCTCGCCCGCAGGCCGGCGGCGGCCGGGAAGCGCTCGCGCAGGCGCGCGAGCAGCCGCATGGCGAGCAGGGACTGCCCGCCGTGGTCGAAGAAGTTGTCGTCGGGCCCGAGCCGCGGTTGCGCGAGCACGTCCCGGAAGATCCCCAGCACCTCGTCCAGCGCATGGTCGGATGCCGGGTCCTGCCCGGCCGGCGCCGGCGGCGCGGCCCCGGCTTCGCCGGCCCACCGGGCCAGGGTGCGCTTGTCCACCTTGCCGTGCGGGGTCTTGGGCAGGGCCGACACCCGGTGCAGGACGTGCGGGACGGCCCAGTCGGGCAGGTGCGCCGCGAGCCGGGCGACCAGGGCGTCGCGGTCGGCGGCGGGGAGCCGGGGAGCCGTGCCCGGGGGTGGGGCGAGCGCCGGGTCGGCCGGGACGGTGAAGGCCCACAGGGTCGTGCCCGTGGCCGGGTCGGGGATGACCACGGCGCGGTCCACGTCCGGGCTGTCGCACAGCGCGCGCTCCACGAGTGCCGGCTCCAGCCGGTGGCCGCGGATCTTGAGCTGGTCGTCCACCCGGCCGAGGAAGACGAGGTGGCCCGCTTCGTCGAACCGCCCCAGGTCGCCGGTCGCGTACGTCCGGGCGCCGGGCCGGCCGTCGTACGGATCGGGAGCGAACCGCCGCCGCGTGGCCGCCTCGTCGTCCAGGAAGCCCCGCGCCACCAGCGGCCCGCCGATGTGGATCTCGCCGCTCTCGCCGGGCGGTACGGGGTGCCCGTCACGGCGCACGGTCACCTGCACGTCCCGCAACGGCGTGCCCAGCGGCACCTCCACCGCGTCCGCGGGCAGCAGCCCGGTGTACAGGGTGGAGCTGACGGTGCACTCGGTGAGCCCGTAGACGTGGGCCAGCGCGGCCGGCTGGCGGCGCTGCCACGCCCGGTACGGCTCCGGGTCCATCCGCTCGCCGCCCACCACCACCGTCCGCAGTCCCGCCGGGGTGGTCAGCCCGTGCTCCTCCAGCCAGCGGGCGTACTCCAGCCAGTACTGCGTCGACAGCTCCACCACGGTCGAACCCGTCGCCGTCATCAGCGCGTGCAGCTCCGCGGGCTCCAGCGGCTCGCTGTCGTCGCGGCACACCACCGCCGCGCCGGCGACCAGCGCCGGGAAGACCTCTTCGATCACCACGTCGAAGCCGAGCGAGGCGACCTGGAGCCAGCGGTCCCGCGAAGTCAGGGCGAGCCGCTCGGCGAGCGCCGCCGCGAACCGGCCCAGCGAGCCGCGCTCGACCACCGTGCCCTTGGGCCGGCCGGTGGAGCCGGAGGTGAACAGGACGTAGGCGACGTCGTGTTCCGGGTCGCGGTCCGTGTCCACGGCCCTGGCGCGGCCCGTGTCCCGGTCCGGCTGCGCGCCGCGGTCCGGGACCCGGTCGGGTTCCCGCTCCTCGTGCACGTGCCGGGTCCATCCCGTGTCCCGCCCGTCCCGCCCGCCGTCCGGTACGTACGCCCCGTCCGGGGCGTGCTCGCCGTCGCCGGCCCACGCCACCGCCGCGACCCGCCGTACCAGGTCGTCCCGGGCCGGCTGCGGCAGCCGGTCGTCGAGCACGGTGAAACCGGCGCCGCTCTTGAGCGCCGCGACCATGCCCAGCACGGTCCCGGCCGGGTCGCCGAAGGCCAGGCCCACGATCGTCCCCGGCCCGGCGCCGCGCCCGGCGAAGGAGCCCGCCCACGTGTCGGTGAGCCGGTCCATCGCCCGGTACGTCAGCACGCCGCGCGCCGGGGTCACCAGCGCGGGCGCCTCGCCGTACGCCCGTACCGCACGCTCCCAGCCGTCCAGGAAATCCGTCGGCCCGGACATCGGCCCGGACACCTCGCCGGACGCCGCCGCCGCGGCCTGCGCGCTCATCGGCCGGCCCCGCGCCCGCGCAGGAACGCCGACAACTGCGCCAGCCCGGCCCGGAAGTCCGCCTCACCGCCGCCGAAGCCCAGCCGGACGCCCTGCGGGGCGCCGAAGGCGGTACCCGGCACCAGCAGCGTCCGGTGGCGTTCCAGCAGCTCCAGGCACAGCTCCTCCACCGCCCCCGGCGCCGTGCCGGGCCGCTCCAGCGCGCGGAAGACCAGGAGCGCGCTCACTCCGCCCTCGGGCTCGCGCCAGCGCACCAGGTCCTCGTGCTCGGCCATCCATCCGCGCAGGTGCGCCAGATTGCGCCCGGCCTCGGCCGCGCGCAGCCCGATCAGACGGTCCGCGGCCCGCATCGCCCGCTCGGCGACGAGCTCCACCAGCGGCGACAGGAACAGCGTGGTCCGGTCGCGCAGCGGGAAGGTGGCCCGCAGCAGCTCCGGTTCGGCGACGGCCCAGCCGACCCGCAGTCCGGGCAGGCCGAAGGTCTTGGAGAAGGTCCCGTAGGAGACCGTCCGCAGGGTGGGCCCGTAGAGCGTGCCGGGGTCGGGCAGAGCCTCCCACCGGTGCGCGATCTCGGCGGTCGCCGCGTCCCACACCAGCACCGCTCCGGCCTCCGCGACCGTCGCCGCCAGGGCCTTGAGGCCCAGCGGCGAGAGCGTCGCCCCGCTCGGGTTGTGCGGGAAGTTGACGATCACCGCGGCCGTCCCGGGCGTGACCAGCGAGCCCAGCACCTGCGGGTCGATCTCCCCGTCGCGCACGGCCGCGGCCGGCAGCACCGCCACCTCGCAGCCGGCCTCACGCGGGTAGTGGCCCAGCGAGTGGTAGATGCCCTCCTGGACCACCACCCGGTCGCCGGGCCGCAGCAGGGTGTTCAGGGTGAGGGAGATGGCCTCGCTGGATCCGTGGGTGACCAGGATCCGGTCGGCGTCCCCGGCGGCGTACCGGTCGGCGATCGCCCGGCGGACGCCGGCCCCGCCCTGGGAGACGCTGTCGTCCATGACGATCGCGTCGAGGTCCTCCTGGCCGATGCCGCACATCTCGCGTATCTCGGCGAAGGTGTACGGATGGACGCCGCTGGAGCTGATGTCGTACAGGCCCGGTCCCAGGTGCCGGCGGTACCACTCCTCCAGGACCGGAGGTTCTTCCGGGATCGTCTCCCGCTGCGGACGCAGACTGCTCATGGCTGTGCAACTGTCCCTTCTCTACCCTTGACGGGTGTCCCGCCACCACCGCTGCCCGGATGCCGGGAGGGTGTCGATGGGGTCGTAGTAGTGGTACGAGCCGCTGTGCGCGTCCGGGGCCGCGGCCTCCAGCGGGGTCAGGTAGCTCTTGCTCCAGTGGGAGATGCCGAGGTCCCGGTCGTAGGCATCGGTCTGGTCCACCCACCGCTTGCCGGCGAACGGCACGTCGCACACGATGCGAGGGGTGGAGAACCCGGGGAGGTAGCCCATGATCTGACGCTGGAGCAGCTGCGCCCGGTGCAGCGGGACGCGCCAGTGCTCGGCGTTGGGGATCATGTCGCACATGTAGAAGTAGTAGGGCGTCACGGCCGCGTGGTCGGTGAGCGCGAAGCACAGGTCGAGCAGCTCGTGCGCGCTGTCGTTGACCCCGCGCATCAGCACCCCCTGGTTGCGTACGTCGCGCAGCCCGGCCGCCAGCAGGGCGTGGGCGGCACCGGCCACCAGCGGGGTCACCTGCTGGGCCGCGTTGGCGTGGGTGTGCAGGGCGACCTGCACGCCCCGGGCCCGGGCGGTCGCGGCGATCCGGGCGACGCCCTCCAGCACGGGGCCCGAAGACCAGTACTGCGGCAGTCCGATGAGCGCCTTGCTGGCCAGCCGGATGTCCCGGATGGAGTCGATCTCCAGCAGCCCCGACAGGAAGCTCTCCAGCCGGGGCCAGGGCAGGTTGGCCAGGTCGCCGCCGGACACCACGACGTCGCGGATGCCGGGGGTGCGGCGCAGGTGGTCGAGGATCCGCTCGGCCCGGTCGAGCGGCTTGAGGGTCAGCCTGTTCTTGGTCACCTGGGGGGTGGAGTTGCCGACCAGGTCCATCCGGGTGCAGTGCCCGCAGTACTGCGGGCAGGTGGAGAGCAGTTCCGCCAGCACCTTCGTCGGGTAGCGGTGGGTCAGTCCCTCGACCACCCACATGTCCTGCTCGTGCAGGGAGTCCCGGCTGGCCATCGGGTGCGAGGGCCACGTGGGGTGCCGGTCGGAGAAGACCGGGAGCATGTAGCGGCGCACCGGGTCGTCGTAGAAGGCCTTCGTCAGCTCGCCCGGCCGGGAGCCGGCCACCTGCGGGGCCATCGTGTTGATCATGTGGGGCGGCAGCAGGACCGACATGGTCGCCCGGTAGAGCCGGTCCTGTTCCCAGTCCGCGTAGAACTCCTCGTCGAGCAGGTCCCCGACGACGGCCCGCAGGCCCTTGGCGTCCTTCACGCAGTGGGCGCGCTGCCACTGGGGGTCGGCCCACTCGGCCGCGGTGATTTCCCGCCAGCCCGGGAACCGACGCCAGTCCGGTTCGACGAGTTCGCCGCGCCGGTACTCGTACACGCCTTCCGGCGGTTTTGATTCCGCTTGGCTGCGTGCTGTGTTCACCGCGTCGCCACCCATTCCCGTCCGTTTCGGCCGTATCGCCTGACGTGGACCGATCTTGCAGAGCTGCGGAGTTGTACACGAGGGGTCACCGTTGTACGGGGCGCAGACGGGGTGCACTCCTGTACAACAGAGGGGGGTGGCGGCCCCGGGCGACGGCGAACCGGAACGTGAAGGGCCGCCTTCCGGGGCGATGGCCGGGTTCGCACGAAACCGGTCGACACGACCGTTGTATGGCTCGATTTCCCGGATGCTCACTTGATCGAAATGTCAGTGGCATGTACCAATTTCCCATGTGGCCCCTTGCGGCGGTTGTACGCCGACCACGTCAACCGACGGAGGGTTGTACCGCCGCGCCCGCGATCAGCCAACAGCCGTTGCGTGGGCTTGTGATCGCGCGCTCAACCGAGATGATCGACTTCCCAGGGGGGAACATGGCCAGGCCAGAGCGGTTACTCGATCCCACGGCCGGACCGCTGGAGGAATTCGCCCATGCCCTGCGCGCCCTCAGGCGCCAGGTCGGCAATCCCTCCTACCGGATCATGGCGAAACGCGCCCACTATTCCGTCGCCACCCTCTCCGAGGCGGCCCGTGGTTTGCACATGCCATCGCTGAAAGTCACCCTCGCCTACGTGGCCGCCTGCGACGGCGACGCCGCCGCGTGGACCCGTCACTGGCACCGCGTCAGCAAGGAACTGGAAGCCCGCGGAGCCCCGTACGAGCCGGTCGGACGCCCTCGCGCGGTGCCGGAGCCGTCCGCGGCGGACAGGGGCCGCGTCCCTGGCCAGGCCGAGGCCCCGCGGGCCGAGCGCGCCGGCGCCGACGAGGGCGCCCTGTCCAGACGCGAAAGGGCGGAACTGCACCGGTTGCGCCGGGAGGTGGAGCAACTGAGACACGCCAACGAGGTGCTCAAGGCGGCCTCGGCGATCTTCGCGGCGGATCTGCGCCCCGATCTGCGCCCCCCGCTCCCCGCCCACCTCCACCCCGATCTGCGCGCCGAGCCGCGGCCGGGCCGTCGGCCCGATCTCCGTCAGGACGCCGGCGCGGAGCCCCGGTCGGATCTCCGCACAACTCGGTAGGTCGTGTACAACTCCCCTGATCGACAAGATCGGTTGGCGTAACCGGACGATTCGATCGACCTTTGGGGACTGACCATGCGTGTGCTCGGAGTCAACGGCTGGCCCGGCGCCAGCCACGACGGCGCTGCCTGCCTCGTCGTGGACGGCGAAGTGATCGCCCTGGCCGAGGAGGAGCGTTTCACCCGCAACAAGCACGCCTACGGCGAGGCGCCCCTCAACGCGGTCGCGTACTGCCTCGCCGAAGGAGGTCTCACCCTGGGCGACATAGACGTCGTCGCCCACGGGTGGGACCTCCCCAAGCTCTTCGCCGACCGCGGCCTGGACTGGTTCGCCGGCGAAGCCGACGCCCTGGAACACCTGCTGCCCAAGCAGCTGTTCCCGCGTACCCGCGACCCCCGGCTGACCTTCGTCAACCACCACCTGGCCCACGCGGCCAGCGCCTACCACCTCTCCGGCCGCGAACGGGGGGCGATCCTCGTCCTGGACGGCCAGGGAGAGGATGCGAGCACGACCCTCGCCGTCGGCATCAACGGCGAAATCAAGACATTGCGGGCCCATACGCCCGGCTGGTCGCTCGGCTACTTCTACGCCGCCGTCTGCGAGTACGCCGGCCTCGGCGCCGACGCCGCCGGGAAGATGATGGGCCTGGCCTCCTACGGGCGCCCCCAGGACCTCACCTTCGGCGGCGCCTTCACCTTCGCCGACGAGGACTTCAGCATCGGCGTGGTCCCCCCGGACCTGCGCTCCACGGGCACGACCGACGAGGAGACCGCCACCATCCGGCACTGGCTGGAACACCTGGAGCGGACCCTCCCCGAGCCCCCGAACCGCTCCGTGCGCCGCTTCGACCCGCGCACCGGCCGCTTCACCAAGGTCACCGAGCGCGACCCCTTCGAGTACCGGGACACCGCCGCCACCGCCCAGGCCGCCCTCGAACAGGCCGTCATCGCACTGGTCCGGGGCCTGCTCCGGGAAACCGGCGAGAGCACCCTGATGATCGCGGGCGGCGTCGGCTTCAACGCCACGCTCAACGGCAAGCTGATGCGCCTGCCCGAGGTCGGCGACCTGTTCGTCCAGCCGCTCGCCGGCGACCAGGGCGTCAGCCTCGGCGCGGCCGTCCTGGTCGCCGCCCAGGAGGGCGACCGGATCCGCCCGATGTCCGGCTCGGTGGCCTGGGGTCCCCAGTGGTCCCCGGACAGCATCCGCCGGGTCCTGGACGCCTCCGGCACCGCCTACACCGAGCACGAGGACATCGCCACCGCCACCGCCGCCACCCTGGCCCGCGGCGGCGTCGTCGGCTGGTTCCAGGGCCGCGCCGAAGGGGGACCGCGCGCCCTCGGCCACCGCAGCATGCTCGCCGTGCCCTCGCCCGAGAGCACCCGCGACCGGGTCAACGTCCGCATCAAGGACCGCGAGGCCTGGCGGCCGTTCGCCCCCAGCATGCAGGAGGAGGCCGCCCCCGCCCTCATCGGCACCGGCACCCCGCTCCCGTACATGATCGTCACGACTCCGGTCACCGAAGCCGGGGCCGAGGCCATGCCCGCCGTCGTGCACAGCGACCGCACCACCCGTCCCCAGACCGTCTCCCGTGATACCGATCCGCTCTACCACCGCCTGATCGGCGCGGTCGGCGGGCACACCGGGACCGCCGTCGTGCTCAACACCTCCTTCAACGGCCGCGACGAACCCGTCGTGTGCAGCCCCGGCGACGCCCTCGCCACCTTCCACCGGCTGCCCATGGACGCCCTCGCCCTCGGCCCCTTCCTGGTCAGCCGCCCCGCGGGCGCACTGCGTGAGGACGGCCGCGCGTGAGCGCCCCGGCCCGGCCGAAGCCGCACTCCGCCGACGCTGACGCCCCCGTCGCTCCGGACGGCGTACGCGCCCACCTCACGGCCTGGATCGCCGAAGCCGTCCTCGAACCGGCCCCCGACCTCACCGCACCGCTGCGCGACCTCGGCGTCGACTCGCTCGACCTCATCCGCGTCGCCCGCCGCATCGAAGCCTCGTACGGCGTGCGCGTCCAGCTCCGCGAACTGTTCGTCGAGGACATGACCGTGGAGCACCTCGCCCTCCTGGTCACCGAACGGGCCGGCCGGCGCCACACGGGCGGCGCCCCCCTCGCCGAACCCGGCGCGGCACACGGCCCGGTGCTCCTGACGCCCACCCAGGAGCAGGGCTGGGAGGAGCAGACGGGCAGCCGCGCCCACTGGAACCAGTCGCTGCTCTTCACCACCCGCCCCGACCTCGACCCGGCGCTGCTCGCCGAAGCCGTACGACGCCTGGTCGCCGGCCACGCCTCGCTGCGCCTGGCCGTCGAGGCCCGGCCCGCCAAGCGCCCCCGGCAGACGGTCGCCGCCCTCACCCCGGACACCCCGATCGACGCCGTCCTCGACACCGTCGACGTCCGGGAACTCGACGACGCGCACCTCTCCGAGGCCGTCACCCTGCGCTGCGCGCTCGAACAGCGCTCCCTCGACCCGGAGGCCGGCCGCGTCACCCGCTTCGTGTGGTTCGACGCCGGCCCGGCCCGCCCGGGCCGGCTCCTGATCGCCGTCCACCAGCTGGCCTTCGACATGGTGTCCTGGTCCATCCTGATCGACGACCTGGAGCGGGTCTACGCTGCCCTCGCCGCCGGTGCGGACGGGGGCGACGAGGGTGACGCCCTCCGCTGCGGCGAGGGCACCGGCTACCCGGAGTGGGCGCAGGCCCTGGCCGCGTACGCCCGTACTCCCGAGGCCGAGGCGGAGAGCGAGTGGTGGACGGAGGTGGCCCGCACCCCCGGCCAGATCCCGCTTGACCGGCTCCCCGGGCACCGCCACGGCGACGGCCCGGACGAGGGCCACGGCGCCGACCCCCGGGCGGTGAACACCGCCGCGACGGCCGAGACCCATGTCGCGGAATTCGGCACCGAGTTCACCACGCGGCTCTTCGACGCGGCCCGCGCGCACCGCTGCCACCCCGGCGACCTCCTGCTGCACGCCCTCGGCGAGGTGCTCGGCGCCTGGCAGGGCCAGGACGCGGTCCGGGTGGACGTCCTGCGGCACGGCCGCGAGGAGATCGTCGGCGACAGCGACCTGGCCCGCACCACCGGCTGGTTCACCACCAGCGTCCCCGTCCGCCTCGACCTCACCCCGGGCACCCCCGCCGAACGCCTCGCCCGCACCGTCGGCCACCTCGCCGCCCTGCCCGGCGGGGGAGTGGGCCACGGGGCGCTGAGCCGGCACGGCCGGCCCCGGATCTCCGCCGCCCTGCGCGGCGCCCCGCCCAGCGACGTCTCGTTCGACTTCGAAGGCGACGACGCCGACGGACTCCCGCTCGGCACCCTCCTGCTCGACGTCGCCGACGAACCGGTCGGCGAGATCACCGGGCCCGACTGGGTGCGCCCCCACCTCATCGAGGTGATCGCCACCACCGACGCCGGGGCGCTGCGGGTCGAATGGTGGTACTCCACCGCCCTCCACGATCCGGCCACCATCGGCCGGCTCGCCGCCGAGCACCACGCCGCGCTCACGGCGCTCGTCCAGCCCGCGGGCTGACCCCCGCCGGCCGACCCCCGTACAAGAATCCGATTCGAGAAGGCCCCCTCATGTCGCTCCTGCCCAGCGTGGTCGACCCCTTCTTCGCCATCGCCCGAGCGGACCCCGACCGGCCCGCGGTCACCGACAACGGATCCACCGTCGGCTACGGGCAACTCGCCCGCTGGGCCGGGGCGGTGGCCGACCTGGTCGCCACCCGCGCCCCCGGCCCCCAGCCCCCCGTCGCCATAGTCACCCACCACAGCGCCCGGGACGTCGCCGCCATCCTCGGCGTGCTCGCCGCCGGCCGCGCGTACGTGCCCGTCACCGACGCGCCCGGCACGCACATGGACGACGCCCTGCGGGCCCTGGGCTGCCGCGAGGCCGTCACCACCACCGAGACCGGCCGGCTCCCCGCCGTCGACCGGCTGCTGCGGCCCAACTGGGGCGCCTCCCGCGCCCCGGTCCGCGAGGCCGGCGAGCCCGTACGGGCCGACGATCCGGCGTACGTCCTGTTCACCTCCGGCTCCACCGGCGCACCCAAGGCCGCCGCCGTCCCGCACGGTGCGCTGCACGCGGTGATCCCGGAACTGCGCACCCGCTACGGGGCCGGCCCGGACACCGTCGCGCTGAACTTCCACCGCGCCGACGGCGACACCAGCCTGGAGGAGATCCTGCCCACGCTCTGCGCGGGCGGCCTCCTGGTCATCGACGAGGACAGCGAGACCCTGCTCGGACCGCTGCTCACGGACGCCGAGATCACCCTGGTCAACCTGCCCGTCGACTACTGGCACACCTTCACCGGCCACCTGCTGGAACACGGGCTGCGCCTGCCCGACTCCCTCGACACCGTCGTCATCGGCGGCGAGGCGGTCCGCCCCGACATGCTCGAACGCTGGCACCGGCTCGGCGCCGACCGGGTCCGGCTGCTCAACACGTACGGCTCCACCGAGACCGCGCTCGTCACCCACAGCGTGCTGCTCGCCGGCCCCGGGGCCGCGGGACCCTTCGCGGACGGCGTACCCATCGGGCACCCCCTGCCCACCGTGCGGCAGGCGGTCGTCCCCCGCGACGAGGAACCCGAGGGACCGGGCGAGCTGTTCCTCGCCGGTCCGCAGCTGGCCACCGGCTACGTCGACGACCCGGAACGCACCGCCGCCCGGTTCGTCGAAGCCGACTTCGGCGACGGCCCGGCCCGCTGGTACCGCACGGGCGACCTGGTGCGCGAGGGCGCCGACGGCATGCTCGTCTTCCAGGGCCGCGCCGACCACCAGGTCAAGATCCGCGGCCACCGGGTGGACCTGCCGGACGTCGAACACCAGATCGGCCGCCTGCCCGGCGTCTCGGCCGTCGCCGCGGCCGAGCACGTCAAGGGCGACCACAACGCACTCGTCGCCTTCGTGGTGTTCACCCCGGACGCGGCCCCCGACGTACGGGCGCTGCGCGAGGAACTGAAGGCGTCCGTCCCCGCGTTCCTGGTGCCCGACCGCATCGTCGCGGTGCCCGCGCTCGCCCACACCCGCACCGGCAAGGTCGACCGCGCCGCGACCCGCGACCTCTTCCTCTGATCCGGCGCCGGCCGCTCCCCGCCCGTGCCCTCGGCGCGGGAGCGCCGCCCGGCCCCTCACCCCGCCCCCCGCCCGCACCAGACCCCGTTCGCTGATCCGGCCCGACCGGCCGGACAGGACCAGGAGCCCCCGTGGCCAACAGACTGTTCGACGCCTCGGTGTCCCCCGAGGCCGTACCGGAAGCCGACAGCCGGGGGCCCTGGGCCTACCTGTGGTGGCTCGTGCGCATCCGGCCCGGGCCGCTGCTCCTCAGCGCCCTCCTCGGCGTGGCCTGGATGGTCCCGCTGGCCCTGCTGCCCCTGGTCATCGGCCGGGCCATCGACGTCGCCGGCCGGGCCGACGAACCGGCCGGCCTCTACGTGTGGGCCCTGGTCGCGCTCGGCCTCGGCATCCTCCAGGCGGTGGCCGGCGCCGGCCTGATCCAGGCCGCCGTCGGCGCCGAGATGCACGCCGTCTCGCACACCCACCGGGTCCTGATGCGCCAGGTCACCCGGCTCGGAGCCACCCTGCGCGACAAGGCCCGCTCCGGGGACGTGGCCGCCTCCGCCGCCGCCGACGTGGAGAGCATCGGGCACGCCTTCGAGGTGGTGGGCCGGTCCGTGGGCGCCGTGGTCGCCGCCGTCCTCGTCGCCGTCGCGCTCACCGTCACCTCACCGGTCCTCGGCCTCGCCGTCCTCATCGGCGTACCCGCCGCCGTCCTCGGCATCGGCCCCCTGCTGCGCCCGCTCCAGGAACGCGACGAGGAGCAGCGCGAGCAGATGGGCATCGCCACCTCCCAGGCCGGTGACATCGTGGCCGGCCTGCGCATCCTGCGCGGCATCGGCGGCGAGGCCCGCTTCGCCGAACGCTTCCGCGCCACCAGCCAGCAGGTGCGCCGGGCGGGGGAGTCGGCGGGCCGGATGGAGGCGTGGCTCCAGGCCGCCGGGGTGTTCCTGCCCGGCCTGGTCACCGTAGGCATCGCCTGGCTCGGCGCCCGCCTGGCCCTGAACGGCACCATCACCCCCGGCGAGTTCGTCGCCTTCTACGGGGCCTCCGCCTTCCTGACGCTGCCCGTCAGCACCGCCACCGAGGCCGCCGAGACCCTCAGCCTCGCCAAGGTCGCGGCCGGCCGTGTCTGCATCCTGCTGCGCATCACCCCGCAGCCCGAGCAGCCCGCCTCCCCCCGGCCGCTCCCCGACGGCCCGCTCTCCCTCACCGACCAGGACAGCGGCGTCACCGCCGAGGCGGGCCTGCTCACCGTCATCGCAGCCCCCGCCGGCCTGGCCGGGGAGCTCGCCGACCGCCTGACCCGCCACGGCGAGGAGCCGCGGCCCGCCTCCGTCCTCCTCGGCGGGGTCCCCCTCGACCGCGTCGACCTCGCCGAACTGCGCGCCCGCGTCCTGCGCTCCGGACCCGCCGACACCCTCTTCAGCGGGTCCGTGCGCGAGGAGCTGACCACGGGCCTGGCACGCTCGCGGGGCGCCCTGGACGACGCACTGTTCGCCGCCGACGCGGCCGACGTCGTCGAGGCGCTGCCCGGCGGCCTGGACGAGGTACTCGGCGAGGGCGGCCGGGCCCTGTCCGGGGGCCAGCGCCAGCGCCTGGTGCTCGCCCGCGCGCTGCTCGCCGCCCCCGACGTCCTGGTCCTGGAGGACCCGACGGCCTCGGTCGACGCGCAGACCGAGGCCCGCGTGGTCCGGCGGGTGGCCGCGCTGCGCTCCGGGCGCACCACCGTGGTGTTCAGCGACAGCCCGCTGTGGCTGGGCGCCGCCGACCGCGTCCACCGGCTCGTCCCGGACGGCCGTCCCGTCTCCAAGGAAGGAGCGCGCTCATGACGAGCACCGCGACCGCACCGGCCTCCACCCCGGCCCCCGCCGGGGCCCCGGGCGCCGCGCCCGGCCGGCTGCCGCTGGCCGGCCGGGGCGACGTACGGGCCTGGGTGCGCGACTTCCTGCGCGGCAACGCGGGCCGGATCACCCTCACCCTGGTGCTCTTCGCCGCCGCCCTGGTGGCGAGCCTGACCGGGCCCCGCCTCCTCGGCCACCTCGTGGAGTCCGTCAAGGCGGGCACCACCACCGCCCGCGTCGACGTCCTCGCCCTGGCCTTCGTGGCCATCCTCGTCGTCCACGCGCTGCTGGCCCGCGCCGCCAAGGTCCAGGCCACCCTGCTCGGCGAACGCGTCCTCGCCCGTACCCGTGAGGGGTTCGTCCGCAGGGTCCTCGGGCTGCCGCTCGCCGAGGTGGAGTCCGTCTCCGCCGGCGACCTGCTCAGCCGCGCCACCACCGACGCCGACCGCCTGAGCGAGTCCATCCGTCAGGCCGTCCCGCGCATCGCGCTGGCCGCCGTCACCCTGGTCTTCACCTTCGCCGCCATCCTGCTCACCTCCCCGCTGCTGGCCCTCGGGCTGCTGGCGGGGGTGCCCTTCGCGGTCCTGTCGACCTGGTGGTACAGGCCCCGGGCGACCGCCGCGTACGAGCGGCTGCTCGCCCAGGAGGCCGACGTCCTCGCCGTCACCCACGAGACCAGCCGGGGCGCCGCCACCGTGGAGTCCCTCGGTCTCGGGCCCCGGCAGATCCGCCGGCACGGCGCCGCCGTCGACGCCGTGGTCCGCACCCGGCAGCGCACCACCTGGCTGCAGACCGTCTGGTTCCCCAGCCTCGACCTCGCCACCATGGTCCCGATGGCGCTCACCCTGCTGATCGGCGGACTCGCCTACCAGCGCGGCGCCGTCGGCCTCGGGGCGCTCACGGCCGTGGTGCTCTACGTCCAGGCCCTCGGCGAGCCCCTCAACGACCTGCTCACCTGGACCGACGAACTCCAGATCGGCAACGCGGCCCTGCGCCGCATCCTCGGCGTCGAACGGCTCCCGCGCGAGGAGCCCAAGCCCGTCGCCCCCACCCACGGCCACGCCATCCGCCTCGACGGCGTCGGATTCGGCTACGGGCCGGGGCGCGAGGTGCTCAGCGGCGTCGACCTCGAACTCGCCCCGGGCGAACGCCTCGCCGTGGTGGGCGCCTCCGGGGCCGGCAAGTCCACCCTGGGCAAGCTGCTCGCCGGCGTGCACCACCCCACCCGCGGCACCGTGCGCATCGGCGGCGCCGACCTCACCGACCTGCCCGTCGGCCAACTGCGCCGCGAGGTGGTCCTGGTGACTCAGGAGCAGCACGTCTTCAGCGGCACGCTGCGGGACAACCTCATGCTCGCCGACGAGGAGGACCGCCCGGACGAGGAGCTGTGGGCCGCGCTGCGGACCGTACTGCTCGGGGACTGGGCGCGGTCGCTGCCCGACGGCCTGGACAGCGAGATCGGGGCCGGTGCGGCCCCGGTGTCCCCGTCCGCCGCCCAGCAACTGGCCCTCGCCCGCCTGCTGCTGTCCGACCCGCACGCCCTCGTACTGGACGAGGCCACCGCGCTGCTCGACTCCTCCGCCTCCCGGCAGGTCGAACGCTCGCTGGCCGCCCTGATCGAGGGGCGCACGGTGGTGTCCATCGTGCACCGCCTGGACTCCGTGCAGGAGGCCGACCGGATCGCGGTGATGGACCGCGGCCGGATCGTGGAGCTCGGCAGCCACCGCGAACTCCTGGCGAACGACGGAGCCTACGCCGCCCTGTGGCGGTCGTGGAGCGCGGTCCGCTGAGGCGCGTGCCGGTGCGCGTCCCCCGAATCCGAGCCTGTCGGTGCCCCGCACACGTCGCCCGGAGTGGAAGGCTGGACGTGAACGGCACCGGCGCCGCCGAGGTGCCTGCCGGGAGAGGGCTGGAATTTCCGTGAGTCGCCAGATCGGCCTGTCAGAAGGTTGCCTCGACGCCCTTCAGCACCTGAAGGAGACACGGGAGGTCAATACCGTGATCCTTCGGCTGGGGGACGCCCCGGACGTGGTGGAGAAGGAGGTGGAGGGCAACCTGACGCACGAGGAACTGATCCAGGCCCTGCCCGGGGACCAGGCGCGCCTGGTCGTCCACGAGCTGTCCTTCGCGGCGCCCGACGGGGCCCGCAGGCACGAGCAGCTGCTGATCCTCTGGATGCCGGCGGCCGCCGGGGAGCAGGAAGAGGCCTACACGGCCGGCTACACCGCCCTGAAGGAGCACCTCGTGGAGGTGCGCGTCCACCTCACGGCCCGACAGGCGGACCAGCTGGCCTACCGACGGCTCGTGGCCCTCGCAGGCTGACACGGCGGGACGCTTCCCTCGAACGGCCCTGTGTGGCCCGGGCGAAGCGGGGAACACGACAGCAGCCGTGACGCTCACCCGGGAGGCCTGTCGATGTCCTGCGCAACCGCTCCGATCGTTGTCCGCCTCGATTCGGCGCGGGGCCGCGTGCCGCTCCTCGCCCGTTTCTCGTATGACGACGGGGACCCGTACGTGGTGCGGGCGACGTTCTACGACGGCCCCACCGTCCTGGCCCGCTGGCACTTCGACCGGCAGATGCTCACCGAGGGACTCCACCGCCCGGTGGGCGAGGGAGACGTCACCTTCGCCCCCCACCGGGCGGACGGCGCCGACGAGGTCCGCATCGCCCTGCGGGGACTCGGAGCCGCAGGGCAGGAGGGCGCCGTCCTGTTCGTGGAGACCCGCGCACTCACCCGCTTCCTGGAGCAGACGTACGCCGTCACCCCCGCGGGGGAGGAGTTCCTCGACCTCGACAGGCTGCTCGACGAGTTCCTGGCCCGCTGACGGGAGGGGCCCTCCCAGGCGCCTGGCGCTGGGCCGTACGCGGGCTCCTGCTCCACCGGAGGTTTCGCCGGGCGTGATCGCGGCAAGGCGCCACCTATGGTGCGAATCGGATACACGATGATGACCGAGCAGGCCGGACCGCGTGAACTGGTGTCCCACGTCGTGGGCGCGGAGAGGGCGGGATTCGACTTCTCCGTCATCTCCGACCACTTCTTCCCCTGGCTGGACTCACAGGGCCACGCCCCCTACGCGTGGAGCGTCCTGGGCGCCGCCGCGCAGGCCACCTCCCGCATCCCCCTCATGACGTACGTGACCTGTCCGACCTTCCGCTACCACCCGACGGTGGTCGCGCAGAAAGCGGCGACGATGCAGATCCTCTCCGGGGGCCGGTTCCGTCTGGGCCTGGGCTCGGGGGAGAACCTCAACGAACACGTCGTCGGAGCCGGCTGGCCGGCCGCCCCCGTACGCCTGGAGATGCTGGAGGAGGCCGTCGGCATCATCCGGCGCATGTTCGACGGGGAGAGCGTCAGCCACCACGGCGTCCACTTCGACGTGGAGAACGCCCTGCTCTGGGACCTCCCCGACCAGCCGCCGCCCATCGGCATCGCCGTCTCCGGGCCCCGCTCCTGCGCGATCGCCGGCCAGTACGGCGACCTCGTGATCGCCACCGAGCCGAAGCGCGAGCTCCTGCGCGCGTTCGACGAGCACGGCGGCTCGGGCAAGCCCCGCATCGGCCAGCTCCCCGTCTGCTACGACCCCGACCGCGACGCCGCCGTCGCCCGCGCCCACGACCAGTTCCGCTGGTCGCTCGGCGGATGGAAGGTGAACGCCGAAATCCCCGGCACCGGCGGATTCGAGCAGGCCGCCCAGCACGTACGGCCCGAGGACGTCGCCGCAGCCATCCCGTGCGGCGACGACGTGGACGCCTTCGTCGACGCCGTGCGCCCGTACGCCGAGGCCGGATTCACCGAGGTCGCCCTCGTCCAGGTCGGCGGAGAGCACCAGCAGCCCTTCCTGGAGTGGGCCGAGGCCAAACTGCTGCCCGCCCTACGGGACCTGTGAGGCCGCCGCCATGGACCGCGCCGCTCTGTTCGACGTCGACGGCACCCTCACGGACACCAACCACCTCCACGTCGTCTCCTGGTGGGAGGCGCTGCGCCAGGCCGGGCACGAGGTCCCCATGCACGCCGTCCACCGGGCGATCGGCCTGCCCGGCGAAGACCTCCTCGACCACGTCCTGGGCGAGGACCGGGACCGCACCGGCGACGAACGGCTCAGCACCGGACACGACACCCTCTACGCCACCTACTTCGAGCGGATCCCGGCGCTGCCCGCGGCCGCCGACCTTCTGCGCACCCTGGCGCGGGCGGAGTGGAAAGTCCTGCTCGTCACCTCCGCCAAGGACCGGGAACTGAGCGCCCTGCGCCGGGCCCTGGACGCCGAGGACGCCCTCACCCACACGGCGAGCTCCGAGGACGTCGAGCAGGGCAAGCCGGCGCCGGACCCGGTGCTCCACGCCCTGGAGCTGGCTCAAGTGCCGCCCGAACGCGCGGTGTTCGTGGGCGACAGCGTGTGGGACATGAAGGCCGCGGCCCGGGCCGGTGTGACCGGCGTCGGCCTGCTGTGCGGCGGCATCCCGCGCGCGGACCTGGAGGAGGCGGGGACCGCGGCCGTCTACGCCGATCCGGCCGATCTGCTGGCCCGCCTCGGCGACAGCCCGTTCTCACGGCTCACCGCACCGGACTGATCCCCCGGGCCCGGGGCGTCCCCCGTGCCCGCCCGCCGCAGCGTGGCCGCGCTGCGGCGCGGGAGCCCTGAAGCGGCGCGGGCGCGGGGTTAGGATCGGAGCATGCCGTGAAGGGAGCGGTGCGGAAGGGGATGGTGTGCATGTGCCGCTGGCTCGCTTACTCGGGCTCGCCCATGCTCCTCGACGCCGTGCTCTACCGCCCGGAGCACTCGCTGATCAATCAGAGCCTCCACGCCCGTATGGGGGTCGAGACGACCAACGGGGACGGCTTCGGCATCGGCTGGTACAGCGCGGACGGCGACGGCACGCCGGCGGTCTTCCGCGACATCGGACCGGCCTGGAACAACCGCAACCTGCGTGAGCTCGCCGCGCACGTCCGCTCCCCCCTGTTCTTCGCCCACGTGCGCGCCTCGACGGGCTCGGCCGTCCAGCAGACCAACTGCCACCCCTTCCGCCACGGCCGCTGGCTGTGGATGCACAACGGGGCCATCGCCGACTTCCCCCGGTTGCAGCGTGACCTCTGCATGGCCGTGGACCCGGCGCTCTTCCCGGCCATCGAAGGGTCGACCGACTCCGAGGTGATGTTCTACCTGGCCGTCACCCTCGGCCTCGACCAGGACGTCCCGGGCGCGGTCGCCCGCATGGCGGGCCTGGTGGAGCACCTGGGCAAGGAACACGGCGTGCCGGACCCCCTCCAGATGACCGTGGCGGTCAGCGACGGCGAGCGGGTCTGGGCCTTCCGGTACTCCAGCCAGGGCAAGGCACGCTCGCTCTTCTACAGCAGCCGCGCCGAGACCGTCCGCCACCTCCACCCGGAGGTGGACTACCTCCGCCAGATCTCCGACGACTCCCGCATCGTGGTCTCGGAGCCCCTGGGGGACCTGCCCGGCGTGTGGAACGAGCTGCCCGAGGCGAGCTACGCCGTGATCCCCTCCGGCCCGGACACGGACTACCTCCCCTTCATTCCGGAACTTCCCTGATCGCAGGCCCGTGCCAGGCCTTCCCCACCCCGCGTGAGTCCCCTTTTGGGGGGTATGTGCCGCTTGGGTGAGCCGAACGCGTGATCGATCACCCGGCCGACGACGCGCCCGTCCGGGCCACCGGCCCCGATCGACGGAGGCACCTCGCGATGACACTGACCGCCCCCACCCCGGCCGCCGCCGATCGTGCAGGAGCGACCGGCACGTCCACCGCGCCGCGAGAGCGGCACCCCGGCGACACCCCGACGCTGACCATGGGCGTCGAAGAGGAGTTCCTGCTGGTCGACCGCGGCAGCCGCGCCCCGGTGGGCCGCGGACCACGCGTCATCGAAGCCGCCTCCCGCACGCTCGGCCCCCTGGTGCAGCCCGAGTTCTTCACCGCCCAGGTGGAGGTGTGCACCAGCCCCACCACGAGCCCCGCCGCGCTCCGGGCCGAGCTCGCCTGGCTGCGGGCCGAGGTGGTCCGGGCCGCGGCCGCCGAGGACTGCCTGGTCCTGGCGACCGGTACGGCCGTCACGGCGCCCGAGCGTCCCCTGACCGTCACCCGCGACGAGCGCTACCACCGGATGGCCTCGCGCTTCGCGCCGGTCCTCGGCAACCGCGACTGGACGGTGTGCGGCTGCCACGTCCACATCGGGGTGGACGGACGGGCGCAGGCCCTCGACCTCGCCAACCGGATGCGCCCCTGGCTGCCCGCGCTCCAGGCGCTCGCCGCCAATTCACCCTTCGACCGCGGCAGGGACACCGGCTACGCCAGCTGGCGCGCCGTGGCGCACGCCCAGTGGCCCACCGTGGGCCCCGCCCCGGTCCTCGACGAGGTGGCCTACGAGAGGGTCGCCGACGCGCTCGTACGCAGCGGCACGATCATGGACCGGCGGATGATCTACTGGTACGCCCGCCCCTCCGAGCACGTCCCGACCCTGGAGATCCGGGTCGCCGACGTGAACGCCCGCATCGACACCGTCGTCCTCCTGGCGGTCCTCGTACGGGGCCTCGCCGCCACCGTGCGCACGGAGGCGGCCGAAGGCGTCCCGGCCCCCGCGCCCGAGCGCCTCCGGCTGCGCGCGGCCCACCGGTGCGCGGCCGCGCACGGCCTGGACGGCTACGGCCTCGACCCGGTCAGCGGTTGCCTGCTACCGGCCTGGGACCTGCTCGCCCGGCTGCGCGACCGGGCGGCCCCGGGCCTCGCCGCCGCCGGCGACCTGGCCCTCGTGGACGCCCTGCTGGACCGCGTGCGGGCCGAAGGCAACGGCGCTGCCCAGCAGCGGGCCGCACACCGGCGGCACGGACGGCTCAGCGAGGTGGTGGACAGCCTGGCGGAAGCGGTGGCCGCCGCCTGACGGCGGCCCGTTTGCCGTGGCGGGGGCCGGGCAGGCGCCGGAACACGCCGGAACCCAGAGAGCCGAAGCGAGGGAACTCCGTGACCGTGACTCCCCTGAACGTGACGCCCCTGCACATGACTCGCATGGCGGTGACCCCCATGACCGCGACCCCGAAGGGCGCCACCACCGCACCGGAGCCCGAAGGCCCCGGGCCCACCCCGGAAGGGCCGGACCCGGTGCCCCGCGATCCGGTCTCTCCCCGTCCCGGACCCAAGCCCCACGACCCCCGTCCGGCCCCCGGCGGCCCCGGACCGGGCGAGCCGCCCCCGGTGCCGGAACCGCCCGACTGAACGGGCGAACTTGGTGCGCCAGGCGGCCCGGCACGAGTTGCGGGGTGGCTGCCGCGGAAACAGGGTGGACAGCACCGACTCCAGGAAGGAACCCGTCATGAGCAAGGCGAAGGGCAAGGCCAAGCAGGTCAAGGGCAAGATCAAGGAGGGCGCCGGCGGCGCGATGGACGACCAGCGCATGCAGGCGGAGGGCCGCGGTGAGCAGGTGACCGGCAAGGCCGAGGAGATGACCTCGAAGACCACGGGCAAGGTCAAGAAGACCACCGGCACGTCGTGACCCGCGCCGCGGCCTGACCGAAGCCAGTGCCCCGCCGGGCGGAAGCCCGGGCGGGGCACTCGCATGGGGGCGGACCGCCGCAGGGCGACCGGGGCGGCTCAGGCCGGATGGCCCGGTGAGAGGTCCTGGACGTCGCCGAAGCGCAGCAGGGGCGGCCGCACCGGACCGGGCGGGCCGTGCTCGACGGGCGCGAGCAGGAAACCGACGTGGTCCCCGCCGTCGACGTGGCCTTCGATGCGGCCGACGAACCAGGCACACGCGTCCTGGAGGACCGGCGCGGTCCCGTGGGCCGGCCGTCGCCAGTCGACGTGCTCGAATTTGTCGAAGCCGTCGTCGCCGGTCCGGCTGCCGAAGAGCTCCGCCGTCCGCTTCTGATCGTTCCGCAGGGCGTGCACCGCCAGGTGCGAGGCGTTGCGGGCGATGCGGTAGGTGCGGTTGGCGATGGAGAGCCACACCATGAAGCGCGGCGGGTCGATCGAGCACTGGGAGGCGAAGCCCACCAGGCAGCCGGCCCGCTCGTCCCCGTCCGCCGTCGTCACCACGTACATCGGGTAGTCGAGTACGCGGGTGAACGCATCCAGCTCTTCCACGATCGGCCCCCTGCCTCCGCACCGCTCCGGTGCACCCCTACGGCGTCCCCGCCACGCTACCGCGCCCCGCGGCCGCCGGGCGGGTGCGACCCGGCCAGGGGCCCTTTCCGGCCCGTGCGGTCCCTGTGGGGTTCGGATTGCTCGCCGCGGGCAGGCGCGGCAGCCGAAGCGAAACCCGAGAGCAGGAGGGACCCGGCATGGCCGACAAGCAGGAGAACCAGGACGTCGTCGCGGTGATCCTCAAGGACCACCGCAGGATGGAGGAGCTCTTCCGCCGGATGCGCAGTGTGGAGGCGGACCGGGCGGGCGCCCTCGCGGAGTTCTCCGCCCTTCTCGTCGCGCACGGCGAGGCGGAGGAGGCCGAGGTCTACGGCGCTCTGAAGAGGTTCAAGGGCGTCGACAACCACGAGGTCGACCACGGCAGCGAGGAGCACGCCGAGGGCAACGAGGCCCTCCTGGCCCTGCTGGAGGTGTCCGAGGTCGGTTCCGACGAGTGGGACGCGCGCCTGGAGGACCTGGTCAAGGCGGTCTCCCACCACCTCGACGAGGAGGAGCGGACCATCCTCAACGGCGCCCGGGAGAGCGTGCCCCAGGAGCGCAGGGACGAGCTCGGGGCGGTGTTCCTGCGGGAGCGCGAGCGTCTGCTCGCGGCCGACTGCGGCAGCGTCGAGAACGTGCGCGCCCTCGTACGGGGAGGCCGACACCCGGGCGAATGAAGCCCGGAGGGCGGGGCAGGCGAGTTCGGGCGGGGCACCGAGGCCACCGCGTACGTCACCAGAGGAGCGACGGGAGGGACTCCCTCACCGTCTCCGTCTACAGGAGGAGTTGTTTCGCGTGACTGAGCATGTGTGGAGTTACAAGTCGACCGCCGGCCACCTGGCCGGAGCCGATCTGACCGGGTACAAGGTCGAGGCGACCGACGGCAGCATCGGCAAGGTCGACAAGCACTCCTACGAGGCCGGTGACGCCTACATCGTCGTCGACACCGGCGTGTGGATCTTCGGCAAGGAGGTGCTGCTCCCGGCGAGCACCGTGATCCGGATCGATGCGGACGAGCAGAAGATCTACGTCGACGGCACCAAGGAACAGATCAAGAACGCCCCGGAGTTCCACCGTGACAAGCACCTCGGCGACGTCGCCTACCGCGAGGAGCTCGGCACGTACTACACCACCGGCGAGCCCTTCGGCCGCCGCCCTGCCTGACCCCGGTCGCGATGGGCCCGGACTCCTGGAGTCCGGGCCCATTCCCCTGTCCGTCACCGGCCCGGCTCACCCGCCGGGCCGCTGTCACGCCCGGGACCGGCGGCGCCTGCGGCGCAGCAGTTCGTCGTGGAGCAGCCGGCCGGCGAGCGGGCCGCCGAACACCACGACGCCGATGGCGACGAGCCAGGTCTGCAGGACCAGGACCGTTCCGAAGGGGCCGTAGGTGACGGCGTTGGACGCGATCAGCGGGGAGAAGACGAGCCGAGAGAAGACCCGCAGCCCGAGCAGCCCGAGCATGGTGGCCACCGCCCCCGGAAGCAGGGCGGTCCATGCGACCCGGCCGCCGAGCAGCAGCCGCTGGGACCACCAGAAGAAGAGGGTTCCGATCGCCACCGCGATGAGTCCGCGGGCCGGGGACTGGTGCCACGGCGACGTGATCGCCGACAGGTAGAGGACACCCACCAGCCCGGCCAGCCACAGCGCGTGACGCCATCGGGCCCACCAGCGGGCCGGCGGCAGGTCCCAGACCCTCTCGTAGCCGCTCTGCATCACGGTGCCGAAGGACAGCCCGAACACGGCGAGCAGGGCGAGCCCGAACGCCGTCGTGGTGCGCCAGGCCTGGCCGGGCAGCGCGAAGAGCCGCCCGATCTCCCCTTTGGCGGCCGGCGACACACCGAGACCGTCGCCCAGCCATTGCGCGAACCCCTGCCCGCCGCGGGTGTCCGCCGCGGACACGACGATCAGGAGGGGTACCAGCGTCAGGAACCCGAGGGCGGCGAACCCCAGCGCGCGTGGCCACAGGTCCAGCTCCCTCACGTGGGCCCAGCGGCGTCCGGCCCGCGCACGCCGGATCGCGCTGCGTATCCGCCCGAAGGGTGAGGTGACGAGCATGGCCGCTCCCGCTGCTGCTCCCACCGTAGGACCCCAGGGCGGGGGGTTCCACCGGGGCCGGCGGCGCCCGCAGCCCCGCGCCCGCAGCCCCGCGCCCGCAGCCCCGCGCCCGCAGCCCCGCGCCCGCAGTCCCGTCGGGCCCGGTCAGGCCGGCGGGTCCTGCGGTGCGACCACGGTGAAGAGCGCTCCCTCGGGATCGGCGAGGACGACCCACCGGCTCGTAGTGGACGTCTCCACGGGAGAGGCGGTCCTGCCGCCGAGCCGGGTGGCGGCCTCCACCGCGCTCTCCAGGTCGGGCACCCGGAAGTGGACGTGCCAGCGGGGGCGGACCACGGGGTCGGGCGCCGCTTCGAGCGCGCCGCCGGTGATGCGGGCCACGGTCTCGTGGCCGTGGCGCAGGACGACGCGGTCGTGCTCGTAGGAGACGGTGCAGCAGCCGGGCCGCTCGACGCCCCAGTCGAGGACCTCCCCGTAGAAGATGGCGGCGGCGAACGCGTCGCGCGTGCGCAGTTGCAGCCAGGCCGGGGCGCTGCCGTGGCCCACCGACCAGTCGGGGACCACCTCGCCCTGCCAGAACCCGAAGACGGCCCCGGCGGGGTCCGCCGCCAGGGCGGCTCGCCCGGTGCCGAACGCCAGGGGTCCCACCGCCATGGTGGCGCCGCGTTCACGGATGCGGGAGGCGGTCACGTCCGCGTCCTCGACGGCGAAGTACGGCGTCCACACCACCGGCACGCCCGCGCTTCCCGCGAGCGCGCCGACGCCGGCCACGGGCGCCCCGTCGCGAAAGGCGACCAGATTGCCGTCGCCCGGACCGGCGGGGCGGAAGTCCCAGCCGAGGACCGCACCGTAGAACCCCTGTGCGGCATCGAGATCCCGGGCCAGCAGGCTGACCCAGCACGGGGCACCGAAGATCTCGTGGCTCGACGTCGACACAGCTGCCAGCCTCATCTGCCGTTCGCATGGGACGGGACGCCTCCACCGTAGACCGGCGGACAGCCGGGAGGCGGGAGGCATTTCCGTCTGTTCCTCTGAAGATCGACGGAAATACGGCTGAGGCGCTCCGGGCGGGGCAGCCGCACGGTGTCGTGAACTGTCGTCGCGGCCCGCCGCAAGGGGGCCGCACCCGATCCCGGAGGTAAGCGGTGTCCAGTACGGTTCTGACCTCGGGCACCCTGCCAGCCGACCTGATCGCGCTGCCAGGTGTCTACCGGCCGCAGGCCGATACCCGTTTCCTCGCCGCGGCGCTCGCCCGGGAGGACGTGGGCCTGCGGACGGAGGCACTGGAGATCGGCACGGGCACCGGTGCACTGGCGCTGCAGGCCGCGAGCCGTGGAGCCCGCGTCACGGCGGTCGACGTCTCCTGGCCCGCCGTGGCCACGGCGCGCCTGAACGCGCTGCGCCGCGGCCTGCCCGTGCGGGTCCTGCACGGCGACTTCGCCGCACGCACCGCCGGGCGCCGCTTCGACCTCGTCGTCGCCAATCCGCCCTACGTCCCGGCTCCGGCGGCCCGGCTGCCCTCGCGCGGGCCGGAGCAGGCCTGGGACGCCGGGCCCGACGGGCGCGGGGTCATCGACCGGATCTGTGCGCGGGCCCCGAGCCTGCTGCGGCCCGGCGGAGTCCTGCTCATGGTGCATTCGGGCATGTGCGGGCCCCAGGAGACCGTGGAGCGGCTGACCGGGGCGGGGCTGGCCGCGGCGGTCACGGCGAGGACGTCCGTGCCGTGGGGGCCGGTCCTGCGGTCGCGACGGGGCTGGCTGGAGCGGCAGGGCCTGGTGGAGGCGGCCGAGGAACGGGAAGAGCTGGTGATCGTCCGTGCCCAGTCCCTCTGAGCGTGGGCGGGCCGCAGCGTCCCTGAGGGACGAAGCCCGCCGGATGTCCGTGGAACCGCAGGGGCCGGCCCTGGTCGAAGGCCCTGTCGAGATCGTCATGGAGGACGGGACCGTCGCCCGGTCCGACCGCTTCGTGGTCGCGGTGTGCACCTGCCGCCGCAGCCGCATCCAGCCCTGGTGCGACACCAGCCACCGCCGCCGTGAGCGAGCCGACTCACCGCGAGCCGACTCCCCGCGAGCCGACTCACCGCCCGAGGACAGGAAGCCGCGATGACCCCTCCGAGCCCGCGCGTGAGCGTGAGCCCGCGCCCGACCGCGACCCCGAGCCCGGACGCGACGATGCCCGCCGCCGGCCCCCGCCTCGTCGACGGCCGCGGTGAGCTGTCCCGCGCCGTGAGCCAGGCCCTGCGCTCCGGGGGCCCGCCGCAGTACGCCGCGCAGTCCGTGCTGAAGGCGGACCCGTGGAGCGAGGACCTCCAGCTCGCCCTCTACCTGCTGTACGAGCTGCACTACCGCGGCTTCGACGGCGTGGACGACGAGCGGGAATGGGACCCCGACCTGCTGCGGCTGCGCCAGTCCCTGGAAACCCGCTTCCTGCACGCCCTGCGCAGCGAGCTGCCCGGCGTCCCCCGCTCGGTCGAGGAGGCCTTCGGCCCGCTGCTCGTCGAGCCCGTGGACCTCTCCGGCAGCCTCAGCCACTACCTGGAGACCGAGGGCCGGCGCTGGCAGTTGCGCGAGTACGCGGCCCTGCGCTCCCTCTACCACCTCAAGGAGGCGGACCCGCACGCCTGGGTCATCCCCCGGCTCACCGGCCGCGCCAAGGCCGCCATGGTCGCCATCGAGTACGACGAGTTCGGCGCGGGCCGCCCCGAGCGGATCCACGCACGGCTCTTCGCGGACCTCATGGCCGACCTCGGCCTGGATCCCGCGTACGGCCGCTACCTGGACCACGCGCCGGCGCCGTTGCTGGCCACCGTGAACCTGATGTCCCTCTTCGGGCTCCACCGGTCCCTGCGCGGCGCCCTCGTCGGCCACTTCGCGTGCGTCGAGGTCACCTCCTCGCCCGGTTCCAGGCGCCTGGCCAAGGCGATGCGGCGCTGCGACGCGGGGCCGGCGGCCGAGCACTTCTACGCCGAGCACGTGGAGGCGGACGCGGTCCACGAGCAGGTCGTCCGCCACGAGGTCATCGGCGGCCTGCTGGCCGACGAGCCCGCCCTGGAGGCGGACATCGCCTTCGGGTGCGCGGCGACCGTCCTGCTGGAGGACCGTCTCGCGCTCCACATCCGCGAGGCGTGGGACCAGGGGCGCAGTGCCTTGCGCTCGCCGCTGCCCGAGGCGTGAGCGCGTAGGAAGGGCGCCCCGGCGGCGGTGGGTTTGACCGACGCCGGGGTGGGCAGCCGCGCCAATGCATACCGACAGGCCCCAGATCGGAGGCCGCACATGTCAACCAGCACGTTGATAGCCGTCATCGTCGTCGCCGCACTCGTCGTGATCGCGCTCACCGTGATCCTGGCGATGCTGGCGCGACGACGGCACCTGCGCAGCCGCTTCGGACCGGAGTACGAACGCGCGGTGGAGGAGAAGGGCAGCAGGCGGGCCGCCGAGCGCGACCTGCGCGCCCGCGAGGAACGGCACGACAAGCTCGACATCAAGGAGCTGCCCCCGGAGCGGCGCCGCCACTACGCCGAGGAGTGGAGCGGGGTGCAGGAGCACTTCGTCGACCGGCCCCAAGGCGCGGTGTCCGAGGCCGACGCGCTGGTGTCGCGGCTGATGAAGGAGCGCGGCTACCCCACCGAGGGGTACGGCGGCGCCGTCCGCGACCTGTCGGTCGAGCACGGGCGCACCCTGGAGCACTACCGCGCCGCGCACGACGTCAAGGAACGCAGCGGGAACGGCCAGGCCACGACGGAAGAGCTCCGCGGGGCGATGGTCCACTACCGGGCCCTGTTCGAGGAGCTGCTCACCGACGAGAGGAGCGGGGGTCATGCAGATCCACGGTGACAAGGACGAGCGGGACACCGAGCCCGGTCTGACCACGGAGGACCTCGCCCATCCGGGCGGCGCGGGCGCGGACGCGGCGCCGGCCTATCCCGGTGAGGCGACCCGCGACGACGACGAGCGGTTCGGGGGCGGTGAGACCCGGGACGACCGGCTCGGGACCGGGGAGACCCGGGACGAAGGACTCGGGACCGGGGAAACCCGGGACGAGGGGCTCGGGACCGCGGAAACCACGGACACCACGGCCGCACAGACCCGCGACGAGGACCTCGGAACCGATGCCACGTCCACGGAGACGACGGCGACGGCGACGGACACGGGGGCCGATCAGACGACCGGCGAGGCCGCCGACGACAGCCAGCCGCTCCTCGGCGCCCAGGAGGCGGAGGAGTACCGCCAGGCGTGGAGCGACATTCAGGGCCGGTTCGTCGACGACCCGCAGGCAGCGGTCAGGTCGGCGGACACCCTGGTGGCCGAGGTCATGCAGACCCTGGCCGGCACGTTCGCCTCCCACAAGCAGGGCCTGGAGGGCCAGTGGGACCGGGGCGAGCAGGTGGCGACGGAGGACCTCAGGCTGGCCCTCCAGCACTACCGCTCGTTCTTCAACCGCCTCCTCAAGACCTGAAGGCAGGCGCCGTGACTGAGCACGTGTGGAACTATCCGCCGTCCTCCGGCCACCTGGCCGGGGCCGACCTCACCGGATACAAGGTCGAGGCCACCGACGGCAGCATCGGCAAGGTCGACAAACACTCCGACGAGGCCGGCGACGCCTACCTCGTCGTCGACACCGGCATGTGGATCTTCGGCAAGGAAGTCCTCCTCCCCGCGAGCACGGTCTCCCGGATCGACTTGCAGGAGGAGAAGGTCTACGTGAACCGCACGAAGGAACAGATCCGGCACGCCCCCGAATTCCACCGGGACCAGCACCTGCGCGACGCCGGCTACCGGCAGGAACTGAGCACGTACTACGACGTCGGGGGACCCGGGGACGGCCCGGTCGGCAGTCACCGCGCGTGAGCGGCCCCCGGGGCGCCGGCCTCCGCGCGGGCGGTACCACCCCGCCGCCGAGGAGGGAGTGCCACAGCACAGATAAGGACGGCATTAAGGGGTAGACGCCCACTGAGGCGCCCCGGCGGATCCACCCGTTCCGCCGATTCCCAACGCACACACGAGGAGCATCATGATTCTCGTCGGGCTTATTCTTCTGATCATCGGATTCGTGACCGGAATCTCCATCCTCTGGACCATCGGGATCATCCTGCTGGTCATAGGGGCGGTCCTGTGGATCCTGGGCTCGGTCGGGCACGCGGTCGGCGGCCGGCGCCACTACTGGTAGCCGTGGGCTCACGCCGCAGGCGCCAGGCCTACGGCGGTGACATACGAGGACAACGGCCGGCCGCACGCGTGAGCCACACAGAAGCCGGCAGACAGGGGCGGGACCGCTGAGTAGCGGTCCCGCCCCTGGTTGCGTCCGTACGGGTGAGTTCACCGGCCCCACTACGCCGAGGGCGATGTTCACGTGTCCGGGCGAACGAGGCGGGCATACGCGACACCGGGGACGCCTGTACACAGGACGACCGGCCCGGGCCCTTCACAGGACGGAGCCGGCCCCCCTTCCATCCAGCAAGCACATCAGTCAACGCCGGGGTGAGGCGACAGTGGACAAGACGGGAGCAGCCACCGGCGGTCCCCGATGTACGGGAGCGCCGGTCACGGGGCAGTGCCGCCGACTGGCTCTGCGCAGTGTGAGGGGCGCGGTGGCCAAGGGGCGGGACTTCACCCGCCAGGCCCTGAGGGACTGGGGCTGGGACTGTCGGGAGAGCACCGAGGACGCCGTCCTCGTCGTGTCCGAGCTGGTGACCAACGCGGCCCTGCACGCGCACGGCTGCCACGAGCTCGTCCTGACGGCAGGGGAGACACTGCGCATCGACGTGCTCGACGGGGAGAAGGTGCTGCCGTCTCCCCGGGCCGTGCCGCGGCCCGGCGTCCCCGGCGGCCACGGCCTGCACATAGTCCAGCGGCTCTCCGACCGGTGGGGCTCCTACGCCCATGCGACCGGAAAGGTCGTCTGGGCAGAGATCGAGGCCTCCCGCCTGGCCTCGCCCCGGCCGCCCGGACCCCACTGAGCCCGCCTCAGGCCCCTGCGGCAGGGCCCCGGACCATGGACCGCTGATGGCCCGCCACCCCCGGAAAGGGGTGGCGGGCCATCAGCGGTCCATGGGCCGGGCGGCGGGAGCGCCGCGGCCGTATCGCCCTGATCAGACGCGGATCCAGCGGGCCAAGGCCCAGGAGAACGCCCCGAAGAGCATGAGCCCCACGGCGATCACGACCAGCAGCCACGGCCCCGCCCCGGTGTGGGCGAACGACCTCAGCGTGTCGTCGAGCCCCTTCGCCTGCTCGGGCTCGTACCGCAGCGCCGCGTACACGACGAAACCGCCCACCGCCGCGAACAGCGTTCCCCGGGCCACACCACCGGTCACGCCGAGGAAGTCGACGGCCTTGCGCCACCGCGCCGAGGCCGTACCCATGGCGAGGTGCTTGTGGAAGGTGCGCCGTACCGCCTGCACCGCGATGACCACCCCGCCGATGCCGATCCCGAGCCCGACGGCGCCCACCAGCCACTGGCCGGCGGGCAGGTCCAACGCCTTCGCCGTCACATCGCGGGACTGTTCGTCGCCGGAGCGGCCGCCTCCCGCCGAGGACGCGAAGCTGAACACGGAGAACGCCACCACGGCGTAGAAGACGGCCCGGGCAGCCGCGCCGAACCGTTTCAGGGGCTTGTCGCCCTCCGGCCCGGCCGCCCCGAACACCGCCTCCGACAGACGCCACAGCATCATGCCGACGAGCCCGATGCCCACGGCCCAGATGAGGAATCCGCCGAAGGGCTTGCCCGCGAGCTCCTGGAGGGCGCCGTGACGGTCGGCCTCCTTGTCGCCGCCGCCGACCGCGATGCGCACGGCCAGCATGCCGATGAGCACGTACAGCACCCCGCGCGCCACCAGCCCGGCCCGCGCCGCGACCTCTCGGAATTCGCCGCCCTGCGACGCGGCTCTGGCGCCCTTGCGCGCGGCGCCCTCGCCCGCGGTCTCGCTTCTCATCGCGATCAGACCTCGCCGCGCCAGGCGCCCGTCTCGACCCCGCGCGACTCGATGAACATCTTGAAGCGCTTGAGGTCACCCCCCACCTGACGCTTCACGAAGCCCAGCTTGTCGGCGGCCGCCTCGGCCAGACCGTCGGGCACCCAGTTCATGTGCAGGACGACCTTCGTGGTGGTGGCGTCGATCGGCTGGAAGGTCACCAGCCCGGCCTGACGGGCCTCGCCGTCGACCGTCATCCACGCCACGCGCCGGTCCGGGAGCTGCTCGGTGATCTGCGCGTCGAACTCGCGCTGCACGCCGTTCACGTTCGTCACCCAGTGGGTGAGCGTGTCGGAGCGCTGCTCGACGCGTTCGACCCCCTCCATGAAGGCGGGGAAGTCCTCGAACTGCGTCCACTGGTTGTACGCCGTCCGTACGGGAACATTGACCTCGACGTACTCCTCGACGTGCGACATGTGCACCCTTTCCGTGTCATCGGCACCCCGCACCCTGAAGTGCGGGTCGTCCGTCAGGACGTCTTGAGGCGCGGGTACCCGCCCCTGGCTGCGCCATGCACCGGCCCCGGCCCGCCCCGAGGTGCGCGCCTGTGTCAGCTCCCTCGCGTGGGGCAGGCGCGTGCGGGTCCATGCCACCTACCTGCGCCGAGGCGATATGAACAGCGCTCTTCTCCTGCCGACCGTCCTGGGGGGCTCGATCCTGGTCACCGCCGTGGCCGGATGGGCCGTCGACCTGCTGCTGCGCCGCGTCGACGCGAAACACCCGGAAACACCCCTGTGGCACCTGCTGCGGCGCTGCCGCCGCGCCCTGCAGATCGTGCTGCTCGCCGCCCTGCTCCAGGGCTCCTTCCGGCAGATCGCATGGCCGCCGCTGCGGGACAACGCGGCCACGGTGAGCCGGATCCTGTCGCTGGCCCTGATCGGTGCGGGAGCCTGGCTGATCGTGGCGGTGGCCTCCGCCGTCGTCGAGTCGGGGTACGCCCGCTACGCCACCGGCACCCGCGACCCGGCCCGGGTGCGCCGGGTCCGCACCCAGGTGACATTGATCATGCGCGTCGTCACGGTCGTGGTGGGCGTCGTCGCCGCCGCCGCGATGCTGCTCACCTTCCCCAGCTTCCGGGCGCTCGGCACCTCTCTGCTCGCCTCGGCGGGGATCATCGGCATCGTGGCCGGCGTCGCGGCCCAGTCCACCCTCGGAAACCTCTTCGCGGGCTTCCAGATCGCCTTCGGCGACATGGTGCGCATAGGTGACACCGTCGTCGTCGCGGGGGAGTGGGGAGTGGTCGAGGACATCACCCTGACCTTCCTCGCCGTACGCACCTGGGACGAGCGCCGGCTCACCATGCCCGTCTCCTACTTCACCACGCGGCCGTTCGAGAACTGGTCCCGCGGCGGCGTCCAGATGACCGGCACGGTCTTCGTCCACTGCGACCACAGCGCGCCCGTCGACCGCATGCGCGAGAAGGTCCACGAGATCCTGCTCGCCTGCCCGGAGTGGGACGGCCGCGCCTGGGACCTCGCCGTCACGGAGACGACGCCCTCCACCATGGTGGTGCGCGCCATCGTCACGGCGAAGGACGCCGACGACCTGTGGACGGTGCGCTGCGCCGTACGGGAGCAGCTGATCGGCTGGCTCGCGGAGAAGCACCCGGACGCCCTGCCCCGCGTCCTCGTGGGACCCGCATCGGGAGCCCAGGACACGGACGCCGGCCGCACCCTGTGACGGGGCGGCCCCTGCGGCCGCGCCGGCCCGGCAGTGGCCGTACGGCGCGTGTACGGACGACGACGCAGGGCACACGCGCTGCATGACCGTACCCAAGACCAGTGTCTTCGTCCTGGACTGCGCCGAGCCCGAGCCCCTGGCCCGCTTCTACGCCGAACTGCTCGGCGCCACCGCGGGCCCCGCCCCCGGTGACGGGGAGCTGTTCCTCGTCACCGGCGACGCCGGCGTGGTGCTCGGGGTCCGCCGTGATCCCCATCACGCGCCGCCGAGCTGGCCGCTCCCGGAGGACTCCCAGCAGGCCCATCTGCGGATCCTGGTGGCGCAGGAGCTCCTCGACGAGGCCGAGCGGGAAGCCGTGGCCCTCGGAGCGCGCCCGATGACGGCGGAGGAGGACGGCACCCGGCTGGACAACCGCACCACACTGCGGCGGTACGCCGATCCGGCAGGGCACTCGTTCGTCCTCGCCGCCGTCCGCGATCAGCCGTAGGCGACGGTCACCTCACGGAAGCCCAGCGAACGCAGCAGCCCCTCCAGCATCGACACGGTGTTCTTCTCGGCGCGCTCGGCGAGGCCGCTGTCCCGCGCGGCTTCGTCGATGTGCCGGACGGCGAGCTTCTGTACGGCCTGCTCACCGGCCGGATTGTCGGAGAACAGATCGCCGATCCGGTCCAGCAGGCCCCGCTGCTTCGACACCGCGTACGAACGCTCCGGGTCGAGGGCGGCCGTGCCGAGCACGGCGTGCGGCAGCCGGACCGAGGCCTTGGTGCGGTCGCCGTTCACCGTGACGTTGCCCTCGCTCAGTCCGCCCAGGTCGACGTAGCCGCTGACCGTGCCGGAGCCCACGTAGAGGGTGCGGGTGCCGCGGATCGCGTCCGGCAGGAACGCCGCGTCCTTCTCCAGGTCGACGACCACCTGGAAGGTGCCGACGGCCGCCTCGTAACGTTCCATGTCCTGGATCGACTTGAGCAGCGCCGGACCCGAGCGGTCGCGCGTCTCCTCGCCGAAGAGGCCCCCGAAGCCCGGGAGCAGACTGAAGCGCTCCACGAGCACGAGCAGCACCACGAGGACCGCCAGGCCGACGCCGATGCGTCCCCACCACGGGCGCCGTAAGCCGCCCGGCCGAGCCGAAGAGGTTTCCATACACCGCGGATACCCCGTGGGCGCCGGTCCAGCACGCAGCGTCCGCTACACGCCCTCTAGCGGTGGCCGGCGAGGGTGCGTACGAGGACGATCAGCGCGAAGGCGATGACGAGCAGGTGCACCCACGCGGGGCCGGGGACCGGGGCCAGGGACAGAGCGGTGAGCTGATGTGAGTCCATACTGCGCGCTTGCCCGCAACGGCCCCGTTGACGCCCCCTGTTGGGAAGACCGGCGGGTCAGTACCCCGCGGGCCTGCCGGTGGTCAGCCGAGAGGCGTCGATCTCGGCCCAGACGGCCTTCCCGCCCTCGTACGCCTGCGCGCCCCAGCGGTCCGAGAGGCGCTCCACGATGTAGAGGCCGTGGCCGCCCGGCACACCGCGCTGCGGGGACGGGTGGCGGCGCGGCAGCGTCGTCGCGCCGTCGTACACCTCGATGCGCAGGCGATCTCCGGCCGTGAGGACGAGTTCGTGACAGCCGTCGGCGTGCAACGACGCGTTGGTCAGCAGCTCGGACACCAGGAGCAGGGCGTCCTCGGCGGTCTCCGTCCCGTCCCACCCCCAGTCCTGCAAGGCCTGACGCGTGAAGTCGCGGCCCTTGGCCACGCGACCGCGGACGCCCGCCAGGGCGAGCCGACGACGCTGGCCCCCCACCGGGAAGCCCGCACTCACGGGATCACCCGTTTCCGGGCCTATGGTCTCCACTGTGGTCTCTCACCCCCACGTTGACGCTGGTATCTGCGTTCGGCACCTGCCCGTGACAGTCTAGGGGACCGCCGGTCTCAAGGCGTTGCCATGTGCAGTCGCAGCGTGAAGGCGGTCTCCGTGGCCCGGACCTCGACCAGATCGCACAGCTGGTGGATCATCCACAGACCGCGGCCGCCCTGGGCCGACGCCAGGGAGGGACGCCGGCGTCCCGCCAGGGGATCGGCCAGCCGGCCGGCGTCGTGGATCTCCGCGACGACTCCCGAGCCGGGGCCGGCGGTGGCCCACAGCCGCAGCGTGCCCTTACCGCCTCCGTGCGAAAGGGAGTTGGCCGCCGCCTCGCTGATGGCCAGGACGAGGTCACCGCGCCGGGCCGCGGTCAGGGCCGTGGTGCGGGCCCAGCCCTCGGCGTGCTCGCGCACCTCGGCCAGCCCTCCGTGGGAGTACTCCAGCCGGTACACCGCGCCGTCGTGCTCGGGCAGGGGCAGATCGCAGTCCGCGCAGACCGTGGAGGCGTCGGTGTACGCCGGGCTCACCAGGTCCCGGCCCTCCACGACCAGCGTGGGGTGCGTGCGCCGGGCCTCGCTCACCACCGAGGGCGCCAGGCCCGGTACGTCGTACGGGCACAGGATGGTGGCCGCCCGGCCGGCGAAGGCCGTGTTGATGAGGGCCTCGTGGCGGGTGGCCTCCCGCACCTCGGCGGGGGAGCGGCCGGGCCAGATCGGCTCGCCGACGATCCGGGCCGCCCGGCCCGCGTGCCGGTCGGCGAAGTCCTGCAAGGCGGCCAGGATGCGGCCGGGGTTGCGGCCCAGCTCCGTCATGTCCGTCCAGGTGACTTCCGCCACATCGTCCCCGAGGCTCTCGCGCAGGGCCGTCAGGTGCGGGCCCGGAACGGCGACGAGCACCGGCTCGTCGGCCGACAGGGCGGCACGTACGAAACCGCCCACGCCGGTCACGTATTCGGCGAGGTCCCGGTAGAAAAGGGCGGGGTGGACGAAGGCCCCGGGTCCGGCGGGCGCAGGAACTGTGATCATGCTGCGACCTCCAGCGCGGCGCATTCGTCCGGGAACATCTCCACTACCTTGCGAAGCGAGTATGGCGGGTCGTGGAGCAGCAGGCGTCGCCCCTCCCCCCTGAGAGCGGCCGAGGCCCCCACCAGAGCGGCGACCGCCGCCGGGTCCAGGAAGGTCACGGCGGAAAGATCGAGATGGACGACGGAGCCCGGAATGCGCACCACGGCGCCGAGCGCGGCCTTGAGGTCCTGCCGGGTGTCGAGGTCGCAGCTGCCGCTCAGGCGCGTGCCCGGGCGGTCCCGCAGGGGCAGGGCGTCCAGCGTGGTCACGGCGCCCGCCGCCCCTCCCGTCCGGGTCTGCCCGCACCGCGCGACCGCCGCCGCCGCCTCCCCCCGCTGCGCTTGCGCGTCGGTGGGGGAGACGGGGCGGTCGGGTCGGTGGTGGGACGGCATGGACTTGGCCTACACCCTGAGCATGCCCTCGCGCAACCGGGCGAGGGTCCGGGACAGGATGCGGGAGACCTGCATCTGGGAGATGCCCAGTTCGGCGCCGACCTCGGCCTGGGTCTTCTCCTCGCCGAAGCGCATCTGCAGGATCAGCCGGTCGCGTTCGTCCAGCTGTTCCAGCAGGGGAGCCAGGGTGTGGAAGTCCTCGAAGAGTTCCATGGCGGGGTCGACCTCACCGAGGCGTTCCGCCAGCGGCCGGGTCGTCTGGGCCGCCGTGGACGGCGCGTCGTCGTCCGGGCCCGCGGCGTCGAGGGAACCGCTGGTGTAGCCGTTCGCGGCCACCAGGCCGTCGATGACCTCGTCCTCGGACAGTTCCAGGTGCTGGGCGATCTCCTTGACCGTCGGCGTCCTGCCCAGGACGTCGGTCAGGGCCTCCTGCGCCTTGGCGAGCTCCATGCGCAGTTCCTGGAGTCGCCGGGGAACGTGCACGGCCCACGTGGTGTCGCGGAAGTACCGCTTGATCTCACCGACGATGTACGGGAGGGCGAGCGTGGAGAACTCGACCTCGCGTTCCAGGTCGTAGCGGTCGATGGCCTTGATGAGGCCGATGGTTCCCACCTGGATGATGTCGTCCATGTCCAGGCCGCCCCCGGCGGTCCGGGACCGGAAACGTCGTGCGGCGAACTGCACCAGGGAGAGATTCATCTCGATCAGGGTGTTGCGCGTGTACTGGTACTCGCGGGTGCCCTCTTCCAGGGTGCGCAGCTTCCCGAAGAAGACCCGCGACAATTCGCGTGCGTCGGCGGGTGCCATCTCGCGGGCGTTGTCCACCCGGAAAAGCTTGTGGTCCTGCGTTGGCGCTCCCGCCGTGCCTCGGTCACAAGCAGGGACTTGCGCCTCTGTTGCACGAATGGGGCCTGTAGCGGTGGCCGAGCGAGACATGGTGGCCGCTCCCTCCCGATTGACTAACGGCTGCCCGGGCCCTTGTGCCCCGGCTTCGCGGTTCTACACAACCTTCCTACCATTGATTTGTTCGCGGGGTCGTTTCGGGCGTCCCGAAGGCGCCGCCGTGGCCGGGGGAGGGCGGCGTTGCGCGAAGGAGCGGGCATACTCCCTTGAGGAGGACGTACAGGTGGCGAAGCCGGGGAGGCGGACATGACCGGAGCAGGGGACGCGCGCCAGCACGGTGTGGTCAAAGACGGCTACGCGGCGGGGGCGGGTTGGGTGGTGGCGGCCCACGGCGAGCTCGACCAGGACACGCTGACACCCCTGGAGGAGGCTCTCACGTCTGCCGTCGGCAGGCATCCGCTGGTGGTGCTGGACGCCGGAGCCATCACGTTCGGAGACTCCTCCTTCCTGAACCTGCTGCTGCGGCTGCACCGTCTGACCGCCCTGCGCATCGCCGCCCCCGGTGAGCAGCTGCGCCGGCTCTTCGCCGTGACAGGTGCCGATACCGTCCTCTCCCTGCACGAAAGTGTCGAGGACGCCCTCGCGGCGTAACGGGCGTGAGCTGTCGTGAGTCGGCGCGAATCCGCCTCGATTCACGTGGCCTTGTGTGGGGATTGTGAAGGGATGGGCCGGTCAGCCGGTGGGCGGGGCGGCCGCGTGCGGAGCCGGTCCACCGGTCGGCCGGAAGCACGCGGTGACCGCCTTGCCGCCATGGCACGCGTGCACGTCCATGGAATCGGCCAGGGCGTCGACGATCCCCAGCCCGCGACCGGACGTGGCGAACGTGGGCTCCCGGGCGCCCACGTCGGGGTCGGGCGCCCGGCGGCGGGGCAGCCGCGGATCGGCGTCGGCGACGCTCACGTGCAGGCAGGAGCCGTCCCAGGTCAGCACGAGGTGTGCGGTGCCGGCCGCGTGCAGGTGGGCGTTGGTGACGAGTTCGGAGACGCACAGCAGCACGGAGTGCACGGTGTCGGCCGCCGAACGGTTCCACTGCAGTGATGCCAGGTGCCGGGCGGTCCACTCCCGCGCCGCGCGGACGCCCTCCGCGATCGGAAACGAACGCGCCCAGCCCACTGCCTTGACCGCCATTGCCCTCACCCGCTCCTTCCGAAGTGCCGTGCGTCACTGCGCGTGTACCCGCAGCCCGCGCGAGCACCCGCTGTTTTCCCCGGCGGAATGCGCGCACGTGAGTGCGGGACCTCGGCGGCCGCGGATCCTGTTCTTTGACTCCGTGTCATCAGACCCTGTGCAGGGGGGATTTCGCGCCAGTCGTCACGCTCCGCCGGGCGGTTCGACGGTCTGGGTACGTCGGGCGTAGGCGCGGGCGGCCCGGGCGCGGTCGCCGCAGCGGACCGAACACCAGTGGCGACGGCCGTGGCGCAGCAGGTAGCGGTTGCAGGGGGTGGAGGCGCAGGCCGTGAGGCGTTCGGCGTCGGGGCCCGTGATCAGGTCGGCGGCGTCGTCGGCGAGGACCGCGAGGGCGTGTTCGACGATCAGGGCGGTCGGGTGCGAGGCGGCCCGGTACGGGCCGTGGGTGCGGTCCCAGTGCAACAGGGAGGCCGCGGGGGCGCGGGTGAGCGCGTCGTTGACGGCGGCGACGGCCCCCGGCAGGCCGGGGTGGCCGGCGACCCGCGCGGCCAGCAGTGATCTGACCTGCTCGCGCAGGGACCGCAGCTGCGCGGCGCACGTCTCCTGCAGGTCCACCTCGGCCGGCGCCAGGTCGCGCTCGATCAGCCACCGGTTGGCCGTGGCGGGGGTGCCGAGGAGATCGATGAACTGACCCCCGGGCAGGGCTACGGCGCTGTTGGCGAAGTCGAGCGCGGGGTGCTGCTCCGCGCCCGGTGCGGGGGGCAGGGCGGTCTCGGCGGTCACGTTCTCCTTCATGGCTCTCATGTTACGTCTTGCGTCCATCCGTGAGAACCCGTACGGTCCTTCACGGATGAACCGCTTCCTATCCGTGAGGTGCCCTTCCCATGGCTGACTTCAGCACGCCCAGCGAGCAGATCCCCGTCCGCGTCTTCGGCGGCCCCACCGCCCTCTTCGAGTACGGCGGGCTGCGGTTCCTGACCGATCCCACCTTCGACGCACCCGGCGACTACGCGAGGCCGGGCGGCCCGGTCCTCGCCAAGACCGCGCCCGCCTCCGGCAGCCCGGCCGACCTCGGCCGCGTCGACGTGGTCCTGCTCTCGCACGACGAGCACCCCGACAACCTCGACCGCTCCGGTCGGGCCCTCCTCGCCGACGTGCCCCTCACGCTCACCACCCCGGGAGGCGGGCAGCGCCTGGGAGGCGGGGCCAGGGGGCTGGCCGACTGGGAGGCGGTCGAGCTCGACCGTCCCGGCGGCGGCACGGTCACCGTGACGGCCGTGCCCGCCGTGCACGGCCCCGGGAAGCGCGAGGAGGTCGAACCGGTCACCGGCCAGGTCGTCGGCTTCGTCCTGACCGGGGAGGGCCTGCCCACGGTCTACGTCAGCGGCGACAACGCCTCGCTCGACCTGGTCCGGGAGATCGCCGAGCGCTTCGGCCCGGTGGACACCGCCCTCCTGTTCGCCGGAGCCCCTCGCTTCCCCGTCATCTTCGGCGGTGGGCTCCTCGTCCTCGACAGCGTCCAGGCCGCCGAAGCCGCCAGGATCCTCGGCGCCCGCCGGGTGGTGCCCGTCCACTACGACAGCTGGGCCCACTTCACCGAGGGCGGTGACGACCTGGTGGCCGCCTTCACCGCCGCCGGACTGGCCGACCGCCTGGACCTGGGCGACCGGGGCTGAGCGGCCCCGGGCCGAGCGGCCCCGCGCCGGCGTGAGGACGCTCTGATTCCCGGGACGGCCCCGTGGATCAGAGCGTCTCGCTCAGCGAGTCCGCCAGGCGCCGCCGGGCCGCCCGAGTCGCTGGCAGCGCCGCCGCCGCCACCGCACCCAGCACCGCCCCGACCAGCACCGTCGACAGCACCGGCCACGCGGGCAGCCGGGCGATCCCCGCGCCGATCCCGCTCGACGCGCCCTGCGTGTCCACCAGCCAGCGGCCCGCCAGCGCACCCACCGTCGTCCCCACCACCGCGGACACGCACGCGGTCAGACCGGCGGCCGTCACGATCACCGACCCGATCTGCCGGGGCGTCAGCCCGATCGCCTTCAGCGCGAGCAGGTCCCGGCCGCGCTCGCGTACGCCCGTACTGATCAGCGTCAGCAGCTCGGTCAGTCCGATCAGGGCCAGGACCGCGATCAGGGCGGCGATCACTCCGCGTGCCGGACCCAGCCGCTCGGCCGGATTGGGGGTCTCCCGCACCTCCAGCGTTCCGCCCGCCGTCGCGGCGAGCGTGCCGCTCACCGCCCGCGGATCCGCCCCCTCGCGCAGCTCCAGTGCGTGGAAGGCGGGCCGTAGCCGCGGATCGCGCTCCCGCAGGGCGTCGAGGGTCGTGGTGATCACCCGGCCGCCGGATTCGGGCTCGATGGTCCGGCCGACGAGGTGCAGGATCTGCGGCCGCCCCTCGACGGTCATCCGCACCCAGTCACCGACCCGTACGCCGAGGAGGTCCAGCAGGCCCTGCCCGGCCACCGCCTCGTCGGGACCGCCGACCGCGCGCCCTTCCACCACAGCGGAGGGGTAGGGGCGGCGGGCGGTGCCCAGCCCGCGGAGCGTGATGGTGCCGGTCTGACCCGGTACGAGCGCCGCCATCTCCGCGCCCGGATGGACCGCGGCGACGCCGGGAACGGCCGAGAGGGTCTTCTCCAGCTCCAGCTCCGGCCGCGGTTCCGGGTCCGACGGCACGGCGGCCTGGTGGGCCCGTACGGTCAGCGCCGCGGGCAGTCCGACCTGCGCGGGCCGGCTGCGGAACTGGTCCAGCGTCGACCAGGCGACGAGGGCGACCGTGATGAGCGTCAGCGGCAGCGCGAGCCGGGCCACCGGCACGAGCGTGCGGCCGCGCCGCGCGAACGCCGCCCGCCAGCCCAGGACCAGGGCCGGAGGCACCCGCATCCCCAGGGCCCGCCTGCCGAGTGCGGTCATCGGCGCGGCGGAGGGCAGCGCGGCCCGTGCCACCGGCACCGGGGGCACCCGTCCGGCCCGCCAGGCGGAGAGCCCGGTCGCCGCCGCGATCAGCAGCACCGCGCCCCAGGGGATGCCGATCATCAGCGCGGTGTGGCCGGGCAGGCCCTGCCACACCGCGGCCGCCTCGCCGATCCGCCCCGGTATCCGGGCGCCCAGAGCGGCGATCGCGGCCGTGCCGAGGGCCACCCCGAGCAGCGCGAAGGCCAGGTGCTGCACCAGGAAACCGCGGGTCACCTGGCCGGGGGTGAAGCCGATGGCCTTGAGGACGGCGATGTCCCTCAGCTGGCCGCGCACCCGCGCGCCGATCGCTCCCGACGCGGCCAGCGCCGCCGCGAGCAGCGCGCCGAGCCCGAAAACGGCGAACATCTTTCCCAGGAGCCGGTCGTCCCCGCCCGCCTCGGCCCGTGCCTGCTGCCACTTGGTGACCTGGGCGACCCGGTCCGCGCCGAGTACGGTCACCGCGCGCTGGACGATGAAGTCGGTGTCCTCCGGATCCTCCAGGCGCAGCCCCACGCTCTGTCCGGTGTCGCCGTGCGCGATCGCGTCGAGCGTGCCGGGCAGCACCCAGCCGATGCCGGGTCCGCCGCCCGGCCGGTAGCCCGGCTCCGCCACTTCGGCGATCCCGCTCACGCGCACGGCGTGCGGGGCGCCGTCCGGTCCGGTGACCCGCACGGTGTCGCCCGGCTCCGCCCACAGTGCCCGCGCGACCGAGGCCTCCAGCACGACGGCGCCCGCGCCCTGGTCGGTCCCGGCTCCGGCTCCGGCGTCGTCGTCCGACCGGCCCGGCCAACTGCCCGCCGTCAGGAGGGGCCGCCCGGTCTCCGCGGGCGGCTCGGCGGCCGCCCGGAGCGTCACCCCGGCTCGCGCGCCGTGCGAGTCGACCGTGGTCGCCGTCGTACGGAAAGGCCCCGAGAGGGCCGCGACCCCGTCCACGCCGGACAGCGCGTCCATGTTCGCGCCGGCGCGGGTGTGCAGCCAGATGTGCGCGCCGTGGGACTGGTTGAAGACGCGCTGCCAGGGGTTCGCGGCGTAACTGAACAGGGCGCCGGCCAGCAGGAGTGAGGCGATGACCCCGGCGCTGGCCAGCACGACGAAGAGGGCTTCGCCCCGGTGTGCGCGCACGTCGGCCTGCGCCCAGCGCAGAGTGGCCCGCACGCTCACTCCTTCAGTTCGAGTACGCCGGAAACGCCGCCGGGGGGTGTGCGGCCCGCGCCGCCGAGCTGCGCGTCGTCGGCTATGCGCCCGTCGAAGAAGCTGATGACGCGGTCGGCGGCACTGGCCATCCGGGCGTCATGGGTCACCATCATGATCGTCTGGCCGCGCTGGTGGAACCGGGAGAGCAGCCGCAGCACCTCGCGGGTGCCCTTGCTGTCCAGGCTCCCGGCCGGTTCGTCGGCGAGGAGCAGCGCGGGATGGTTGACCAGGGCGCGGGCCAGCGCGACGCGCTGCTGTTCGCCGCCCGACAGCTCACCGGGCATCGACCGTTCGCGGCCTTCGAGGCCCAGTTCGGCGAGGAGCTCGGCGCGGGACGCGCGGGCGGCCTTGGGCGAGGCGCCGGCCAGCAGGGCGGGCAGTTCGACGTTGTCGGCGACGGTGAGGTTGGAGACCAGGTTGAAGAACTGGAAGACGACGCCGATGCTGCGGCGCCTGAGGACCGCCCAGCGGGCCTCGCGGTAGGTGTCGACCCGCTCTCCGTCGAGCCACAGCTTCCCGCTGTCGGGCCGTTGGAGGCCGCCGATCAGATGCAGCAGCGTGGACTTGCCGGCTCCCGACGGTCCGGTGACGGCGACGAATTCGCCGGGCTGGACGGACAGGTCCACCCCGCGCACGGCGTGCACGGGCGCGCCCTCGCCGTGATGGGTCTTGGTCAGGCCCTCCGCCCGCACGATGGGCACGGCAGGAGCGGTGGCGTCCTCGCTCATTCCAGCTCCTCCTGACAGCGTTCGAGCCAGTCGAGATCGGCCTGCAGATGCAGCATGGCGCCCTCGATCAGCAGGTGGGAGATCTTGTTGTCGCGGTCCTCGGCCGCGGCCAGCTTCGACAGGTCCCGCATGGTGTTGAGGTACTGGCGCCGCTGCTTGTTGATCAGTGCGACCGGGTCGGCCAGACCCGATCTCGGTGCGAGCGCGAGCTTCATGAAGAACTCGTCCCGTACCCGGGGCTCCTCCGCGGTCTCCTCGAACCAGGCCAGCACGGCCTCGCGCCCGGCGTCCGTGAGCCGGTACGTGCGCTTGTTGGGGCGGCCCGCCTGCTCGACGTCCTCGCCTTCGATCAGGCCGCTCTTCTCCAGCCGGCCGAGGGTGACGTAGATCTGGCCGACGTTCGGCTGAGGGTACGCGGCGCCCAGGAGCTTCTCAAGGTCCTGCTTGAGCTCGTAACCGTGCGCAGGGCTACGGGTGAGGAGTGCAAGGAGCGCCAGCCGCACTCGCTCTCCCTCCTTCGCCCTCGGTAGTCAACGGTTCACCCGGCCACGGACCACGTGGCTCGGCGGCCCGCCTTCTCCGCCTGGGCGTCTAGTATCGCCCATGCCTAACGGGTATATATAGGCCGCGAGGTCGGCGGCGCAGCCGGATCGCGCACTGGGAGGAATCTATGCGGTGGATGCATGCCGCGGGTAGAGCTCTCCTGGTCGCGGCGGTGGTACTGGCCGGGTACGCGGGTTTCGGCGTCCGTACGGACGGGGGCGCGGCCTCGCAGGGCCGCGGGCCCCTGACGCTCGTGACGGCGGGCGACCTGACCGACTACCTCTCGCCGCTGCTCGACGACTGGAACCACGACCATCCCGGCGAACGCGTCACCCTCGTCGAACTGCCCGATTCGGCCGACGAGACCCGCGCCCAGATGATCAGCGAACTGCGATCGGGCCGCGACCGGTTCGACGTGCTGAACATCGACGTCGCCTGGACCTCCGAGTTCGCGGCGGCCGGATGGATCTCCCCCCTCGACCGCGACCGCTTCCCCCTGGACGCCTTCCTGCGGCCGGTCGTCGACACCGCGACCTTCGACGGCCGGCTGTACGCGGTCCCGTACGTCACGAACGCGGGCCTGCTCTACTACCGCAAGGACGTCCTCGACCAGGAGGGCGAGCAGCCACCGCGCACCTGGTCCGATCTGGTCCGCCAGGCATCCACGATCGCCCCGAAACACGGACTGGACGGCTACGCCGGGCAGTTTTTGCCGTATGAAGGGCTCACCGTCAACGTCACCGAGGCGGTGCACTCGGCGGGCGGCTCGATCCTGGAGGGCGACGGCGCCCGGGTGAGCGTGGACTCCGACGCGGCGCGCGCCGGACTGCGGTTCCTCGCCGACGGCGTGCGGGACGGCTGGATCGCGCGCGAGGCCCTCGGCTACAAGGAGGAGGAGTCCCGCAAGGCGTTCCAGGACGGCCGGCTGCTCTTCCTGCGGAACTGGCCCTACGTGTACGCCGACGCGAGCGCGGAGGGCTCGAAGGTCGCGGGCCGGTTCGGCGCCGTGCCGCTGCCCGGGCCCGACGGGCCCGGCACCAGTGTGCTCGGCGGGTCCAACCTCGCCGTCAGCAGCCATGCGCGGCATCCGGCCTCGGCGGCCGACCTGATCTCCTACCTCACCAGTGAGCGGGTCCAGCGACGGGTGCTCACCGAGGGCTCGCTGCCCCCGGTGCGCGCGGCGCTGTACGAGGACCCCGAGCTGATCCGCGCGTACCCGTACCTGCCGACGCTGCGCCAGAGCGTGCTGTCGGCGGTGCCACGTCCCAAGAGTCCGCGCTACGACCAGGTGAGCCTCGCCGTGCAGGCCGTCGGGCAGGACCTGATGGCGCTGCGTCAGACGCCGGAGCAGGCGGCGGAGCGTCTGGCGCGCGAGCTCGGGGCCATCTCCCGCAGGGGCTGACCCGCTCCGTCACTGCGTCGCTCCGTCACTCCCTCCCCTTCAGGGCCTCTACTTACATGTTAAGTAGAGGCCCTTCTCTATGCACTGGGGTGTTTCCGTACAAACCACCCCAGCTTTTCGCTGTTTCTGGACACATCGTTGACACCTTCCAGTCGCTGCTACTTAACATGCATGCATAACAGCGCCCCGATCTGGGGCGCTCTCGCATGCAGCAGAGACAGGTCGACGCGAGATGCTCAGCACCCTTCCGGCCGGCACCGGCCACCCCACCCGTAGCTCCACCGCGTCCGGCCCCTGGTGGCGCGACGCGGTGATCTACCAGGTCTACGTCCGCAGCTTCCTCGACAGCACCGGCGACGGCGTCGGGGACCTGGCCGGCGTACGGGCCGGGCTTCCCTACCTCAGGAAGCTCGGTGTCGACGGCATCTGGCTCAGCCCCTTCTACCCCTCGCCCCAGCACGACCACGGCTACGACGTCGCCGACTACTGCGGCGTCGACCCCGTCTACGGCGACCTCGCCGAGTTCGACCGGTTGGTGTCCGACGCCCGCCGCCTCGGGCTCAAGCTGCTGCTCGACATCGTCCCCAACCACTGCTCCAGCGAGCACCCGTGGTTCCGCGCCGCGCTCGCCGCGGAGCCGGGCAGCGCGGCGCGCTCCCGCTTCCACTTCGCCCCCGGCCGCGGTCCGGACGGGGCGCAGCCCCCCAACAACTGGCGCGCCATGTTCGGCGGTCCCGCCTGGAGCCGGATCACCGAGCCCGACGGCGCCCCCGGCGAGTGGTACCTGCACCTCTTCACGCCCGAGCAGCCCGACCTGAACTGGCGCGACCCCGCGGTGGGCGACGAGTTCGAGCGGGTGCTGCGCTTCTGGCTGGACCGCGGTGTCGACGGCTTCCGCATCGACGTCGCCGCCGGGCTGTTCAAGCACCCCGACCTGCCCGACTCGGACGATCCCGGAGCCGACGAGCGGGCCCGGGACGCCGTCAACCAGCTGGCCTGGAACCAGCCCGAGGTCCACGACGTGTGGCGGCGCTGGCGCTCGGTCTGCGAGGAGTACACCGCCCGGGACGGCCACGAGCGACTGCTGGTCGGGGAGGTGTCCGTGCCGACCGCGCGCGAGCACGCCGAGTACGTCCGGCCCGACGAGCTGCACCAGGCCTTCTTCTTCGACCTGCTCAGCGCACCCTGGGACGCCGACGCCTTCCGCACGACGATCACCGAGGCGATGCGCGACATCGCCGGCACCGGCTCCACCGTCACCTGGGTGCTCAACAACCACGACCAGGTCCGTACGGTCACCCGCTACGCGGGCGAACCCGGGGTCGAGGGCAGCGGACTGGGGGCCGCCCGCGCCCGCGCCGCGGCCCTGCTGATGCTCGCCCTGCCCGGCGCCGCCTACGTCTACCAGGGCGAGGAACTCGGCCTCCCGGAAGTCCTCGACCTGCCCGACGAGGTCCTCACCGACCCGATCTTCCGCCGCACCGGCAGCCGCAAACACGTCCGGGACGGCTGCCGCGTGCCCTTGCCCTGGTCCGGGCACGCCTCCCCGTTCGGCTTCAGCCAGGAAGCGCTCGGCGCCAAGCCGTGGCTGCCGCAGCCCGAGTGGTTCGCCGAACACGCCACCGACCGCGCCCTGGCCGACACCCGCTCCTTCTGGCACCTCTACCGCGACGGACTCCACCTGCGGCGCACCCTGCCGCAGCTCGGCGACGGCACCCTGCGCTGGCTGGACGCGCCGGCGCAGGTGCTGGCGATCGCCCGGGGCGACGGCCTGGTCTGCGCCGTCAACTTCGGCACGCAGCCTGTGCCCGCCCCCGTACGGGGAACTCCGCTGCTCGCCAGCGGACCCTGCCCCGACGGCGTGCTCCCCGCGGCGACCGCCGCCTGGTGGACGGGGGAGTACCCGGCCCCCTGATCCCCGGGGTGCGACGGCGACCCGGCGCCCCCGACCTCCCGACCTCCCGTCCCCACCTCCCCGCCCGACCTCCGCCCGACCCCGCGAAGAAAAGGACCTCATCATGCGACGACCCGGCAAGACGACCCGACGGACCACGGCCACCGGGGCGGCGGCCCTCGCCCTCGCCCTCGGCGCCACCGCCTGTGGCGGCGCCACCGGCCCCGCCAGCGGCGGCGAACTCAACGGTCAGACCGTGACCGTGGCAGGCGTCTGGACCGGCAGCGAACAGGAGAACTTCAAGAAGGTCCTGGACGCCTTCACCGCGAAGACCGGCGCCAAGACCGTTTTCGTCCCCTCCGGCGACAACGTCTCCACCTTCGTGGGAAGCAAGATCGAGGGCGGCAACGCGCCCGACGTGGTGATGGTCCCCCAGGTCGGCGTGCTCCAGCAGTTCGCCAAGGAGGGCTGGCTCCAGCCCCTGTCCGGCGAGGCCGCCGAGACCGCCGACTCCACCCTCGCCCCCGTCTGGAAGGAGTACGGCACCGTCGGCGGCACCTACTACGGCCTCTACTTCAAGGCCGCCCACAAGTCCACCGTCTGGTACGCCCCCGAGGCCTTCACGCAGGCCGGCGTCAGCGTGCCCAAGAGCTACGCCGACATGCTGAAGACCGGCCGCACCCTCGCCGACTCCGGCCGTCCGGCCTTCGCCATAGCCGGCGAGGACGGCTGGACCCTCACCGACTGGTTCGAGAACGTCTACCTCTCCCAGGCCGGGCCGGAGAAGTACGACCAGCTCGCCCAGCACAAGCTCAAGTGGACCGACGACAGCGTCGTCAGGGCCCTGACCACCCTCGGGGAGCTGTTCAAGGACAAGCAGCTCGTCGCCGGCGGCGCCCAGGCGGCGCTCGGCACCGACTTCCCCACGTCGGTCGCGCAGGTCTTCGGCCCCGAGCCCAAGGCGGGCATGGTCTACGAGGGCGACTTCGTCGGCGGCGTCGCCAAGGGCCAGTTCGGCAAGAAGCTCGGGCAGGACGCCACGTTCTTCCCGTTCCCCTCGGTCGACGGCGGCAAGATGCCGGTCGTCAGCGGCGGTGACGCGGCCGTCGTCCTCAAGGGCGGGAAGAACGGCCAGGCCGGCATGAAGCTGGTCGAGTTCCTGGCGAGCGCCGAGGCGGCCGAGGTCTGGGCCGGCGCGGGCGGCTTCCTCTCCCCGAACAACGAGGTCGACTTCGCCAAGTACGGCGACGACACCACGCGCAGCACCGCCAACTCGCTGATCGCGGCGGGCAATTCGATCCGCTTCGACATGTCGGACCAGGCCCCGGCCGCGTTCGGCGGCACCAAGGGCGCGGGCGAGTGGAAGGTCCTCCAGGACTTCCTGCGCGACCCGTCGGACCCGCAGGGCACGGCCGCGAAGCTCGAAGCCGAGGCCGCCAAGGCCTACGGGAACTGAGGCGCACACCATGGCTGAAACCCTGACCGCCCGCGCCGCGGCGAACCCGCGGCGCCGGGCCCAGCGAAGGAAACGCCGTCTCGCGGTCGTCTTCGTCCTCCCGGCCCTGCTGCTGCTCGGCGCGCTGGTCGTCTACCCGGTGGTCTTCTCCATCGGCCGCAGCTTCTTCGACGCCGGCGGCGAGCGCTTCGTCGGAGCCGGAAACTACGCGGCGATCATCGACGACCCGGCCACCCTCAAGGCGTTGCGCAACAGCACCATCTGGGTCGTCGTGGCCCCCCTCCTGCTGACCGGCCTCGGGCTGATGCTCGCCGTGCTCACCGAGAAGGTGCGCTGGGCCACCGCGTTCAAGCTGGTGCTCTTCCTGCCGATGGCCGTGTCGTTCCTCGCCGCGGGCATCATCTTCCGGCTCGCCTACGAACAGGACCCGGACCGGGGTGTGCTCAACGCCGCCGTCGTCGGCGTCCACGACGCCTTCACCGACCGCGCCGCCTACCCGACGGCCCGGGCCCGGGAGGGTCACGGCCTGACCGGCGGGGCGGGCGGGCCGTACCGCACCGAGGCGACCGTACGCCCCGGCCGCCCGCTCAGCCTCGGCTTCGTCGGAGTGGCACCCGACGCGATGCCCGCCGCGGCGAAGGCCGCGCGCCCCGCGGCCGACGCAGCGCCCGGCCCGGACGTGATCGCGGGCGTCGCCTACCTCGACTTCGCCCCCGGCGGCGCCGGCACGCCGGGCACGGTCGACCCGGGCGAGAAGGGACTGCCCGGCATGACGGTCGAGGCCGTACGGGACGGCCGCGTGGCCGCCCGTGCCACCACGGCCGACGACGGATCGTTCCGCCTCACCGGCCTGGCCGACGGCGAGTACACCGTCAGGCTGCCCGCGGCCAACTTCGCCGCCCCCTACCAGGGCGTGAACTGGCTCAGCCCGGCCCTGGTGACACCGGCCATCATCGCCGCCTACCTGTGGGTGTGGACCGGCTTCGCGATGGTGCTGATCGGCGCCGGCCTCGCGGCCATCCCGCGCGACGCGCTGGAGGCCGCGCGGATGGACGGCGCCACCGAGGGCCAGATCTTCCGCAAGATCACCGTGCCGCTGCTCGCACCGGTGCTCACCGTCGTCTTCGTGACCCTGGTGATCAACGTGATGAAGGTCTTCGACCTCGTCTACATCATCGCCCCCGGCCCGGTCCAGGAGGAGGCGAACGTACTGGCCACCCGCATGTGGCTGGTCTCCTTCGGCGGCGGCAACGACCAGGGGCTCGGCAGCGCGCTCAGCGTGGTGCTCCTGCTGCTGGTCGTCCCGGCGATGCTCTTCAACATCCGGCGTTTCCGAAGGAGCGGCGCATGAGCGGCCACAGCACCATCGAGCGCCCGCCGTCCCGGCGGACGGCAGCGCTGCGGCCCGTCCCCGCCCCGTCCGCGGCCGGGCCGCGCCGCAGGGGCCGGCTGTCGGGACTGCTGCGCAACTCCGTCGTCCAGGGCGTACTGATCCTCGTCGCCCTCGTATGGATCACCCCCCTGGCGGGCCTGTTCCTGTCCTCGATGCGCTCCGAGCGCGACAACGCCTCCGACGGCTGGTGGACCGCGCTGACCGACCCCTCGCAGCTGTCCCTGGACAACTACGGCGCGCTGCTGAAGGACTCCGGCATCGCGGAGGCCTTCGGGAACACCGTCCTGATCTCCGTGCCCACCACCGTCCTGGTGGTCGCCATCGCCGCACTGGCCGGATACGCCTTCGCCTGGCTGGACTTCCCCGGCCGGGACGGCATCTTCCTGGTGGTCGTCGGTCTGCTGGTCGTACCCGTGCAGATCGGGCTGCTGCCCGTGGCGAAGCTCTTCGGGGCGGTGGGACTGTTCGGGACGATCGCAGGCGTCGTTCTGTTCCACGTCGCCTACGGGCTGCCGTTCGCGATCTTCCTGCTGCGCAACTACTTCGCCGAGATACCGCGCGAAATGCTGGAGGCCGCCCGGATGGACGGCGGCAGCGAATGGCGCATCTTCTCCCGGCTCGTCCTGCCCCTGGGCCGTCCGGCCATCGCCAGCCTGGCGATCTTCCAGTTCCTCTGGGTCTGGAACGACATGCTCGTGGCGCTGCTCTTCGCGGACAGCTCGTCCCAGCCCCTCACGGTGGCGCTGCAATCCCAGATGCGGCAGTTCGGAAGCAACATCGGCGTCCTCGCGCCGGGTGCGTTCCTGTCCCTGGTGGTCCCGCTGGTCGTCTTCTTCGCCTTCCAGCGGCACTTCGTCCAAGGCGTGATGGCGGGCTCGGTGAAATAGCCGCCCCGTCCGGCATCCGACCGCGGTTTGAAATGCGAAAGGCGGGCAAACGGACTTACACAGGCTTTATGTGATGTATGTGGAGAGAAGGGGCGTGCCATGGGCATCATCAGCTGGATCGTGCTGGGACTGCTCGCCGGCATCATCGCGAAGTTCCTGATGCCCGGCAAGGACCCGGGCGGCTGCATCGTCACCCCGCTCATCGGCATCGCCGGAGGCCTCCTGGGCGGCTGGCTCGGCAAGGTCATCTTCGGCGTCGACTCCGTCGACGGCTTCTTCGAGCTCTCCACCTGGATCGCCGCCATCGTCGGTTCCCTCATCCTGCTCCTCCTCTACCGGCTCTTCGTCCGGGCCAGGGACTGAGCCGGGGCCGTGGTCGGCCTCCCATTCCCCGCCTTCAGTCCCCACGGGGGAGCAGGGGGCCGAGCGGGCCCAGGTCGAGGTTGAGGTCTTCCAGTGCGTAGCCGTGTTCGGCGCACAGGTCGGCGAGGCTGTCGTGGAGGGCGAGTAGGGTCGCGCCCAGCTCCTCTTCCTGTTCGTCGGTGAGGCCGCCCGCGTCCACGCGGCGCAGGGCCTGGCGTTCGATGAGCTGGCGCAGCAGTTCGACGAGGGTGAGGACGAGTTTGAGGAGGTCCTCCTCGACGCTCTCGCGGTCGGCGCGGATGCGCTGGGCAGGGCGAGTCGGCGCGTCCTGGCGGGCCGGGGGTGCCTGGACGAGCCGGAAGGCGCGCGACATGCCGTCGCCGACGTCCTGGAGCCTTCCCGGACGCGGATGCCCGTGCTCGGGCGGGCGTTCTTGACTGCTCACTGCGGGCCCCCGGACTCCGTCGGGGCGGGGGCGTCCTCCGAGCTGACGGACACGATCAGCGCCCGCAGGGAGATGCGGACGAGGTCGATGTCCGCGATCGACAGCACGATGTCCCCGGCCACCACCACTCCGCCGCTCAGCAGCCGGTCGAGCAGGTCGACCAGGGCCACCTGGCGGCCGGGCAGCGGCTCACCGTGCTCCGCGAGGGTCATGGCGCCCGCTCCTCGGTGCCGGCCGGGTCCGGGGCCTCGGCCGGTGGGCCGGCGAAGGAGTACGGGGCCCAGGGGCCGGTGACTTCGACGCGGAGGTCGGGGAAGTCGCGGGCAGCGTCCGCGAGGGCCGCCCGGAACTGCTCGGCGTGCTCGTCGGGGACGAGGTAGGCGTCGTTGAGTACGTTCTCCTGGGGTCCGGACAGAGCGCCGCTCTGCGGGGCGTGGCGTACGCGCTGCGTGGTGTAGCGGGCGGCGATCGCCTCGATGGCCGCCGCAGCCTGCTCCGCCTGCCCGTAGACCGCTTCTCGGACGTGGTGCTGCGCCCTGCGGCGCTGGAGGTACGCCTTGCCGGGGGTGGTGGGGGCGGCCGCACCGGCGTCGGCCGGGTGCTGGGGGGTGGCGGGGCCGGCGGGCGGCGGCAGGTAGATCTTGACGCCGTACTCCGTGTGGGCGTCGAGCTCGGCCAGGCGCCGGGCGAAGGTCTCGTGCTGCCCGGCGAGGGCGCGGCCGGCCCGGCTGTCGTTCTGGTACACCGTGGCCAGGCGCAGGGGCAGGACCGTGGCGCGGGCCGCGACGGCCTGCACGACGTCGTGGTGGGCGCGGGCGACCTCCTCCAGCCACCGCAGGTCCTCGAAGTGATCCTTCAGAGCCGTCTCGTCGAACTCGCCGTGCGGTACCGGGCTGACGACGAACGTGAGGGGGGCCGGTCCCGCGTCGGACGGATCGGCCAGGAGTCCCACCGGAGCCCCGCCGACGCCGCGCAGGGTGGCGAGGAGCTTCCCGAGCGGCTCGGTCTGGCGCGCGACGGCATAGACGTAGGTGAGGGGCTCGTCGGTGTTCACTGCGCACGCCCCCGCCGGGTCCCGCCGGCCGGCCCGCCGGGTTCTTCGGCGCGTTCTGCACCCTCCACGCTCTCTGTGCCTTCCGCGCCGGCCCGTTCGCCGATCCGATCGCGGCGCAGAGCCTCCAGCTCCGCGCGCAGGCGGCGGTTCTCCTGCTCCAGTGGGCTCCCGGTGTGACGCGAGGAGAGGGAGGGGTCGTGCTCCCACCAGTCGATGCCCATCTCCTTGGCCTTGTCCACGGAAGCGATCAGGATCCGGAGTTTGATCGTCAACAGTTCGATGTCGAGCAGGTTGATGCGGATGTCCCCGGCGATGACGATGCCCTTGTCCAGGACCCGTTCGAGGATGTCGGCGAGGCTGGACGAGGAACTGGACCCGTACGGCGCGGGCGCGCGGGACGGGAAGGATCCGAGTCGGCCGGGGAGGGGTTCGGTCACGGTGGCGGCCTCGCTTCGCTGGTCAGGTCGTCCGGTTCCGGAACGCTGCGATCTCCTGCAGGCGGTCGATCAGTTCGTCCTCCCGGAGTTCGAACTCCTCCTGGTCGATCTGCCCCGCGAGCAGTTGCTGCTCCAGGTCGGACAGTTCGCGCCAGATCGGGGCGGGGTCGTAGTACTGCTCCTCGGCCTTCTCCACGACGCGTTCGGCTACCCAGGTGACCGCCCGCACCGGCGCGAGGGGCAGCGTCAGCAGGTGCGTCAGCAGGCCCATGGTCCTCCTTCCTTCCGCCGAGAGCGGCCGCCGGTCCCTACACGAAGCTGTACGGGGGCAGCGGGCCGCTGAACCGCATGCTCACGCCGCCGCCGATCTCGCGGGCCAGGTTCGCCTGCGCCGACATGAAGTCGTCCTTCTTCTCGTCCGGTACCAGGAGCGACAGGTTGAGGAAGTCGTCCCCGGTGGGCGGATGCGTGACGTGTTCGCGGGCGAAGGGCACCAACGCCTCGACCAGACCGGCCGCCAGCGTCTGGTGCCGTGCCTCCACCTCGTGCGCGACCAGTTCGCCCAGGGCGAGCGGCAGCTGCGGATCCGGGTCCCCGGCACGGATACGGTCGTTGAGGTCCCGCGCCTCGGGCACGTCCCCGAGGATCTGGTGCAGCAACGGCGCCTCGTCCTCCTGCGCGACGCGTACGTGGTACTCGGCGCAACCCTCAAGGCGTTGCAGCGCGTTGAGGTAGGCGTCGGTGTTCTCCTCCAGGGCCTGACGCACCGCGAGTTCGTCCGGGGCGATGTAGCCGAACTGCATCGGCAGGACCACCCCGTCCGCCATCAGGCGCTCCTGCACCTCCTGATGGACGAGCAGGTCCCGGCGCTTGGGCAGGATCTCCTCGGAGACCTCGCTGACGACCGCGCACAGGGGCCCTGCCGTCACCGTGCGCACGGGCGTCTCCTGGGAACCGACGCCGTGCATGCCGTCGAAGCGGTGCGGATGGGCCTTGGCGGTGATCGCGTACACGTAGAGCGCCATCGGTTACTCCTTCTCCCGGCGTACGGGGCGCCGGGCGGGGCGCCGCCGCTTGGGGGCAGCCTCCATCTCCTCTTCTTCCTCGTCCTCCTCCGGCTCCTGCGAGCGGGACGACCTGCGGGACAGGGAGTCGGTCACCGCTTCGACGGCGCCGGTCAGAGCACCCTTCGACTTCCCGCGGGCGCCCCCTTCCACCATGTTCCCCACGACGTCGGGCAGCTGGGCCGGTGCCTTGCGGCCCGCTTCGAGGTCGAGGCGGTTGCACGCCTCGGCGAAGCGGAGGTAGGTGTCGACGCTGGCCACGACGATGCGTGCGTCGATCTTCAGGAGTTCGATGCCCACCACGGAGACCCGGACGAAGACGTCGATGACCAGACCGCGGTCGAGAATGAGTTCCAGGACGTCGTAGAGGCTGCTCGTATTGCCTCCCCCTCGGGCAACGGCGCTGCCACCCTGCGGCACCATGGTCATGGCGCCTCCTTTCCCCGGCGGCCTGCTCTCAGGTCGGCCGGTCGATCATTCCCCGGCTGTAGCGGCGGGTGCGTTCGTAGGAGACCAGCTCGCCCTCCTCGTCCAGAGTGACGCGGTAGCTGGCCATCACGCTGGTGGTGTCGGGGATGCGCTCCAGCTCCACCACCTCCACCTGCGCTTCCCAGCCGTCCTCGGTCGGCTTGAGCGAGGAGACGGAATCCGGGAACCGGCCGAGGAGCTCGGCGAGCTGTTCGGCGGCTGAGCGCATCGCCGCCGCGGCCTTGGGGACATTTGCCCTTCGCCGGGGGGCAGCGCGCCGGGACGGCTGCCTGCCCTGCTCCTCGCCCGTGTCGGCAGCGTGCGGAGGCACCCGCCGTGGGCGTGCAGGTTCTGCTGCGGCCATAAACCCCTCCCTCGGGGAGACGGCCTCTCACAAACCAGAATGTCATCAAATGCGCGCATAAGTCTTGCTGGGAGGGCAGGAGCCTCAGAGACCGCCCGCGCAGGGTCCGCAGCCCTTGTCAAAGGGGATGATCATGCAGGACACCACCAAGATCGCTCTTGCAGCCGCTCTGGCCGGGGGTTATGTGCTCGGCCGGGCCAAGAAGGGCCGTATGGCGTTCGCCGCCGCGACCTACCTCGCCGGCCGTCGCTTCGGCCTCGAACCGGGGCAGCTGCTGACGGAAGGCCTCTCCAAAGTCAAAGAGATGCCGCAGTTCGCAGACCTCGGCGATCAGCTGCGCGGGGAAGCCCTCGATGCCGGCAAGCGGGCCCTGAGCGCTGCGGCCGACCGCAAGCTGGCCAGCCTCGCCGACTCCTTGCACGACCGCACGAGCGAGCTCACTCGCGTCGGCGGCCGGCGGGACGAGGAGGACGAGGAGGGCGAGGAGGGCGAAGAAGAACCCTACGAGGACGAGGCCGAGTCCGAGGACTACGAGGAGGCCGAGGAGGACTACGGCGAACCCGAGGACGCGGCGGAGGAGGAGCCGGAGGAAGAGGAACCGGAGGAAGAGGAGCCCGAAGGGGAGGAGCCCGAAGAGGAGGAGCCGGAAGAGGAGGAGCCGGAAGAGGAGGAAGAGGAGCCGGAGGAGGAAGAGGAGGAGGAAGAGCCGCCACCCCGGCGTCGGACGGCCCGCAGCCGCGCCGACACGTCCCGGGCCGGTTCTGCGCATAAGGCCGAGCGACCGGCGAGCGCCTCCCGCAAGACTGCTCCGTCGCGGAAGACGGCTCCGGCCCGCAAGAGCGCCACCGCCCGAGAGAGCGCGACGGCCGACAAGAGCGCGCCCGCCAAGAAGGCGGCGCCCGCGAAGAAGTCCGCTCCGGCCAAGAAGGCCGCGTCGGCGAAGAAGGCGGCTCCGGCCAAGAAGGCCGCTCCCGCCAAGAAGGCCGCGGCGAAGAAGACCGCGAGCGAACGGCCGGCGGCGAAGACCACAACCGCCAGGAAGAGCGCCTCCGGTGCCTCCTCCAAGGCCGCACCCTCCAGGCCCGCCTCCAAGAGCACCGGAAAGGCGGCACCCGCAAAGCGGACCACGGGCCAGAGTCCCGCACGCAAGACAGCCGCGAAGAAGACCACGGGCCGCACCCCTGCACGTAAGACGGCCGCCAAGAAGACGACGGCCCGCAGGCCGTCCGCGCGGAGGTAGTGCCATGGCAACGTCACACCGCGCCAGCGACAAGGAATCGACGTCCGGGCTGGACCAGTTGCTCAGTGAACTGTCCGGCTACCTCTCCGCCCAGGCGGACCAGCTGGCCGAGAAGGCGACCGACAAACTCGGTGACATCACCGACCAGCTCTACGACGTGGCCGAGAACGGCGGCAAGCTCTCCGACGTCGGCGGAATCGGCGCCCGCCTCCTGCAAGGCGATTCGCCCCTCAAGGCCTTCGCCGGCCAGACCTTCGGCAATCTGAAGGACAAGGTGGCCGACACCGCGTCCCAGGTGTTCGGGGGCAAGGGAAAGGGCAAGGGCCGCAAGGGCGGCGCGAAAGTCGTCAACATCGTCGAGGCGATCGACGTGGGGCTGCCGCTGCGCACGGTGTACGACCACTGGACGCAGTACGAGAACTTCAGCAGCTTCGCCAAAGGCGTGCGCGACGTGTCACGCGACGAGGACACCACCAGCGACTGGAAGGTCAAAGTCGGGCCGTCCACCCGCAGCTTCAAGGCGACCGTGCAGGAGCAGATACCCGACGACCGCATCGTATGGACCTCTTCGGGAGCCAAGGGCACGACCCGGGGCTGCGTGAGCTTCCACGAGCTCGCGCCCTCGTTGACACGCATCGTCATCGTGGTCGAGTACAACCCGTCCGGCCTGTTCGAGAAGACCGGCAACCTCTGGCGGGCCCAGGGCCGCCGACTGCGCCTGGACCTCAAGCACTTCCTGCGCTACGCCACCCTCAGCACCGAGGAACCGGAGGGCTGGCGGGGCGAGATCCAGGACGGCGAAGTCGTCCGGACCCACGAAGAGGCGCTTCAGGAGGAGCAGGAGGAAGAGGGCGAGGGAGAAGAGGAAGAGGGAGAGGACGAAGGCGGCGAAGAGGACGCGTACGAGGACGAGTACGCGGAGGACGACGAAGCCGGCGACGCCGAGGAGTACGAGGGCGAGGACGAGGCTGACTACGACGACGAGTCGGCCCCGGAGGCAGAGGACGAAGAGGACCAGGAGTACGACGAGGACGAGGATGCGGACGAGGATGCGTACGAAGAAGAACCCTCGCCCCGCCGACGCGCTCGCCAGGCCGCCTGAGGCGCTGGACGCCCGACGACGGCCGCCGGCAAGGGCCCGCCTACTAGGAGGCATCCGCGATGGCCGCCTTCAGGTTCAGGAGGAGCAGGCGCACGCGTCTGCGCCGGGCCCTTGCCCCTTGGACGCCCCGGTCCGTCATGCGCCGGATAGTCATGCGAGGGGCCGGGTGGGGAGCGCCCCTGACGATGTGGGCCATGCGGAAGGCGGTGCGGCGCTCGCTGCGCCGCGCGTTCCACGTAGCGCACCCCGCACAGCGACAGAGCGCCGGTCCGGCCGGGGGCCCCCCCCCCCGGGGGGGCCCCGGCCGGCCCGGGCGGCCCCCACCCCCCCCCGCACCCCGGCGGGCCCCTAGGCCTGGCCCCCCCCGGCTTGCCCCCG